>JBFIHG010000006.1:0-88223 GCA_041601945.1 Porticoccaceae bacterium | reverse complement strand
TTCATAATGCTGGGGTCGGTGGTTCAAGTCCACCCGTAGCTACCATTAAATCAACAGGTTACCGACTAAACGACCTGACTCACTGTTGCCGTTCACACCTGGCCCACCATTCAAACGACATAAGTCCATCGCTACTAACATGCCTGGTGCCTGACGCCGTATTCAGCGGCCTTCCTCTCGCAAATGCCTGGTTAAGGATGGAACAGTAGTTACGCCCTCCTCGTTCAGGCGTTGACATACCCACCCTCGGCTCGCAACCCTTACTCGGCTGTAAACAAACATTGCTTCGCTATTTTGACCATAATGGCGATAACGATACCGATACCAATCACGAAAAGTAGAAATGCCACGTCATTCAAAAACGTGGACTCACTGGTAAGCTCCAGCCCCCTGGCATTCGGAAACAACGGATCGATCGTCGAGGCGACAACAAATGTCCAGGCGGTGATAATCATCCCCACCGCAATCCGCCGGGATGTTTTGACCGAGAGATTTAAGAGGGGTAAAACAGCGGCCAGCAACCAAAGACCAAAGCCATTGGTGATGCCCTCCATATGGGCCATACGCCAGGCGTCGTAAGTACCAGGCATCTGATAATCAATAACCCAGGGAATGGGCCAAAGGCTAATATTGCCTATCAAAAAGAATACAAAGCCGAAGCCAACGACAAAAGCAAATAATAGTACCAGGGCTCCATGTCCGACCAGCAAACGCTGACTTTTTCTAACGTCTTCCATAGTGACCTCTTTTAGTAGTTATATTTACGCCGATTTTTTAGCGATCTAATTTAGTGATCTAACTAAGCAGTCTATTTAAAAAGGCACCGGCATAACGGGATGACTCGTATCCAGTAGCGGAATTGGCGCTCCCTCGGGCAGGGTTGCGTAGCCCTTAACCCAATCTTTCATCCATTGGGGGTCGCGTTCCTTGCGCGGGTTGAAACCCGGAAGCATGGCTCGAAAACAAAATGGCCCAACATTGACGATGAACAAGACAAATTCTTTTATAATTTTGAGAAATGTGGATGGGCGATACAGTATTTTGTCTTTCTTTAAACACCTGAGCATGCTTCTTATACTCAGGTTGAGAATATGGCCTGTGCCGTGGAGTACCCCAAGCACTCTCGGTAAGTACTTGCCCGAATATGCCATGTAGGCGTCAAACGCGACGGTTTTGTGCTCGGTTTCTTCTATCATATGCATCAGAATAAATGAGCTGACGTGTTGGTTGGCTCCGGCAAATAATCCCGCGCGCTTGCTTATCAGCCAATGCGTAAGACCATTGGTCATCGACTCGAATCCGGCACCATACGCTAATTGGGTTCTCAGGCTTTTGGTCTCGAGGCGAGCGTAATCCGCGGTCATACGCTTTTCCAGTTCTTCCAGTTCCGGATAACCATTGGCCTTCACCAACTCGTTATAACGCCGGTGGCATTTATAGTGATTCCCCTCCTGCCGGTTGAAGCCAGTCATGTCATCCAACAAGTCGGGTTCGCTGATGTGTTTTTTGGCTTTTAGTATCGTGCGGATCAAGAAAGGTTCGAGATAGGGCATGGTCATAGAAAACCCGTTAAACAAGTGTGACCGAACCGGGTTACCAGGAATCCACACGGGATCCAAATCGGCAGGGAAATCGAACGAAAAGTCCCTTATCACTAATTTATCAACGTCTTTAGGAAGATACTGATAATCTGCCTGCGCCATTTGCTAGCTCCACCATTCAGTGAGTCATTTACGTGATTAAAGCTGATCTCCGAAACCATGGGATATAGGCAATATCTCCGCAGACCAATGGTTCTTTTATCGGCATTGCTGGCAATCCTGATAACCCATAATGCTGGGAACGATCGTTCAAGTCCACCCCGTGGCAGCCATTAAATTAATCACATAGCGCTAAGCTCTTGACTACCGTTGCGATGGGCTTTTCCATCGCGGCTCTAGGCCTTTTTAATGATGCCGACTGCGAACAGCAATAAAGCCGCGCCGGCAGTGGCAGTAATAATGGAACCGATTAATCCCCCCGCGGAAATGCCAAGCACGCCAAACAAAACTCCACCAATAACCGCACCCACCACCCCAACAACAATATTACCCAGCAAACCAAAACCACCGCCCTTCATCAGGTTTCCCGCTAACCATCCAGCGATGGCACCAATTGCCAAAAATATAATGAGTCCCATTATGTTCATGCTATTACTCCGAATGTATAAATCATTGGATCTTGTGCAACGCAACCATCACAAATCGGCGCGGACAGCGTCGCAACATTCACCATGACGTGACCTTACGAATAAATCCAGCCCGGATCGCAACTACATACAACAGCAAACTGATGCTCAGCGCCAGACATTTACCAAAGTAACAAGCCCACTGTAGAAGATGCGACCGAATGCGTCGGAAAAAAGGAGTCAAAAAAAAGGCGCACCGAAGTGCGCCTTTTTTAAACACAGATAATTATTAGTAATCGTACTGAAGCTCCAGACCTATCACGCGGCCCTTGGCTAGCGGGGAATAGGTGAAAGGGAAGCCAAACAATAGTGGCGCCACTGTGGTGGGTCGTTGATCGTCCAGCAGGTTTTTGCCAAACAGGGTCGCGGTCCACTGACCACCCGGGGTAGTGTAGGCGATGCCCGCATTCACCATATCCATACTGGGGGTTATGCCCGTATTGTCGTCATTAAACGGTGAGCTCGTTCTATGGGCGTAGGAACCGCGCAGTGATATCAGAGCATCGGATTCGAGAGGGATATCATAGTTAACTCCGAATTGCCCACTCCAACGTGCCAGCCGAGGCGGTATTAAAGCCTCGTCCGACTCACCTATACCACCTCCATCAAGATCGAAAACTACTTCGTCGTAATTACCATCGAGGTAACCTAAAGACAGAGAAAGCACCAAGTTGTCGGTAACCAGAGCCTTCATATCCAGTTCCGCCCCGTTAATGGTCAGCTCGGCGGCATTAACTGTGACCTGCCGTGCCTGGTTATCCAAGGTATCGCGTTGGACATCATCGTAGATATTGCGGAACACTGCCGCATTCATGGTTACACGGCCATCCATCCACTCGGATTTCAAGCCCACTTCCCAGGCGTTCTGGGTCTCCTGCTCCGTGGGCCCTGGGGGAAAGTCCGGATTGGTGTTACGCAGGTTATAGCCGCCGCTGCGATGGCCCTTGCTCCAGCTAAAGTACAGCGAGGAGCTTTCATTGTAGAACCACTGCAGTCCAACTTTCGGAGACCAGCTATTCCAGGAGCCGTTGTCGGTGAAACCAAAGGTGGTACATTTGGGTTCCGCAATAGAACAGGGCTGACCTGAAAGCGGGAACGGCAACGATTTGAATCCACCCAATGCGATGTCCACGTCCTTCTCTTCCTCTGTGTAACGAACTCCCAGGGTCAATATCAGGCTATCGTTTAGGTGAAGATCTCCTTGAGCAAAAGCGCCCCAGGTGGTCGAGTCCTGCACACCGCCATAGACCGCTTGAACCCCTTGGCCATTGGCTCCTGCCCCAAGATCAACACCTGCGGTTCGATCTTCGACATACGTCAAATTCTGTTTGCCGTAGTAATGGCCCACAGTAAGGTCTAGCCCACCGTCCATAAAGGTACCGGCAAAACGCAGTTCATTGCTGATTTGATCCTGATCTGTACGGCCATTCAGATTAAAATGGTTGACGGGCGTACTATCGATATCCACGCTTGAGAACTGCTCAAAATCCCGGTACGCCAAAATATTGGTAATTACTCCGTCGCCGAGGCTTACATGGTAGTTGGTCTCCATAATAAGACTCGACCACTCGCCGTCGGTATCACCTTCGTTATCCAAGTTGACTTCAAAATCGTCTAAAGCTTTCCCCCCGGTATTGAAGCCCGTGAAGCTGTTTTGATTCTGCGGGATACCTCCATCCCCCTGATTTTGACCAAACTCGCCCATAAAAGTAATGTCGAGGTCTTCGGTCGGTGTAAACGTAACGGCCGGCCGCACCATAAAGGTTTCGGATTTCCCTGCTCGGCTACTGCCGCCGGGAGCGATGTTGTCGAAGTAGCCATCGTCGTTACGGTAATAAACCGCTAATTTACCAGATAATAAATTTTCAATTAACGACCCAGTAGTGCTGATTGCGTACACCTGATCGTTGTCGTCGGTGACGCTGGTTTTGGCTTTCAGACTGAACTCATGGCTGGGGCGGCGGGTGCGCATAACTACTGCGCCACCGGTTACGTTGCGACCAAACAAAGTACCCTGGGGCCCGCGCAGCACTTCCATGGCCTCCAGGTCGAACGTATCTTGAATCACACCCCAGGAAACACCGTAGTACATACCATCGACAAACAAACCGACCGTGGGATCAGTGGAGGGAATGGAGCTGCTGGTACCCATGCCGCGGATGGAGAAGTTGGCGGTACCAATAGATGTGCCCACTGGGTCGAGAGTGACATTGGGCATAGCAAAACTCATATCCTGGACATTCCGCATTTGTAACGCGTCCAGTTGCTCACCACTATAGGCGCTGATCTGGATAGGCACGTCCTGTACATCTTCCGCCGCACTTTTCTTACGGGCAGTGACCAGCACCTCGTCCATCAACACCGAGGCGGAACCTTTTTTCTTGGCCTCAGGTGCCGCGTCACCCTCCGCGGCTTGCACTTGCAGTGAATAACCCGCCATTCCCAACACACAGGCGGAGATACCCGTTAACAGTTTTTTAGTAAATTTCATGTCGCCAACCCCCGTTGCTATTTATAGGTTTTTCTATTTGCTTGCTCTGTACTGCTTGTCTTGTGCTTTGTCTTGTACTTTTTGTCCCGTACTTTCTTTCTGTTTTTTCTCTACTTTTTACTTTCTTTCCGACTACTTTTGTCGCGATTTTTCTTACTATTTATATTTTCTTATATCTTCGCCCAAGCGATCCCTCTTCAACTTGTCGGCGGCTGATTGCCTTTCAGCCTGTCCCGTTTGCCCACCAACTTACGGCGCAACACTTCGAATCAACTGGCTGTACTGGCGCACACTAATCAATTTCGGATAAAATGTCTACCTCTGGGTAACAATAATTTTATAAGGGGTAACTCTTCACTTTTCAACGTTCCAAATAACCGTATGGACAACTTGTCGCAAAATTATCTGAATAATGCCCGAATGCAATACCGTCATAGTTTTTCTGCCGATGGTCGGCCAGGGGACCGCTGTGCAGCTCTGCGACGAGGTGAGTTTCAATTTACGTACTCCTCGTGAATCAACCCCGTTTTTGACTCCAGTTCATTATCCGACTCATGGGTCGGTTTGTTTTGGTCCAGAAATCTCGGCGGAGATTAGCATACTAAATATGCGATGGGTAGACAGCGGGTGGCAGTCAGGCAGGGAAGTATATGCAAACGGAAACCAGCCCCCTAGAAAACCGCTTGATCAGCCAGAAGTCAGACGTATTCGTCGATATGAATAGTGGCGCCGGTGTCCGGTAAAGGTGAGGAGGCGGGGACAGCGGATAAAGTCTCCTGCTCCGCTAACCCAGGAGACTTGTCGACACTCTCCGCGAGCTTCTGATCCTGATCGTTGCTCGGGTTCTCATCCCCAGCCTCGGCGCGAGGCTTGAGTTTGCGTTGCTGTGAATCAGGGCTGCGCGGCCATGCGGACGACATTGGCCCACCAAAAATTTTATCCACCATCTGCTGACCCTCCCTTGTATAACCTGACAGTTATAACGAACCATCAACAACATGCGGCTCACTATATATTTTCCCGAATCTATAGCGCCTTTCCGTCTTCTAAGCGCCTTTCCGTATGTCGACCTGGCGCTAGAAGCTCGCGCTATAACCGCATCTTCAATCCACACTCAATGAACTTAGATGGGCGCGCAACTGTCGGTAGGCTACCGCGCCCGGCGCGGACGGTTCCAGTATGGATAATGGTTTGCCTGCATCTATCGCGCGGGCAAAATTGGTATCGTCAGGGATAAACCCACCCCATAACTTATCGCCAAACTGCAATTTCAGAGCCACCATGGCGTCTTCCGCGTTTTCGGCATTGGGGTCGTGCTTAACCGGCACCACCAACACGTCAATATCCCGCGCCCGGCTGCGGCCCACCATGGCCGCGGTTTTCAACAGGTTATCGAGCCCACCATGCTCATCATCACCACAGGACACGGGCGCGATCAACATATCGCAGGCGGCAAGGGCGTTAACCATTAGCAGATCGAAGCGTGTCGAGCAGTCGATCAGCACATAGTCGAAACGCTCTTCACACTGCCCCAGGAACTCCTTTAACACCAGGCCCTTGCCCTGCTGCGACAACAGCTGGTTACACACTTCCTCAAGCGCCGCGCCAGCGGTCATGACGCTCAACTCGTCGACGCCGGTTTCACTGAACGCGGCACTGATATCCGCACCGATTTCCCCGACAAACAGTTTGTGCAGACCATTATCCGGCACCGATTCCTGCTTGAAGAATGCACGTATGTTGCCCCGTGTATCGGTTTCAATTAACAAAACTGAAGAGCCTTCGCTCACCAGTTCACCGGCTAATGTGACGGAGGTCGTGGTTTTACCCACTTTTTTTGCGGGGTTGGCAATTACCCAAACGTTCATTTGCTACACCAGTAACTGAAATGGCCACGCGGCACGGCGTTTAACCTGTCCAGCTCGCCAGGCGCGCGCGCAGTCGATTCAGAGCCTGGTTGTGGATTTGACAGACACGGGATTCGCTGACGCCCAGCACTTCGCCAATTTCCCGCAGGTTGAGTTCTTCGTCGTAGTACAGGGACATAACCAGCTTTTCCCGTTCCGGCAAGTTACTGATGCCCCGCGCCAGCTCGCCATGAAAGGCGCTGTTGTGCATCGCCTCCTCGGGACCCGCTTCGCCGTAATCGTCGACATCCAACGTTTCGTCGCTTTCAAAACACACCACGCGATACACCGACGCGTCCCGCGCCATGGCGTGAAACTCCTGAATATTCAGACCCAGTTGCTCGGCTACCTCACCGTCGCTGGCATGACCCTGCTTCTGGTTTTCCACGACCCGCGTCGCTTCCGCGAGTTGGCGCGCCTTGCGCTGTACCGAGCGTGGCGCCCAATCGCAACGCCGCAATTCGTCGAGCATGGCGCCGCGAATGCGAATGCCGGCGTAGGTCTCAAAGCTTGCACCGCGGCCGGGGTTATAATTTTTGGCGGCGTCGAGTAAGCCCAGCATGCCGGTCTGAATCAGATCGTCTACTTCGACACTGGCCGGCAATCGCGCCGCAAGATGGTGGGCGATGCGATTTACCAGGGACATGTGCTCGCGAATCAGCGCCTCGCCCTGATCTTTTTCGCTCTTCGCGTATACCGCTGCACCACTCACTACATTCAATCCCCTTTATGGCCCAGTTGGATCAAGCGCTCCACAAAAAACTCCACATTGCCGCTGGCACCGTTCGGCAACGGCCATTTATCAATGCGTTTCACGACTTCCCGCAACGCCAGTGTCACCTTGCTGCGGGGGAACAATTCGACCACGGGAATTTGGCGCTGCACCGCTTTGCGCAGGGCTTCGTCAAAAGGCAGCGCGCCGAGATACTCCAGGCGCACGGACAGAAAATGGTCGCTGACCCGCGCAATTTTTGCAAACAGCTCTTCACCGTGGGCGTTATTACGCGTCATATTGGCAAGCACGTGAAACTGCTTGACGCCGTGATCGCGACTCAGCACTTTGATCAACGCATACGCATCGGTGATGGAAGCGGGCTCGTCGCACACCACCACGATGACTTCCTGCGCCGCCTTGGTAAAGGTCGTCACGTTGTCGGTAATACCGGCCGCGGTGTCGACGATAAGAATGTCTGCCGGGAAACTAATTTCACTAAACGCGCGGATCAGCCCAGCCTGTTCCGCCGCGCTAAGCTGACTCATACGCGCAGCCCCGGACGATCCGGGAATAATTTGCATGCCGGCGGGACCTTCGATGATCACTTCTTCGAGAGTGCGCTCCCCGGATATGACATGGCGTAAATCATATTCAGGGTGAATACCCAACAGCACGTCTACATTGGCGAGCCCCATATCGCCATCCATCAGCATAACTCGCCGACCGAGCCGGGAAAATTCCGCAGCCAGGTTTACCGAGATGTTGGTTTTACCAACACCGCCTTTGCCGCTGGCAATCGCAATGACGCGGATGGGGTGCGATCGGGTCATACGCCTAAGGCCAGATGCCTGATCCAGTGTCGCGACATTACTACCCATGGGCTGTAGTTCTCCCACGGGTTTTCAGTGGCGGCGGCGCGGGGCTCTCCCAGCCCACCTGCTCCATTAACTTGAGGGCACTTTTTACCAGCTCGACCCGACGCGCTGGTTGAATATCTTCCGGCACCCGCTGGCCGTTGCCAATGTACGACACCGGTAATTTACGGCTAACCAGAATCGACAACACGGGCCCCAGACTCGCGGTTTCGTCGGTTTTGGTCACGATGGCACCCACCAACGGTACTTTACTGAATGTTTTTACCACTTCGTCGGTGATGGCCCGTTGCGACGTGGCCGACAGGGTTAAATACGTTTTAACATCGCGACCCGCGCCACGCAGCGTAGCGAATTGTTGCGCCAACCCCACGTCCCGCTGACTCATGCCAGCGGTGTCGATCAAAATTAGTTTGCGCCCTTTTAACTCTTCAATTGCTTTGGCAAGATTGTCGGCACTGTTGGCGGACAGTACTGGCACACCGATAATGCGGCCAAAGGTATCCAGCTGTTCCTGACCACCAATGCGAAAACAGTCGGTACTGATTAACCCCACCTGTTTACGACCGTGGCGCAGCGCAAAACGCGCAGCCAGTTTGGCAACGGTTGTGGTTTTACCAACCCCTGTTGACCCGACGATGGCAACCACGCCACCCTGCTCGAGAATATCTTCACCGCCCTCCAGCACCATTGATGCCAGTCTACGCAGCGCGTTTTTCCAGGCTTCTTTGAGATCGGATCCCGTGGCCGCCTGTTTAGCAATCAGCATACACAGGTCGCGACTCAGCCCAAGGCCCTGCAAGCGCGCCACCAACGCCGCACGCAGCGGTTGTTGGCGCCCCATTTCCCGCCACGCCAGCTGGGACAGCTCCCCTTCGAGCATGCCACGCAAATCCGATAGCTCCCGACGCATATCCGCCAGCACATCGGGGCTGGCGGACGCGGCGGAGATTGCTTGCCGGTGTGCGGCATCGGCGTGCCGCGTGATGCCTTCCAGGTCGTCGCTACTGACCATGTTAGCGATGGCTTCTTCGTCGTAGTCGACGGCCACCGTAATTTCCACACCCTCGGCCACGGTGCGGTTGGACAACATCACTGCCTCCGCGCCCAGCGCATCTCGCGCTGCCCGCAGTGCGTGGCGCATATCGTTGCCAATAAACCGTTTAATTTTCATCGTCGCTTACTCCTCCACCGCTACTCGCTTTGTACTGCCCATGCAGAATGTGCATGCGCATAGCTGATTTGCTCTATCTCTCTATCTCTCTATGTGCGCCCCGCGATTGTCTGGGTTACCGAGGCTAACAATCCCATACTTAATGCTCAATTACCTCGGCCAATAGTGGCAACTACTCGCACCTGCTTGTTACCTGGCACTTCCTCGTAGGACAGTACCTGCAGGTCCGGGTTGGCCCCGCGCACCAGGCGCGACAACCAGGATCTAACCCCCGTAGATACCAACAAAACTGCGGTGTGCCCCGCTGCGGTCTGGCGCTGAGCGCCGTCGGCGATCTGGCGCAACATACTTGCCGCGAGACCTGGCTCCAGACTACCGGTGGCCGCCGCGCCCTGCACAGACTCATGCAACAACTGTTCCAGATCCTGTTCGAAGGTCATCACCTCCAGCTCCGCCGCGCTGCCGCTAACGTGCTGGAATATTGTGCGGCTTAAGGCAATTCTCGCCTGTGCCGTCAGGGCGTCGGGATCTTGACTCTTGCCCGCATGCTCCGCCAAAGATTCGGCAATGGTACGCACGTCCCGAATGGGGACCGCCTCTTCCAGCAGGTTCTGTAAAACCTTAACCACCACGCCGAGGGACAATGTTTTCGGTACCAGACTCTCCACCAGCTTGGGAGATGTTTTCGCCAGGCCATCGAGTAGTTGCTGAACTTCGTCGTGACCCAATAATTCGTAGGCGTGTTTTTTGATCAACTCGCTGAGATGGGTGGCCACCACCGTGCTGCAATCCACGACCGTGTAGCCCAGAGTTTGTGCTTCTTCCCGTTGACCTGGTTCGATCCAGATAGCATCGAGACCGAACGACGGATCTTTGCTGGGAATACCTGGTACGTTGCCGAACACCTGCCCCGGGTTGATTGCCAACAGCTTGCCCGGATGCACTTCGGCCTCGCCGACAGGTATGTCGAGCAAAGTGATGCGATAGCCATTGGGCTGCAGCTCCAGATTGTCGCGAATATGCACCGGTTGAATTAAAAATCCGAGATCGTGGGACAGTTTTTTGCGCACCCCCTTGATACGCCCGAGTAATTCGCCGCCCTGGGTTTTATCCACCAGGGAAATAATGCGGTAGCCAACTTCCAGGCCGATAATATCCACCTGGCCCACATCCTCCCAGGTCAGTTCTTTAACTTCCGTACTTTCTTCCTTAACTTTCTCCACCGGTGGCTCTGCCGCCACCCGTGCGTTGCGGGAAGTTACCAGAGCCACCAGTCCAAGACCTCCTGCCAACAGCAGGAACACTGTATTGGGCATGCCCGGCACCAATCCCAAAGCACCGATAACGCCAGCGGTAATAGCCGCGCCCTTCGGATTACTAAACAGTTGCGAGACAACCTGTGCGCCCATGTCCTGGGCGGCGGACACCCTGGTCACCATAAGCGCGGCGGCAGTAGACAGCATTAACGAGGGAATTTGTGCCACCAGGCCGTCGCCAATGGTCAACAGCGCGTAGTTGTGGGTTGCCTGGGAAAACGACAGGTCGTGCTGCAGGGTCCCCACGGCAATACCGCCGACGATATTGATCAATAAAATCAGAATGCCCGCTACCGCATCGCCGCGCACAAATTTACTGGCGCCATCCATCGCGCCATAAAAATCCGCTTCACTGGCAATTTCCCGGCGCCGTGCGCGGGCCTCGTCCTGGGAAATAAGTCCCGCATTCAAATCCGCGTCGATGGCCATCTGTTTGCCAGGCATGGCATCCAAGGTAAAGCGGGCCGTCACCTCGGAAATGCGTCCACCACCTTTGGTGACCACCACAAAGTTGATGATGACCAGAATCGCAAACACCACCAGTCCCACCGCATAATTGCCGCCCACCACAAACTCGCCAAACGCCTGGATGACTTTGCCAGCCGCATCTGTCCCCTGGTGGCCCTCCAACAGTACCACCCGGGTGGAGGCAATATTTAGCGCCAGCCGCATTAGCGTAGTGACCAGTAGCACAGTGGGAAATACAGCAAACTCCAGCGGACGGGAGGTGTACACCGCCGCCAGCAACACCACCAGAGACAAGGCAATATTGAACGTGAACAGCAAATCCAGCAAGAATGGGGGCAATGGCAAAATCAGCATGGCCAAAACCAGAATCACCAGCACCGGGGTGCCGAGTCCAGTGAGTAATGTGGACAGGCTGACCGTATTGGTGCCCTGCACTGAACCCGCAGCGGAGCCGGAATTACTGACAATGGCTAGATCAGTCTTCATGGAGTACTCCTGCCTGGTTCTGTGCCCGCAGTGTCGCTATCTGCCGGGTTGAGAAATTCTTCGGGAACCGGCAAATCCCGGGGCACCGGCGGCGCGGACTCTCCGTAGGACAGACGGGCAAGCTGGTAGACATAGGCCAACACCTGCGCCACGGCAAGATACAGTTGCGAAGGAATTTCCTCACCCAAATCCGCGCTGGCGTACAGGGCGCGAGCCAACGGCGGTGCGGAAACCAGCGGCACACGATGCTGATCCGCCAGTTCGCGAATGCGTTGCGCCACTGGGCCGCGCCCCTTGGCCACCACTATCGGCGCACGCGCGCCCTGTTCGTCGTAACGCAGCGCGACTGCGAAATGGGTGGGGTTGGTGATCACTACGTTGGCGGTGGGCACATCCTCCATCATGCGCCGTCGCGCAGCTTCCTGTTGCAACTGGCGAATGCGACTCTTGACCTCCGGGCGCCCGTCCGTTTCCTTCATTTCATCTTTTACTTCCTGCTTGGTCATACGCAATTTGCGCGTGTTGTCCCATAGCTGGTAGGGGACATCCATTGCAGCGATGGCGATTAGCACCGCGCTGAACCCCACGAAAGACCAGCCGCACCACCAGGCGGTCGCGCGCAGTGCAGTCTCGATATCTTGCGTACCCAGCACCAGCAAATCATCCAGGGAATTCGCTATCACCACGGCCGCCACCGCGGCAAGCAGGGAAAATTTACCAATAGTTTTAATCAGTTCCAGTAACGCCCGCGAGGAAAAAATTCGCGCCAACCCTTTGAGAGGATCAATTTTTTCCAGTTTGAAACCCACTGCGGATAAACTGAACGACCAGCCGCCCATGGCCAGCGGGCCGGTAAATGCACCCACGATTAGCACACCCATTAGTGGTACCAGGAGCATAAATCCGAGCTTAAAGGTGTTTGCGAAATGCGCCAAAAGCAGTGCCGGGGTCTCCAGTAAGGCTTTGTCGATAATAAAACTGTTGCGCACCATTTCGGCCAGGCCGCTCAGTAACATGTCGCCTACCACCAACATGCCCACACCACCGCATAACAGCGACAGCAACGTGTTGAGTTCCCGCGAACGGGGCACCTGGCTTTTTTTGCGCGCATCGTCACGACGCTTTGCGGTGGGCTCTTCTGTGCGTTCCTGTGCGCCACTTTGCTCGGCCATGGCCTACCTCAGGATATCCCGCAGGAGCGCAAAGCCCGCCGCAAATAATTCGCTAAACTGTGGCAATAAAGTTTGCAGACTGAACAGCAACATGACGAAACCGACCAACAGGGTGATGGGAAAACCTACCGCAAAAATATTCAACTGCGGCGCGGCGCGGGTCATCACCCCAAATGCCAGGTTGACCAGTAACAACGCCGCCATCGTGGGCAACGCCATCAGCAGCGCACCCACAAACATGCGGCTGCCCCACAGTGCAATTTGCAACGGCAGATCCGCTGACCATCCACCCGTACCCACCGGCAACAGATGGAAGCTATCTGCCAACGTCGCCAGTAACGCAAGATGGCCATCCAGCGCGAGAAAAACTAGCGTGACCATCACCATATAGTATTGACTGACGACCGGTACCTGCACGCCATTCTGGGGATCCACCGCAGAAGCAAAACCGAGGCCCATACTCATGGCCACACTCTGACCGGCGATGACCACCGCTGAAAACACCAGGTGAAAAATAAACCCCATAGCAACACCCAGCAACACCTGGTGAGCGGATACGATTAAACCACCCGGGCCGAGCGGGTCGATGGCCGGCATTGCTGGCAACGTCGGCAACAGTAACCACGCAAGCAGCAGGGCGAGCAGTAGTCGTACTCTGACAGGCACCATACGCGCGCCGAATACCGGCGCCGCCAGCACAAAACTTGTGATACGCACCAGCGGCCACAACAGGCTCCCCACCCAACGGACAATATCTGCAGTCGCTATTTCCATAGGGCAGTGCGGCTTAAAGGTAATCGCAGTGGGCGCATGGGCTTATCCAATCAATATGGGAATGTCGCCGAACAAGCGCTGCGTGAAGGTGCTGATGACGTCGAGCATCCAGGGACCGGCCACCATCAGCGCCAACGCCATGGCTATAAGTTTTGGAATAAAACTGAGGGTCATTTCCTGAATCTGGGTGGCGGCCTGAAATATACCGACGATCAGACCCACCGCAAGCGCGGAAAGTAACAGCGGCGCCGCCAGTAGCATGGTGATATACATCGCTTCGCGGGCCACTTCCATCACAGCTTCCGGTGTCATTGCTTGCCCCACGCCGCGCTAAACATAAAAACTCGATGCCAGGGTGCCGATAATTAGCGCCCACCCGTCGACCAGGACAAACAACATCAGCTTGAACGGCAGTGAAATCATCACCGGTGATAACATCATCATCCCCATGGACATCAATACGCTGGCCACCACCAGATCAATAATGAGAAAGGGAATAAAAATTAAAAATCCAATTTGAAAAGCGGTTTTTAATTCACTGGTAACAAAAGCTGGCAACAGTATCTGCAGTGGCGTGTTTTCGGCTGCATCGATGTCGTCTTTACCAGAAAGATCGATAAACAGGGCGAGGTCCGTGTCGCGGGTTTGATGCAGCATAAATTCGCGAAACGGCGCGATCGCTTTTACAGCCGCTTCCTTAAATTCAAGCTGTTCGCTGATATAGGGATCGACACCCTCGGTATAGGCCCGCTCAAACACCGGCATCATAATAAACAGCGTTGTGAATAACGCCAGGCCCAACAAAATCTGGTTGGAAGGTGTCTGTCCGGTACCCAATGCGTGGCGCAGAATGGCCAGAACCACCAGTACACGGGTAAAGGAAGTCATCGCGATAAGCGCGGACGGCAACAAACTCATCACCGTCATCAACAACAATATCTGAATATTTAAACTGTAGGACTGACCGCCACCCACCCCATTGGTAACCGTCACCAACGGCAGGCCCTGATCGGCACTCACCCCACTCGTTACCATCAAAAGCGGCAGGGCCAGCCAGCACCAGACACATTTCATGGCGCTTTACTTCCCTGTGTGGCGCTCAGTAATTTGGCGAAAGCAGTCGCGCTGACCTGCGCAACTTCCTCATTCATTTCGACCGGTGTGGTCAGCGTTAGAAGTCCCGAAATACGACCCGGCGCAACACCCACCAACAACTGTGTTTCACCCACCTGTACGAGCAGCAGGCGCTCCCGTGGACCCACTGAAAGGGCACCGATAATACGCAGAGCTCCGCGCACTTTCGACGGTAACCGCTGCAGTCGCTTCAGTGCCCACGCCAACACCAGAATACTCGCCAGCACCAGCCCCAGGCCCGCGACCAGTTTTATCAGATAGCCTCCATCCACGCCGTTGCTTGCGCCGCGCTCCAGCACAGAACTACTGGTTGCACTGGCAGCCAGCGTAAACTCGGCAACGTTCACCAACGCACAACCGAGATACCAACGACAGGCTTTCATCTGAGTTTTTTAACCCGTTCAGCAGGACTGACGACATCGGTGAGACGAATGCCAAATTTGTCCTCCATCACCACCACCTCACCGTGAGCGATCAGCGTATTATTAACTAACACGTTCAGTGGCTCCCCAACCAGACTGTCCAGCTCCACCACCGAACCCTGACTGTATTGCAGTAGTTGGCGAATGGCCGTTTGGGCACGACCGATCTCTACGGAAATTGTGACCGGAATGTCGAGAATAACCTCCAGATTAACGTCGCCGTTGGCGAGACTCGCGGAGTCCGGCGTGAGATTTTTAAGCCCAGCAGGGGCATAATCCCTGGCGCCAGGCGAACCCGAATTATCAACATCAGGCGCCGTATTTGGCATTGCCGCGGTGGTCGCCTCTGCCTCGTCGATCACGTCATTCATGATTTCATTACCTCTATGTTATAACCCGCCAGCATGTGCTTACGGGTGCTGCCCAGGGCGTGGTGCCCGGTCGCGGATTTTGATGGCATTTTTTCCTTTATACGCACCGAACTCGCCGTGAAATACCGGCACGCCCTCTGCACACAGCGTCACGGTGTCGCGCACATCAATAGCAATGACATCGCCTTTATCCAGCATCAACAACTCCCTCAAGGTAAGTTGCGTGCGCGCCAAAGTACTCGACAACGTGACCTCTGCAAATGTCAGCTCTTCCTTCAACACCGCGCGCCAATGTTCGTCCACGGTGTCATCGTCGGCCTGAAGATGGTTATCGAGTCGATCGCGAATGGGTTCGATCATGGCGTAGGGCAACGCCACCTGCAGCGCGCCGCCTACACCATCGAAATCAATATCAAATGTCGTTACCAGCATCTGTTCGCCGGGGCTCAGTTTGTTGGCGAAATCTGGATTAATTTCCGTGCGTACAACATCAAATTCCAGTGCTATCACTGTGGACCAGGCTTCGGCCATATCCACAAACAAATGACGCAGCAGCATTTGCGCCATTCGTGTTTCGGCCTGAGTGAAATCGACACGTTCGATGGGCGCTGCCAGGGCACCTTTGCCACCATAAAAATTATCTACAACCGCATACAGCAGTGCCGACTCAAGCACCACTAACGCCTCCCCTCGCAACGGTTTGACGGCAATAAAATTAATACTGGCCGGCACTTCCAGACCTTGCAAATAATCCGCAAAAGTCTCCATGCTGAGATTGCGTACCACCACCTGACCAGGCCGCTTAATGGTGTTAAACAGGGTTGTGGAAAACGTCGCCGCAAAACGTTCGTTGAGCAACGCCAGGCGCGGCAAACGCCCCCCAGCCAGTTGATTTTGCGCAGTAAAATCAAACGCCCTGACCCGTGTATTGCCAGCATTAACACCTTTACCCGCGACGATCTCGCCGGTCGCTACACTTGATAGCAGCGCGTCTATTTCTTCCTGGGAAAGCAGATTCTCGGTAGCCATAAATTACTGCATCACCAGGCCAGTAATAAAGATTGCCTCGACATCGTTTTCCAGCTTCTTGCCGTCATTGACAATACGGCGCGTTGCTTGCAACAAATCTTTACGCATTTTTTCCTTGCCTTCCACAGTCGACAGAGTCTCGAAATCCTGTCCACTCAGCGTTTGAATCACGGCATCCCTGATAGCGGGCATATCGTGTTCGATCTGGTCGATAGTTTTTTGGTCGCGGGCCATCGCCGACAAATTGATTTGCATATAGCGCAGCTGACCCTGATTTTGAAAGGTCACGACAAAGGCCGGGGATAACTGCGAGTAAATGGCAGGTTCCTTTGGCGTCGCGGTTTGTTTTTTCGGATCGGGTTTCTTGGCCACTTTTTTTGCAGCGCTGTTTTTCGCAGGCTCTGCTAGTTCATCTCCCACCGAGCTGTCTTTACCAGACAACAGAAAATACGTGGCACCAGCACCGACTGCCGACATCAGCATAGCGATCGCCGCAATCAGAATAATATTTTTAAGTCCAACACCAGGCTTTGCTTGCGCTGCCTCTTCGGGCTGATCCAGGTCTTCTTCATCCACTGCCATAGAATTTTCCCCGTAACAAAAATAATGCTGTACTAAGTGTCGCCAGGCGCTTGCTACAACGGTGCCTTAACAATTGCCCGCTTTAAACGCCGGAGGAACAGATACCACGAAATATTTAGCAATAGTTGTGCCACTCCAATTTAATAATTGAAATCATGGAGTTAAACGAGATCATTATTTATTTGCCAAAACATTGACGGCGTACAACCGGGCGGATGGCGGAAAATCGACGAAAAAAATGACTGCCTGTACAAAAGCTGTACGTATAAAAAAAGGGAGCGACCGGGTCGCTCCCTCAAAAACTCAACGACTGGATAGTGACGTCAAGATCGAAAACTGTGGCACTGTTCGCGGCGCGGCACGCGATGGGGTCCACTACCTGCGCAGTACCCCTGCCTAAACGTAATAATCAATCAACCCCTGCGTTAAGGTAACGGTGGAGGCAATCATGCTTTCGTCTCGGATAATGTCCGCGTTGGCGTGGATGCCATTGCGGCGCGATGTATCACCACCCTGGTTCTGTGCGTGCTGAGACTCATGGTGCTGCGCCAGCGATTGCTCGGACACATTGGCCTCACCCAGATTCACACCCTGGGCGGCGAACATGTCCCGCAGCCGCGGCAACGCCGCTTCGAGTAATTCCCGCGCGTGGCTGTTGGTCGTGTAGAACATTACGTTGGTGTTGTCGCCGTCCTTGCTAAGCCTGACGTCTACGCTGCCCAGTTCCGCGGGATTGAGGCGTAACTCTGCAACCTGCCCATTGCGCTCCAGCAGCCAGCGAATCTGGTTGCCCAACTCGCCGGTCCAGCCCGGGGTGCCCGCAGGCGTGTGTAATGCCAGTGTAGGGATATTGCCAGGCACAGCATCCCCCAGCTGTAATGCGAACGGTGTAAACGCGCCAGCCGCAGCAGGTGGCGCGGCAGCAGATGTTAAGCTGGCGAGCAGATTGGTAACAGTGGTATTTCCGGCATTACCAGCGGTTGCGGTCAAGCCGAGCTCGCCGCTCACTTTAGCGCCTAAATCGAATTTCGTATCCGCAATCGCTACAGGGGCTTCGGCCAGCGCCTCCCCGTCTGTTACGAGCGCGCCTGGAGCCGCGGATTTGAGCAAGCCGGAGGGTACAGCGTCGGGGAGTGGCACGGACGTTAGTTTGCCACCGGGTACTGTTTGCAGATGTTCGCGAATTTTCCCGGCGTGGGGCGAATTATCGAACGCCCCTTTGAAAAGAGCCGGGACCACGCGCTCCAGTCCGGGGGTTATTACGCTCTGGGCCAGGTTATCTGCCTCGGTTGGCGCTACCACGGACGCCGGATTTGGCTCTGCATCTGCATCTGCGTCGGCATTCGCTAACACTGCTCTATCGCCAGATAAGGATATTACGATCTGTTGTGCGGGTTCTGGCTGGTCGGGCAGCGCCTGAAAAGGTGCCGCGAGCGGCGTGGCCTCGGTGCCGTCTGGCCCGTCGCTGGACGGTTCCGATAGCAGGTCGCCGATCAGCAGGGTATTGCCATGCGCATCAGTAAAAGGCGGCAGACTGTTGCCAGGGCGCGGCAAACTGGTGCCCCCGGTTGAAATTTGCCCTTCATTCAAAAGTCCATTAACCAACTGGACACTAACAGGGTGATGAAACTCCGTCGTTAGTGTCGCTACTGAACGTACCTGAGATACCTTCACCCCCTCCCCCGGGGAATCTAGGGTAGCTGGCACGACCTGATTGGGCGCTGGTGGATGTGTGACAGTCGCCCCTGCGGGGCGTCCATGCGCTGTACCAGCGTCCCGGGAAACAGCGCCCTGCGCCCCACCCTGAAGCTGCGCGGCAAAGTCGGAACGAAATTGGTTAGCGCCCGCAGCGCCGTCGCTTGCAGGAGATCGACCTGTCCCCGATGGGGACGGCGTCGTCAATAATTGAACACCGGGGGAATGGGCCATGGCTGTCCTGTCTATGTAGCAATCGATCAGCGGGTATCTGACTAATTTCGTCCTGCACCGGACCAGCCTTTCACAAAGCTGGCCCCTCACAAGACAATAAGCAAAAGACGCGCCAAGGTAGGCAGACAAGAGCACTGAAAGACGGATTTATCACCAGCAGAGTTGTTCCCCCAGCGAAAATACCTGCTCTAAACCCAACTATCGCCAGCCACTATCGCCGTCCAGCATCCTTGGTCGATCATCCGCTTCCCGCTGTTCCCGACGGTGGCCCTCCTGCTGTTCTTGTATTCGCCGCCGCTCTGCTACCTTCGACAGTGAATCCGCTGCCTGCCGACACTCTAACCACTGCTGACGTCGCGTCTCCAGCTCGGCACAACAACGTTGTACTTCTTTGGCCTGGCGCTGCACAGCCTGAGTCAATTTCTGTATAAACAGTTGATAGTTTTGTAACTGGGCCACCTGCACACCGCGCTGCGCATCCTCCTGCAAACGCCGTTGATACTCCTGCAGAAAACCCTCTAACTGACTCTGGCGTGCCTGGTGGCTCGCAACCCGCTGGCGATGTTCAACCATAACCCGCGCCGCATTATTTTCCCGGTGCCGGGCAATACCGGTGATGTTATCCAACCGTCCCGCCCGACTCATGGTACGCCGCACCGAAACGCTGGGCGTGCGTGGCCACAGGTTGGCAGGAGCCAACATTCATTCCGCCCCTTGCCGCGGTTTATGCAGCAAAATTTACGCTGGCCCGGAGCATTGCCCACGACGTCAGTGTGCCGCACTTTGTATTAGCTGAACGAGCTGCTCCAGAGCCAGCTGGCTCTGTCCACAATTGACAGCTTCGTGTGTATTCTGGCTGATAAAGTTCTCCAGCTGGGAGTGGCTGGCGATCGCCAGATCAATTCGTTGATCAGTGCCTGCCTGATAGGCACCCACGCTGATCAGATCCAGATTCTGTTGATAGATGGCAGACAGCGCTTTGACTTCACGGGCCAGCTGGGACTGTCGCGGTGTTACCAATACATTCATCAGACGACTCACCGAGCGGTCGACGTCAATGGCCGGAAAACGACCCCGCTCGGCAATAGATCGCGACAACACGATGTGGCCATCGAGAATCGCCCGCGCCGCATCGACCACCGGATCGTTGTGATCATCGCCCTCCACCAGCACGGTGTAAATACCGGTGATGGAACCACTTCCGCAATTGCCGGAGCGCTCTACTAACTGTGGCAGGCGGGCGAATACTGAGGGCGGATAGCCCTTGCTGACCGGTGGCTCACCAATGGCGAGCGCGACCTCCCGTTGCGCCTGAGCAAAGCGTGTCAGAGAGTCCATTACCAGCAGCACATGCTGTCCACGGTCGCGAAAATATTCCGCGATCGCGGTGGCGCGCCAGGCACCATGCAATCGCATCAGGGGCAAATCATCGGCGGGCGCGGCAACCACCACGGCGCGTTTGAGTCCGCCAGGGCCTAAAATTTCCGTAACGAACTCCTGGACCTCACGGCCCCGCTCGCCAATTAATGCAACCACAATGACATCCGCATCGGTATTGCGCGCCATCATGCCCAGCAGAGTACTTTTACCCACACCGCTGCCAGCAAATAAGCCAATGCGTTGGCCGCGACCGATCGCCAGTAAACTATTAATGGCGCGCACACCGATATCCAGGGGTTCACGTATCGGTTTGCGATCCAGGGGGTTGATCGCACGGCCCTGCAATGGCAGCCGGTCTGGCGTACGCATGGGGCCGAGCCGATCCAGTGGTTGACCACTACCATCGATTACTCTGCCCAGTAAATCTTCTCCCGCCGCCACGCTGTGGCTACCGCGCATCGGCACCACCAGTGAATCCGGGGTTAAACCTGTCACCGGACTGATGGGCATCAAAAATAGCCGGTTGTTGCCAAACCCCACCACCTCCGCCTCGATCTGGCGACCCTCGGGGGTAATAATATGGCAGCGACCGCCAATGGGCGCGTGACAACCCACCGCCTCAATAGTCAGACCCACCATGCGCACCACCTTGCCTTCCACCGCCGGCGGAGGCGCCGCCACCAGGCTGTCGCGGCGTTTGGCAAGCCTTGCCCCGAAATGCGCAGTGGGTTCGCTGGCGGCGTTGCTCGGCGACATATTCAATGAGCTGGCTCAAGACCTGCGTGCAACAGCGCGTCGCAAATACTGTCGAGCCGCGCCGTAAGTGTTGCGTCGACGGTCGCTTCGCTGCTGGCGACCCGACAGTCGCCACGACTCAGGTGAGCGTTTTCTATAATGCGCCAACCGCGCTCCTCTTCACCTGGAATCGCGATGCGCATTAGCACTGCGTCTTCGGGGTGAAGCTGTACTTCAATATGGCTGGCAGAGTCAGATAGCGCCGCCACCGCCTCGTGCACGGTGTCGATTATCAGTTGTGGATCGATACGCAACTCACGGCGAATAAGTTGCTGCGCCACCTTGGTGGCCAGTAATACCAACTCATCTTCCACCGTCTCGTCGAGTTGTTCAAACGGTCGTACAAACGCGTTTAGCAGTCGCGTTATTCCCCGTCCCTTGGCCAGCATTTCTTCCCGCGCCGCCGCCAGGCCGTCGCGATGACCCGCGGCATAACCTTCTTCCCGTGTCTGGCGATAAACGGCGTCGAGTTGTTCCTGAGTTAATGGGCCGCGGCTTTTCTCAGGATCGACCATAGGTGTCTCCCAAACCGCGAGTTTCAAGGCATTTTCACCGCTGATAATTTTAGACAAATTGTTCCCCTCCTTTGTTACCCAGCATGATTTCACCTTCCTCCGACAAACGACTGGCGACGGCTAAAATTTCTTTCTGAGCTGTTTCGACTTCGCTCAACCGCACCGGTCCACGACTTTCCAGATCCTCCCTGAGCATCTCTGCAGCCCGTTTCGACATATTGTTGAAAATCTTGTCCTGCATCGGTGCATCAGCACCTTTGAGGGCCAGCACCAGAATATCTGAGCTAACCTCACGCAACAGACGCTGCACACCGCGATCATCGAGCGCCAGCAGGTTATCGAAGACGAACATCAAATCGCGAATGCGATCGCCCAGATCTTTATCGATCGCTTGAATGCTTTCGGAAATGCTGCTTTCGGTTTCGCCATCCAGTAACGCAAGAATTTTTGCCGCAGTCTTGGCGCCACCGACATTGGACACCTGACTGTTATTCGCGCCGGAAAATTGTTTTTCCAGAATATCGTCGAGTTCCGTCAGCGCGGAAGGGTGTATCGTATCCAGACGTGCGATGCGCAGCATTGCGTCGGCGCGAATTTTTTCCGGCAGACATTTCAACACTTCCGCAGCATGATCACTGTCCAGATAGGCCAGAACAATCGCGATGATTTGCGGGTGTTCGGCACGAATAACACTGGCCACCGCGCGCGCTTCCATCCACTTCAAAGACTCGATGCCTTTGGAATCGCGCCCCAGCAGGACGCGATTGATAACGCCCTTGGCACGCTGTTCCCCGAGGGCCTGTACCATCACGTTGCGCACGTAGTCCTCGGTCCCTACGCCGAGGGAACTTAGCGCGTTCGCTTCGCTGGTGAACGATGCCACCACACTTTGTACCTGACGGTTGGAAATATCCTTCAGGCTGGCCATCGCTGCACCCACTTTCTGCACCTCTTTAGGCCCCATATGGCGCAACACTTCAGCCGCCGATTGCTCACCCAAACCCAGCAGAAAAACCGCCGCCTTGCTCGAACCTTTTAATTCACGGACTTCATCATTCATCGGCGCCGACCCATCCTTTCATCACCTGTGCCACCCGTTTCGGATCCTGATTTACCAACGACTGGGCCATCGCCAACTGTTGTGCATAACCCACACTGCCCGGCAGCGCTGCCATGCCAGCGCCACTTAAATTAACCTGGTCTGCACTTAATTGAATTTGTCCCTCCAGCGCTTCCCCGTGTTCGAGTCGACGTGGCGCCGCGCCCTCTTTGGCGAGGCTCGCCAGTACCGGGCGCAGCACACCAAGGATTAATAACAGTACGGCACCCCAGCCCAGCAACTGCTTACCGAAAGGCACTAACCAGGGTTTTTCCCAAAAGGGACTATCGGGTAATGGTTCCAGTAAATCCGGTTCGCGAAAGGACACATTCACCAGATTGACACTGTCGTTGCGGGTCGCGTTAAAACCCACCGCATCCTTGACCAAGCTGTTCAGCCGCTCAAGTTCATCCGCTGGCAACGGCACGCGGGTGACATTGCCTTCGTCGTCAATTTCATCCCGATAATCGAGTACCACCGCAACCGACAGGCGACGTATCGACCCAGGGGTTTCGCGCACATGGCTGATGGTGCGATCCACTTCGTAATTGCGGGTGGCGCTTTTGCTGGTGAACAGGTTAGCCGCAGACGATTCTTCATTACCGTCTTCCTGCTCCGACAGCGTCCCCGCAGCAGGGGGCTGATTGGTCAATGCACCGGGTACGCCGGAGGCGCGGCCACCACTATTTCCTTCCTCCAGCGTCTGCTCGCTGCGCATGGTAATTTTGTCCGGCGCGTAGCTTTCACTGGTTCGCTCTGTAGCTGTAAAGTCGATGTCCGCAGTCACCTCGGCATTAACCCGGTCCGCACCAACGATGGGTGCGAGGATATTCATGATGCGGTTGATGTAATCTTGCTCAACGGTGCGCGAGAAACGTAACTGCTCGCTACTCATGCCCAGGGGAGAATTCGCGGTTGCCGTGGTTAGCAGGCGACCCTTTTGATCGATCAACGTCACATCTTCAGTGTCCATATCGGGCACACTGGAAGCGACCAGATGTACCACACCGGAAACCTGGGAATCGCTGAGTTCCTTGCCTGGATAAAGATTCACAAGAATCGACGCGCTAGGTTTGTTGCCCTTGCGTACGAATACTGACTGTTTGGGAATAGCCAGGTGCACGCGCGCGTTTTGTACCCCATCCAGGGTGGCGACGGATTTCGATAGCTCCCCTTCCAGGGCCCGATTGTAACGGCTGGTTTCCATAAAACTGCTGGCGCCGAATTTTTGTTCGCCATCCAGCAGTTCGTAACCCTGCACGTCACCCCGGGGCAGTCCTTCGCTGGCTAGCTTGAGTCGTAGTTCGTGCACCTGCGCAACCGGCACAGTAACTGTGCCTCCGTTGATGCGATAACGCACCTTCGACTGATCCAGTATTTGTACCACCCGCGATGCGTCCGCCGTGCCAAGACCGACAAATAACGGCGTGTAGTCCGGTTCCTGGGACCACGAAACAATCATGATGCCAAGAGACACGCTGGCGGCCAGCCCAAGCATTAAGCCCAGTTGTCTAAACACTGGCAGCCGTGTGAAGCCCATAAATTGCTGCAAAACGCTGCCTTTATCTATCAGTGCCATCGTGTTGACCTGTTCAAATCCTGTACCAAAAAAATAGTCGTCGGGTTAATTTTTATGTGCATTCAGCTCAATTTAGATTTATGCACCGTCACACCTGCATATTCATAACATCCTGATAGGCCGATAACAGGCGATTGCGGACCTGGGTAATGGCCTGAAATGACACGTTAGCTTTTTGCAACGCGACCATCACTTCGGGAAGATCGACATTGGCTGCGCCACGTTCAAATGCCTGTGTCAACGCACTGGCGCTAGTTTGGGTTTCGCTCACGCGATCGATAGATTTAGCGAGTAACTGCCCAAAGTCTACCCCGTTTGCCACACCGACTTCCGCGGTTTTATCGCTACCCACTGCCGCTGTAAGCACACGCATTTGCGCCAGTACCTGGTTAATTTCCATCTGACTCATCATTGTCTCCGCAGCCAACTGCTATCAAGATTAATCAGGCGCCAACCGCCGCCGGTAAACGCACCCCTTCATCCCGCAATTTAGCGAGTTTGTAGCGCAGCGTGCGCGGACTAATACCCAGCCGCTCGGCGGTTTCTTTGCGCCGCCCGCGCTCGGCGCACAACGCATCGAGAATTAACTGTTGTTCCCGATTGCGCAGGTCATTGCCTAGCGCGCGCTCCGCACCGATGCTTGCATCGGTAGCAACCTGCGCGGATCTGTAGTGACTATTCACGGCAGGAGCGGTGTCGCGTTCAATGTTGCGCACAGTTTCCGCAAAGCGAATATCTTCGGACCGGATGGTATGACCCACCGCCAAAATTAATGCGCGCTGGACTACATTCTGTAATTCGCGAATATTGCCCGGCCAACCATGGCTGAACAATTTTTGTTTGGCTTCTTCGGCAATCACCGTGCCCACACCCGGAGTGGCAAAATTCGCCACAAAACTTTCCGCCAGAGGCACGATATCGTCACGCCGGTCGCGCAACGGCGCGACGTTCAACGGAAATACGTTGAGCCGATAGAACAGATCTTCGCGGAAACGCCCTTGCTCCACTTCGACGCGAAGATTGCGGTTAGTGGTTGCTAAAACCCGTACATCAAGTTTGATAGGGTGCTGCCCACCGAGTCGCTCCACCTCCCGCTCCTGGAGAACCCGGAGCAACTTTGCCTGTAGCCCTATATCCATTTCCGAAATTTCGTCGAGTAACAAAGTGCCGCCCTGGGCCTGCTCGAAACTCCCCACACGGGTTTGATAAGCGCCGGTAAACGCGCCTTTTTCGTATCCGAACAGCATTGACTCAAGCATGGTTTCCGGAATTGCCGCACAATTAAGTGCCTTGAAAGGCGCTTTGCGGCGCGGCGACAGCTGATGTATCAAACGTGCAAACACTTCTTTACCGGTGCCCGATTCACCACTGATCATGACAGTGGCGTCACTACCAGCCACCCGGGTTGCCAATTCCACCATTTCTCTGGTGCACGGATCCGCGGCGATAATGCTGGAGGTTTCCTCGCCCTTTGCCACCATAAAACGCGACACCATTTCGATTAACACCTGCGCCTCGAAGGGCTTAACCAGATAATCCGCGGCACCGTCGCGCATTGCCGCAACCGCGCGCTCGATACTGCCGTATGCCGTCATCAACACTACCGGCAACTCCCGCCAACGAGCTTTTACTTCTCGCAACAACGCATGCCCGTCCATTGCTGCCATCTGCACGTCGCTGATAACCAGCCCGATATTGCCCCTTTCCAGTATCGATAACGCGGCTTTACCGTCCTCGGCGTCAACCACTTCGTATCCCGCCATCTGCAGGGTTTCGCACAACGCTTCGCGTAGGCTGGCGTCGTCTTCCACAACCAATATTTTGTTTTTAGTCATTCGATTACCCGTTGCTAGTTTGTTGTCGGACGTTGTCATGTGTGGTGCCGTTGTCGCTCCACGTCAGTGCGTTGTCGTGCATTCACGGCGCACTCGGAAATCTACACAATGTTGCGCACTACCATCGCCACGTATCGGTATCGCCAGTTCAAATAAAGCACCCCCCGATGCCTGCGACAGCACATTTATCGTGCCGCCGTGTGCGCGTGCAGTCATGGCGACCACCGCCAGACCCAACCCTGTACCCAGGGGGCGCGTGGTAAAAAATGGATCAAAAATACGGTCGCGAATATCTTCGGTAACACCGGGGCCATTATCACTCACGCAAAATACGATATGCTTTTCATCGTTTTTTAATTGCAGTGATACACTATTTTTGCCTTCGCCCGCTTCGGCAGCGTTGGTGATAAGATTCAGCACGGCACCTACCAGGGCGTCTTTGATAACGATTACACGTATGTCTGGAACGTGTGCAGGAGCGCTAAATCTGCCCCCGCGACTACCAATCAATGGCACTACGACATCTACGACGTCTTTGATCAAAGTTGGCAAGGCCACCAATTCAAATTTGGCAGAACTGCCACGTACGAATGTCAACAGGCTATCCACCAACGCTTCCATGTGGCGCAGGCGATCAAGAACTTTATTGGCGATACGTGTACGCTCTGCATTGGTTAGCTCGGTACCGCACAGGGGTGCCATATAAAGCAGCGCCGAACTGAGTGGCGTGCGCACCTGGTGGGCGAGTCGCGCCGCCATTTCACCGAGTGCCGAAAGGCGTTTTTCCCGATTGACCTCGTCCTGCAAGGCGTGCAATTCGGTCACGTCGGTGATGAGTATCAGACGTTCATCGCCGTCGGGTAAGGATCGTTGTGTCAGGGACAAACGACGGCCGTCGCGCAGCATTAATTCTTGTCCGTCGCGGGTGCTCACCTGGGTTATTTGTTCAAGAATATTTTGCCAGCTACAGTTCGCCGGGTTAGCCCCTAGCAAATTCGACGCTTCACGATTAGCTTCCCGCACCTGCCCGGTTGCGTCGAGCACTACCACCGCGCCTGGTAACGCGTCCATTAACAATGCGAGACGATTTGCCAGCTGCTCCTTTTCCGCCAGCTCCTGCAGGCGTTGCGAACGGGTCTCGTTCAACTCCGCCGTAAGAGCTGCCACGCGGGTTTGCAGAATTCGATAGCTGGCATCGAGCTCGGACGACACCTGATTAAACGCAGCAAAAGCTTGTTCCAGTTGTCGTGCTGATAGTGGCGTTGATGGTACTGGCATCGCGTCTGAGCTCTCTCTTTTGTGGCCGGCAATTTCCGGTTCAATAGAGATAGAGCAAAAACTATGCCTAGATTTGAAAGTAAAAGTATTTCAGCAGGTTAACGCGGACACGCCGTGGTTTGTCAAAAGTTCGACGCGGAATCCAGGCGTGTAATGTCAAATTTACGTATCTTTTCCACCAGGGTGGTACGCTGCAATTTAAGCAGTTTGGCAGCGCGTGCAACTACCCAGTCGGATTCGTCCAGGGCTTGTTGAATCAATCCAACCTCCAGTTCCTGAAGATACTCCTTGAGGTCGATGCCACCCTCCGGGAAATCTACGTTTTCTTCAGCCACACCGATATTGCGTCGCGACGGCCGCGCATCAGACCCCGAACGTATGGTTCCCGTTGTCGAATTCGCATCGCCGTAGTCGACCGATTCTTCAACGCCAGATTCCACACCCTCCGTATCCACTCCACTAATTTCCTGGCGATATTTATCCGGGAGGTCCTGCCAGATGATGGTTTTATTGGGATGCAATATCGACAAACGCTCCACCAGATTCGCCAACTCGCGAATATTGCCAAACCACGGGTAGTGCGCAAGAGTACGCAGCGCGCCAGGACTGAAGCTGACCGAGCCGCGATTCTCACCTTCCAGACGCGCCACCAGCTGCTGCATCAGCATCGGGATATCTTCGGTGCGGTCGCGAAGCGCGGGCATTTCGATCGGAAAAACATTCAAACGATAAAATAGATCCAGCCGAAACTTGCCCTCGGCAACCAAATGTTCGAGGTTGCGATGGGTAGCTGCGATAATTCTGACATTGGCCTTTATGGTTTTGTTACCGCCCACCCGTTCGAAAGCTTTTTCCTGCAAAACCCGCAGTAATTTAACCTGCATATCCAGTGACATATCACCGATTTCGTCGAGAAACAGTGTGCCACCTTCGGCCAACTCAAAGCGGCCCTGACGCGTGGTGATGGCGCCAGTAAACGCGCCTTTTTCATGACCAAATAATTCAGACTCCAGCAACTCGGACGGAATCGCGCCGCAGTTAACCGGGACAAAAGGCTTGTCCCGCCGCGCCGACTGGTACTGGATATTGCGCGCCACCACTTCCTTGCCGGTGCCTGATTCACCGAGTATGAGTACACTCGCCTCACTGCTCGCCACCTGATCGATAAGCTCTCTGACTTTGCGAATTGGTTTGCTATTTCCCACCAGATTGCGAAACAGTTCCAGGGAGCCAACACTGCGTAAATTTTCCCGCCCTTCGCAGGCGCTATCCACTGCGTTCAGCACACTTACAACATCTTTATATTTGAGCGGGAAACTGAGCATGCCCAAAATTTGATGATCCAGATGCACCGCCAGTTGCTCGGTAGCCTCATCCTTATGAAACAGAATGATGGGCAGCTTGGGGTCGTAGGCTTTAATAGAATCCAGCAGCGCCAGCAACACCTGGTTATCCCCGGTGTTACGCATAAACACAACGTCGATTTTGGTGCCCGTGGTGACACTCGTCCGCCAGTTATTCTCGTTATCGGTCAAGACTACCGGATGCTCCAGGAATTCGAGCAGGGTCTTGAGCTCCCTGCCCAGATGCATGTCCGGATCGATTACCAGTACGCGGGATTTTTTGGTCGACATCGTCATTCTGCCTTTATGTTCCCAACCAAACTATAGCTCAGACGCACAGCGACGGAGCGAATTTGTACGGAGTACTTCAGTATTAAGACGCATTGCGCCGCGCAACGTCGTGTGACATGCGACACAAAAGCCATTAAAGCTTGTTCTGAGTGGAGCCCGAAAGAGGGAACGCTGAAAAAACTACATCGAAAGTGCCGATTAAGACAGGTCGAACCTATAGCCGGTAATGGAGTTGACGTCCTGTCACTCGATAAAGTACTGCCCAAAGTTGATAACTTCATATAACAAATACTTATATGCTTATACTAATTAATAGTGTGACGCGCGTCAAGTTTTTGACATTCTTTCCGGTCTCGTTTGCTATACCGTTTTAGTATAAAAGCAGCAATCCAGCCTAACCTGTAACCAAAACCATCAATAAAAGCTGTCATCAAACCGCCCCTCTAGCTCAAGTGCTATTTAAGCGCAGTACCGGTGCGCCTGCCATAAAATATCGATATTTTTTTAAGATCAAAATTTTTTATCTTATATTCAATAACATAAGCATCATAAACTTTTCACTTGTTCGTTAACTCGCCGCGCGATAACAGCGGGTAGCCGGGCAACTAATTCCACGGTGTGCTTCGCACGGGCTCCGCGACAAGTGCCGCTGTGTGGCTCAGCCAACAAATTGAATCGACTGCCGATCAACTTTGGAAGTAGTTAAAGCAAGATACGCGCCAATGATTTGAAGGGAAGATTATGACTCGCTAACGGACTGATAGACCTGGGCCGCGCGCTGCCCGCTTTGCAATAATTGGAATTGTTGGAGGCTTTCCAGACGCGCCTGCTTAACCATCTCCGTTAGCTGCACGTTGAGACCCATAACCGCCTGTAGCGCATCTCTGACCTGCAAGGCCTCGTCACCCACGACAGGACTCTCGAAACTGGCCACCATATCGTCCCGCCGCTGACGCTCCAGCTCCACGACCCGTTGCCAGTCACCGCGCCGCGCACTGTCAACCATCGCCTCGGAAAGCACCTTCACCGCCTGCAAGTGCGCGCCGCGTGCGGTACCCGGAACCCGGTTAGCTAATGACAACCCCGAGCTTTCCATCAGGACTGGGTTCTCGCAACCGCCAGGCGCTGAGCGTCCGCTGGAATTTGGTTCCACGCTTGCTGTATTTCCCGTAACAGATACGCTATTTCATTGACGCTTTCCGTGCTGTTATGCACATGGGCATCCAACAAGCGCGCTTCCATATAGTCGTAAAGAGCGGCCAGGTTATCGGAGATCTCCTGTCCCTGCTCGTGATTCAGGCTCGCCCGCAGACTGTCGATTATGGCGATAGCACGGCCGATACGTTCACCCTTCGAGGCGGGTTCGCCCCTTTCAATGGAACCTTTGGCCGCAGCCAGGTGATCGAGTGCGCGCTCCAATAACAGCCCAATAAGCCGATGGGGCGAGGCGGTTTCGAGCTGACTGCGGGCGCTGATGGCCTGATAAGCCTGTAGCGCCGCCCGTGTATTCGTCATGCTTGATAACCCTCGATAATCCATATTTTAGTGTTCACGCCGTTCGCCTACTGCTTGTCGCCTGAGTAGGCGCCGGGCAAACTGGCAAGTTGCTGGGTTAAATACCCACTGGTGGTTTGCAATTGCGACAACAGGCTGTCCAGGGTTGCAAATTGAGAACGGTAGCGCGCCTCCAGAGCCGCCATGCGGCGATCGAGAACTTCGCGCTGTTGGCCAATGCGCTCGATACGGGTTTCCAGACCATCGGTGCGGTCATCCAGAATATTTTGCGACCCCAAAAGATTGCCGAGCAGTAAATCCAGGCGACTGGCCACCCCGCGGGAAAATTCCACACTGCCCCGCGCGCCGATGGCGCCACCTGAAACCTGTATCTCCAGCCCGGCCACCGCGCTGCCACTTGCCCCTGCCAGTGTTTGACCACGCCCTGTGGCCACCAGTCCCCCGATCGTGCCAGCCGCATCGAGACCGGCGCTGCCACTGGCAACAGTCAACCCCAGCGTCGCCCCACTGTTAGTATCCACTTCTACAATACTCACCGTAGAGTCGGAGCCATAACGGGTCGATTCAATCAGCAGGCGATTACCGGCGCTGTCATAACTAACGGTCGCCTCGATGCCCCCACCAAGGAACACACTGTCGCCATTAATCCGCGCCTGTATTTCCGCCGCCAGCGACTGGCCCGATGTGTAGGTGCCCTGGGTCAATGTGATAGTGCCGCTGAGCACCCCATTGATACGAATTCCCAGGGTATCGTTGTCGCCGTCTATAACCACCGTACCGCCGGCAAGAAAATCCGGTAACACACCGGCACCCGCGAGCAGTCCACGACTTGCCAGCTGATCGACCGTCACTGCATGGCTGCCGGCAACGGTATTGGCGCTGGCGCGCAAATAACTGAGCTGACTGTCCGTGGCGCGGCCCTTGGCGGCAAACAATGCGGCCACCCCGTCAAAATCCGACGCCAGGGCACTATCAAAGCGAGCATTGTTGAGCGTCAATTTTCCGTCGCTTTCGGTGACAATGCCGATCGCGGCGAAACTGGTCAGTGCGCCGTTCAAACCCGGGACCGCATTGCCAACCATTTCCCGAATCTGCCTGGTAATCGTGCGCAGGGTGGCATCCCCCAGCAACGCGCCGCCGACCTGAGTGGCGGCGTTGTATGCTGTCTGACTATTTACTGTTTCCATAAAACTGTTGTAGGCGGCCACAAATGCTACCACCTCGGCCTTAACCGTTGCGTTGTCCTGCGCCACGCTAATCGATACCGGTGACCCCGAAGTCAGCGCGGTCAGGTTGAGAACCACATCGTCAATAGCATTGCTAACCGTATTACTGCCACTGGTCACCGCCAGGCCATTGATGGTCAGTGCGGCATCCCGCGCCACTACCGTTTGCGTCATTTGCGTCGCCGCGCTGTTAAACGCGAGAGTGGATAACCCGGCCGCATCGGTATGATTGCCGTCGCCGTCGGCGACACTGACTTGCAGGCTATTTTGAGCCCCCGTCGCGCCGGAGGTCAGCAACAAGCGATATCCCGAGCCATCGTTAACAATCGATGCTTTAACGCCGATACTCGCGGCGTTAATCGCGTCGCGCACACCCGCCACCGTATTGTTACTGGAGTCGATTGTCACCGTAGCCATGGCGGCGCCGGAGTTTGCGGTAAAACCGTTGTAGGCATCCGTCAGCGGATCGTAATCGGTGGTGCCCAGGCGAAAGGTCAGCGTGCCGGTACCCAACACGTCAGCGGTGCTGGCATACAGGCCAGACGCCAGTGAATGCGACTTGGCTAATTGACTGACTTCCACATCGTAACTGCCAGCGGTCGCTCGGGTTCCCGCGGTTGCGGTAAGCATGCCTGGCTGACTGAGCGTGACTTTGCGCGCCATAAATCGTTGTGCGTCAGTCAGGCTGGACAGCGCCGCCTGAAAAGTAGACAGGGATCCTTTGAGCGCACCAAACGCGGATATTTTTGCCTTGAGTTGAATTTCCTGACGATTCAGGCGATTTTGCACGGGCGAACGTTCCGCCGCCACCAACTGCGTAACCAACCCTTCAATATCCAGGCCGGACCCCACTCCGTTTGCCGTGATCATTTGTCTCTATAGCCTCTGGTCTCGCGGCGCCAGCACAACGCCACACTCTCCCAGCAACGATGCACGGAATATGCCAGTGACCAGCAGCGCTTCGCGACCAGTTGCGCACATGACTTATTCCGCTTTCAAGCGTGTTAGTTCAATCGGTTCCGGCTCGGAAATAATATGGCGAATCATGCGCCGCGTAGCGCTGTTATGCACGATACATAGCGGCACGCCAGTTTCCTTTTGAATACCTACCCGCAGCTCCCGTCGAATACTCTGAATATAATCGCTCAGTTCGCGTACGGTTGTTTGCAGCTCGTCAATCTTCAGGCCGTCCCATTGTTGCAACGTCGGCACCGGGCTGCCGCCAGCGGCCTGTTCTTGCCGCTTGCTTAACACGCTGTTGGACCGATCACCTGCCGGGTGTTGCGCGGCGGTGGTCTTGCTAGCACCGAGGGTAGCTGTGTCCGGCCTGGGAGCAGGCGCACCTTCTTCCGTCCGAGCTAGCTGTAATATTTTGTCTAATTCAGTCATGCGCTCAACCCTGAAAGAAAAAAACGGAAGCGGCTCAAGTGCCGCTCCCGTTGTTCCATCATTTCTCGCTCACCCTTAGCGCAGTAGCGCGAGAACGTTTTGCGGAACCGCGTTGGCCTGGGCCAGCATGGCAATGCCCGCTTGTTGCAGTACTTGTGCCCGCGTCAATGCCGCCGTTTCCATGGCGAAATCCGCATCCTGAATCCGCGAACGAGCGGAGGACAGGTTTTCTGACGTGGTTTGAATACTGGCTACTACCGATTCAAAGCGGCTTTGAATCGCACCCAGCGTGGCGCGAGCGGTGTTAACAGCATCCAGTGCCGCATCCATCTGGGTTATCGCCGTGTCGGCACCTGCTGTGGTGCTAACGTCCAGGGTACCAAAACCCGTGGCAGTGGTTGCCGTGGTGGTTGCCGCCGTTAAACCGGTGGTGGCGGTGGTAGCCGTGGTGGCTAATCCAATTACGATATTTCCGGTGGTGCTCACCAACGTTACGGTGGTGGCGGTGTCGTTACGCGCATACACGCCAGTTTGATCCGCAACCGAGTTAATTGCATCGCGAATACCCGCCGCGCGCTCCGTGGCACTGGTATCGAGCGCAACAGCCCCCACACTAACGGTGTTGATGGTCAGATCGCCCGCTGCAATGGCTGTGAACGCCGTCGCCGCTGCGCCCGTCACTGAAGCTGCAGAGTAAGTACCCAGCGCCGTGTCGTTAGCGTTGACGATGTCCGAGACCGTAATGGTCTGTCCGGCGTTAGCACCGACCTGGAAGGCCTGGTTGGCGAAAGAGCCATCCAGCAGGTTAACCCCGTTAAACTGGGTCTGCGATGCAATGCGGTTGATCTCAGCACGCAATTGCTGTGCTTCGGTGTCAAGCGCGGCACGATCGTTGGTACTGTTGGTGGCGTTACGGGACTGCACCGCCAACTCGCGAATCCGTTGTAACATATTCGTTACTTCGGTCAGTGCGCCTTCCGCTGTCTGCGCCAGCGAAATACCGTCGCTGGCATTGCGCCCCGCCTGATTCAACCCACGAATCTGCGCAGTCATACGCTCGGAAATAGCCAGTCCTGCGGCATCGTCTTTGGCGCTATTAATACGCAGACCAGATGAAAGTCTCTGTAGTGAGGTGTTAAGCACACTTTGAGAACTGTTCAGATTCCGCTGCGCGTTCAGTGACGCTATATTGGTGTTAATAGTCTGTGGCATAATATTTTCCTCTCATTACACCGCTACGAACCGTTGAGCGCGTGCGGTTAATCAATGAATGTTTAAACCTTTCTAAGCGAATAGCCGTGCCTAGGTAAACCCGTTATCGACATTTGCGCGATAACCTTTAGGAATTTGTAAAAACAACGCATTAGCACGGGAATGTGCATCCATTCTTTGGACTTTTGCGGGTTCTGCACAGCGCAGATCAAGAACAGGGGTGCCAGCGCGCGGCGCCGCAGATGCACAGAGAATCAGCGCACCGCAAAACCCGGCGAGGAGAGAAAAAAGTTACTACAGAAAGTTAAACAGTGATAAACCCTGAGTTTTAACAAACGCCTGCTGTGCAGCCTCCAGCGCAACCATTTGTAAATTAAGTCTGCTGATGGCCTCGGCGTAGTCGAGATCCTTGACACTCGACAGGGTTTGTTCGAGTTGGAGAATATAATCTTCATTAATGTTTTGCTGGCTGTCGAGATTATTGAGGCGCGCGCCCACATCGCCGCGCACCCTTAACATGTGATCCAGCGCCTGATCTACGTTGTTAAGTCCGCGATTCATAGCATTGTGGAATTGCGCCTTACTCGCCGCATCCGATCCCGAATTTTGCAGCGCCGCAATCATGTCACTTAAACTCGTAAAAATATCCTGACGCCGCGCTGGCGCCACCGTAAAACTGTCGCCGTTTGCGGGCGCGCCGCTCACCGTTAATTTTGCGCCGCCAAAAACAATGGCTTCGTCCGCGCGATAGGTACCGCTGGCGACCACGCCGCTGGCGGCACCCACCACCTGGTAAGTGACCGCAGCGCCGGGGCCAGTTTGGCTAAATGTCAGGGTATAACTATCCGGGACGAAAACTCCGTTAACGGACGTTGTGCCGACGATAGCCGAACCCGTGTTCCCGGCATTACTGGCAATATCATAAACACCATTACCCGTGGGGATAAGCTGGAATACCTGTGCTCCGGAATCCGCCACCGATATTTGCATGGCAGGTCCAACCTGCAACAAGCGCTGTCCCTGATCGCCGCTATAGACCACCGCACCACCACTGATCGTGAATGGTTGGCTGGCTGTTTGATACCCGGCAAACAGGTAGTCGCCATTGGCGTCCCGGGAGTTTGCCAATGCCAGTAGTTCGTCGAGTTTGGCCTGCATTTCCACCGCGATGGCGCGCCGATCATTGACACTCAACACATCATTGTTGGCCTGTAGCGTTAACTCCCTGACGCGCTGCAACACGTTGCCAGATGCGGTCAGCGCGCTGTCCTCCAGGGATAACTGAGTGCGCGCCATTTCGCCGTTGCGCTGATACTGGTCAACAATGGCGATCTCCCGCGCGAGATCGAGCATACGTACTGCGCCCACCGGATCGTCGGATGGGGTCAAAATGCGCTCCCCGGTGGCCACCTGTAATTGGGTTTTACTCAAACGCGTCTGCTGGGCAAGAATACTGTCTATGCCGCCCTGGTGGATTTGTGCTGTCGAGATGCGCATCGCCGTTACCTCCGCGTCGCTTCAAGCAGGGTTTGAAACAGATTGTCCGCCACCGCAACGATGCGGGCCGCAGCCTGATACGCCTGCTGCAGGCGCAGCAGGCGCGCCGCTTCTTCATCGAGGTTCACCCCCGACACGGACTCCCTGGCGTCCACCGCCTGCTGCAATAGAATATTCTGGGTATTGAGGTTTGCCTGGCCCTGCCGGGTTTTAACACCCACATCGGCGACCATGGCGCCGTAGGCCTCACCGAAGGTACTGGCGCCGTTATTCACCAGCCGCTGGGTCTGCAACCCTGCAAGTAACAAGCCATTGCGATTATCGCCGCGGCCGCCGCTGTTGTGCTCCAGCACCAGCGAGTCCCCGGCCTGGGGACTACCGCGCACGGTAAAGCGCATATCACCGAAACCGCTCAGGGTAAATGTTTTACCGTTACTGTCGAGCACAGGATCAAAGGCAAGGGGTCCGCCCGGGCCGCCGCTAACGTCAAAGCCAGGCACACCGGCACCCAACGCGTTGGGGTTAAAGGTCAGGCTAATCGGCCCCGCCAGGGGCAGACCCGTTATCGACTGCACCGTGACATCAGCAATAGTGGCCGTGCCCGTATTTACCACGTTGGCGCTGGCGCGCACCGGTGCCGCGATTGCAATACGCGATACATCTGTCAGCGCCACAGCAAAGGCCCCGGCCGCATTGTGTACCGGCCGCACCAGAAAACTGTCACCCAAAGCTGGCGTTCCACTGACAGCAATGGTCAGGCCATCCAGATTAAACGGCCCGCTGCCAGTAACGATTTTATTGTCGGCAATACGCGTGACTAACCACTGGCTACCGTCGTAGTTAAGCCGATAATCCGATGCCGCCAGAGCGCGGGCGTCGGTCACGGTAACCGCGACAGTGGCGGTTCCAGTATTACCGGTGGCGGCGACCGTCACCGGGCTCAGAGGGGTGAAGAAATCCCCTCCCATCTGACCGTTACTGTCCATGCCCAGGCGGTGCTGGGTATTAAAGGTATCGGTAACCACCGCTGCCAGACGTCCCAGCTCGTTGCGCGCGGGGTCGAGAACACGGGCGCGAAAATCCATTACTCCGCTAATTTCTCCGCCACTAATAAACTGGGAGATCACCGCAGTACCACCATTCGGGGTTTTTATGCCTATTTCCAGGCGGTTGGGATCGAGCGCGCTAGCGACTGTGGTTATCGGTTGCGCCGACCCACCAACCACCAACGGCTGGCCAGTACCAATCATCACGTTGACCGAGCCGTCGGCCAGGCCCACGGTGGTGATACCAATTTTTTTGGAGAGCTGGGTCAGTAACAAATCCCGTTGATCGAGTAAGTCATTGGGCGGCTGGCCACCCGCAGTGCCGGTGGCGACAGTTATTTCCTGGTTCAATTTAGCAATATTAAATGCCAGCCCGTTGATTTCATCCACCATCACCGTCAGGCGATTGTTCACCTCCGTTTCCAGGCCCACCAGACTACGATCCAGGAAAGCAAAACGATCCGCCAGCGCCTGGGCCTCGGCCAACATCACCTGACGCTCCGGCAAACCGGACGGATTCGCGGCTACAGCCTGGATGGAGTCGAAGAACTGTTGCAGCGATGGACTCAGGCCCGAGCTGCCGCTGGCCAGTAAGTTGTCGAGCCGATTCGCCAGGGAGACGTACGCATCGAGGCTGCTCTGGCTAGCAGTTTGGGACAGCACCTGGCCAGCAATAAAATCGTCGTAGGCACGACGCACGGTGGTAATCTGCACACCATTGCCAATAAAACCGCTGCCGGATAATTGCGGTGGTAACGTAGTAAACTCCACCCGCTGGCGGTTATAGCCTTCGGTATTGACGTTGGCTATGTTGTGACCGGTGGTACTGAGCGCTTTTTGTAGCGACAACAGGGCCGATGTGCCGATCCCGAGTATCTCTGCCATTTTCCTGTAACCCTCAAAACTTTCCTGTAACTCTCAAAACGCTGTGTGAAACTGACGTTTCCTGCGAAATCACCACAACCACTTTGAAACCACCAGCCCAACCGCTAACGCACTGAGTCGTACCCTCCACTCAGCGCAGCTACACCCGCTACAGGGTTCCTGTCTCAGGTGACAACACGGCTCTGGCGGGTAATGCAGCCATTTGCGCATCTACCTGCGCCATAATGGCGGTGATTTTTTGCGCATAGCGGGGATCGGTGGCGTACCCGGCTGCCTGTAGATCCCGTGCGTAACGAGCGCCGTTCCCGTTTCCGGACAGGGCTGTGGTGTAGCGCGGGTTGGATTTCAGGAAGTCGACATAATCGTTAAACGCCGCCTGTAACGAGGGGTAAGCGCGAAATTCGGCGCGCTCGCGCACAGCGATACCATCGCGATATTCCAGCGTACCCACACTGACGCGCTCGCCAGTCCAGTCGGCGCTGGCTTTAATACCGAACAGGTTGAAACTACTGGTGCCATCTGGCCGCCGAATAACGTGCCGTCCCCAGCCGCTTTCCAGTGCCGCCTGGGCGATCAGAGCCTCAGGTGCCACCCCCAACTCGCCACCCGCTGCGCGCGCAAAACCGCGCACATCACTGACAAATTGTTCCGGCGCCTGGGGCCGCCAGGCAGCGGGCTTCGCATCCCCAGCTATCTGCTCAGCGGGGCGTGCGGACGCGACTGCCTCGGATTCGCTGCCCCTCACCGGCGTGTTTAACGGAGCGCGATTGGCTGGGTTAAGCAGTTGATTGCGCAGCGGCGATGCAAACGGATCGGCTTTGGCCACCGGTTCGGCCCCCGAGATTTGCGCCTCGATCACATCGGCCAGCCCAATACCTTTACCGGCTGATAAATCGAGTGCAATCTGATCGTCAAACATCTGCTGGTACGTATCCATCTGGTTGCTTTCCAGCAAGCCACCTTCCGGCGTCGCAGCGCGCATCGCCTTGAGCATGATCTGAATAAAGATTGATTCAAACTGCTGCGCGGTCGCGCGGGCCGCGCCCGGATCTTCGCGCCGCGCGTCGGCGCGCAACTGGTGAAAAGATCCGAAATCGCTGTAAACCTGCTGAGCAATCATCGCTAATCCCTGGCTCTAAATAACTATTAGCTGAGCGCGCAAAGCACCCGCCTGTTTGAGTGCTTCCAGAATGGCCACCAGGTCCCCTGGCGCCGCACCCACCTGATTAACTGCCCGCACAATTTCGTCGAGGGTGATGCCCGGGTTAAATAAAAACATACGCGCCTGCTCTTCGCTGATTTCCACCGACGACTGCGGCACCACCACCGTGTCGCCGCGCTGCGCAAATGGTGCCGGCTGACTGGCCAGCAGTTGTTCGGATACCGTTACCGTGAGACTTCCGTGGGCCACCGCCACGGGCGCCACACGTACGTGACTGCCGATAACTATGGTGCCGGTGCGCGCATTCACTACCACCTTCGCAGCAGCATCACCGGGGTCGACCTGAATATTTTCAAGATTGGCGACGAAAGCGACCAGCAAACTGGGATCCAGGGGCGCGTGCACATTAATCGACACACTGTCCGCCGGCATCGCCACCTGCGAGCCGAATACTCGATTGATATTTTCAGCCAGGCGCTGGGCTGTGGTGAAATCCGGGGTATTGAGATTCAGTACCAGCACCCCGTCGTCACCGAAAGAATTGGGTACCACCCGCTCTACGGTCGCACCATTGGGAATGCGACCGGCACTGGGAATATTGACAGTGATACGCGAGCCGTCGGCTCCATCGGCACCAAAGCCCCCCACCACCAGATTGCCCTGTCCAATGGCGTACACCTGCCCGTCGGCGCCTTTCAAGGGCGTCATCAACAAACTGCCACCGCGCAGGCTTTTAGCGTTGCCAATAGAGGACACGGTGATATCGATCGTCTGGCCGGGCTTGGCAAAGGCCGGCAATTCCGCGTGGACCATGACCGCGGCCACATTTTTTAACTGAGGGTTGACGTTGGGGGGAATCACCACGCCCATTTTCGCCAACATGTTTTTCAAACTCTGTACGGTAAACGGCGCCTGGGTGGTCTGGTCGCCACTACCGTCCAGGCCCACTACCAGGCCGTAACCCACCAACTGGTTATCGCGAACCCCGGCGATGGACGCCAGGTCCTTGATACGTTCGGCATTCACCGGCGCGCTGAGCAGCGCGCAGCTCAGCAACATGCTCACCCAGCGCCAACACCAACTTTTTTTGTTCGCAAATTGCATCACCAGCTCCCGATTAAAATGGCCACAGCGGACTCATAAAGAAACGCGCCAGCCAGCCCACCATATTGGCTTCCGAGACCGCCCCGGTGCCACCGTAAGAAATACGGGCGTCCGCAACCTGAGTCGAGGGCACCGTGTTGTCAGCGCTAATATCAGTAGGCCGCACAATGCCGCGCAGGCGCACATATTCACTGCCCTGATTAATTTGAATCCATTTTTCGCCCTGCACCACCAGATTGCCGTTGGGTAACACCTGGGCAACCGTCACCGCGACACTCCCGCGCAACTTGTTACTCTGGTTGCTGTCGCCTTCGCCACTAAAATCGTGATCCGAAGCGATTTCGCTACTCAGATCGTTGGAGCCAAACGTGCGTTCCTTGCCGAACAGAATTGGATTAGGAATGCTGTTGCTGGTGGATTTATCGACATTCGTGGCACTGCTTTTGGCGGCGTCCATTTGTTCCACCAACAGAACGCGCAAAATGTCGCCGACCCGGCGTGCACGTAAATCTTCGAACAACACCATGTCGTAACCCGCCTGGTAGATGCTGCCGTTGCGCATTTCCTGTGGCGGCTGCACCTCGGGCATAACCGGCTCGTAACCGATGGTGCTTTTTTCCGGCATCGAGCCACAACCACCGAGTAACAACAGGGCGAGGCAGATCAACAGGTACCACAGTGACTTTTGCATAATATTTGCGCTACAGGTTATTAGTGACAAATTGCAGCATTTGATCGCTGGAAGAAATGGCCTTGGAATTCATTTCATAGGCGCGCTGGGTTTCGATCATATTGACCAGCTCCTCCACCACGTTGACGTTGGAGCTCTCCACATAGCCCTGCACCACCGATCCCAGGCCGTTAAGCCCGGGGTTGCCCACCAGTGGACTACCGCTGGCGGCTGATTCCAGAAACAAATTTTTACCGATCGGCTGTAGCCCGGCAGGATTGATAAAATCCGCCAGCTGAATGGTGCCCACCTGAGTGGGGGCGGCCGCGCCGGGGGTACGTACCGACACGGTGCCGTCACTGCCAATATTGATTGACTGGGCGTCCTGGGGAATTGTCACCGCCGGTTGTACAACATAGCCGCTGGACGTCACCATCTGACCCTGAGAGTCGACCTGCATGGAACCGTCGCGGGTGTAGGACATGGAGCCATCGGGAAGCAGCACCTGCAAAAAACCCCGTCCGTCGATAGCCATGTCCAGCGAGTTTTCGGTCTGTTCAAGGTTGCCCTGGGAAAACAGTTTTTCGGTAGCCACCACCCGCACCCCGGTACCCAGCATCAGCCCTGAAGGCAACTGGGTATCCTGGGAAGACTGGGCGCCCACCTGGCGCAGATTCTGGTACATCAGATCTTCAAACACGGCACGGCCACGTTTAAAACCCGACGTACTGGCGTTGGCCAGATTATTGGCAATGGTCGCCATGCGCGTTTGCTGCGCGTCCAGCCCGGTTTTGGAAATCCACAATGCTTCGTTCATTTACTCGCTCCTGTTAACCTGTACGTTCTGCCTGGTGTGCCTGACACGGCCTGGGTATTCACCCACACACTGCTCAGGACATGTTCATTAACGAGGCCGAAGCCTGGTCGTTATCTGCGGCTACCCGCATCATTTTTATCTGCAATTCGAAGGAGCGCGACAGCTCAATCATGCGCACCATGGCCGCCACGGAATTGACGTTACTGGTCTCGAGGGACTGCGACATCAGTTGAATACCGTTATCCACCGGGGCGTTCTCGCCATCGCGGCGGCGCAACAAACCATCCACCCCTTTTTCCATATCCGCCGCATCGGACGCGACCAGTTTGATGCGGCCAGCGACGGACATGGCGTTCGGGTTCTGACCCACCGGCAAGATAGTAATCGTGCCATCCGCTCCCACTTCAAACTTGGTATGGGGCGGCACGGCGATTTGTCCAGAGTTACCCAGAACGGGCAGCCCTTCGCCATTGGTCAATAGACCAAAAGCGTCGATCTGCAAATCCCCACGGCGGGTATAGGCCTCGCTGCCATCCGGCGCCTGTACGGCAATCCAGCCATCGCCATTAATGGCCACGTCCAGATCGCGCCCGGTGCTCTGCACGGTGCCGCGCGTGGCATCGAATCCCGCGCCCTGTAACTGCGTATAGGCGCGGCTGGCGTAGCCTGGACCATGCACCTGCGCTGCATCGAACATCGCCAGGTCGGCACGAAAGCCACTGGTAGAGGCGTTGGCAAGATTCTGTGAGTTGACGGCCTGAGCCCGTAAACTCTGACTCGCCCCACTCATCGCCACGTACAACAAACGGTCCATAATTCAGGTCCTGTCAGCGAATTAACGCAGGTTAATCACGGTTTGAGTGATCGCGTCTTCGGTTTGAATCACCTGCGCGTTGGCCTGAAAGTTACGCTGCGCGATAATCATATTGACCAACTGCTCAGTGATTTCCACGTTGGAATCTTCCAGGGCCCCCGACTGAATGACGCCGAGACCCGCGGTGCCTGGCCCGCTCACCACCGCCGCGCCAGATGAAAATGTTTCCGACCAGGCAGTGTCTCCTAACGCTTGCAAACCCTGTGGATTCGCGAAGTTAGCCAGTGCGACCTGTCCCAACGCCAGAGACTGACCATTGGTATAGCGCGCAAACACGATGCCTCCTTTAGAAATTTCCAGTCCGCGTAACTGCCCGGTGGTAAACCCATCCTGGCTAATGGAACTCACCGCAAAGTTGGTGCCAAACTGGGTGCTGGTGGAGAGATTGATCGTAAAATCCTGGGCTACGGCACCCGTGGGAGCGCCCTTGCTATTGAGGGGGTTCCAGCCCACCACACTGACTTGCACCGGCAAACTTGCCGGGTTGAACTGGCCATTTGCATCAAAGGTCAGGGAATTTGGACCAGCCACCGTGACACCGTCTATCAACGTGTGCGCCTGCCACTCGTTAGGAGTAGCTGTTTTAACGAAATAGGTACTCACCACATGGGGGTTACCCAACCCATCGTAGACCGTGGTAGAGGTGGTGCTGTTGTACATATCCGGTGAGGGTGAGGTCGGTGGTACCGCAAAGGCATCGTAGGGCCCGCCCCAGGGAATGGTCGGCGCTACCGCCCGCGAGTCGAAGTTGGCAGTAATGTTCACGGTGCCGGTTGGAGTCGGACTGATATAGGCAGTATCAATTTGCAGAGCGTCTATATTGCCGGTAATTGCGCCGGAGCTATCGGCCTGATAAGCCATCAGCCGTTTGCCTTCGGTGTTGGTAATATATCCCGACTGGTCAATGATAAAGTTACCGGCCCGGGTATAGGCTGCGGCGCCATCGTCGCTGAGGATAAAAAAGCCGTTGCCGTTGATGGCGAGATCCAGCGCGTTGTCGGTAAAACCGATATTGCCCTGAGTAAATTGTTGCGACACTGAGTTCAGGCTAACGCCCTTACCAATGGCGTTGGCACCCACCCCCAGTACGCTCGAGGCGTAAATATCCGCAAATTCTCCCCGGGACTGCTTGAACCCGGTGGTGGAACTGTTGGCGATGTTATTGCCGATAATACTCAACTCAGCGGTGGACGCTCGAATGCCAGAAATTGCGGTATCAAATGCCATAATGTTTCTCCTGTTGCTGTTTGCTTACGACCTGTTGCAGTTCACTTACGAGCTGATTGCCCGTTTAATTTGTTGACCGTTATAAATATTCGCGCACATCCGCGAGGGTAATATCCTGCCCACCAGCGAGGCGTAAATTGGCCTGTGTGCCATTGCCAGTCAGTGCCACACTCTCCACCCGCGCCACGGCGAAAGCGGGAACCGCCTCGTATTGACCGTTGATCATTGCCTGCGCCGTAATCTGATAATTGCCGAACGGCTCTACACCGCCATTCCCGTTAACCCCGTCCCAAGAAAAAGAAGCACGACCCGCACTCGACGGGCCCAGTTCCTGTACCTGCACAAGACGTCCGGTACTGTCCTGAATTCTGACCTGCACACTGGCCGCATAGGTCGGCAGGTCGATAACACCGCGCAGCGGCGCATCCTGCCCCAGCAGTGCAGTGCTGGAGTTGGTGACCACATCGCTACCCACCAACTGCACCGCCTGCAAGGCCTGACCCGCGAAAAGCGCGCCACCCAGTTTGTCAAAGGATGCCTGTAAACCCTGAATACCGCTGACCATACTGAACTGGGATATCTGCGCAAGAAACTCAAAATTATCCATCGGCTTGCTGGGGTCCTGATGTTCCAGCTGCGCCACCATCAGGCGTAAAAAATCATCCTGACCGAGTTCGGTTGCTTTCTTTGTCGCAGAGGACGTAATGGCCTTCGACGCCGGACTACCGATAAGCTCACTGACAGATTCCATACCAGGCTCCGATGCTAAACAGGTTCACTAACGACCGAGATTCAGGGTTTGCAGCAGCAGCTGCTTGGAGGTGTTCATCACCTCCACATTGTTCTGGTAGGCGCGCGATGCGGAAATCATGTTGGCCATTTCCTCCACCGTATTAACGTTGCCGTAATAAATGTAGCCATCGCCATCCGCCAACGGGTGTTCCGGTGCGTATTCCTGCCGTGCAGGCGCAGTACTTTCCGCGACACCGTCCACGCGCACGGAGGCCAGGCCATTCATCGCATCCTGCACCAGGGCCGAAAATATCGGCTGTTTGGCCCGATACGCCGCCTGCGGCGTGGCGCTCACGGATTCGGCATTGGCGAGGTTGCTGGAAATAGTATTCAGGCGGACTGACTGCGCAGCCAGCGCGGAGCCAGACACGTCGAGGACGCTGAGCAAGCCCATGGTTATTCTCCCCGTAGCGCCAGCAAAATGGATTTAACCGCACCATCCATAAAGCGCAGACTGGTCTGGTAGCGAATTGCGTTTTCGGTAAAGGCGACCTGCTCCGACTGGGTTTCCACCGTGTTGCCATCCAGGGACGGCTGCCGGGGTACGCGGTATTGAATCTCACCATCGCCCGCAGTCCCCACACTAAAATGATGGGCGCGGGTGGCGCGCAGGGTGGAACCGTGCTCAACGGCACCGAGCACCGCGCGAAAGTCGATATCCCGCGCTTTGAAACCAGGGGTATCCGAATTGGCCAGATTCGCCGCCAGTAGCCCGGCACGGCGATTGTGAACCAGCATCGCCCGTGCATGGGGGTCGAGAACGTTATCTAAACCAATGGCCATCTTTACTCATCCTCTTTGTCGGTCTGTGCGTAATGTAGTTAGCTACTCATTCCCGGGTGACGTTGACCTGTCCCCAGGTTGACCCGGTAAACCACTGCGCATTTGCTCAATCAGCAAAGAGCAAGCTCCATGCCATACTCGCAAACTCGCCATTATTCAGCCGAACAAGGCTTCTACAGGTCTTGTCGGCGGCAAAAAGCGGCAATCAATTACCGCTCGGCGGCAACGTGCGACGGCTCTCCCGTGTAACCGGCCGACACGCTGCGGAAAACCCGTCGGCGGATATCGGCACGATGCTTGCTTACTACCGATAGAGATAATGCGGGTTGCCGCAGCAAACTAATTGACGAAGCCAAGAGAGCTGGAAGAATTATTCAAATTCAGTTAGTTAGACAATTTTTAACGCAAGTTTTTAGTTGGTTTTCGACGTCAAAAAAACGTCGTACAGGGAACAAGCAGAACATGAACGACGGTGGAAACGTACAGCTACACGGCCGTGGTCGGCCGCCAGCACCGAGTGTCGCGGTGACCTGGCTGCTGCTCATGCTGTGCGGCGCACCCGGTTACGGGCAAAGCGACCCCGCTTATCAGAGCCACGAGGCCATCCGCGACCGCGCCGAAGCGTATGTGCAAACCCATCCGGCTCTGCAGTCCTTTGCCGATGTTCACGTGCGTGCGGCGGCCATAGAGTCGCGGCTAACCCTAGCCCGTTGCACCTCGGTGCTGGAAGCATTTTTGCCACCTGGGGCCAAACTGCCGGACAACCCTACCGTGGGTATACGCTGTAATACGGGTAGATCCTGGACCCTGTACGTACCGGTTCAGCTCGACGCTTATCTGGACGTACCCGTCACCGCTCGGCCGCTGTCCCGGGGGACCATCTTAGGTTCTGGTGATCTGCAAATTGCCCGCCACGGGATCAAACAGTTGCCCGCCGGATATCTGGTTGAACTCCAGCAAGCACTGGGTAAGCAGCTATCCCGGTCACTGGTGGCCGGCGAGGTGATAACGCTAAACGTGATCGCAGCACCGCGCCTGGTACGCCGTGGCCAACTAGTTAGTCTGCTGGCCCAGGGGCCGGGCATTGATGTCAGAAGTTCGGGTAAAGCACTGACCGATGGCGTGGAAGGCGATCGTGTAAAAGTTCAGAACCCGGCGTCAAAAAGAGTAGTGGAAGGATTGGTGTTGGCGGATGGCACGGTGCGCGTCGACTGATGCATTGGCCACTGTTATCGCAAATAGAAAACCCTAAAGGTTTATGACAAAATGCCGATACTTCACCTGCAAGGATTACTTTCATTAAAGGACAGTGCACATGGCCATTGAAGTAAATTCGCTCCGACCCACTCAACCCGCTGTGGTGGATGGTCAGCGAAACAAAGACAACGGCATTGCCCAAAAAGAACTGGGCAATAGCTCAACGGCGAACGCCCGCGGCGCGGAAACGGTTACCGTAACCCATGCCGCTGAGAACTTGCGGCAAATGGAGAAAGCCGCCGCGGATATTCCGGTGGTCGATGCCCAGCGGGTGGCGCTGGTGCGTAAAGCCCTGCTGGAAGGCACCTACAAAGTGGACCCGGAGCGGATTGCCAGCAATCTGATCAAGTTCGAGAAAACGTTGTTGTAGACTGACCTGCAACAATCCAGATTGCCGTTATTCCAAATCTCACGGGCACTATTCAAATGTCGTTGAATCCGCATTCATTAGACGAGCCACTGGCCGCCCTGCTGAGCAGCGAAATTGCCTGTGCCCGTAATCTCGAAGCACTGCTGGAACGGGAATACTACTGTATTGAAACCCGGGATCTCGAGGGCTTGCAGCAAGCGGGTATCAACAAATTAGCCACTGCTGATGAACTGCAACGGGTGGGCCTGCAGCGAGATGCGCTACTTACCGATAACGATTTGGCTACCGGCCGCGCGGGTCTAACTGCACTTAGCAAGACCCAGCCCGCCGCAATCAGCACGACATTGTGGAATGAACTACAGGACATCATCGCGCACTGCCAGGAAAAAAATCGCCGCATTGGCGCCGCAATCCATCGCGGCGAACTAACTACCGGCCGCGCCCTGCAAATTCTTAAGCAGGGTTATCTCGACGACGTCCAGCTGTACGGCGCAACCGGCAACGCACACAGCAGCGCCCGCCCCCAAACTGTGGCAAAAGCCTGATCGTTTGCCCGGCCGCGCAACCCCACCACAACCAGACATTCGAACATCTTTATCTGCCAACTCTTACCAATCTTTCGCCTGCCGTTAGTTTGTCGCACTCCGCATTACAGATGTACGATAAACCGACAAACTCCCCGCTCTCAAGCGCCAATATTTTGACGGCTTTCCGAATCCCAGAGGATTGACGGCCGAATTTAGTGCTTAAACGCTTTTTTACGTTAATTGGCCAACATCTTGCATGTTTTCTCCTGCTGCCCACGGTAGCCGACTTCGCCCGCGGGGGGCAGGAGCCAGGAGAAAAAATATGCGTAGCATTACACGAGCGTTGCATAGCAGCGGTATCGCCAAAGAGGCGGTACCGCGCAAACTCAGTCAGCCAGATATTTTGCGTTTGCATCAGCGCTTTCAAACCGTGATTGACCCACAAGCCCTGTTGACGATGTTCGATGCAGAGCTTAGCGCTATTATTTCTTTCGACGGCCTGGAGTATGAATTCCCAGCGGAACACTTACATTTTTCCTCTGGGCAGAATAGACACCACACCTGCACCTATCAGTTAGCCATCGATGCAACCTGCCTGGGTGAAATTACTTTCAGCCGACGTCAACCATTTAGTGAAGAAGAATTATTTGTTATCGAAAAGTCGCTAAGCGCACTGCTGTACCAACTACGCAATGCTCTGCAATACCGCTCAGCTGTGAAAAATGCCATGACCGACACCATGACCGGGTTATTTAATCGCCACGCCATGGAGCAACTGTTTCCGATTGAACTGGAGCGCGCTAAACGGCAGGGAACTCCCCTGTCGGTCCTGCTGATTGACATCGATCACTTCAAGACAATCAACGATACCTGGGGGCACGCCGCAGGGGACACCTTGCTGGTACAGGTTTCCGCCCTGCTGGAACGCACCATGCGGTTATCTAATACGGCATTTCGGTTTGGCGGCGAGGAATTCTTACTGATGCTTCCAGCGACTACCCTGAAGCAGGCCAAAATCGCCGGAGAAAGGATCCGTAAAACACTGGCCTCCACACCACTTTCCTACGAGGGCAATGCCATAACTATCACCGCCAGCCTGGGCGCGGCAGCCCTGAAAGAGGGTGACGACTTGTTGTCGCTGATCCGCAAAGCGGACCGTGCTTTGTACAGGGCCAAAAACTCGGGTCGTAACCAGTTGCATGCGGCCGACCCGGACGGCGAGTAACGTGATTTCTGGTGTAGCTACTGCGCCCGCGTCGGCGCGGCCCTTTTGTCACGGAACATTTCCCGATCGGCCCTTTCAAAGGTCGTTTCCGGCGTATCGTCAACTGTCATTTCCGCCGCACCGCAAGAAATTTGCACTACGACAGGCATTCCGTCATGACGAAACTTACGCGCCGCGACAATATCTTTTAAATCCATCATCAATTTCACTGCGCCCACATAGGAAGTATCAGGTAGTAACAGCACAAATTCGTCGCCGCCAAAGCGAGAGACGTGGTCAGTGACGCGAAGTCGCAATTTCATTATATTTGCCACTTCCTTAAGTATTCTATCCCCCGCCCGGTGACCATATCTGTCATTAATCGCCTTAAATTGATCAACGTCGACCACCACAAGAGACAGTGGGTAACCTAGCCTGCGGCAGCGAGCATACTCATCTTCAACGCGTAGTTCGTAGCCGTAGCGATTCGCCACCTGAGTCAGTGGATCTATCATCATCAGATGTTGCCGTTGCCCCACCTGAACACGGAGATCCTCTATCTCTTTCTCCATTTTGGACGTCTTACTTTTCACCTCTTCGGCCAAGTTGCGTACGTGTTCAACGTATGCTTCTTGCTGTTCCGCTAACAGTACGCAGTCCTCGACAATGCGTTTTACACTACCCCCAATCATCCGGTTCAAATCCGTTGTTTTGGCTTGGGTCCGCGCCGCGGCTTCGATGTCGAGCAAATGCACTTCGAGCTCCTTTTGGAACCGTTGCACACCCTGTGATAATTCTTCGTTATCGGTAAGGTGCGTCATGCTCGAGCCAATAGTCCGGACTTCGGCGCATAGCTGTGTGAGAAAATTTTCGGTCTCCCGCCGTTCTTCATTAATGCGCGCCGCCTGGTCTGCGAATAGCTCTAGAGTTTGCTCCAGAGTAATCTGCAAATCCTCAACACTGCCCACCGCCTGCAATCTTCCCTGCAGCGCCTGCGCCTGTACCGTACTTTCCTCTAGCTTCACCAGCTCCGCCAGCGCCCGTTCAAGCATGGGTTTGAGCGCCCGCAAGATGGACTGAGCTGGTTGCGACAGCGCGCGGTCGGTGACGCGACGCGCTGCCCCGCGGGACCGCACGAAATTGTCCAGGCTCCCGTCTGCCAACGTCGGCACGGTATCGGTGGAGGACGCAAGTTTGGCCAACAACCAACCAGCTCGGCGCACCACCGCCATAGCTTCCTGCAGAGAACGGGCTTCATCTGCAGCAATTTTTAACTGGGTAAATTCAGAATTCTGGTGCGCCGGTATGTTCTCAACCAACGCCTGCACCAGTTCCAGCTCGCTAGATTCGTGCATATGTGGGCGTTTAAGATGGCGCCGGTTTACCAGCGCATCAAAAAAAGGAGTGGCGGCCATTTCGAGGTCACTATAGTACGCATCCTTACGCAAAACCGAGCGCAGGCGAGCGACGACTTCATGGGGAAGATCCCTTTCCCCTTCGGCCAAAAAACTCAGCTCGATACAGATACGCCGTAGCAAGGAATCTTTCGGATCCGAGGCAACTTTTTTGTCGGTCTTAGCTCTTCTGTCGTCTTTTGCTTCTGTCACTGCCAGTTTCTCCCCGGGACTTTTGGACGCTTTCTTTGTTTTGCCTGCTCATCTCCAAGAAAGCGACAAAAAAATAACTTCAGGCCCTGCACGCCGCCAGCATTCCGTCATTTTTATCTCCATCAATGGGCGAATGGAGCACCCATGTGCGAGATTTTGCGAAAAAGTTGGCAACTCTTTATCGGCATGCTTCGTGCATTACTTGAGTTTCTAGCGACACGGACATAAATGAAGCTCTTATGATTTTATCCGCTCTACAAGGACAACCTCTTGACGGGACCGCTCCGCAACGGCAGCCCGTGGACCAACCCGCCGAAAATTTAAGCCGCGGGTCCGATTACCGCTACGGGAACTGGTCTGAGAATAGTTCAGGCAACAACAGGAATCTCAACCCAGCATTGGTAGCGCCCAACCCAGAGCCACCTGTAGATATACCCCGCACGAGGACCGGGGCAAGCATGTTCGAACCGCCAGCTTCTGCCGCTACGAGCGCTCCCGTATCGACCACCGCTGCAGCCAGCGCACCGCCGACTGAACAACACCCAACCCATCGCGTTAGCACAGCGATGTATCCACCGCGGTTCGCGCCATTGCTGGTGCTGGCACTGACTCTCGGCATTGCCGCATGGGTCGCACTCTATGCTCAGGATTGGCAGGCTACGATGGCCGCAGATCGTGCCCGACTGGCGCAGATGGACGTCCGCCTGTCTGCATTGGCCCGCGCATTTGCTAAACCAGTACCCTCCGGGTCTAATCTCGCACCTCCGTTGATCCTCGCCACGCAAACAACTTCCAGCGCAGATCAACAACATCCGCAAAAAACGATCAAAGAACTGGAACAACGACTGGCCAGCGTAGAGCAGCGCATTGAACAGCATGCGGCCCAGTTACTGGCATCGACCGCCGCGACATCTCAAGGCGCAGCTGCAGCACCAAGCCCCCCTGCAGTCGCGCCCGGCTGGGTACTGAATATTGCCACTTTGTCCCACAAGAAATCCGCGCGCAATCTGATCGCATCGCTGGCTAACAATGGCGTAAAAGCAGGGTTGTCGATGGTTAACGTAGACAATCAGGTGCTCTATCGGGTGCGTTTACAGGGTTTCAAATCCCAGGCCCTCGCCGAACAGGAAGCGATGCGACTGCAATCAATTCTCGGCCTGGGCGGCCTGTGGGTTGCCCAGGAATAGCGCCGCCGACTGTGAACAGTGCTACACCAGCGAATCAGGGTTCGGCGAACTCCCGGTGTAACTCTCTAATCTCCGGGTCCCGCTGGCGAAACGTATCAAATAATCCACGCCACCGGACATTCTTCTCACAGCGAAACTCATCCGCGCCCGTAGCCTGAGCGGCGGCCCGACAACGGTTCAATGTGACAAAGCCACTCGCGCCCGCACGATAACCAGACGCGAAGGGGTCCGTTTTGATCCATAAGTCAAAGGTGGGGTAGAACAGGTAGAGCGCCATTAGCAGCAGTAACGCAGTTATCGCTTTCACCCTTAACACCCCGTATTTGTGAACAGCCCGCTGACCCGTTAGCCAACGGCCCCAGTCAATAGTAGACTCTTTGAGTGTAGGACATCGGGCGCCACGCACCGACACCAGTTCGGCGTTGCGTCTGATTTATGCGCGTTAGTTACCTGTCCAGTGTGCGCACCCGCACAACACCGCAAGCGCTGCCACCAAAGGGATTTAATCCGATTTCGGTTTGGGCGCCAGCGAGGGGAAGGGGAAAGGTGTCACGTTGCCAGCTCTGGCCTCGCTAATCTTGCAGGCGCCCTCTTTTTCCACTTCATCGATACGCAACACGCTGTGCAGGGGAATGAAGCTACGCTTGACGGAGGAAAATTCGTTTTTCAACTTTTCTTCGGCGGGATCGACAATCATTTGCGAACGCTCGCCAAACAGGAACTCCTCGACTTCGAGAAAGCCCATCAAATCACTTTGGTAAACGTGTCGCGCGTAGAGCTCGTACACCTGCCCCTGATTGAAGAAAATTACCTTGTAAATGGGATCTTTGGCCATGTGTTTATAACAACTCTTGTGTCGCGGAAACGGCTGACTGGTTTGCGGCCGCACAGGATACCACAGCTCGCGGCCGGCACACCGTCCAGTCCCACATGCAAAGCGCACCCACAACTACGCTTTTTGTCCCTGAAACGCTATACTCGCCGCCCTTACGCCACTGAACCAGCTCGCTAAACCTGTCCCGTATCGCCGAGTAACCCGCTGTGAGCAACGAACCCGTTAGTAAAAAGCTCCATATCGTCACCCATGGCTGCCAGATGAATGAGTACGATTCCGCGCGCATGGGAGACTTACTCGGCGCAAGCCACCAGGTGATACACACCGCGGATCCCGCCGAAGCCGACATATTACTGCTTAACACCTGCTCGATTCGGGAAAAAGCTCAGGAAAAGGTTTTTCACCAGCTCGGCCGCTGGAAAGCACTGAAAGAAAAAAATCCGAACATTATTATTGGCGTAGGTGGTTGTGTCGCCAGCCAGGAAGGCGAGGCGATCGCCCAGCGCGCCCCCTATGTCGATCTGGTGTTTGGCCCCCAAACCCTGCATCGCCTGCCACACATGATCAGCGAACATCAGCGCCAGAATGGCGCGGTGATCGTGGACGTGAGTTTTCCGGAAATTGAAAAATTTGACCAGCTGCCCCTGCCGGAAGCCGATGGCGTCAGTGCTTTCGTTTCCATAATGGAAGGCTGTTCAAAATACTGCTCGTTCTGTGTGGTGCCTTACACCCGCGGCGAAGAAGTGAGTCGCCCACTGGCTCAGGTGCTCACCGAAATCACCCATCTGGCAAATCAGGGTGTACGGGAAGTTAATCTGCTCGGGCAGAACGTCAACGCCTACCGTGGCGACGCCGGCGCTGACGATGGCACTCTGTGCGATCTGGCAGAATTGATCAGCTACGTCGCGCAAATCGAAGGTATCGAGCGCATTCGCTACACCACCTCCCACCCGGTGGAGTTTAGCGACCGCCTGATCGATGTGTACAGGGACGTCCCCAAGCTGGTCAGCCATCTACACTTGCCGGTGCAGAGTGGATCAGACCGTATTCTCGCCGCCATGAAGCGCGGACACACTGTCCTGGAGTACAAGTCAAAAATCCGCCGCCTGCGCCAGCTACGACCGAACATCAGCATATCGTCTGATTTTATCATCGGGTTCCCCGGGGAAACCGACGCAGATTTCGCGGCCACTATGAAGTTAATCGAAGACATCGGCTTCGACCACTCCTTCAGTTTTATCTACAGCGCCCGCCCTGGCACCCCCGCCGCCGACCTTCCAGACACGCTGCCCATGGACGTCAAAAAGCAGCGATTGAATATTTTGCAAAGCCGTATTACCCAGCAGGCAATGGCTATCAGTGCCGCCATGGTCGGGAGCGTCGAGCGCGTGCTGGTCAGCGGTATATCCAAAAAGAACCCTGCTCAGCTGCAGGGCCGCACGGAAAATAACCGAGTGGTCAATTTTACCTGCGCTGACCACAGTCTGATTGGCCACTTCGTCCAGGTACGGATCGACGAGGCACTACCCAACTCACTACGTGGTCAACTGCTGCCCGATTGACTCATCGGGCCCTGAAACAGTGAAAAACTATAACGAAAAACTCTTAATGCCGTTACCAGCACGGAACTTTTGGTATATATATTCACTTATTACGTATTTCATGACCCCGGCAAAGCCGTTATGCTAAGCGCCTGACGGTTTCCGCAAAGGCGTTTGCAATCTACATTTGAACATTCAACTCGCTGCTCTGACAGTAACCCTTGAGCCCAACGACGCCCATCGCCTCGCATCCCTGTGTGGCCAGTTTGACGCACATCTGCGCCAGATCGAACAACGGCTGAATATCGAAATTCGCAATCGCGGCAATCTGTTCGCGTTTTACGGCGAGGCAACACGCTCCGCGGCAGCGGGTAGAGTACTGCAATGCCTGTACGACGAAACCCTGACCGTCGGCGCAATCGCACCGGATCAGGTTCATCTGTTATTACAACAAGCTGCTATGGAACTGCCTATGGACACGTCCGAAACCCCCACCGCTGGCAATGTGGAAAACCTGACATTGATTCGCACCAAGAAGGGCAATATCCGACCCCGTGGAGTCAATCAACAACGCTACGTTCGGGCGATTCAGACTCACGACATTAGTTTTGGTGTAGGCCCCGCCGGGACCGGCAAGACTTACCTGGCCGTAGCCTGCGCGGTAGAAGCACTGTTGCGCGACGAGGTGGAGAGAATTCTGCTGGTACGACCCGCCGTGGAAGCTGGCGAAAAACTCGGATTCCTGCCAGGAGATATGTCGCAAAAAGTCGACCCGTACTTGCGGCCACTGTACGACGCACTGTACGAAATGCTGGGGGTCGAGGCAGTTGGTAAATTAATTGAGCGCGGCGTTATCGAGGTCGCGCCACTGGCGTACATGCGCGGGCGGACGCTTAATAACTCCTACATTATTCTCGATGAAAGTCAGAACACCACCCGCGAGCAAATGAAAATGTTCCTGACCCGAATTGGCTTCGGTTCCACCGCCGTGATCACCGGGGATACTACCCAGATCGACTTGCCGCGTGGCACTCACAGCGGTTTGCTGCACGCGTGCGAAGTTCTGGCTCAGGTCAACGATATTGCGTTCACCCATTTTCTATCCAAAGACGTGGTTCGCCATCCGCTCGTGCAATCTATCGTCGATGCCTATAACGCCCACGAAAACCCGCCCGAAAGTATCGATCCCGCGGCGACCTGATTGCCATGCCGTTGCTCGTCAATATCGACAATGCCTCGAACTGTGATCAGGTACCCGACCCGGCAGATATACGCCGCTGGCTGGCCGGGGCCGTCAGCCCGCACGCCCCAGATGCGGAAATCAGCGTGCGGGTAGTAGGGATCGATGAAGCCGCTCAACTCAATTTGCGCTATCGCAATAAATCTGGGCCAACCAATATCCTGTCCTTTGTCGCCGACCTTCCGGATTGTGTCGACAGTGCGCTGCTCGGCGATCTGTTGGTATGTGCCCCGGTTGTTAATCGCGAGGCGTTGGAGCAACGCAAAACGGCCGACGCGCACTGGGCTCACATCCTGGTACATGGGGCACTGCACCTGCTGGGCTACAACCACATAGAGAATACCGAGGCACTGGTCATGGAAACGCTGGAAACACAAATTTTAGGGGAACTGGGTTTTGCACCGCCCTACGCTGAGGACGGCGGTGAGTCGCCGCATGTAGATAACGAGGTTACACACTCATGAGCGACGAAAGTCTCGGCAACCCTGATCGAACGTGGCTGGAGCGCATCAGTAAAGCGCTGTCCGCCGAGCCGAAATCCCGGGAGGATGTGGTCGATCTGCTCAGAGCGGCACACGACAATAAAATTCTCGATATTGAGGCCCTGGGCATTATGGAAGGCGCTCTCAAGGTCTCGTACCAGCAGGTGCGGGAAATTATGATTCCCCGTCCGCGCATCGTCGTCATCCACTACGACGACAGTCTCGAAGCGATCCTCAAACTGGTCATCGAGTCCAATCACTCCCGCTTCCCGGTGGTGGGTGATTCGGCCGACGATATCCGCGGCATTCTACTCGCCAAGGAATTATTACCACTGGTTCTCACTGGACGTGAGAACTTCCGCATAGAACAGATGATCCGCCCGGCCACCATCATTCCCGAGAGCAAGCGCCTCAATGTACTATTGCGGGAGTTTCGCGAACAACGCTATCACATGGCCATTGTTGTCGATGAGTATGGCGGCGTCGCGGGACTAATCACCATTGAAGACATACTGGAAGAGATTGTCGGCGATATCGAGGATGAAACCGACGATGATGTAGACGACTTCATCCGTCGACAGGCCAACGATCACTACCTGATCGCGGCGCTGACACCGATAGAAGATTTTAATGAACATTTTGGAACAGGGCTTAGCGAAGACGAATTCGACACGGTGGGTGGTATTGTCACCCAGGCTTTTGGCCACCTGCCAACGGTGGGTGAAAGTATCGTTTTAGAGAATTTTTCGTTCCGGGTCATCGAAGCGGACAGCCGCCAGATTCATCAGATGGAAATGGGGTTGGTCGGCAACAAGGATTAGTCGATTATTATGAAACGCCGCGCTGAAACTGGCCTGTCCCACGTGGTCGCCGCTTTGTTTGGTGCGCTGCTCCCACTGTCATTCGCGCCGATGAACTGGTGGATTATTGGCCTGGTGTGCACTGCCTGCCTCAGCGTTTTACTGCGCGGGGTCGGCCCGCGTAGAGCGTTCACGTTGGCGTTAACCTTCGGCGCCGCCATGTTCTGCACCGGAGCCACCTGGGTGTACGTCAGCATTCACGAGTACGGTCAGGCACCGTGGCTATTAGCGGGCCTGTTAACCGGTTTATTTATTGTTGTCCTGGCGCTTATTTTCGCGCTGCCATTTAGCCTTTACGGCCTGCTCAACAACAACCATCCCAATACCGTGTTGCTGGCCTTCCCGGCCCTGTGGGTACTCGGCGAATGGTTGCGCGGCTGGGTTCTTACCGGCTTCCCCTGGTTGTACCTCGGCTACGGACATATCGACACCTGGCTGTCTGGCTGGGCACCCGTGTTCGGGGTGCTGGCAGTAAGCGGTTTTACGGCCTACAGCGGGGCGTTGCTGGCTCTGGTTTGGGAGCGTAAGAAATTTCGCGTAGCGATTGGCCGCGGCCTGTTTATCGGCATACTGATCTGGGGGGGCGGATTTTACCTGACCTCCAAGCAATGGACGTCACCCCAGCGGGATGCATTATCCGTGGCACTGGTTCAGCCCGACCAACCATTACTCGAAAAATGGGCGCCCGATTTGCTCGATCAGATGCTTACCGACTTTAGCGACACCACTGCTGAACATTGGGACAAAGATCTGATTATCTGGCCTGAGGCGGGCATCCCACGTCTGAAAAACGACATAGAACCCTTCCTGGAAACCGTTAACGCACAGGCCCGGGAACACGACACGGTCGTTATTACGGGCATTCCCACTTACGAGAGTGGACCAGGGGGGCGCCGGTATTACAACTCCGTCATTGCACTGGGTAACGCCTCCGGCGCGTACCACAAGCGCCATCTGGTGCCCTTTGGCGAATACGTGCCATTTGAGCGATGGCTACGCGGGCTTATAAAATTTTTCGATTTGCCAATGTCCAACTTCCAACCCGGACCCGCGCAGCAGCCATCAATAGCTGCCGGGCGCATTAAAATCGCCACGGCGGTGTGCTACGAAGTGGCTTACCAGGCATTGATTGGCAACGACGCTGCCGCGGCCAACCTGTTGCTCACGGTCAGCAACGACACCTGGTTCGGCAATTCGCTCGGGCCGCATCAGCACCTGCAGATCGCACAAATGCGCGCGCTGGAAAACGGCAAGCCGATGCTGCGTGCCACTAACGACGGCATCACCGCGTCCATCGACGAAAAGGGCAAGATTCTCACGCTGCTGCCGCGCTTTCGCGCTGGCGTATTGAGCGCGCAGATCCGACCCCACAGCGGCGCAACACCATTCAATCAGCTGGGCGGCAGCCCTGCCATCATCGTCAGCCTGTTGCTATGCCTGTTGTCCGTATTTGCGGCACCGCGTAAACCCGATGCCACAAAACTGATTCCGTAATTGTTATAACCGTAGCAAACTAATCCCGTGAGCAGAGCCGGTGACTTTCACGCCGCAGCGCTAGGTATGCCGAGGGCTTTCCCCTATAATTTCCGCCCTGTGCCCATCGCCGGATCACCTTGTATTACTATGACGACGCTTGACGAACACTATCACCCGGAAATTATCGAACGGGAAATTCAGAACTACTGGCGTAGCAACCAATCGTTTGTAGTTAGTGTCGATCCGAATCGAGAAAAATATTACTGCCTGGCCATGTTTCCGTACCCCAGCGGCAAACTGCATATGGGCCATGTGCGCAACTACACCATTGCCGATGTCATCAGCCGCTACCAACGTATGCAAGGTAAAAATGTACTGCAGCCCATGGGCTGGGACGCGTTCGGACTCCCCGCCGAAAACGCCGCCGTACAGAACAACACCGCGCCTGCGGCCTGGACCTACGCCAATATCAAGGCCATGAAAACCCAATTGCAGTGCCTCGGGTTTGCCTACGACTGGAACCGCGAACTGGCAACCTGTCAGCCGCAGTACTACCGCTGGGAACAATGGTTTTTTACCCAGCTGTACGCCAAGGGACTGGTCTACAAGAAAACCAGCGCGGTTAACTGGTGTCCCCAGGATCAGACCGTCCTGGCCAATGAACAGGTGGTCGAAGGCTGTTGCTGGCGCTGTGACACGCCGGTGCAGCGCAAGGAAATTCCCCAGTGGTTTATTCGCATCACTGCGTATGCCGAAGAGTTACTCGAAGGCCTCGATCAGTTAGATGAATGGCCGGAACAGGTGCGCGCCATGCAGCGCAACTGGATCGGTAAAAGTCGTGGTATCGACATATCTTTTCCCCTGACGGACACGGTAGCTGGCTATGCCAATATCGACGTCTACACCACACGACCCGACACATTGATGGGCGTTACCTATCTGAGCCTCGCAGCCGAGCATCCGATCAGCCTGGCCCTGGCAGAGACCAACCCGGAGCTGGCGCGCTTTATCGCCGAGTGCAAGCAACAGTCCGTGGCTGAGGCCGATATGGCCATCATGGCCAAAAAGGGTATTCCCACCGGACTGAGCGCGCGCCACCCGCTGAGCGGGGAGCTGGTGCCCGTGTGGATCGCCAATTATGTGCTGATGGATTACGGGTCCGGCGCGGTCATGGCCGTACCCGCCCACGATCAGCGGGATTGGGAATTTGCCACCCAGTACCAACTGCCGATCATCCAGGTGATCGCGCCGGTGGACGACACCCCATGCAATTTGGATCTGGAGGCGTTTACCGCCAAGGGCACACTGATTAACTCGGGAAAATTCGATGGCTTGTTGTTTGACGAAGCCTTTACTGCAATCGCCACACAACTCGCGCAATCGAACCTGGGAGCTGTGACCACTAATTATCGGCTACGGGACTGGGGTGTGTCCCGACAACGCTACTGGGGAGCGCCCATCCCCATGCTGTACGACGGTAGCGAGATCGCTATTCCGGTGCCCGCGGAAAAACTTCCGGTGCTATTACCGGAAGATGTGGTGATGGATGGCATTCATTCGCCTCTGAAAGCTGACCCCGCATGGAAAGTCGGTGAGATCGACGGCCGACCCGCCGCGCGGGAAACGGACACGTTCGATACCTTTATGGAGTCGTCCTGGTACTACGCACGCTTTACCTGCCCGGATTTCGACGGCGGCATGCTCGACCCCGAGCGCGCCAACTACTGGTTACCCGTCGATCAATATGTCGGTGGCATCGAACACGCCATTTTGCATCTGTTGTACGCGCGTTTTTTCCATAAACTAATGCGCGACGCTGGCCTGGTAAATTCCGACGAGCCATTTACCCGGCTGCTGTGCCAGGGCATGGTGTTGAAAGACGGCAGTAAAATGTCGAAATCCAAAGGCAATACCGTCGACCCCCAGGCCCTGATCGACAGTTACGGGGCGGATACTGTGCGCCTGTTTACCATGTTTGCAGCACCCCCCGAGCAATCTCTCGAATGGTCGGACGATGGCGTGGCTGGCGCGTCGCGCTTTTTGCGCCGCCTGTGGACCTATTGCCGCGCGCACCAGGCCAGCGTCATTGCCAGTATCCACTGTTTGCAAACCGACCACCTGATGTTGGCGCCCGACCTGTGCGCAACGTTAGATGACAGGCAAAAAGTTATGCGCAGGGAGATCCACACTGTTTTGAAAAAAGCCCAGCAGGATTACGAAAAAAACCAGTTCAACACAGTGGTGTCGGCCTGCATGACCATTCTCAATCAACTGTCGGCAAACGGAACCCGCTCCGGCAGCGTGGCGAGTTGCCCGGTGGTCGCCGAGGGCGTAGGCGTGCTGCTGCGCCTGCTCTCCCCCATAGTGCCCCACCTGGTGCACCTGTTATGGCGGGAGATGGGCTACGGTAACGACATTTTGTCCGCCCCCTGGCCTTTGGTTGACGCCACGGCGCTGGAACGCGCCACCCTCGACATGGTGGTGCAGGTCAACGGCAAGGTGCGCGGACAAATTGCCGTTGCCACCGGCGCCGACAACGGCACTATCGAACACGCGGCATTAACTGAGCCCAACGTGCAACGCTTTACGGATGGCAAGACGATCCGTAAAGTGATCGTCGTACCCAACAAGCTGGTAAGCATCGTCGCCAACTAGCCACTACCAAGAGACGTCACCATGATCGCAATGCGCACTACTCTGATTTTCGCCCTGTTCGGCGCCCTCCTTGCCGCCGGTTGCGGCTGGCACCTGCGGGGGACCTCCGATGCGCCCGGCAATATCCAGAGCCTGCATATTAGCGCCCGCAACCTGGAGAGCGATCTGGTGGAAGACCTGCGCCGCGCACTGGTGGGCAACGGCATTACCGTGGCCAAAAACGCGACCGAGGCCGAATATAGCCTGGTGATACTCGCTGAAGACAGCGACCGCCGCACAGCATCCATCGGTGCCAGCGCGCGGGTCGCCGAACTCCTGCTCACGGAAAGCGCCGACTTTCTGATACTCGCGGCGGATGGCACCCAGGTTCTGGGGCGCACCACGGTCGCTACCGAGCGTCTCTTCGAATATAACGAGGACAACGTGCTAGCCACCGACGACGAAGCATTGTTGTTGCGCTCCGAAATGCGCAGTGAACTGGTACGCAAAATCCTAAACCGCCTGCGCTTTGTCAGTCACCGTACATCCAGCAATGCGCCTGCGCCCTGAACAAACCGGGCAGCACCTGCAGCAAACGCTGTTACCGGTCTATCTTATCGCCGGTGACGAACCCTTACTGGTTCAGGAAACGGCCGATGCCATTCGCTCTGCGGCGCGCACACAGGGCTTTGCCGAGCGCGAACTGTTCCACGCTGACGACAAAAATTTTGAGTGGCAACAGTTACTCAACGAAGCCAGCCACCTGTCATTGTTTGCACAAAAAAAAATCCTCGAATTGCGTATACCAAATGGAAAAATTGGGGCGGATGGTAGCAAGGCTTTACAGGAATATTGCGCGCACCCATCTGACGATAATTTGTTATTAATTCTCAGCGCTAAAATGGACAGTGCCACGCTTAAAAACAAATGGGCAAAAACCATCGACGCGACCGGCGCCATCGTGCAGGTGTGGCCGGTCACCGTCCAGCAGATGCCACGCTGGATAGAGCAGCGTCTCAAACAAGCTGGGATTCGCGCCAATGCCGCGGCCCGGGAAATATTGACCCAACGTGTCGAGGGCAATTTGTTGGCCGCCGTCCAGGAAATTGAAAAATTGAAACTACTGGTTACCGGTGATGTGGTGGATGCCACCACCATGTCCACAGTGGTGGCCGACAGCGCGCGCTATAACGTTTTTACCCTGGTGGATATCATACTTGAAGGCGACGCGGCCGCCGCCTGCCGCCAACTGCGTGGCTTGCGCGAGGAAGGCACCGACGCGACGGCAATTCTATGGGCAATCACGCGGGAATTGCGCACCCTCAACAAAGCAAGCGATGCCGCCAACGGCGGGGAACGCCTGGAGTGGGCGTTAAAAAAAATGGGGGTTTGGGAAAAGCGCCAGCCCCTGGTGCGCGGTGCGCTGCGGCGCCTGACGTCCACACAATTGACACGTATGCTACGCCAGGCCGCTGGCATTGACCGCGCCATCAAAGGCATGCGCAGCGCCTCGCCATGGGATGAACTGTGTACACTGGTGCTGGGCATGTGTGGCGTTAATACATTAAATTTGCGCAGTCTGGGTTTGGCATTAAGAGAGTAGGCCCACGGTTTGATGCCGTTGCGCCGGTCAATTTGAACAGGGAGACACCTATTGTGAAAAGCCACGAAATCCATCTTGTAAAACGTCCCTCCGGAATGCTCGACGCAAGTTGCTTCAAACTGGTTGAGAACGACGTCAGTGAAACCCTCGGTGACGGCGAAGTGTTGATCAAAAATCTGTGGATGTCCGTGGACCCCTATATGCGCCCACGCATGAATGACGTGAAAAGTTATATTCCGCCATTTGCCCTCAACGCCGTGCTCGACGGCGGTGCAGTGGGTGTAGTCATCGCCTCCAAAAACCCGAAGTATCCGGTTGGCACCGGGGTGGAAAGTATGAATGGCTGGCGGGAGTATTTTGTCGGTGATGGTAAGGGTCTGGGCATCCGCAACTTTGCTAACGCCAAACCCGAGGCCTATCTGGGGTTGTTAGGTATGCCGGGGCTCACCGCTTATATCGGCACCAAAGTGCTCGGTAAGGCGCAACCCGGGGACACGGTGTACGTGTCCGCCGCTGCCGGTGCCGTGGGCTCCGTGGCCTGTCAAATTGCGTTAGCTATGGGTTGTACGGTAGTGGGTAGCGCCGGCTCCGACGCAAAAATTGACTGGCTTATGCAACAAGCCGGGGTCCATGCGGCGTTTAACTATCGGCGCGAGCCGGACTATCAGGCAGCGCTACAACGCCTGTGTCCACAGGGTATTGACCTTTACTTTGACAACGTAGGCGGCGGCGCTCTGGACGCCACTCTCACCGTGATGAACCGCCAGGGACGCATCGTGTGCTGCGGCAGTATCGAGGATTATAACAAGACCGGTGCCGAGCAACGGGGCATAAAGAACCTGTTCCACATTATTGGCAAAGGCTTGACCATGACCGGCTTTATCGTATTTGACTACATGGACGACTACCACAAGCCCTTTGCAGCGGACATGGGCCGCTGGCTGGCGGAGGGCAAACTCAAGGTCCACGAAACCATTTATGAGGGTATTGAAAAAGCGCCTGAGGCTTTAATGGGCCTGTTTACCGGCGCCAATACCGGCAAAATGCTGGTCAAGCTGGGGGCGCTGGATTAGCGGCGTTTTGTCCGCATAGCTACGCACTGTAGAGATCACATCTGGATGGCACTAGCTGGTGCCAGCGGTCGAAAGGAAAAACTGCCTGGCGGTACGTCCACTCTTTGACGCGCGGGTCATAGCGTACTGCAAGGCAGCGCGGTGCAACACTTCGCGATCTCCATGAAAGTCCCTGAACAAAGAATCCACGATGGCGAGATACTGTTCGGTATTATTCGGATAAAACGACAACCACAAACCAAAACGATCGGCCAATGACAGCTTTTCCTCCACCGTGTCGCCATAGTGAAGCTCGCCGTCCACCAGCTCCACACCCTGATTGTCAGCACGCTGTTCGGTGACCAGATGGCGCCGATTGGACGTCGCGTAAATCAGCACATTTTCGGGAGGCAATTCGATGGAGCCTTCGAGAACACTTTTCAGATGTTTGTACGCGGTCTCCCCCTCTTCGAAGGAAAGATCATCACAAAATATAATGAACCGTTGCGGCAGTTCGCGAATATCATCGACGATTTCCGGCAAATCGACCAGATCGTTTTTATCGATCTCAATGACCCGCAACTGACACATGGCGTATTCGTTAAGCAATGCCTTTATCAGCGAGGATTTACCCGTTCCGCGCGTTCCCCACAGCAACACATTATTGGCGGGTTGACCGGCCAGAAAGCGCTCTGTATTCACCAGCAACGCTTTCTTTTGGGCATCAATACCCAATAGATCCCCGAGCATAATCGAATCGAGCCGCCGCACTGCCCGTAAACGGGCGCGGTGCGAATGCCAGATCGCCGCCAGTGTTGTATCCCAGTTAATCGACATAAAATCTGCGTAACCTCTTTGCAATAACCGCGTCTGCAATAACCGCGCCCTGTCACTCCCACGACGCTGGCTCCATCATACGCCAGGCAGCGGTTTTAATAACGGGCGGGGACGCAATTGAAAGTTACCCATGGGTAAAGCATAATAACCGCCCCCGAGACTTGTTACGGACGGGGAATTATACGACTTACCTGAGCGACAGGTTTCACGCATACTCTAGTAACTACAACAAATAGTAAGGGGTGATAATGGACGGCGGACTGGGGTACTGGCTGACCAAACGGGAAATGATTTCGGGCAATCGCCTGGCGTTGGTCAACCGCCATAAACGATTTACCTACAAACAAATGAACCGGCGCTGCAATCAACTCGCCCACGCCCTGCGCGACAGCGGCGTGCGGCCAGGTGATCGCGTCTGTTCGCTGTTGATGAACGGTCACGAACAGCTCGAATTGATTTTCGCGGTGGCCAAGCTGGGCGCAATCTTTTTGCCTATTAACTATCGCCTGACGGTCCCCGAAATCGAATACATCGTGAAAGATTCCGGCGCACGCACGTTGTTTTTTCACGACGAATTCAGGCACCTTGCCGAGGGCGTGGAAAAACTTGTGCATCTGGATACTACCCAGTATTGCGGTAACGCCAGAGCCTGTAACGACGATACCGATTACGAAGCATTTATCGCCAGCGGTTCAGAGGATGAAATCAATGCCAGCGTCAGCGCCGACGATGTGGCGCTACTGATGTATACCTCAGGCACTACCGGGCGCCCCAAGGGGGCAATGCTCACCCACGCGGCACACGCGGTGAACGTGTATCACACCACCCAGCGCCTGCCGATCCATGCCGAGACCGTCGCCCTTGGGGTAGCGCCGATGTTCCACATTGGCGGCACCAGTGTCACCGTATTACAGACTCTGTTTCAGGGCGGCACGGTGGTAACTCTGCCAGAGTTCGATGCAGTTAAGGTGCTAGAAGCGACCGAAAAAGAGCGGATTACAGCGCTGTTCTGTGTCCCCTCCATGTGGCAGATGATTGTGGAAGAACTTGAGAAAAAGGATTTTGACCTGAGCTCTGTGGAATTTTTGATGACCGGCGCCGCGCCCACGCCACTAAAAATTCTCGCTTATTTCAAAGACCGGGGGCTGGATATCTACGAAGGGTTCGGTATGACGGAAATGGCGCCATTGGTGACCATTCTCGACAAATGGGATTGCGAGAGAAAAAATGGTTCGGTGGGGTACCCGGCGTTTTTTGTCGATGTGCGCACGATCGACGACGACGGCAACGATGTTGGCGCCAATAACATCGGCGAAGTGATTTGTCGTGGGCCCAATATGCTCAAGGGCTACTGGAATAAACCCGAAGCCACCGCCGAGGCCCTGCGCGGCGGCTGGTATCACTCCGGTGATCTGGGTTACCTGGACGACGAGGGCTTTCTCTATATTGTAGATCGTAAGAAAGACATGATTATCAGCGGCGGCGAGAATGTCTACCCGGCGGAACTGGAGCAGGCCATGTATCAACACCCGGCGATTGCCGAGGTGGCGGTGATTGGCGTTCCCCACGAAAAGTGGCAGGAGGTTCCCGCTGCGATTATCGTGGTGAAGGCAGGCGCAAGTCTGAGTGAAGACGAGCTGATGGCTTTTTGTAACGAGCGTATGGCGCGCTTCAAAGTACCGAAGGTAGTGCATTTTGTTGCGGAGCTGCCGAAATCGGGTGCTGGGAAAATTCTCAAAACAGAATTGCGCAAACAATTCGGGGGTTATCGCGCCGGGGACAAATAATCTGCTCTACAGCTTGCTAATCGTTACATGAAAAAAAAGGGGCATTTGCCCCTTTTTCTTGTCCCCTTGCCAGCCGATGTTTAGTAGGTAAGAGTTTCTCAGGCACCTTTTAATACGGCGGTTATAGCCTGCGCAACGTAATCGATATTTGATTGGCTGATACCCGCAATATTGATGCGACTCGACCCCACCATATAAATACTGTAGTCACTGCGCAGACGCTCGACTTGCCCCGGCGTAACGCCCAGAAACGAAAACATGCCGTGCTGGCGTTGAATAAACGAAAAATCCTGTGGCGCACCCTTTGCTACCAGATTTTCCACCAGATCCTTACGCAGGGAGTTGAGCCGATCGCGCATGGGGGTCAACTCCGCCAGCCAGGCAGCAGTGAGTTCAGAATCCTGCAAGATAGTGCCCACAATCGCCCCACCGTGTGAAGGGGGCATGGAATAATTGCCGCGCACTACATTATTGATATGGGTTAACGTCGCGTCGGCAATAGCGGGCGATTTACCCACCACCGACAAACTGCCAACCCGCTCCCGGTATAACCCGAAGTTTTTTGAACAGGAGCTGGCCACCAGTACTTCCGGGAGACGTTGTGCCATCAAGCGCACGCCGTAGGCATCTTCCTCAACTCCGCGACTGAAACCTTGATAGGCCAGATCGATAAAGGGTAAAAATCCACGGCGTTCTGCCAGTTCGGTAAGCGCCTGCCACTGACTTTCGGTTAGATCCGCGCCGCAGGGATTGTGACAACAGCCGTGCAGTAGTACCACATCACCACTGCCAGCTTCCGCAAGAGCGGACAACATGGCATCAAACGTCAGGGTATGACTGTCTTTATCGTAGTAGGGATACTGGGTGAGTTTAAGCCCCGCATTCCCCAGCAACGGCATATGGTTAGCCCAGGTGGGGTCGCTCACCCACACCGTGGTCTGCGGCGCGCAGCGCTTTAACAACTCGGCACCTACCCGCAACGCGCCACAACCACCGGGGGTTAACACCGTGCGCACACGATTGTCCCGCAACGCCACATGCTGTGCGCCAAATATCAGATCGCGAATACCCTGATTAAATTCTGGAACTCCCGCAGGTCCGATATAGGATTTGCTGTCTTCTATTTTGTAAAACCTGCCCTCGGCGTCCTTCACCGCTGCCATAATCGGCGTCGCTCCGGATTCATCGCGGTACACGCCAACACCTAAATCAACTTTCAACGGATTGGCGTCTTCACGGAAGCTGGCCAACAATCCAAGGATTGGGTCCGGCGCCAGGGCGTCAAGGGATGCGAACATGATTTCCTCGTGAACAGCTAACAGATAAGCGGGAAAAAAACGCAGCGAAAACGCAACGTGACCAGCGCGTATTGTATCGCCATTTGCGCGACCGACGGGAGTATTTTAGGCATGGTGCACAACATTTTTATCGCAACGGCACTTCCGAAACCGCACATGGCGCGCCTGTAAGTACCGAGCCAGGCCACGGTTAGCAATGTTCCAAACGCTGCGCCCGCGTTAACGCCCTTTGAGAAACGTACTGAGGGCCTGCAGACGCTCGACAGTCCCGATATCCCACCAACTCCCGTCGTAGCGTTCGCCGTTTACAAACCCTGCGTCGATGCTTGCAGACAACACATTGCGCAGGGGGAATTTTTCACTGCCCGATTGATGCAGTGCAAAAATTTCCGGCCACAGGATACTTATGCCACTGAAGGTAAGTGTTGCAACGCTACTACGCTGTGGGTGACGCACCACCCCTGCAGAGTCCAATATAAAATCCCCCTGCGGATGGTGGGGAGGGTTGGGCACTAACACCAGATGTGCATCCTGCTCCGCCGACCAATCCTGCGCGACCAGTTTCTCCAACGGATAATCCGTCCAGATATCACTGTTTACCACCAGAAAAGGATCCCGACCGAGCAACGGTAGCGCCCGACGAATGCCGCCACCTGTTTCCAGAGGCTGCAGTTCTCGCGACCACAGCACCTCCACCCCAAACCGGGAGCCGTCCCCCACATACGCTTCAATTTTTTCCCCAAGCCACGATGTATTGATGACCAACTGGCGCACCCCGGCCCGGGCGAGTCGCTCTATGTGGTATTCGATCAGTGGCTTGCCATGGGCAGCCAGCAGCGGTTTTGGCGTACTATCGGTCAGGGGCCGCAGTCTTTCTCCGCGGCCCGCAGCCAGAATCATTGCTTTCATACGTTAATCCAGCCTCTTTTACGGGCACGCAATATCGGCATGTCAGGTTGGGCCACTGACTAATCCCCAGCCGATTCTACAGCCCGATACCAGGGTTGGCCCTTTGCGACAGGTAGTAATTTTGCACGCAACCACCGGGAAAATTCGCGGGTTGGCGCATAGCTATCCGCCGCTTCAAGGGTATAACGCATCACCAGCGGCAGATCATCCAGATAGCGGTGTTTGCCGTCGCGCAATGACAAGCGCGCAAATATACCCAGCACCTTGATATGCCGTTGCAAACCCATCAGGTCAAACCAGCGTAGAAAAATCTGGTCATCGACCGACGTCATTAATCCTGCACCGACCAGCCGGTCCCGGTAGTGCAATGCCCGTTGCCGCACCATCGCTGGCGGCCAACGTATATAGCAATCCTTAAGCAGCGACACCAGATCGTAGGTGATCGCGCCCACTACGGCATCCTGGTAATCCACTACGCCTACACCACCATTCGGTAACACCAGTAGATTACGTGCGTGGAAATCCCGATGCACCACCACCTGAGGTTGCTGCAACGCGTTATCAATCAAGGTTGTAAATAACGAATCCAGGCATCGTTGTTCATCATGGGTCAGAGTTATGCCCAACAGGTCATGCACAAACCACTGTGGAAACAATGCCAATTCATTATGCAATCCCGTGGGATGGTAATCGGCAAACACACCAACAGGCGGTTGAATACGTTGCATAGCCAGCAGGGAATCTTCCGCAGCACTGTACAGGGCGGCCACCGTGTCGGCCCCCAGGGCGTCCAGGTACAGTCGATCCCCGAGGTCTTCCTGTAGCATATAACCGTGCTGGTAATTCACTGCGTACACCCTGGGAACATGCACACCCCCTGCCGCCAACGCCAGCCCTTTGTGCACAAAAGCGGCATTGTCCTCACGCGCGGGCGGCGCTATTACCGCTATCACAGAAGGATGTGAATTAACCCGAAAATAATGCCGGAAGCCCGCGTCACCGGTGAGCGCACACAAGGAAATATCCGACTGCTGCGACGGGAACGGGAGGTAGGTTTTTACCCACAGCAGCAAAGCATCGCGATCCATGGTATTCCTGTCGACAAAAAGGGGGGCGTTTCAAGGTCGTGGCCGTTATTTTAGACGAATACCCACGCCAGGACTCGCACCCGCGCGAACTTTAGGTAAAATGACGCTCTGGATGGACCATTACGGGGCAACCCGGTCGTCACCTTTACACTGGACAACAAGAATGCCACACGTCATGCAACGAATTCGCATCCGATCGCGGTTTGCTCCCCGTATTTGTCCCGGATTACTTTTTGGCCTGCTGCTGTGCGCTGCCCCTCCCGGGCTGGCCGAGACGGAAAGTCATATGGAATGGATTTGCCGCGCCGGTAGTGATGGTGGCTGGGATTGCGCGGAGCAAGCGGTGCCGGGTGCGGCCTTTGATCGGCCCAAACACCGGGCGGCAGCGCGCAGCGCAAAAGCGCCCCCCAAGGATGAGCCGCGCGTTAAGGTGGCCCGCAACCTGGACTGGGTAGACGACTCCGCACTCACTGCGGCGCAACGGGAAAAAATGGCGCCGGGCTGTTGTGGTGACTATATCGAGCCTGCGCGGGATTACCCGGATGCGGATCTCGATCCGGACGCTTCGTCGCTACGCGCCAGTGCCGACAAAACCGAAGCTCAGGGAGAAGTTGCCACGCTGACTGGCGATGTGCAGGTGTCCCACGGCTATCGCCAGGTGCGCAGCGACTCGGCGGTGGTTGATCAGGGCCAGCGCAGCGTGACCTTGCAGGGTAACGTACAACTGCGCGAACCGGGCATGTTGTTACTGGGTGATGGTGCCAGGGTCAATATGGACAGCGGCGAAGTGCAAATCGACGACGCCACCTATGTGTTTCACGAATCGGGCATTCGCGGCACTGCGGGCCAACTGCGGCGCGGCGACAACGATGTCATTTACATCGACAACGCGACTTACACCACCTGCGAGCCGGGCAACAACACCTGGCTGTTAAGTGCGGGCAATATACAGATAGACCCCAAAACCGGCCTGGCGACCGCGCGCAATATGTGGGTAAAGGTAAAAGATGTGCCGGTCCTGTACTTGCCGTGGATTCGCTATCCGGTAGACGGTCGTCGCGCCTCGGGGTTATTGTTTCCCCAGTTCAGTATCGGGGATGAGAACGGTCTCGATATCGCGCAACCCATCTATCTCAACCTGGCACCCAATTACGACGCCACCATTACGCCCCGCTATATACAGCAGCGCGGGCCAATGCTGGAACTGGAAACTCGACACCTGTCACCCTACACAGAAACCGTGGTGGGCGGCGCCTACCTGTGGAACGATGACGGTGGCAACGACTCGGACGAGAATATCAATATCGATCCGGTTACCGGCAAGCGACCCCACGAAGGAGACACGCGCTGGCTGGTCAATATCGACCATACCGGGGGCCTTGGTTACGCCTGGGACACCGAGATTGACTACACCAAGGTTAGCGACGCTGAATACTTTCGCGATCTGGGCAATCGTACCCTAGAGGTCAGCAGCCAAACCCATATGAAACAGCTCGCCGCCGCAGGCTATCGCACGGATAACTGGCGCTTCAACATGATGGGCGTGGAGTATCAAACTCTGATTGAGAACACCGGCGAACAGTACCAACAGCTGCCCCGTATGGATGCCGACGGTCGCTATTATTTTGACGATCTCGATCTGCTGTTGACCCTCGATAACCAGTACACCATGTTTGATCACAACGACAGTGGGCGCGTCACGGGTAACCGCCTGCGCATGGACTACGGACTGACCTGGAACAAGCAATGGCTATGGGGTTACTTTAAACCGTCGTTTATCGCCAAATATCTCAGTTACGATCTGGACAGCCCTGTGCTTCCCGGTGGAGATGACAGCCCCAACGCACTGGTGCCGGTGGCCATTATCGATAGCGGCCTGTATTTTGAGCGGGATACTACGTTTATTAAAGGTCACGTACAGACTTTCGAGCCGCGTCTGTACTATCTGAACTCGGATTATGAAGACCAGATCGATCACCCCAACTTCGATACCGCCGACCTTACCTTCAGTTACCAGCAACTGTTTCGCGACGACCGCTTCGCAGGCAGCGACCGTATCGGCGACACCGAACAGGTTACCCTGGGCTTCACCAGCCGCCTGATAGACCCGAGCTCTGGCCTGGAGCGCCTGCGCGCCAGTATCGGACAGGTGTTCTATATGGATGACCGCTATGTGTCCGCAGATCCCACATTGACCAAAGGCATACTGTCCGACTCCGCCCTGCTGGCTGCGCAACTGGCGCTACTGACGGATGACGGACAAAGACAACTCGCGGCGCAAACTGCTGCGGATCTGCTCAACAATGAATCCGATGTCGCCGCCGAACTGGCGCTGGTGTTAAACCCGCAATGGCGCTTTCAGTCGGATATGCTGATGGACCCGGACACCAATAAAATTGACAAAGGGAATCTGGGCCTGCGCTATCGCAATGACAACAACGCGATTTTTAACATGATTTACCGTTACAGTCGCGCCGTTCCCCGGTTGTTGCCACCGCCACCATTTGGCGTCGGTGGGGTGACCATCGACACCATTGAACAGGGCGATATCTCCACCATCCTGCCCATTTCCGACAACTGGAGCCTGGTGGGTCGCTGGAACCACGACATTACCAACAGTCGCGAACTGGAAGTATTTGGCGGCATCGAATACAACAGTTGCTGCTGGCGCGCCAGCGTGGTCGCGCGCCGTTGGCTGGATCGTAACGACATTCTGGGACTGCCGGAGGATGACCTGCAGTACGACGAAGGGATTTTCTTCCAGTTTCAACTCAAGGGCCTCGGTGGCACCGGTGCCCGGGTGGACAGCATCCTGAGCGACGGGATCTATGGCTACCAGCCTGAGCAAAACTGATTCGCTACTTCTATGAGAACCGCTATGCATCGCGCCAAGCTTTCGTTACTGATTTTTTTAACGGCTATTTGTATCAGCGCGCCGAGCGTTGCCCAGCTACAACTACTCGATAAAGTTGCGGCCGTCGTCAACGACGACGTGATAATGGCCAGCGAACTGCAGGAGCAGGTGGCGATTATCTATCAGCGCATCTCGGCCTCCGGCACACAACCACCGCCGCAGGAAGTATTGATTCCACAGGTTCTGGAAAAACTTATTCAGGATCGTCTGCAGCTGTCCATGGGGCTGCGCGCTGGCGTCAAGATTAGCGACGCTGAACTTAATCAGGCCATGACCCGGCTGGCGCAGCAGCAAAACCTGAGTCTCGACGAGTTTCTGGCCATTGCCGCGCGGGAGGGATTAAATCCTGCCGCACTCAAGGCGCAGATGAAGGACGAGATGATCATCGCGCGGGTGCAGCAGGGTCAGGTACAACGGCGTTTCACCGTCACTGATCAGGACATCGACAACTTTCTAAAATCCGAGGAGGGGAAATTTCTTTCTTCGCCAGACGTTAACGTCGGCCATATACTGCTGCCGGTATCTTCCGGCGCGGATAAAGAAACCGTGCAGCAAGTGTTGGACAAAGTCGAAAACCTGCGCCAGCAAGCCAATAACGGCACCGATTTTCGGCAGCTTGCGATTGCCCATTCCACCGGGCAAAACGCCCTGCAGGGCGGCGATATCGGCTGGCGCAAAAGTGCGCAGTTGCCCAGTATTTTTGCCACCGTGCTGGCCGAATTACAGCCTGGTGATATCAGTGCACCGATTCGCAGCGACGCCGGATTTCACTTACTCAAGCTGTATGACCGTCGCGGCAACACCGAAGAACTTATTCAGCAAAGTATGGTTCGACATATTCTGATCAAACCCAACGAAATTCGTAGCGAAGAAGATGCCCGCATTATGTTACTGGATTTGCGAGCGCGTATCGCCGCAGGCGAAGACTTCGCGGATCTCGCCCGCCAGTTTTCCGAAGATAGTGGGTCTGCGCTCAATGGTGGCAGCGTTGGCTGGTCTGTGCCAGGGCAGTTTGTACCACAGTTTGAACAGGCTATTCAGGAGGCTCAGATTAACGTAATCGGCGAACCTTTTCGCACCCAGTTTGGCTGGCATTTGCTACAGGTGACCGAGCGCCGACACCAGGATTTCAGTACGGAAATTATGCGTAACCAGGCGCAGAATGTGTTGCGCCAACGCAAGTTTGAGGAAGAGTTGCCGATCTGGCTTCAGGAAATTCGCGACGAGGCGTTTATCGATATCAAACTATGACCCTACGCTTGGCGGTAACGCCGGGTGAGCCGGCCGGCATTGGCCCCGATCTAATTATTCAACTGGTGCAACGCGGCTATCCCCACGAATTGGTAGCCTACACCGATCCCGACCTTTTGCTGCAACGCGCACAACAACTGGGCCTGCCTTTGCGGCTGCGACAATCTGCCGACTCACCGCGACCACTGGACCCGGGTGAGCTCGCCATCCATCCCCTGACGTTGGCCGCCCCGGTAATTGCCGGACAACTCAATCCGGCCAACAGCCCGTTTGTACTGCAAAGTCTGGAGCTGGCCACCAGGTACTGTGTGCGCGGCCATTGTGCCGCTCTGATTACCGGCCCGGTACACAAGGGGGTGATTAACGACGCGGGTATTGCGTTTAGCGGCCACACCGAATATCTGGCGGCGTTAACCCACACCGCCAATGTGGTCATGCTACTGGCCACCGAGGGCTTGCGAGTCGCCCTGGCAACCACGCACCTGCCCCTCGCCAGGGTAGCGCAAGCCATCACGCCGCAGTTGCTGGAAACGGTTATCACGATTTTGCACTGCGATCTGCAATCCAGGTTTGGTCTTACGCAACCGCGGATTCTGGTGTGCGGGTTAAACCCCCACGCGGGCGAAGGCGGTCATCTCGGTACCGAGGAGCGGGACATCATCACCCCGACGCTGGACCGCCTGCGAGCACAGGGCATAAATCTGCAGGGCCCACTACCCGCTGACACCTTATTCACGCCGAAGTATCTGCAACAGGCGGATGCCGTACTGGCGATGTTTCACGATCAGGGATTGCCAGTATTGAAATATATTGGCTTCGGCAAAGCAGTCAACATTACCCTCGGGCTGCCAATCATTCGCACGTCCGTCGACCATGGCACGGCATTGTCACTGGCAGGTAGTGGCGAGGCCAACGGTGGCAGCCTGCTCGCTGCGCTTGACTATGCCATCACCATGGCGACACGGGCACCCTCCCCATGAGCGGCCTCACCCATCGTCCGCGCAAGCGTTTCGGACAAAACTTCCTGATCGATCAGCACATCATCAATGATATTCTGTCCGCCATCGCGCCGCGCCGCGAAGATAATCTAGTGGAGATAGGCCCCGGCAGAGGCGCCCTGACGGAACCGTTACTGACCCATTGCCCGACTCTGAAAATGATTGAGCTGGATCGCGACCTGGTCGCCGCACTGCACACAAAATTTGCCCAGTATACAAACTGTCAAATATTACAAAGCGACGCACTCAAATTTGATTTCGCCTCGTTGTTTACAGCATCGCAACCACTACGCATCGTCGGTAATTTGCCGTACAACATATCCACCCCATTGATTTTTCACCTGCTCAGCTACGCCGATCATATTGCGGATATGCACTTTATGCTGCAAAAAGAGGTGGTCGATAGACTCGCGGCGCAGCCTGGCAACAAACATTATGGGCGACTGAGTGTCGCAGTACAGTATCGCTGTCAGGTAGACGCGCTGGTCGCAGTTCCCCCACACGCTTTCGCGCCCGCACCAAAAGTTGAATCCGCCTTTGTGCGCCTGACACCCCTGCGACCCATGCCGTTCAACGCCAATGATCCGGCGCTCTTCCGGCGCCTGGTCAACACCTGCTTTCAACAGCGCCGCAAAACCCTGCGCAATAGCCTTAAATTACTGGTCAGCACGGAGCTTGCCGAAACCCTGGATGTCGATCTTAAGGCCCGCCCGGAAACCCTCTCCGTGGCCGATTTTGTTAAACTCTCTAATCAATTGAGCTGTTTGTTATGACCGACCCGCTACCACACTGTTCCATAGAGGTCACTGTTAAAGTGCAATACCTCGCTAACCAGTCCCAACCCGGCAACAACCGCTTTGCCTTTGCTTATCACATCACCATCGCCAATCACGGCTCGGAACCAGCACAACTGATTAGCCGACACTGGATTATTACCGACGCGAACGAAGTGCGCCAGGAGGTACAGGGTATCGGCGTGGTCGGAGAACAACCCACCATCTTGCCCGGCGACGCCTACCGCTATACCAGCGGCGTCGTTTTAGACACCGAAGTGGGCACCATGGAGGGCAGCTATCAAATGCGCGACAACGACGGCGAAATGTTTGACGCGCCGATTCGACCGTTTTTACTGGCGGCACCTGGTGTACTTCACTAACAACCGTACCCCATGACCATTTACGTCGTCGGCGACGTTCAGGGCTGTTGCGACCCGTTACAGCAGCTGTTACACAAGGTGCAGTTTGATCCACCTCGCGACCAGCTGTGGTCGGTAGGCGATCTCGTTAATCGCGGCCCGGCATCATTGCAAACCCTGCGCTACGTGAAAACTCTCGGCACCAGCTTTCGCATGGTGCTGGGCAATCACGATCTGCATCTGTTGGCGGTCGCGCGACGCGGACGGGGCGCTAAACCCGGGGACACCCTCAACCCAATCCTGCGCGCTCCAGATTGCGCGGAGCTGCTGGACTGGCTACAGATGCAGCCGGTGTTGATCCACGCGGCGGGCTACACACTGGTACATGCCGGGATTCCTCCTCAGTGGACCCTGCAGGAGGCGCAGGAACGCGCTGCGGAGGTCGAAGCGGTATTGCGCTCGCCCCAGGCGGAACAATTTTTTGCGGCGATGTATGGCAACCAGCCGGACATCTGGTCCGCACATTTGTCCGCGCCGCAGCGCTGGCGAACAATCACCAATTATTTTACGCGCATGCGTTTTTGTGACGCGGACGGCCGCCTGGAACTGGACAGCAAACAACCGCCGGAGAGTCCACCAGCGGGTTTTGCTCCCTGGTTTGCGCATGCCGGCCGACGCACACAGAACGATAAAATTATCTTTGGTCACTGGGCCGCCCTAGCGGGACGGGACGTGGGCGCGAATGTCTTCCCGCTGGACACAGGCTGCGTGTGGGGAGACCGTCTGCGCTTAATGCGCCTGGATAATGAACAGTATGTCGAAATTCCATGCGGCGCCGCACTTAAATAATCTGCTTAACGCAGCGTGCCGATAAATTCCGCAACGGCAGCGCCAATTTCATGGGGTGAATCCTCCTGCACAAAATGCAGTCCCGACACCGTGACTTCCCGCTGGTTGGACCAGCTGCGGCAGTAATCGCGCGGCGCTCCAGTAAGGATCATGCCTGGATCCGCATTAATAAATAACTTGGGTACCGACGACGACGCCAACCAATGGCCGTAGTTGGTAACGATATTCACCACATCTTCAGGTTCCCCGCCGAGGGGAATCTGGCGCGGCCAGCTGAGCATGGGGCGGCGATCCTCTCCGCCACGCAGGTAGGGCCGCCGATATTCATCCATTTCTTCTGTGGTTAACTTTCGCAAAATAGACGAAGGCAAAATATTTTCAATAAATCTGTTTTTAACCAGTACGATATCTTCGCCCGCTGCGGAACGCATCCCCTGAAAGATGGCGGTCGCCGCTTCTGGCCATTGCTCCCAGCTTAAGGGACACACAATTGCCTCCATATAGGCGATGCCCTGCACCGCCTCGGGAAAACGACAGGCCCAGTGAAAACCCAACGCCGAACCCCAGTCGTGAATGACCAGCACCACATTGCGCTGAATACCCAGCGCCGAGAGAAAACCGTCGAGATAGGCGCTGTGTTCCACAAATGTGTAGCGATCGGGGCCGCTGGGCTCCAGTTTGTCGGAATCGCCCATGCCAATCAGATCGGGCACGATACAACGGCCAAGACCCGCGAGATGGGGAACGATATTGCGCCACAGATACGAGGACGTAGGATTGCCATGCAGCAACACGATTGGATCGCCCTGACCCTGTTCAATGTAGGCCATCTGTCGACCGTTTACTGTGATTTTCTTTTTTGTAAAACCCGTCATAATCTGGTCTCCATCAGTACCGTGAAATTTACCCCGGGATCGTTCGGGAGCGCGTCCTCATGTGCAGCACTGGATCGTACATTTCCTGAAGGAACGCAGGACCACTTAACTTAATCACCAGGCACACCTACCGGGCACCAGCGTAGCAAACCTCAGGGCATACCAAAAGCGACCAGCGGCATTACTGAAAGTACGGGGAGGGCTATGGGGGGAGAGCGTTGGCTACGGCCGAATCCATAACAGGTGAATAGCTTGCGGCGTCGCGACAGCTCAAACACCACCATATGGGAGGAATCTGTGGGCAAAAAAAACCGGGGAAAGCCCCGGTTTTTTTCGTCGGCAGAACTACTCTGCCGTAGCGTCTTCCGTCACCTCGGCATCAACCGCTGACTGGCGACCCACTAATTCCACATAGGCCATCGGCGCGCTATCGCCCGTACGGTAACCGCATTTGAGAATGCGCAAGTAGCCACCCGGCCGCGCTTCATAGCGCGGGCCAAGGTCGTTGAACAGCTTGCCTACCGCGGCTTTATCCCGCAACCGATCAAACGCCAGACGACGGTTAGCGACGCTGTCCACCTTGGACAGGGTAATCAACGGCTCCGCTACACGACGCAATTCCTTGGCTTTAGGGAGCGTGGTTTTAATCACTTCGTGTTCCACCAGAGACGCTGTCATGTTGCGAAACATAGCGCGACGATGCGAGCTGTTACGGTTTAACTGACGGCCACTTTTACGATGACGCATAACATTCTATTCCTGCAGACGGTTACTATCTGAGCACCGGCGCTAACCCGGGTGGGCGCGTTTCCTAAATGCCTTCGCTTTCTTTTCTAAGGCTGGCTGGCGGCCAATTTTCCAGACGCATCCCCAGGGACAGGCCGCGCGACGCCAGTACATCCTTAATTTCGGTAAGAGACTTCTTGCCCAGGTTCGGGGTTTTCAGCAGCTCCACTTCAGTGCGCTGAATCAAATCGCCGATGTAGTAAATGCTTTCCGCCTTGAGGCAATTGGCCGAGCGTACGGTCAGTTCCAGGTCATCCACTGGGCGCAGCAAAATCGGATCAATCTGATCTTCTTTCTCAACCGGCGCAGTTTTCTTCTCGCTCTCAAGGTCGACAAACACGGCCAGCTGCTGTTGCAGAATCGTGGCGGCGCGGCGAATAGCCTCTTCCGGATCAATGGTTCCGTTAGTTTCAAGATCCAGCACCAGTTTATCCAGATTGGTACGTTGCTCGACCCGTGCACTTTCCACCACGTAGGACACGCGACGCACCGGGCTGAAGGATGCGTCAAGGTGCAAACGACCGATAGCACGCGTCTCCTCGTCGTCTTCGTGACCGCTATCGGCGGGCTGGTAGCCGCGACCGCGCTGCGCGCGCAAACGCATGGTCAGCCCCGTTTTACCCGACACGTGGGCAATAATATGGTCCGGGTTCATGATTTCGACACTGGCGTCAGTCTGAATGTCACCTGCGGTGACCGGGCCGGTGCCCGTTTTGCTCAACGTCAACAGCACGTCGTCCTTGCCATGAATCACCAGCGCGACGTTTTTGAGATTCAACAAAATCTCAATAACATCTTCGCGCACACCTTCAAGGGCACTGTACTCGTGCAATACGCCTTCAATTTCTGCCTCGACAATCGCGCAGCCTGGCATGGACGACAACAAAATACGGCGCAGGGCGTTACCCAACGTATGGCCAAACCCCCGCTCCAGGGGCTCCAGCACCACCTTGGCGTGATTTGGGCTGTACTCAGTAACATCAATGGTGCGCGGTGTAAGCAATTCGTTCGCTAAATTTTGCATAGACATACCTGTTAGGGTCACTTAAAGCCTTACTTGATCCTTAGTTGATCCTTACTTTGAGTAAAGTTCCACAATAAGGTTTTCGTTGATCTCGGCGGGCAAGTCGGCCCGATCCGGTACGCGCTTGTAGGTACCCTGCATTTTCCCGACTTCAACTTCTATCCACTCAACCTCACCGCGCTGAGCGGCGAGTTGCAGCGCTGATTGAATACGCAGCTGATTCTTGGATTTTTCACGAATGCTGACAACATCACCCGCATTGACGTGAAACGAAGGAACATTGGCTTTTTTGCCGTTGACGAGGACACAATTGTGGGACACCAACTGGCGCGCCTCAGCACGGGTGGAACCAAATCCCATACGATAAACCACGTTATCCAGCCGCTGTTCCAGTAAGCGCAGCAGATTTTCACCAGTAGCGCCGCGCTGACCCGCCGCCGCCTTGTAGTAATTGCGAAACTGCGTTTCCAGAATGCCATACAGGCGGCGAACCTTTTGCTTTTCCCGCAGTTGCACACCGTAATCCGACAAGCGCGTACGCCGTTGGCCGTGCTGTCCGGGAATACTTTCCGCCCGACACTTCGATTCGAGGGGACGGATTCCGCTTTTCAGAAACAGGTCGGTACCTTCCCGGCGGGACAGTTTGCAAGTTGGGCCAAGATATCTTGCCATGAGTATGGATCCTCTTTACACGCGACGTTTTTTAGGGGGACGACAGCCGTTGTGTGGAATCGGCGTCACGTCGGTGATATTGGTAATTTTCAAGCCGGTATTGTTGAGCGCGCGCACCGCAGACTCCCGTCCCGGGCCAGGGCCTTTGACCTCGACATCGAGGTTTTGCAAGCCGAACTCCTGGGCCGCAACCGCCGCGCGTTCCGCCGCCACCTGAGCCGCAAAAGGCGTACTTTTCCTGGAACCGCGAAAACCCGAGCCGCCGGAAGTGGCCCAGCTAAGCGCGTTCCCCTGACGATCTGTGATCGTAATGATCGTGTTATTGAACGACGCGTGAATATGAGCAATGCCGTCAATTACAGTGCGTTTGGCTTTTTTACGCGTAGCCTTCGCCGGTGTTTTCGCCATAACAGATACTTTCCTGGGTTCGCTCTTTCGTTCTAAATTCTGAATAAATAACTATCGGTTGCGTAACTCTTTACGCGACGCAGCAATATCGGCTAGCGCTTAATCGGTTTGCGCGGCCCTTTGCGCGTACGCGCATTGGTTTTAGTGCGCTGTCCACGCAACGGCAAACCACGGCGATGACGGATCCCGCGGTAGCATCCAAGATCCATCAACCGTTTGATGTTCATGTTTACTTCCCGACGCAAGTCACCTTCGACACTAAACCGGGCTACGGCGTTGCGCACTTCGTCGAGTTGTTCAGCCGACAGGTCGCTAAACTTCACCGACGGTGAAATACCCACATCGTTACAAATTTTTTGGGCAGTGCTTCGCCCCACGCCATAAACATAGGTGAGTGATATCACCGCATGTTTGTTGTCTGGTATGTTGACGCCGGCAATACGGGCCATTTACATTACTCCAACTGTACTGTTCATGTGTATCTTCCCGAAACAACCGGTGCGCCAATCTCTTTTTCTGGCTCTACCCGCTAGGGATCGAGCTGGCAAAAAGGCGCAACAGGATAGCTCCGAAACCAATAAAAATCAATAACCTACTGTAAGCCCTAGCCCTGACGCTGCTTATGGCGCGGCTCTACCTTACAGATCACCCGTACCACGCGTTTACGTCGCACCACTTTACAGTTGCGGCAGATTTTCTTTACAGACGCTCTTACTTTCATTTTCTCACCTCAATTCGATCAGCGCAGGCCGCCGCCATACCCTTTCATATTGGCTTTTTTGAGCAACGAGTCATATTGATTGGACATCATGTGCGATTGCACCTGCGCCATAAAGTCCATGGTAACCACCACCGCAATCAACAGTGACGTTCCCCCCAGGTAGAACGGTACGTTGAAGTACACATTCAAAAATTGTGGCAATAAACATACCCCTGCCATATACAAACCACCCACCAGCGTCAGGCGCGTTACCACACCGTCGACGTACTTCGCGGTTTGATCTCCGGGGCGAATGCCTGGCAAATAGGCGCCACCGCGTTTCAAATTATCCGCCACTTCCCTGGTATTAAACGTCAGGGCCGTATAAAAGAAGCAGAAAAATATAATCAGGCCAGCGAACAACAATACGTGCAGCGGTTGACCTGGCCCAAGAAACAGTGAGACGTCCTGCAACCAGTCCGGCGCCCCTGCGCCCTGACCAAACATCGCCGCGAGCGTCGATGGAAACAACAAAATACTACTGGCAAAAATCGCGGGAATCACACCGGCCATATTTACTTTCAGGGGCAAATGACTGCTCTGCGCACCAAAAGATTTGCGGCCCTGCTGCTGACGCTGTGCGTAATTCACTGTAATGCGGCGCTGGCCACGCTCAATAAACACGACAAAATACACGACACTTACCGCAATTATGCCAACCACAAACAACACCAAAATATTCAGATCGCCCTGGCGTGCCGACTCAAACGCCTGCCCCAACGCGCTGGGCAACCCGGCGACGATGCCCGCAAAAATCAGCATCGATATACCATTACCAATGCCACGCTCGGTAATCTGCTCACCCAACCACATCATAAACACTGCACCGGTAACCAGTGAGGTGATCGCAATCAGGAAAAACGTAAATCCGGTGTAGTAGGCGAGTCCCTGTCCGGCCAGTCCATAGGCCATGCCGGTACCCTGCACAATCGCCAACAGTACCGTGCCGTAGCGCGTGTACTGACTAATCTTGCGACGCCCCGCTTCACCCTCTTTCTTGATCTGCTCCAAGGACGGGGTAACCGCGGTCAATAATTGCATAATGATCGACGCGGAAATATACGGCATGATCCCAAGCGCCAGAATACTCATACGCTCCAACGCACCACCCGAGAACATATTGAACATGCCGAGGATAGTGCCCTGGTTCTGATTGAACAGGTCGGCCACGCGATCGGGATTTATCCCTGGCACCGGAATATGCGTGCCGATGCGGTAAATCACAATCGCCAACAACAAAAAGCGCAGACGAGCCCACAGCTCGCCTAAACCTTTTTGATTGCCGACGGCCATACCAGGCGCTTTAGCCATTAGCGCTCTCGTCTTCGACCTTCCCACCGGCCGCCTCAAGTGCAGCGCGCGCGCCTCTGGTAATTGCCAGACCCTTGACTGTGACGGCTTTATGCAACTCACCGGACAGGAAAATCTTGGCCCGCGTGATTGCGCCGGTGATCAACCCAGCTTTACGCAGCGCCGCTAGATCCACGACATCGCCTTCAACCTTGTTCAGCTCGGCCAGACGAATTTCACCGGTTACACGGCCAATACGCGACGTAAAACCGTACTTCGGCAAGCGCTTTTGCAGCGGCATTTGGCCGCCTTCAAAGCCGGGCCGCACACGTCCACCGGAACGCGCCTTCTGTCCTTTATGTCCGCGGCCAGCAGTTTTGCCCAGCCCACTGCCAATACCTCGGCCAACGCGCTTCTTGTCGCGCACGCGTCCTGGTGCTGGACTTAACGTATTGAGGCGCATGCTTACTCTCCCTCGACCTTAACCATGTAATAAATTTTATTGATCATGCCACGCACCGAAGGACTGTCTTCGACAGCCACGGTGTGCCCGATGCGACGCAACCCCAACCCGGCGACACACGCTTTATGAGTCGGCAGGCGACCGTTCGCGCTGCGCACCTGAGTTACCTTAATCTTCTTTGCTTTCGCCATGTTCCAACTTCCCGATTGCGCCAGTGACACGTACTGTCGGCGATAATCTAGCCAGTGATCTCTTCAACCGTTTTGCCACGCTTGGCGGCAACTTCTTCCGGAGCCCGCATGTTTTGCAGCCCTTTAAACGTAGCGCGCACCACGTTAACCGGATTGGTCGAGCCGTAACATTTCGCCAATACGTTCTGTACGCCAGCCAACTCGAGCACGGAGCGCATTGCACCACCGGCAATCACACCAGTACCTTCAGATGCCGGCTGCATGTAAATTTTTGAGGCGCCATGATTAGCCTTGATCGCATACTGCAGTGTATGACCTTTCAGATCGACCTGAATCATGTTGCGCCGTGCAGCTTCCATGGCTTTTTGAATAGCCAACGGCACTTCACGCGCCTTGCCACGGCCAAACCCAACCCGACCGTTGCCGTCACCCACCACGGTCAATGCGGTAAAGCCGAAAATACGCCCGCCTTTTACCGTTTTAGCTACACGGTTCACTTGAACCAGTTTTTCCATTAACCCTTCGTTCGGGTCCACTTCTCGGGGGTTGTTCTTAGCCATGATTCAACCTTTAAAATTCCAGTCCGCCTTCGCGTGCCGCATCGGCCAACGCCTTAACGCGACCATGATACTTAAAGCCACTGCGATCAAATGCGATGCGCGTGACACCTGCTTTCTTTGCACGTTCGGCAATCAGTTTTCCGACTGAACGCGCGGCATCGATATTGCCAGTTTTTGCGCTGCGCAACGTGCTATCCAATGTTGATGCACTAACCAACACTTGATCGCCGCCGCCGGAAAGTATTTGCGCATAAATATGCTGCGGTGTCCGATGTACGGACAAACGCACTGCGCCCAGCTCCTGGATCTTTGCTCGCGCCCGGCGTGCCCGGCGTAAACGACCTAATTTCTTTTCATTCATATCGCGTACCTGTTACTTTTTCTTGGCTTCTTTACGGCGCACAAATTCGTCTGCATAACGAACCCCTTTGCCTTTGTAGGGTTCTGGTGGACGGAATCCACGTATTTCGGAAGCCACCTGTCCCAACAATTGCCGATTGGCTGCACGTAACACCACCTCGGTCTGGCTGGGTGTCTCTACGGTCACGCCCTCTGGCATCGCGTAGTCAATCGGATGGGAAAATCCGAGGGTGAGATTCAATTTCTTACCCTGCGCCTGGGCACGATAGCCGACCCCTACCAGTTGTAATTTCTTTTCAAACCCCTGGCTAACACCCACCACCATATTATTGACCAGGGTGCGCATCGTCCCGGCTAGCGCTCGCGAGGTCTTGGCACCGTCCTTGGCCGCAAACGTCAAAACGCCGTCGCCCTGCTGTATCTCGACACGCGGATGCACGTCCATGGACAGATGCCCGAGGCCTCCCTTGACGGAAATATCGCCACCACTGAGCCGGACCTCAACGCCTTTGGGTATTGCTACCGGATTGTTTGCTACTCTTGACATTCGATCGGTCCCGTTAGAAAACTGTGCAGAGCACTTCACCACCAACACCGGCCGCGCGCGCGGCGCGATCCGTCATGACACCCTGGCTGGTCGACACTACTGCAATACCCAGACCGCCACGCACCTGGGGTAATTTGTCGGCATGCGCATACCGGCGCAGGCCCGGTCGGCTATAACGGTTAATTTCCGCGATAACCGGCCGCCCTTCAAAATATTTCAAACTGATAGTCAGTTCCGGCTTAACACCATCGCTAACACTAAATCCCAGGATATAACCTTCGTCCTGTAACACCTGCGCAAGCGCCACCTTTAATTTAGATGTCGGCATGGTAACCGCTTCGTGATTCCGAGCGTGGGCGTTGCGAATACGGGTCAGCATATCGGCGACTGAATCTTGCATACTCATGGCAAATTGTTCCTCTTGGGCTCGCTTACCAGCTGGCCTTAACCAGGCCAGGCACGTCGCCACGCATTGCGGCTTCGCGCAGTTTATTTCTACACAGACCGAACTTACGATATACACCGCGGGAGCGTCCGGTAATGCGACAGCGGTTGCGCTGACGTACCGGGCTGGAGTCGCGTGGCAATTTCTGCAACTTAACCTGTGCTTCCCAACGCTCGTCGTCACCGACATTAACGTCTTTGATAATAGCCTTCAGACGGGCGCGCTTTACCGCATACCGCGCCACCGTTCTGGTTCGATTCTTTTCGCGCTCTACCATCGATGTTTTTGCCATCGTTCGACCTCAACCCTTCAACGGGAAATTAAATGCACGCAGCAATGCACGACCTTCGTCGTTATTACGCGCAGTCGTGGTGATCGTAATATCCAAGCCACGCAGCTTGTCAATTTTGTCGTAGTCAATTTCTGGAAAAATAATCTGTTCGGTAACACCCATCGCAAAATTTCCGCGCCCATCAAATGACTTGGCGCTGATACCGCGGAAGTCGCGAATACGCGGAATCGCTATACTCACCAGGCGCTCCAGAAATTCGTACATGCGCTCCCCACGTAGCGTTACCTTGCAACCAATCGGCCATCCTTCACGCACCTTGAACGCAGCGATTGACTTGCGCGCCTTGGTCACCACCGGCTTTTGACCGGCGATCAGCTGCATTTCGGCAACGGCGTTTTCCAGCACCTTTTTGTCGGCCAACGCTTCACCAACCCCCATATTCAGGGTAACTTTGGTGATGCGCGGAATTTCCATCACATTTTTCAACCCCAGCTCCTGCTTGAGCTTGGGTGCGATTTCACTTTTGTATAACTCTTTCAGCCTTGCCATTTCAGTTCATCCTGTTAGGCGTCGACAGCTTCGCCGCTGGACTTGAACACACGTATTTTCTTGCCGGTTTCAAGCACCTTGAAACCCACCCGATCACCCTTGCTCGTGGCAGCGTTAAACAGCGCCACGTTGGACAGCTGTATCGGCGCTTCTTTTTCCACAATCCCGCCGGGCACACCCATTTGCGGATTGGGCTTCTGGTGTTTTTTCACCATCTGCACGCCAGCCACCAACAGTTTGTTGTCGGCCAGCACTCGCAATACTTTGCCGCGCTTGCCTTTATCCCGACCTGCGATCACGATCACTTCGTCATCGCGCTTGATTTTGCTCATCGCCATCTTCTTCGCCTCCTCCGACCTAAATAACTTCAGGTGCCAGAGAGATAATTTTCATAAAACGCTCACCGCGTAATTCGCGCGTCACCGGCCCGAAAATACGCGTTCCTATCGGCGCCATCTGCGCGTTTAACAACACCGCGGCGTTATCGTCAAACTTGATCAGACTACCATCCGATCGACGCACACCTTTTTTGGTACGCACAACGACCGCGTTCATCACCTGGCCTTTTTTTACTTTGCCACGAGGAATAGCTTCTTTGACGGTCACCTTGATAATGTCGCCAACCCGTGCGTAACGGCGATGCGAACCGCCCAGAACTTTGATACACATGACACGACGCGCGCCACTGTTATCCGCCACATCAAGGTAACTCTGTGTTTGTATCATCGTTGCGCTCCGAAAACTTTGTCAGTGGCGACCGTTGTCATACTTCAGCGGCACGTTCGACGATACCCACCAACGCCCACGATTTAGTCTTTGACAACGGGCGGGTTTCGGCGATGCTCACTGTATCCCCGATGCGACATTGGTTATCGCCATCGTGGGCCTTGATTTTCGTTGACCGGTTGATGATCTTGCCGTACACCGCATGACGTACGCGGCGCTCCACCAACACGGTAATGGTTTTGTCCATTTTGTCACTTACTACCCGTCCGGACAGCGTGCGTGCTGTTTTTTCCGTCATATCAACTTCCTGCCTTTGCGTTTAGCGCGGTTTTGATACGCGCAATCGTACGCCGCGTGTTACGCAGTTCGTGGGTCTCGTTGAGCTGCCCGGTGGACCGCTTCATCCGCAGCCGGAACTGTTTTTCCAACTGCGTGCGCAATTCTTTGTTCAGCTCTTCCGGGGATTTTCCCAGCAATTCACTAGCCTGCATCACATCACCGACCGTTTAACAAAAATAGTTTGAATAGGCAGCTTGGCAGCAGCAAGGGCAAAAGCCTCGCGCGCTATTTGCTCCGAAACGCCTTCCATTTCGTAAAGCATGGTGCCGGGCTGCACCAGGGCCACCCAATACTCAACGTTGCCTTTACCCTTACCCATACGCACTTCGAGAGGCTTTTTGGTTATTGGCTTATCGGGAAACACACGGATCCAGATTTTTCCGCTACGTTTTACGTGGCGCGTCATCGCCCGCCGCGCGGCTTCGATCTGACGGGCAGTCAAACGCCCACGGATTTCCGCCTTGAGACCGAACTCTCCAAAACTAACCTTGCTGCCACGCACGGCCAAGCCCCGGTTACGGCCCTTGTGTTGCTTACGGTACTTCGTACGTTTTGGTTGCAGCATGTCGCTCAGCCCTTATCCTCAAATCATTTCTTGGTGGAAGTTGATTCGGCTTCTTCGCCGCCCAGCATTTCACCCTTAAAAACCCAAACTTTGACGCCGATGATGCCGTATGTTGTGAGCGCTTCCGCCGTCGCATAGTCAATATCGGCGCGGAACGTGTGCAAGGGTACCCGGCCTTCGCGCTGCCACTCGGTGCGCGCTATCTCGGCACCATTCAAACGTCCACCAATTTGTATTTTCACGCCCTTGGCACCCTGGCGCATCGCGTTTTGTACGGCGCGCTTAATGGCGCGGCGAAACATCACCCGACGCTCCAGCTGCTGCGCGATACTTTGTGCAACCAGTGTCGCGTCCAGATCTGGCTTGCGAATTTCCTCGATGTTGATGTGCACCGGCACGCCCATTTTGGCGGATACCTCAGCACGCAACTTGTCGACATCCTCACCCTTCTTGCCAATCACGATTCCAGGCCGCGCCGTATGAATAGTGATTTTCGCAGAAGCAGACGGCCGCTCTATGTCCACCCGGCTCACCGACGCATGCGCCAGCTTCTTTTGCACCAGTGCACGCACCTGCAAATCCGAATTAAGCCTGTCGGCATAATCTTTACTATTGGCATACCAGATAGACGTGTGCTTCTTGGTAATACCCAGACGTATGCCTGTTGGATGTACTTTCTGACCCATGTAGCGGCTCCTAAACCCTTGCCTTACTGGTCGGCAACTTTGACAGTAATATGGCAGGTGCGCTTGAAAATTCGATCCGCGCGCCCTTTGGCTCGTGGCTTGATACGTTTCAATATCGCGCCTTCATCGACAAACACTGTCGACACCTTCAACTCATCAACATCGGCACCTTCGTTGTGCTCGGCATTGGCGATCGCTGACTCAAGCACCTTTTTAACAATTTCGGCACCCTTCTTGTTACTGAATGCCAGAATATCGAGCGCCTCTTCCACCGGCTTGCCCCGTACCTGGTCAGCTACCAGACGCGCCTTTTGGGGCGACAATCTGGCTTTGCGTAATACCGCTGCTACTTCCACCGTTA
>JBFIHG010000005.1:0-92569 GCA_041601945.1 Porticoccaceae bacterium | reverse complement strand
TATAGCGGAAGGCGTTATTCTTTTCCAGCCAGAGTACTAGCTATGTTTATTACCCTTTTAACAGGTGCCAAATTGCCATGACCACCCTGAATCGCGAACGAGTTACCCGCGTCCATCACTGGAACGACAGGTTATTCAGTTTTTCGACCACCCGGGACCCGGGGTTTCGCTTTAAAAATGGCCACTTCACCATGATTGGTCTCGACAACGGCGAGCGCCCGTTACTGCGTGCCTACAGTATCGCCAGCGCCAATTACGAAGACGAAATGGAATTTTTCAGTATCAAGGTGCCGGATGGTCCCCTCACTTCGCGTCTGCAGAAGCTACAGGTCGGCGATCAGATTCTGGTCAGCCGCAAACCCACAGGGACTCTGGTGGCGGATAACGTGCTGGCTGGAAAGCGTCTGTATCTACTTGCCACGGGCACCGGGCTGGCGCCGTTTATCAGTATTATCAAGGACCCCGATATTTACGAAAAATTTTCACAGATCGTGCTGGTACATGGGGTACGTCACGTATCGGAGCTGGCTTACAAAGACTTTATTCGCCACGAGTTGCCCAACAATGAGCTGCTTGGTGAACAGGTCAGAGAGCAGTTACTTTATTACCCAACGGTGACCCGGGAGCCATTCGAGCATCAGGGGCGCATATCCACTTTGCTCACCAGCGGCAAGCTATTTCTGGATATGGGCTTACCTAAACCCAACGTTGCAGACGATCGCTTTATGCTGTGCGGCAGTCCGGCCATGCTCAAGGATCTCACCGCCATCCTGAACGAGCGGGGCTTTCGCGAGTCCCGCCACGGGGAGTACCACCAGTACGTGATCGAACGGGCGTTTGTCGAACATTAAGCACAAGCCCGCAACTTCCTGCACCCAACTGCAGCGCGTGCTCCTGTCCCGCCCTATCAATTCGCATTATCGAAGTTTGCAGTAGCCGCGCTGTCGAGCGTCTGTTTACGCCTTCCCCATGTCATGACAAGCCCCCCTATCTAGGCTAACCTGTGCCCCGCTAGTGTGTGTCTTGATTCAGAATTGGGGATTTCGATTCGAATCGCCCACGCCTTTCACCAGTTGCTCGACCACAACGGAACGATTGATGAAGATTAACGCAACACTTCTGCGCATCCCCATCGCGCTGGCACTGCTCGCCGTAGCCTGTCTGACCGCACCCACCGCATGGGTTCCACACCAGTGGCGCGTCGCGACCTATAACTGGTTTGGTACAGACAGCTACCGCTCTGCGCCGACCAGCGAGAACTATGCACTGCCCGCCGCAGAGGAAATTTGTCCGCCAGATATCCTCGGTTGGCGAGACGGACAAACCATCGAAGGTGTGGTTATCGAACCGGCGGCTGGCTGCGTGCCGGACAATCCCTATCTGGTCGCTGCCGTGACCCGCGGCACCAATCAGGTAGCACAAAGCACCCTGCTGAAATCCGGATTGATGCCCGACACCGTGATTATGGGCGAAGATCTCGACGGCGACGGCGATCCCGACGAAATCACCATAAAACTGGAAGTCATAGAGCTCAACGGCCAGTCGCCGGATATCCCCGCACCGGTTACCACCTTCGCCATCGCCCCCGGTGTCGAGCCCGGTATGTGGGTATTCGCGCCCAAGTCGTTTGGTATGTCCACGGAAAATTTCGAAACCCGCAAGGCCAATCCCCTACTACGTCCGCCGGCACCGGTAATCCGCGTCGAGCAGGGAGATCGGGTCACGGTGGTCCTGGAAAATAGCCATTACCTGCCCCACACCATCCACTTTCACGGGGTCGACCACCCGTTTTCCGCGGATCACGGCATGCCCCATTACGAGGGCGCGAACCACGAGCAACATGCCATGGGCACGGACGGCGTCGCCGAAACCAGCGAAATGCCGGCCATGCCCGGCACAACGTTAACTTATCAGTTCAGTCCGCGGGTGGCGGGCACTATGTTCTATCACTGCCACGTGCAAGCCAATGTACATATTCTGATGGGCATGCAGGGTATGTTCGTCATCGAAGAAAACCGTCCCAATAACTGGCCGCAAACCCTGAATATCGGCGCTGGCCAGGTACGCCACTCGTCTGTGGCCGTACGAGAGCAGTACCAGCGCGAGTACGACCTGCATTACTTTGACCTGTTCAAAAACCTGTCAGAGACCATACAAACCCACAACGATCCTCGCCTCACACTGATCGAACAACACCGTCGCTGGAATATTACCCGGGACAGCGCCAATTATTTTTTGTTGAACGGCAAATCATTCCCCTACACGTTGCAGGAATCCCTGATCGTCGTTAAACCCGATGAAAAAGTAAAACTACGGGCCCTGAATGGCGGCTCCACCAGCATTGCCCTGCACCCCCACGGCTTTCGACCTACCGTCACGCACCTGGACGGCATACCCCTCAACCCGGGCAACGAAATTACCCGGGATGTCATTGACCTGGCGCCTGCCCAGCGAGTCGACATGGTGCTACAGACCACCAACGACGGCCTGCACAACTATGGTGAAGGGGTGTGGCTGTTTCACGACCACCACGAAACTGCGCAAACCACCGATGGCATTTATCCCGGCGGCAGCGTCAGTACTATTGCGTTCGACTCCTACGTGGATAGCGGCGGCTTTCCCAAAGTCCAGGGAACCGACTGGAAGAAATTTTTTACTGCAGAGTTCTATCGCAAGGATGTGCCGATCTGGCTGGACTACGATCCGGGCGGACTGTTTGCCGACCCACGCGCTCCCTTGCGCCCGCTGTTACAGCTGATGGTGTTTGGCGCCGCCAGCACTGGCGTTCTGGTGATGCTGTTTATGCTGCTTTTTAGACGCGGACGCAGCGCATGAAACCGACTGCACTGGTAGCCTGTTTTTCGATACTGTTACTGTCGACCGCTTTTAGCGTACAGGGCGAGCAGGCACCGAATCCGATCAAGGCGCAACCGGTGCCCGCCCCCATCGCCCTAGATCATTCTGGCATGGATCATTCCACCATGGATCATTCCACCATGGATCACTCAACCATGGATCACTCAACCATGGATCACTCAACCAAGGAGAATGGCACTACGGCAGCAATGGAAAACATGCAGGGCATGGATCATAGCGCCATGGGACACGGAGATATGGACCACAGTAGTCATGCTATGACCTTTGACGCCCGCGGCATGGTAATGAACAGCAACACCGACCGGCTGCCGGAAGATTGTGCGGCCATCTCCCGCGACTACAGTTTCACGGTGCACGCTGGCACGCGCTATGCGGAAGCATTTCCGGGGAATATTTTTGGCATGAGCCAACACCTGTTCGATGTAGAACCCTGTAGCCGCATCAATATTACCTTTATCAACGAAGACGCTATTCGCCACCAATTTATGGTGCACGGCCTACCCCGCTACCTGTATCCCCAGGGGATGTTTCACCTCGAAGCCATGGGTGGCGCAACCCTGACTGGCACACTGATAATGCCCAGCGATAACAAAACCTACCTGGTGCACTGCGATCTCGCTCAGCACATGGAAAAAGGCATGAAGGGACAAATCAAGGTGGGCCGAGGCAGTGGCGATCTCACCAGCATTCCCGGTGCCAGTGCGTTATTTCGCTCGGATAACTATCACAGCGGCACGCGCCAAACACTGGCCATTACGAGCGGGATAATTTTGACGCTTGGTGGGTTATTGTTGTGGCGACGCTACCGGCACTAGCTGACCGTAGTTTAAATACCCCTGACACCGGCAGGTTCTGCAATATAAGCCCGCTTTAATACGCGACTCTTTCACTATTTACGCAATTAAACGGCACCAGTCCAGCCCGCACGCGATTGATATTTTCGGCAACCTTGCCGGCAATGCCCTGCAAACTGAGGTCGGTGGAACCGGCAATGTGGGGCGTCACCACTACATTGCAGGACAACAAGGGATCCGCCGGATCGAATGGCTCGTGCCAGAATACGTCCAGCCCAGCACCGGCGAGATGTCCACTTTGCAGCGCCGCGAGCAGCGCGCCATAATCAACCACCGGACCGCGCGCCACATTGACAATAAACGCCCCTGCTTTCATGGCGCTCATTTCCGCGGCACCAATCATGCCACGGGTGTCATCATTCAGGGGTGACGCAATAATGGCAAAGTCTGCCTGTGACAAACAGTCGAGTAACTTTTCCGCGGGATAATGGGCCGCGACAGGTATCGCATTTTCTTCGGCGGTATTTTTCGGGCCGCTGCGGGACAGGGCCAACACCGTCATATCAAAACCCGCAAGGCGTCTTGCCACCTCGCGACCGATGCCGCCATAACCGATAATCGCCGCGGTTTTGCCCTTCAGTGCCATACCCACCGGGCTACCAAACTTTCCTTCCGCAAAGGTTTGTTGCGCAAAATGGTAACGGCGTGCCAGCGCCAGCATAAACAACAACGTTAATTCCGCTACCGACTCGGCGTTGCCAGTCCCCGCAGCGGGTACATTTGCCACCAATACATTGTTAGCCGTCGCCGCCGCAATATCTACGCCGTCGAGACCCGCGCCAAATTGCTGCACCAGCTTGAGGTGCGGTGCCGCCAGTGCCGCGGCATCAATGCTGGAAAAAGTGGGGATTAACACCTGCGCGTCCTGTGCCGCCGCAACAATGTCCTGCGCCGCGCACAATAGCACTTCGTCATCCGGCAGTTGCGCCTGGAGCAGGCGTTGAATGTAAGCGAGATTGTCGCGGCACAGGTAAATTTTCATAATGGTCTCGGGGCCAAATTTTTTTGCAGAGAAAATCTGCTAATCGGTTTGTACCTGCCAGTGACGTAAAGGTCAAGCAGTGGCGCGCCGGGCGCTCTATAATGCAGCCTTGTGGCACCGCTATTGCCATCGCAGGCAGTGGTTTTAATGTCATTCACGTACCGATCGCGCAGGGACTTCAATCGATCGCACAGCGAGGCAAGAGCATGGGTAGTCTGGGAATTATTGTTAATCCAATGTCGGGGCGCGACTGTCGGCGACTGGTGGCGCGCGCGGATTCGGTTAGTCATCAGAGCAAACGCAACCAGGTCAGCCGTATCGTGGTGGGCGCCATTGCCGCTGGCTGCAACCGCATTATGGTGCCCTGGGAACCAAGACGCCTGGCAGTGGGTGCGCTGGAACACATGAATATCGGCGCGCAGGTGGAGGAAATACGGGTGCCGATTACCCACAGCGCCGAGGATACTTTTCAGGCCGTGCGAATCATGCGCGAACGCGGCTGCGACGTGATTGTCGTCCTGGGCGGGGACGGCACCAACCGCATCGTCACCAAAGCCTGGCCCGACGCGGCCATTGTGCCCCTCTCCACTGGCACCAATAACGTCTTCCCACTCCTGATCGAACCCACCATTGCGGGTATGGCCGCGGGTCTGGTTGCGAATGGAAAAATTCAGCGCGAAGAAGTCGCGACGCGCGCCAAACTGGTCCGTGTTGAAATTGAAGGTGAAGCATCCGACCTGGCACTGATTGACGCTGTCTTTCTGGTGGGCGATCGCATCGGTAATCTGGGCCCCTTCGAACCCGAACACATGAAAACTCTGGTACTGGCACGCGCCGAGCCCGATTCGGTCGGCATGTCGCCTCTGGGGGGATTGCTATGCCCCGCCAGCCACAGCGATGACTTCGGAGTGCGCGTGGATTTTTGCACTCATAAAGAAGGCGGTCGTCTATTGTTGGCGCCGGTCTCCCCCGGGTTGTTCCGCTCGGCGCATATTCAGCATCATGGGGCGCTCCCCATCGGGGATAAAGTTGAAATTGTGGGGCCGGGCATTCTCGCTTTCGATGGCGACCGCGAACGCACCCTCAAGGAGGGTCAACGGGCGACCCTCAGCGTCGAACGCACTGGCCCCTGGGTGATAGATCCCCGCAAAACTCTGCGCGTCGCCGCACGGGACAAGTTGATGGTGGATATGCCGCACTGGGTGGACACCTTCGACGGCGCCGTGACTCAGGGCGGAGGCTGCTGTTAGCGTACGCTGTGCCGGGCAGATTCAGGGGCGATCAAAGCGCGCCATAAATTCCTCCGTACTGTTGGTACGGGGAAACGCTTCGTCCGGCACCGGACACCGCAAAAATTCACACAGCGGTTGCCAACCTTCACTGACCTGGTAGACCAGTAACTGTTCCTCGGGAACTGCCGCGATCACCTGCGCGTTATGTTTTTCGTACACCGCTATAGCGTGATCTCGGTCGCCCAACTTTTCTGAAAAAGTATTTTCCCAGATAATTTTTCTTCCCATATTAATCTGTTGCCCGGGTAGCGTGGCGGGCGCTTTTTGCAACATCTGGTAGAGGGTGTCATGGATACTTTTATACCAGCTGGAGGCGTCGCGTACCGTCAGAATCACTTTTGCCTGTGGATTCGCCGCCAGCAGCTCGCGCCAGAAATAACAGGCAGGCCAGTCAATGGCGGCGCGATAGTCGCCCAATATTTCGTCCAGTTCGGATTTATCCTGCAAGGCGGCCACCCATTTCGGGCCGTGCTCCGGATATTTAAACACCTCCATCATGTGGTACACAGGACCGCAGTCGAGTCGTTCCAGCGCCGCACGCAAGGACACCGTGCCGGTGCGCCCAAAGCCCGCGCCGATAATTGCAATTGCCATGAATCAATTCTCTTTAATGCCTGATCGTGAATACAGCAGAATTATTTTGATGCTACAAAATTATCTACTTCCCTTTTTCGAACCCCGTTTCAGTTCAGCACAACAATTTTAGCCGACTGATATCGCGGTTTATTCTAACCGAAAAACAGGACACGGCAATCATAACCATCTCCTTATCCAGACATTGGCGAGCAGCTCGGCGTAGACCCCTGCTTGACGCAGTGATATCCCAAGCAATGTTACCCGGCAAAAATTCACGCACATTGGCTTTTGCGTACGGTGATGCTAACTTGCAGGTTATGAGGTTAACTAGTCACCACTCATTCGCTAATCCTGAATAATAAATTTTGTTAACCGCGCTTGGCAATTGCCCGGAAATAGTCTGATGCCCGAAGTTGCAGGTCAAACATCCCGTTTACGCTGGTACGGCCTGCTGGGCGGTCCAATCCTGGCCCTGCTGGCCGCAACGCTGGTGCCACAACAGTTTATAACGCTGGATGGCAGCCAATTAGTGTTGGGGCTGGCGGGGAAAGTGACGGTCGCTCTGGCGGTATGGATGGCCGTCTGGTGGCTAACCGAAGCCATCTCTATTTACGCCACGGCCCTGCTGCCCCTGGCGGTGTTACCCATCAGCGGCGCCCAGTCGATTAACGACGCCGCCAACGCCTACGCCCACCCGCTTATTTTCCTGTTTCTGGGCGGGTTCATCCTGGCACTGGCGTTGGAGCGTTGGCGCCTGCACCGCCGTTTCGCACTGTTCGTACTGCGTCTGGTCGGCACTCAGCCGCGCCGACTGGTGGGCGGATTTATGATTGCTTCAGCGATCCTCAGCATGTGGATTACCAACACCGCCACCACCATTGTGATGTTGCCGATTGCCCTTAGCGTGATTGCGCTGGAGCGCCCTGACTCTCCCTATAAAGACCGCTTTGCCCTGTGTTTACTGCTGGGTATTGCTTACGCCGCCTCGGTGGGTGGAATTGGCACCATTGTGGGCACCACGCCCAATATGTTCGCCGTGTCTTACATGTCCACCGAATTTGGTCGCAACATTTCCTTTGTGCAATGGATGAAAATCGGCGTACCCCTGGTGATAATTTTTGTGCCTGTGATTTGGCTGCTGCTAACCCGCTTTATTTTTCCCCTGCCCGCACACTCCAATGCCGACGACTACGATCTGGATACGTCGCCCGAACCCTGGCAGCGCGGCGCAGTACTCACCTTAATTATTTTTGCCCTCACCGCGCTGGCGTGGATGACGCGACCCCTGCTGACGCAACTACCCCTGCTTGCGCACCTTGGCGACGAAGGCATCGCCATTATCGCGGCGTTGCTGTTATTCACCATCCCCGCCGATCGCAAACAGGGAACATTTCTAATGGACTGGGACACCGCGGTGCGCGTGCCCTGGGGTGTGCTACTTATTCTCGGCGGTGGACTCTGCCTGGCGGCCGCTATTAGCGCTAACGGCATTGCGGAATTACTCGCCACCCAACTCAGTGCAATTGGTCATATACCTCCGCTGATGATGACCGCCGTGGTAGTCACTCTGATGATTTTTATTACCGAGCTCACCAGCAACGTGGCGACCACAACCGCGTTGGTACCGATTATCGCGGCCCTCGCCACTGCCCTGGGTATCGACCCCCTCAAACTGGTGGTGCCTGCCACCATGGCCGCCAGCTGCGCCTTTATGTTACCCGTAGCGACCCCCCCCAACGCCATCGTGTTTGGCTCCGGCCTGATTCGCATTCCGCAAATGGCCCGCGCGGGATTCGCTTTAAATCTCGCCGGAATCTTGATAGTCACGCTACTGACCCACGTCGCCATCGACGTTTTGCTCTAATTCCAGACGACTCGAACACCGGTCTTCGCGCGCGAGGGGGCATCAACACGCACTTGCTGACCCACTAACTCGATCTGCTGTGCAGCGCAACAACTGCCCGAAAGAACCGCTGCAAACATCTGGCTACAATTTATCAGGGCCACCTAACGCTCGAAAAAATAAACATTTTTCCTGTAATGTTGCATCCCGCGTGCGTATACTGCGCGTGTTTCGCTCAGCCTGCTTTCGGCTCCACCCTACCTCGGTACTTCGCCAACATGTCAACGTCAGATTTTTCCACCCTCGGGGTGTCCGCCCCGGTACTTCGGGCCATTACAGAACTCGGCTACGAGCAGGCCTCACCGATTCAGGAACAAAGCATTCCCCTGTTGCTACAAGGCAAAAACCTGTTGGGCACCGCGCAAACCGGAACCGGCAAAACCGCCGCTTTTGCGTTACCTCTGCTCAGCCGCATCAAGCCCAACGGGCAAAAACCTCAGGTACTGGTACTGACCCCGACCCGCGAACTGGCCATACAGGTTGCTGAAGCATTTAAAAGCTACGCTCGCTATATCGATCATTTTCACGTCGTTCCGATTTATGGTGGGCAGGATATCCGCGGACAGTTGCGGTCGCTGCAACGGGGGGTCGATGTGGTAGTCGGCACGCCGGGCCGCATTATGGATCACCTCAGTCGGCGCACGCTGGACCTTAGCGAACTGCGCGCCGTGGTCCTCGACGAAGCCGACGAAATGCTGCGCATGGGTTTCATCGACGATGTCGAAGAAATTCTCAGCAAGGCCCCTGCGGACAGCCAGCGGGCCCTGTTCTCGGCCACCATGCCCCCCGCCATTCGTCGTGTGGCCGCTAAATATCTCGGCGCGGCTGAAGAAATCCGTATTACCACGAAAACCAGCACTGTCGAAAGTATTGAGCAGCACTACCTGCTGGTGCACAACCACCACAAACTGGACGCACTGACGCGCATTCTTGAAGTGGAAGAATTCGACGGGATGATTATTTTCGTCCGCACCAAGTCCTCCACTGTAGAGCTGGCGGAAAAACTGGAAGCCCGCGGCTTTACCGCGACGGCCATCAACGGCGATCTGAGCCAGAGCTTGCGGGAAAGTACTATCAATCGCCTCAAGAAGGGGCAACTGGATATTTTGGTGGCCACCGACGTCGCTGCACGCGGTCTCGACGTGGATCGCATCAGCCATATCGTCAACTACGACATCCCCAACGACACCGAATCCTATGTACACCGCATCGGTCGCACCGGTCGCGCCGGGCGCAGCGGCAAGGCCATTCTGTTCGCAACCCCCAAAGAGCGGCGTCTACTGTACGCTATCGAAAAGGCCACGCGCCAACCGCTGACTGCCATGACCGTTCCCAGTGGCGAACAGGTTAGCGGGCAGCGGGTGCAACGCTTTCAACTGGCGTTACAGAAAACTCTGCAGGAACAGGATCTCGGCAAAATACGCGCCTTACTGGAAAAAATTTCCCACGATCAGGAGCTGGACATCGGGCAGATTGCCGCCGCACTGGCCTGGGAAATCCAGCAAGATCGCCCGCTTTTTCCCAAACTTGAGCCGTTGGCAAGTGCCGCCAGCGCGGAGCGCAAGGAGCGCATCGATAGCAGAGAGCGTCCTGCAAGAAGCACTGGCGCCGACCACAAGGAACGCCCAACAAGAAACACCGGCGCGGACCGCAAGGGTAAACCAGATCGATCGCACAAAACCGAGAGAGACGCGCAAGATGTCTCCACCGTTTGCTACCGCATCGAAGTTGGTAAAGAACAGGGCGCCACGCCGGGCGATATCGTCGGGGCGATTGCCAACGAAGCCGGTATCGAAAGCCGTTATATCGGACGCATCGCTATTCACGAAAATTACAGCACAGTCGAGCTGCCTGATGGCATGCCCCGGGAAATATTCAATCGGCTAAAAAATGTGCGCGTGCGCCAGACACCGATGGCAATCTCTGAAGTATCTGACCTGCGACCCGTCGCACCATCACCCGTGCAGGGCTCCAGCGCAGAAAGTAGCATCAGAACAAGCCCCAAGATTGCCATGAAGCCCAAACCGAGTCCTGGCAAACCTGCGCGCCGGAAATCCCCGCCGGGCAAAACGCTATCCAGCAAAACTGCCGCAGGCAAAAGCGTCTCGAGTAAGACGACACCGGGAACCCTGACGCTGGGAAAATCTTCGCAGGAGAAAGCGTCGGCGCGCAAACCCATGTCCAGAAAACCCGGTGCTGGCAAGTCCATAGCCGGCAAGCCCCCGGCCCACAAAAAAGGTCCACGCTAAGTGCGGTAAAAATTGTTTGCCGTGGTCCGCACCAACCCATTTACGCTAAACAAATTTGCGCTGCGGTGCGGGCGTAACTCGGCCGCAAACGACAGCGCTCGAACCAGTTGGACAGCCGCGGATAATTGTCGAGCCCGCCTAACTGGTAGGCCAGCGCCAGCCCAAATCTTGGCAGCAGCGCACATTCCGCGACGCTGAACTCCCCAACAAAAAACTCATCGCCATCGAATTGCTCGGACAGTTCCTGTAAACACTGCCGCCAACCCTCCTGCGCCTTACCGATACGTTCCCCATCCCATTGCGGTTGCGGTTTACTGCGTTGTTCGAATATACCTTCGCGAATGCGCGGCCCGATGACCGTGTCCGCGTAATGATTAAGCCAGCGCGCCTGGTGCCGTTGCGCGGCTGTTGTTGGCAGAAGCGTTGGTTCGGGATAGCGATCTTCGAGATAGTGCATAACCAGCGTGGATTCAGTGAGTACCAGACCATCGATCCCTAACACCGGAACCTTGCCCAGCGGATTAAGCGCCAGCAATTCGGGAGGCTTGTTGTCGGTATCCACCTGGTGTTGTGCAAAGGCAATACCTTTTTCCACCAGCGCCAGGCGTATCTTCCAGCAAAAGGGGCACTCGTCTTTATCGTACAGTACAGTCATAGGTTGGTTCCCGCCAGGCCGACAACAGAAATCAGGCTTCCCAGACACGCTCGCTTTTCGCGAACATTCAAGGGTAAACTGTGCGCGTACAAAACCATAAAAGCAACTGAGGAGCCACCGCCATGAGTAATCCCGTTAGCACTGCCTGTTCCCTCACTGAGCGTTACGCACCACTACTGGGGCGGATTTTGATTGCTGCACTGTTTGTACCCGCTGGCATCCACAAAATTACCGGCTTTGCGGGAACGTCCGCCTACATGGCCAGTAAAGGCCTGCCCATGCCAGACCTGTTGCTGGTGTTAACCATTATTATCGAACTCGGCGGCGGCTTAATGATCCTGCTGGGCTGGCGCGCCCGTGAAGCCGCACTGGTCATTGCCCTGTTTTTGATTCCCGTGACCGTCGTATTTCACGGTTTCTGGGGTGTCGAGGACGCGGCGACACAAGCTAAAGAACAAATCATATTTATGAAAAACATGGCCATCATGGGCGGATTGCTGATGATCGCTGGCCTCGGCGCAGGGTCTTGCAGCCTGTGCGGAAAAGGCAGCTGCAAAACCCCCGACCCGCAGTCCTGACACAAGCTCTACTACCCGGCCGCAACCCGGCCGGGTAATTTTTATATCTGATGTCCTTGACACCGCCATACCGAGCACTGCTTTCTTTTGCCCCTGATTCATGTCGGAAAATTGATGAGAATACCTGCCGTTATTTTTGCCTGCCTCGTCGTACTTAGTGGGTGCGACAAGACCCCTGCTACCCATCTGTCAACTACGCCACCTGCACCCTCCAGCCCGGCATCCGGTCTCGACCTTGCCGGTCTCGATAACAGCATTCGCCCACAGGATGACCTGTTCCGGTTTGCCAACGGCACCTGGCTGCGCACTACCGAAATTCCGGCGGATAAATCCTCGTGGGGTTCCTTTAATATTCTGCAGGAGAAAAGTCTCGAACAACTACGGATTATTGTCGACGACGCAGCAACGCATCCCGACGGCGATACGGCAAAACTTAAAATTGGCAATTTTTATAAAGCGTTTGTCGACGAACCGAACATTGAGTCCCTCGGCGCGACACCCCTGGCCCAGGAGCTCGAAGCCATTGCAGCACTCGACAGCCACACTGATGTAGCAGCATATTTTGGCGCTGGCAATGCCATCGGCATCGACTCGCCGTTGCAGTTCTGGATCGATCAGGACGCCAAGGACGCCCTCCAGTATATTGTCTATTTCACTCAGTCCGGCCTCGGGCTGCCGGATCGGGATTATTATTTCGACAACTCGCAACGCGGCGTGGAAATTCGTGAAAAATATACCGCCTTTCTGACCCTGCTGCTCACCTTGTCCGCACATCCCGACCCCGCCGCTGCGGCAACCGGGATTGTCGCGCTGGAAACGCAACTCGCCACGCATCACTGGAGCAAAGTAGCCAATCGCGATCGCGATAAAACCTATAATAAATTTACTAACGAACAACTAGCGACCATGCTCGACCAGTACAATTTTGTGGGTTTCGTGCAAGGCCTGGGTCTCAACGCCGACACTGGCCAGCAACACAACGTAATCGTGCGACAACCCTCGTACATTGCAGCACTAAACGAATTATTTACCACGGTGGGTGTGCAAACCTGGCAAGATTATCTGCGTGTAAAAACGCTAACCAGCTTCGCCCCCTTTCTGTCCAAAGCTTACGCCGACGCCCATTTCGACTTTTACAATCGCACCCTTAGCGGACAACCACAACAGGAGCCACGCTGGAAGCGCGCGATTAACGCGATCAATAGCACGGCCGGGGAACTACTGGGACAACTGTATGTAGCGCGTCATTTTCCGCCACAGGCAAAAACTAGAATGGTGGAACTGGTAGACAATCTGGTCGCCGCCTATCGCCAGTCTATTGACCAGCTCGACTGGATGAGCCCGCCAACGAAACGCGCGGCGCTGGAAAAACTCGCACGGTTTACGCCCAAAATAGGCTACCCCGATCGCTGGAAAAATTATGATGATTTGCACTTTGCGGCGGACGACCTGGTGGGCAACATCCGCCGCGCGCGGATTTTCAGTCACAACTACGACCTGAATAAACTCGGCAAGCCAGTGGATCGCGGTGAGTGGTATATGCCGCCCCAGCAGGTTAACGCCTATTACAATCCTGGACTGAATGAAATCGTGTTTCCGGCAGCGATTTTACAACCACCCTTTTTTGATCTGAATGGCGATGATGCGGTGAACTACGGCGCCATTGGCGCCGTCATTGGCCATGAAATCGGCCACGGCTTTGATGATCAGGGCAGCAAGTCCGATGGTGATGGCAATTTGGTGAACTGGTGGAGCGACGCAGACCGAAAACAATTCGAAGGAAAAACCCGTAATCTGGTATCGCAGTTTGCAGCATACGAACCCCTGCCCGGATTAACCCTTAATGGCGAGCTCACCCTGGGAGAAAATATTGGCGACCTGGGCGGGCTGAGTATTGCCCACAAAGCTTATATGCTCGCCTTGCAAGGCAAGCCAGCCCCCACCATTGACGGGTTTACGGGCGAACAACGGGTGTTTCTAGGTTGGGCACAGGCCTGGCGGGTGAAACGTCGGGATGAGTTAACGGAGCAACTGATAAAAACCGACCCGCACTCCCCACCAGAATTTCGCGTCAACGGTGTAGTACCAAATATCGACAGCTTTTATCAGGCGTTCGACGTCAAACCGGGAGACGGTTTGTATTTACCCGAAGAACAGCGGGTAAGTATCTGGTAAGCCGGCGTTTATTACGTAGCTCGTTAGCCACACCAGCACGGATGCCCAGAGGAAATGCTTTGCCAGCGGTGTCGCCGCGCTCAGGGAAGACCGTCAAACTCGGCACCTTCTTTCACAACCGGCACCAGATGTTCGCGGGTAATTCCGGCACTAAGCACGATGCTGGATGCGATATAGATGGAGGAGTACGTACCGACTACAACACCTACAATCAACGCCAGGGAAAAATTGTGAATCAACTCACCGCCGATAAGAAACAAGGCAGTCAACACAATCAGCGTGGTAACGCCGGTAATTAACGTGCGCTCCAACGTTTGTGTAATAGACTCGTCAAACACTTCCTGTGGACCAGCCTTGCGGAGCAAGCGAAAATTTTCCCGAATCCGATCAAATACCACGATGGTGTCGTTAATGGAGTAACCGATAACCGCCAGCACCGCCGCCAATACCGTGAGATCAAATTCAAGTCTGAAATACGAAAATACGCCCATGGTAATAATGACATCGTGAAACAATGCCACCACCGCGCCAATGGCAAACTTGTACTGAAAGCGGATCGCTACGTATAACATTACCGCAAACAGCGCGAGCAACATGCCCAGACCACCGTCGTCCCGCAATTCCTCGCCAATCTGTGGCCCAACAAACTCCACCCGGCGCAGTTCCACCTCATCCCCGGAACGTCGCAGTACGTCGGCAATTTGTTCGCCGAGGTTTTGTTTTTCGAGTTGACCCGTCGGTCCTGACTCGGTGCCCGTATCTTCTTCCACTTCCTGTGGCGGCGCCTGTAAACGTACGAGTATGTCCGTGTCCGCGCCAAAATGTACGACCACCGGGTTGTCAAATCCCGCTGCGCGCAACTGTTCCCGCACATAGCTGGTGGTCACCGAGTGCTGATAACCCACTTCAATTTGCGCACCACCGGTAAAATCGAGGCCCAGTACCAGCCCGCGAGTTGCCAGCGAGAACAGCGACGCTGCCACCAGCAATGCGGAAAACCCGGTGGCCAGGTGGCGCCACCCCATAAAATTGATCGTTTTTGAATTCATCATCCCGGCCACCTAAATCGACAGTTTTGTCACGTTGCGACCACCGTACACCAGGTTGGTCAGGGCCCGCGTACCCATGATCGCAGTGAACATGGAAGTAATAATCCCCAGGGACAGGGTCACGGCGAAACCCTGCACCGGACCCGAGCCGATGGCATACAAAATTACCGCCACAATCAGCGTGGTCAAGTTCGCATCCACAATGGAAATATAGGCGCGTCCGTACCCCGCATCGATGGCGCCCTGAATGGACATGCCGTTGTTAATTTCCTCCCGTATACGGGAATAAATCAACACGTTGGCATCCACAGCCATACCCAGCGTCAGTACGATACCGGCGATACCCGGCAGGGTGAGGGTGGCGCCAATCATCGACATCAACGCCGCCATCAGCACCAGGTTCATGCCCAGTGCAATGTTGGCAAACAGACCGAACAACCGGTAGTACGCGAGCATAAACACCACCACCAGCCCCATGCCGATCTGAATCGACTTGATACCCACGGCGATGTTATCCGCACCCAGGGACGGACCGATGGTCCGCTCCTCCACAAAATCCATCGGTGCCGCCAGTGCACCGGCGCGCAACAGCAGTGCCAGCTCGGACGCTTCCTCCGGATTGTCCAGCCCGGTGATACGGAACTGCACACCGAGAGCGCTTTGGATGGTCGCCAGACTGATAATTTTCTTTTCCAGATACGGCGCGCGTACCTGTTCGGTTTCACCCTGATCGTTGACCCGCGACACCATGCGCGCCTTGGATTCGATAAACAACACCCCCAGGCGACGTTTGATATTTTTACGAGTTGCCAGATGCATGGCCTGACCGCCCACCGCATCCAGGGAAATATCCACCTGGGGCATCCCGTTTTCGTCGTAGCCAATGTTGGCGTTGATAACCCGATCCCCGGTGATCACCACCTGTTTTTCCAACCACGCCGGTGGGGAATCGGATTGACTACCACGAAATTCGAACTGTTCCCGCCCCAAAGTTTTATTGGGGTCCGCCTCGAGACGAAATTCCAGATTGGCAGTTTTGCCGATAATACGCTTCGCTTCCGCGGAGTCCTGTACGCCGGGTAGCTCGACGATAATACGATTGCTGCCCTGGCGTTGCACAATCGGCTCGGACACCCCCAGTTCGTTAACCCGGTTGCGCAACGTGGTTAAATTCTGGTTGAGCGCATATTCCTGCTTTTCCTTAAGCGCTGTTTCCGACAGGGATAGAACCAGCAGGAACTTGCCCTTGCTCTCCTTGCTAACGCCGATCAGGTCGCGGAAATCATCGCGTACGATATCTGCCGCCTGATCGCGCCATTCCAGCTTATCGAACACCGCCTGCAGGCTTTGCCCTTCCGGTCGAATCGAGCGATACCGGGAACCCGCTTCCCGCAATGCGGTTTTTAGTCGACTCAGTTCAGTATCGAGATGTTTATCGACGACCGATTTGGTATCCACTTCCATCAAAAAATGCACGCCGCCGCTTAAGTCCAGGCCCAGCTTCATGGGTGAAGCCCCCAGACTCATGAGCCACTGCGGCGTCGTGGGTGCCAGATTAAGCGCCACCACATAATCCAGTCCTATCGCCTGTTGCACCACGCGCTTGGCCGCCAGTTGTTGCTGCGCATCCTGCAGCCGTATCAGGCCGCTTTTGCCGCTGGTCTGCGCACCAAAATAGGAAATTTCACTTTTTTCCAGGGCTGCTTCAGCTTTGGCCAACACCCCTTCGTCGATAACCACCGCGCCGCTTTGGCCGGAAATCTGAATGGCCGGGTCGGGCGCGTACAAATTAGGCAATGCGTAAATAAAGCCAAGGATGACCACCAACAAAATGAGCAGGTATTTCCACAGGGGGTAACGATTCATAGGATGGCTACTGGTAGCGTGTTAATGGCGGGTAATAACATGAATAGGCGGCTGCCGATGGGTTATTGCTCTAAAAGCGGTGCATTATAGGGTAATTACCCGCCAGCACCAATCGACTCCGCGTCGTCCACAACCGTCGCCCGGTCCGCGTCCTGGAGTTGAGCCGCGAGCTGACCCAGACGCCGCTCCGCAATAGCGGCGCGAATGGCGGTCATTAAGTTCTGATAAAAACGCAGATTGTGAATGGTGTTGAGCTGGGCGCCTAGCATCTCCCGGCACTTGTCCAGATGATGTAAATAGGCGCGGCTGAAATGGGTACAGGTGTAACAGTCGCAAGTCGGATCAAGCGGACCAGTGTCGCTGCGGTGTCGTGCATTGCGTATTTTTACCACCCCCGCGCTGGTAAACAGGTGGCCATTGCGGGCGTTGCGGGTGGGCATCACACAATCGAACATATCAATGCCGCGCTGCACCGCCTCAATGATGTCGAGGGGTTTACCCACCCCCATTAAATAGCGAGGCTTATCCGCTGGCATCGCGGGTGCCACCGCGTCCAGTACCCGCAGGCGATCGGCTTTGGGCTCGCCCACGGACAGACCGCCAATGGCGTAGCCATCAAAACCGATATCCACCAACGCCCGTAGAGATTCGCGGCGCAACGACTCGTGCATACCGCCCTGCACAATACCGAACAGCGCCGCCGGACTGGAGCCGTGGGCGACCTTGCTGCGTGTCGCCCAGCGCATGGATAATTCCATGGACTGCCGGGCCGTGGACTCGTCCGCCGGGTAGGGTGTGCACTCATCGAACACCATCACCACATCCGCGCCCAATTTTTGTTGCACCTGTATCGATGTTTCCGGGTCGAGAAACACCGGACTGCCATCCACCGGCGAACGAAACGACACGCCGTCCTCGGTAATTTTGCGCATGGCCCCCAGACTGAATACCTGAAAGCCCCCCGAGTCCGTCAGAATCGGGCCGGGCCAGCCCATAAAGTCGTGTAGATCACCGTGGGCCGCGATCACCTCCGTGCCGGGACGCAACATTAAATGAAAGGTATTGCCGAGCAGGATCTGCGCGCCACTCGCAGCAATATCCTGCGGCGTCATACCCTTCACCGTGCCGTAGGTGCCCACCGGCATAAATGCTGGAGTCGCCACCTCGCCCCGCGGAAACCGCAAGCGCCCCTGGCGTGCTTCGCCCTCGCTGCCTTCGCGCTCAAAACTCATGGCGCACTCCCGACTCATGCCGATTGCTCCCCCGAGCCAGCCTGCTGGAGCGAAAGCTGCGCGGCCTGTGGATTGCGTGTAATAAACATGGCGTCACCATAACTGAAAAAGCGGTACTCCTGTTCCACTGCGGCGCGATAAGCCGCCAGTGTATGCGCGTACCCCGCAAAGGCGCTGACCAGCATCAACAGGGTGGATTCCGGCAGGTGAAAATTGGTCACCAGCGCGTCCACCACCCGAAACTGATAACCGGGGTAAATAAAGATATCGGTCTCGCCCCGTACCGGTGTCATGGTGCCACTTGCCGCCGCCGTTTCCAGGCAGCGCACACTGGTGGTCCCGACGGCGATGACCCGCTTGCCCGCCCGGCGCGTGGCTTCCACCTGGGCACACAACTCGACATTCACGTCGATCACCTCACTATGCATTTTGTGCTCGCGAATATCCTCAACCCGCACCGGCTGAAACGTTCCCGCACCCACATGCAGCGTGGTAAACGCGACCTGAACCCCTTTATCCCTGAGTTGTGTCAGCAAAGGCTCGTCGAAATGCAGCCCCGCCGTTGGCGCGGCCACCGCCCCGGGGCGGGTTGCGTACACGGTCTGGTAGCGTTCCTGATCCGCTGCGGTATCCATTCGGTCAATATACGGCGGCAACGGAACGTGACCCACGGCGGCAAGAATATCCATTACCGACAGGTCGCCGTGAAAAACCAGTTCAAACAAATCGCCGTCCCGACTGGCTGTACGCGCCGCAAAGCCACCGTCGAACGTCAATTCCATGCCTACACCCGGTGACTTACTGGCGCGTATCTGTGCCTGTACACGGTGATTATCCAGCACCCGCTCCACCAGCACCTCAATTTTGCCGCCAGTGGCTTTATGGCCAAACAAACGGGCCGGTATCACCCGAGTATTGTTGAACACCATCAGATCGCCGGGGTTCACCCGTTCCAGTAGCGACGGGAACAACCCATGTTCGATGGCGCCGGTTACCCCATCCAGTGCCAGCAGACGACTGTCCCGCCGCGCAGCGGGCGGCTGCCGGGCAATCAGGTGATGGGGTAATTCGTAGGTGAACTGGTCGCGCCGCATGAAAGATTGGCCGTGATGATCCCGAAAAAGGCGCAAGGTTAGCCCAAATCAGTGTAATTACCAAACCTCTAAACCTGTAAGAGGGGCGTGTTTAACACCCTTTTATTCAGCACAGTGCACCGTGCGAGTTGACCGACACCGGACCGCTGCTATAATCCCCGCCCTGTGCCAGAGTGGTGAAATTGGTAGACACACGGGATTCAAAATCCCGCGCCCTTAAAAGCGTGCCGGTTCGAGTCCGGCCTCTGGTACCATCTATAAAGATCAGCAATAGCTTAAAAGCCTTATAAAAAAGGCTTTTTATCATGTGTCGGTCTAGCTCTACCCATAAAAATTAGTCGACACCCATTCGTTTGATAGCAGCGTATACTTGTTCGTGTGAAAGTATACGGTCGCCGGCAACACCTACCTAGGTAGATTCAAGCACATACTTGCAAATAGGGGATACCACCAGCGTGGTCAGTCAACTACCTATGGTGCCTGTCATCATCGATTCAACCAAATTTTCATTAACCGATTTAGCCTGTCTCGGCGATGTCAGATTGCATGACGAAGGGATAGAGTTAGATTTTGTGTCCAGGGTAAATTACAACGGCGATGACGAAACTGAATCACCCCGGGTTTTGAGGAGGCTCCAACACTTGAGAGAATGGAGCTATGAACAAGTCAAACAAGTTTTTACCTGAGATCCGTGAGCGTGCGGTGAGGATAGTCCAAGAACACCGTGGGGAGTACCAGTCGCTGTGGGCAGTGGTGGAGTCGATTGCTCCGAAGATCGGTTGCGTGCCACAGACACTGCTGGAATGGGTCAAACGTGCACAGGTCGATGCTGGAGCAAGGCCGGGTACGACGACAGCCGAAGCACAGCGCATCAAGGAACTGGAGCGAGAGAACAAGGAATTGCGGCGCGCCAACGACATTCTGCGCACGGCCAGTGCTTTTTTCCCCCAAGCGGAGCTCGACCGCAAACTGAAGTCGTAAACGCCTATATCGACCAGCACCGGGATACCTACGGGGTCGAGCCGATCTGCAAAGTGTTGCAGGTTGCCCCGTCGGCTTGCCGAAGCAGGCATTGCACCATCGGTCGGAAGCAAGGGCGATAGCTACGATAACGCCCTGGCCGAGACCATCAATGGGCTGTACAAAGCCGAACTGATCCATCGTAGGGGGCCGTGGAAAACACGCGAATCCGTGGAGTTGGCAACCTTGGAATGGGTCTGCTGGTTTAACCACCAAAGATTGATGGGGCCATTGGGCTATATCCCTCCGGCAGAAGCTGAGGCAAACTACTACAGGCAACTAGACCGTCAAGCTGCCAGGGCAGCTTGACTTAAACCAAACAGCCTCCGCGATACCCGGGGCGGTTCAATATTTGACTATCCTGTGTCTGTATCTTTACTATTCTGTATCTTTACTATAATGCTCCTAGTACAAATCCCTACTAGAATACCCAAGTTTTGATAGCAGAACTCTGTTGACTTAGCGTGGATCTTGAACCGGATCCTCGACATGTTAATGGCAACGATTTCTTTATTTTATTGGGATTAATTTTTTATCCTTGTACCAGTACATTGAATATAGCGTCAGCGGAGAGTCTTAACTAATGAATGCAGAAGGCACGAATAATCCAGCGTGGTCTAATGAAGAAATTAAAAAGCTGGTTAGCGATGAAAATGGCATCCTGGATGCCCGCATTTACAATGACCAGGCCCTGTACGAACTTGAGTTAGAACGCGTATTCGCTCGTTCATGGATTTTACTTGGGCACGAGAGCCATATTCCAAACACAGGTGATTTTTTAAACACTTATATCGGTGAAGACCCCGTTATTCTCGTGCGCCAAAAAGACGCTAGCCTCAGAGTTTTCCTCAATCAATGCCGTCACCGTGGCATGAAGTTATCCCGCGATGACGCGGGTAATGCTAAAGCCTTTGTTTGTAGCTATCACGGTTGGGCCCATGACATTTCAGGGAAGTTGGTTGATGTTCCCTTTGAAAAGCAAGGACATTGCAATCGCTTAGATAAATCTGAATGGAGTCCGTTACAGGCACGTGTAGATACCTACCGCGGGTTGATTTTTGCTAATTGGGATAAAGAAGCACCGTCATTAGACGAATACCTATCCGACTCCAAACCTTATATAGATGTTATGTTTAACCGCTCAGCGGCTGGCACTGAGGCGATTGGTGGTATTCAAAAGTGGGTTATCCCTGCCAACTGGAAATTTGCCGCTGAGCAGTTTTGTAGCGATATGTACCACGCTGGCACCATGTCTCATTTATCGGGTATCGCCGCAGGTTTACCCGATGGAGTGGAGCTTAAAGATGTTGACATCCCAACAAATGGCAATCAATTTCGCGCTAAGTGGGGTGGCCACGGCACGGGTTATTATATCGATGAACCCGGTCTTTTAAGCGCCATTATGGGGCCTGTCATTACTGAATATGTCACGGACAGCCCTCAGGCAAGAATCGCCTCAGAACGTCTGGGTAGCGAGATGTTTGGGCAGCGAGTGCTTGCTCAACACATGACAATTTTTCCAACCTGCTCTTTTTTACCGGGTATTAACACTATCCGTACCTGGCACCCCCGGGGTCCAAATGAAATTGAGGTGTGGGCCTTTATTGTTGTTGATGCTGACGCACCTGATTATATTAAAGAGGAGTTCCGAAAACAAAATATTCGTACTTTCTCTGCCGGTGGTGTTTTCGAACAAGATGATGGGGAAAACTGGGTCGAAATTCAAAAAGTTTTTAAAGGTAATAAAGCAAGGAAAACTAAATTAAACCTGCAAATGGGGCTTGGTGACTCAAGAACTGATCACCCCGATTTTCCAGGTAGAATTGGTGGTGTTTATAACGAAGATGCAGCGCGTGGCTTATACCAGCACTGGTTGAGAATGATGACCGAACCTAGCTGGGATACGTTAAAGCCTTAACCTAAGGCCTATAAACCTATCGCTCGACTTATTATTTTTTGGAACTGATTATGGCCTCGCATATCGATATAGACAGTATTGTTTCAAACCCCGCTGCGGACATTGCCCTGCAACACGAAGTAGAGCAATTTTACTATCGTGAAGCGCTACTGTTGGACAATATTAAATACGAAGATTGGTTTGCCTTATTGGATGACGACATTCACTACTATATGCCGATCAGGCGAAATGCAATGCAACGTCAAGGTAGGGCTAGATCGAGTGATTTAGCGGAGTACACTAATCAACACGAGTTTGCTCATTTCGATGAGGATAAAGCGGCTATGGCTGGCCGTTTAAAGAAGCTACTCAGTAATTTTAGCTGGTCAGAAAATCCTGCTTCGCGAACCAGGCATACAGTTTCAAACGTCATGATCAGCAAGGGCGAAGAAGAAAATACCCTGAACGTTTGTTCATCGTTTATCGTTTATCGTAATCGTTTAGAAACACAAGTAGATCTATTTGCCGGTGAACGCCACGACGTACTGCGCCGTGCTGATAATAAATTGGGTTTTAAAATAGCCAGTCGAGTAATCCTAATCGACCAAAGTACTATTTTGTCGAACAATATAAGTATTTTCTTTTAAAGTGCCTGATTGATAAGAATGCCGTCTTTGCCGGTAAGGTTTCGACCTTCGCGTAGCGCCTTGAGGGCAGATTCCAGGATAATTGGGGTCAGATGAAAAACTATCCCCCCTTGGGCTTGGGTCCCCTTCGTTTGGTCGTCACGCGGCGGCCGGATAACTGCTCTACTTCTTGCTTAAACTTATCACTACCCAACGCCATCCCCTGATTTACGTCTTTGCTTACCTGTGTCAAATCATACGGGTCCAGGTGATATTTGAACAATTCACGATAGGCGCCGATTCGATCTGCTCGGGTTTTACCCAACCGAGTATAAACGTCATGGGGCCGGCACAGCCTGATAGCTTTACCCAGCCCATTGGCATGGTAGCTGGACCAGCGGTACTGCTCGGGCTGACAGACCATGTTCGCACGCACCGGATTAAGTTCGATGTAACGCATACAGGTCAGAAGGTAGTTCTCGGCTTCAACCACACACGACTTGAATCGCCCTTCCCACAGCGTGCCTGAACGTCGATAAGCGTAATTAAAATAGCGTACATAGCGGCGGCCCAACGCCTGCATCAGGGAAGAGAGGCCATTTTCTCGCATCGGTGTGGCCAGCAGGTGGACATGGTTGGTCATAAACACCCACGCATGAACGGCTACGTCGAACTCGTTTGAATACTCAGCAAGCCAGTGTGCGTAGTGGCTGAAGTCCTCGTCGCTAGCAAAGCAAGCCTGGCGGTTATTTCCTCGCTGAATGATGTGCTGCGGTACACCCGGCGGGCAGATTCTCGGTAGGCGGGCCATCTTTCCTTCCCTGAAAGGCGGTTCATCCGTGTAAGTAGCTACTCTAGCATCAGCGCTTTAGCGTATGGAGTTTTTCATCTGACCCCAAATACGACCCCAAATACGATAAATAGCAACAATAGTCGGCTTTCCCATTTCGTACTGGATGTTCATCGTTCCGAGATAGAGCTTGTACACGAAATTCCGCAAATTCTGGGCATCGCCTTCCAGGATCATGCGAAGATCCATACCGCCACAGAATATGCCAGGTAATTTGCTGCCAATGATTACACAACGGACGCGCTGGTCGTCATCGGCTTCCCGTAATCTATCATGGATCGCATCGATCATAAGGTGATCGATAGCGTTGACAGGGGACCTGTTCAGGAGAACATACGCCACTCCCTTCTCTACTTTATAGTCTACGCGGTGAACTTTCGACATCTGGCTTTCCCACTAGCCTTTAGTTTTCAAACTTCGGCGTTTCACTTTTTTGCCGCGCTTCGAGTGCGATCTTAACGTCGTCGGACATCAGCATTCCGGCATTCCAGGTGGCGATCTGGTTAAGGCCGTCGGCGACGCTGTGATCGCGGGAATGCAGAATTATCTGCTTGCTACCGCGAATACTCAGGGGCGACTTGGCGGCAATGGTAGCAGCGATGGCAAGCACCTGCGCCAGCATGCTGTCCTGGTCGGCAAAACATTGATTGGCCAAACCAATCTTCGCGGCCTCTTTGCCGCTAACGTCCCGCCCGGTGTAGGCCAGTTCGCGCATCACACCATCGCCAATCAGCCGCGGCAGACGTTGCATGGTGCCGACATCCGCCACCATGCCGATGTCGATTTCCTTGATGGAAAATACGGCGTCGTCGGTGCAATAACGCATATCGCAGGCAGTCACCAAATCTACGCCGCCGCCCACACAGGCGCCGTGAATGGCGGCGAGCACCGGTTTGCGGCATTGTTCGATGGCGCTGATGCGGCCCTGTAACCAGAGAATGTCTTCCCGCAGCGCCTCACTTTTGCGCGCGCCGCAGGTTGGCGAATCGTCCAGCAGCTCACCGAGCATGGCGAGATCGATACCCGCGCAAAAATTTTTGCCGTTTCCACTCAGTACTACCACCCGTACTTCCGGCGTGCTGTCGGCCCATTGCATGGCCTCCCCCAGCTCCCGCCACAGCGCCCGATTCATGGCGTTGGCGCGATCCGGACGATTCAGTTGCAGATGGGCTATGTTGTTTTGTAATTCCAGTGACAGCGTGGTGTATGCGGGAAGCATCGGTAGTTCCTCCGGCGGGCATGGTGCTTACGGTTAGTTAACACATCGTATTATGACCCAAAAAAATCAAGCCTGGCAGGTTTCACTAATTATTGAGTGTTGAGCGGCTAATCAGAGTGCGGATCGCCAAGCATCACCATAACTATATTCACACCCGCGCCTTGCCCACAACCCGGACAGATACCAGGGCAGATACTATGTCCAGATACGATGTGCGGACAATAAAAAAAGGTGCCGGCTTTGTGCGCGACACCCTTTCAGATCTGATGATTAAATCACGTCATACGCTTTTAGGTACGTTACCTGCCCGCCCTGCTGCCGGGATAACCCTCTGGTGCGAGACGCACATGCTGAATCAACAGACCGCCACCTTCCCGAGGCGCAACCCAAATTTCTTCGAGCTTTCCGCGATGCACCAATACGCCCAGGGGCCCCGCGCCATTTTTATTACAACCCTTGCCGGGTGGTGCGTTGCAGCCGCCACCGCCGTCGCCACCCGGCGGAGTCGTCCCACTGTCGTCGTAGCTGTTGTATGTGTCGAGATGGCTATAAATTAATGCAAGTTGATCAAAGTCATGGGGGTTTGGCCACTGACTACTGGAACTGTTGGAATAATCCATGCAAGTCGCCTGAGACGATCCATCTTCGCTGGTGTGGGTCAGTCCAAATAAATGGCCAACCTCCTGGCACATAACATGGTTTTTTTCCGCCTGACTTTCCCAGTAGGAAGAATAGCTGTCATTGACCTTGGCAGTGCCATACACAATATGGCCATCGCTATTCAATCCGATGGTGGCCAGACCCAACCAACCGTTATAACCGTACGCGGCGTTGCAAGCCCTTATTTGCCCAGTCACCGCCTTACACTGTTTGCGCGCTTTAAAGCTGTCATCCGATGCACCCAGCGTGACCGTCAATACCTCAGGCGTACCCGACCATGCAGCCAGTGTCGCATTCAGTTCAGACTGCCAGGTGTTATCCACGCTATCTACCGCCACCAGGGGCAGGGGATTGGCAGCTCGCGCCCAGTGGTAGTTGTTCCACGAGTGGTCTGCCCAGGCCGACACGGAAACCAGAGCGGCAGTGGCCAGAAAAGTGAGTTTTATCAGCAATCGTTTTATGCGGGCTTGCGTTAGCCTGTGAATTTGCATAATTTTCTCCTCCATTTGCAATTGGATCAGCCCTGATACTCGCCGGACATCCATACTTCTTATGTCGACCGCTGCCACGGAGTCTATAGGCACAATTTACACTTTTCAAACCACTAATCGGAATCTCACGGGCAATTGGTCACAAACTGAGCAATCAACGTTTGCCGTTTATCGGCATCTGCCTGGGCCAAAGTGATGTGCGACCACGGGATATTACCGCTGTAGTGTGCAACAGGGTGCAATGTTGATACTGTTCGAGCCACGCTTTCGATCCACTCTTGCTACCTGAGATATTGCCGAGGAAAGAACAATGGGCTCACACGCGTTGCAACGTTGTATCAATGTCAGCGATTTTCGCCGTCTGGCTCAACGACGTCTGCCGCCCGCCCTGTTTCACTACCTGGATGGTGGTGCGGACGACGAGTTTAGTCTGCGCAACAACACGGCGGCGTTTGACCGCTATCAGCTGGTTCCCAGCGCGTTACAGGATGTCACCACCTTAAACCTGCGCACCCGGGTATTGGGTAGCGATGTCGACTGGCCGGTGATTCTGGCCCCCACCGGTATGTCGCGCTTTTTTCACCACACCGGCGAAATGGCGGTGGCCCGGGCAGCGCAGGCGTCCGGCACGTTGTATTCCCTGTCGACGGTCGCCACGACCACTATCGAAGACGTGGCGAGCGCAACTCAGGGGCCGAAGATGTTTCAGCTGTACGTGCTACGGGATCACGGTATCAACGATGAATTAATGGCCCGCTGTCAGGCCGCCGGTTATAACGCGTTGTGCCTGACCGTGGATACGGTGGTGCAGGGCAATCGGGAGCGCGACCTGCGCACCGGCATGACCGTGCCTCCCAAACCGACGCTGCGCACTCTGGCCGGTTTTGCCGCGCACCCACGCTGGTGCTATCACTACCTGACGACGCCGCCACTGGGCATGGCCAACCTGTCCCATCGCATGGCCCAGGGCAGCAGCGAAGTCAGTTCTCTGGGAGCCTATATCAATAGTCAATTTGATCGCGCACTGAACTGGGACTATGCCGAACAGGTTGCCAAACGCTGGAATGGGCCGTTCGCCATTAAGGGTATTCTGTGCGCGGCGGACGCCAAACGCGCTGCGGATATCGGTGCCACGGCGGTGATTATTTCCAACCACGGCGGGCGCCAACTGGATACGGCCCGCGCACCCATCGATTGCGTGGCGGAAATTGCCCAAGCGGTGGGCGGACAAGTGGAAATTATCGTGGACGGCGGTATTCGCCGCGGCACCCATGTGCTCAAAGCGCTGGCCCTGGGCGCGACCGCCTGCATGATTGGACGCCCCTACCTGTACGGGCTGGCGGCGGGCGGGCAAGCGGGTGTCGAGCGTGTTCTGAGTTTGCTCAGACAGGAACTGGAGCGCGATATGATTCTCGCTGGCAAGCCCGATATTCACACCATTGATCGGCGTTTGCTGTGGTCGACCCCGCCGGATGGAAACCGTATTTAATGATCGTGAGTGCCAGCGATACGATCCATCAACGCAAAAAGAACCCCGGAAATCACCAGCACCAGGTGAATAATCACGCGCCACATCATCTGGCGTTCGGTGAGTGCCATGTCTTCCACTGTCATGGTGGAAATATTCACAAACGCTTTGAGTAACTCGATGCCTGAAATCGCCACGATGGAGGCGATTAATTTTATTTTAAGTCCCGAAAAATCGACTTTACCCATCCAGTCGGGACGATCCTCGTGACCCCCGGTATCGATTTTGGAGACGAAATTCTCGTACCCGCTAAATACAATAATCAGCAACAGGCTCGCCACCAGGGACATATCCACCAGGGTGAGGATCGCCAATATCATCTGACTTTCCGAGCTGTCGAGGATGTGCGGCACAATATGCAAAAATTCCTGGGCAAACTTTACCAGCAACATGGCCATGGCAAAAACCAGCCCGAGATAGAAGGGCGCCAGAATCCAGCGGCTGTTAAAAATAAATGTTTCGAGAAGATGTTCTGATTTTTTCCGCATGGTCCGCCCCTAGCGTAGACAACTGGCCCGTAAACCTTCATTACCGTACTGACACCCCGCCATGAGCGTACGCGGCGCTGCGGTATTATCGGGATATTTCCGTTCGACACAAGTGGCAGCCGTCGCCGCAAGGGCACCACTTTTGCTAAAATGCCTGCGTGCCGCATACGGCTACTCAACGGGAAGACTCTCTTGCAGGAAACATCCAGTTCCGACAGGCCGGAAAATTTAATTCCACAACCACGCGTCGCCGGCGTACTCCGTCGCCTGATGGCACTGGTGTACGACAGCCTGTTGCTGTTCGCCATCAGCCTCACTTACGCGGGGCTAATTCTGGGTGCGCGGGTGCTATTCACAGGGGTTGAAAGTGCCCAGACGCCACTCACCGGAGTCTGGCGCTATCTGTTATTAAGCGGCTGGTGGGGTTCGCTGGCGCTATTCTATAGCTGGTGCTGGCGACGCAGCGGTCAAACCCTGGGGATGAAAACCTGGCGACTCCAATTACAGAACCGCGCCGGGGGAACACCAACCTGGAAACAGTGCTGGCTGCGCAGCGCACTGGCGCCACTGGCGCTCGTAGCCTTTGGTGCGGGTTACCTGTGGTGCTTTTTTAACCCCCGCGGCGACGCGTGGCACGATCAAGTAACGCAAACACAGGTCGTGGAATTACCCAAAGAAAAGAAATAAATCCATCAGGCAGCACGGCGCAGAAGAATCGCACCAATCAGGCACGACACCAACACCGGGACCAATATCGCCCAGAAGGGCGAAAAACCAAACACTATACTCGACGGCCCGAGTAATTCCTGACAGGTGCGAAACGCGATACCCACCAGCACACCGGAAAAAATCCGATAACCCATGGTGGCTTCCCGCAGCGGCCCAAAAATAAACGAGATTGCAATCAGTACGAGACTCAATACAATCGCCGGTTGTAGGGCTTTGCTCCAGAACGATAACCAGTAGCGCGCGGATTCCTGGCCCTGTTCCTCCAGGTAATTTCCATAATGATGCAGGCTGCGCATGGACAGAGATTCGGGTGGCATAACCAGTAATTGCAATAAATCCGGCGACATCGGCGTCTGCCATTCACGTACATCAAATGTACTGACCGCAGTGCCGTTTTCGTTAAATTGCGTTACCTCGCCCTGCTCTTCCTGCCAATGACTACCCATATAGGTAGCGCGTTTGGCGTAACTCGCCGCTTGTAATTGTTGTTCCGCGTTAAACTGATAGCGGGTAACGCCATGCAACTGGCCGTTGGGATACACAGCATTGAAATGCACAAACTCATTCCCTTCGCGATTCCAGACCCCGCTAGTGGCAGATAACATTTTTTGTTCGCCACGCAATACCATGCGTCGGCTTTCTGCCAGTTGATCCGTAAACGGCACGACCCACTCGCCGATGATTACACTGATAACCACCAACACTAGTACCGGCCGCGTGACAAATCCGGCAATCCGTAATAGCGATACACCCGCGGTGCGCATTACCACCAGCTCACTGTTGCCGGCCATCAAACCCATGCCCAGCAGACACCCTATCAGGGCCGCAAACGGAAGATTGATATAAGCGCTCGAAGGCACTTCGAGCAAGGTGTTGTACAACACATCGGAAAATTGATACTGATTGCGAATATCGCCCGCGCCGTCCACCACACTTGCAATCGAATCAATGCCGACCACGATCAACAGTACGATGCCAATAGCACCCAGCACTGTAGTAGCAACATAGCGGGACAACAGGCGCATTATTCAGCCCACCGACGCAGCAATGACCAACGTGGACGCCATCCGTTATCCCAGGCCAGTAACCCCGCCGCAACGGCGAGAAAAATAAAATGCACAAACCACAATCCGATCCAGGGCGCAAGTTTGTCGTCTTCGAGATAACTTTTTGCACCGTTGAGCGCAACCAGATAGAGAATGTATAACAGCACCGCTGGCAAAATCTTCACAAACCGACCCGAGCGCGGATTAGTACGACTTAACGGCACTGCCATCAGACTGACCACCAACACCAGCATCGGCACCGAATAGCGCCACTGCAATGTTGCGATATGTTTCGGATCGTCGGAGTTCCACAGTGTTTGCGTGGGCAGGGACCTGACGGATAGTTTATTATTTTCTCTGGGTCGCGCGAGGCGCTGGCCATATTCCTTAAACGCCGTCACCTGAAAATCCGCACGCCCGGGAACCCCCTGAATCCGATAACCGTCTTCGAGCACCAGATAATTTTCACCGCTGGCCTGCGCCGTGCGCGGACTGCCACTGGTCGCAACCACGATCACCAGGCGTGGATCTTTGCTTGCCGCGCCGCCCGATTCAGCGAGAAAGACGTTATGGAGTTTGCGCTGCGCATCGATCGACTCCGCGTAGGTTACGCCCCGCTCTTCGCGCAATTGATAGAATTTGCCCGCTTCCACCCCCTCAAATTCATCGCGCTGGGTTTGCGCCTGAAACAGGGCATCGACTTTTGCCAGTCCACCCGGACTGACGGACAGACTCAGCCAACCCACCAGCACCGCTATCACCAGCGCAACCGCCATGGTGTAACCCAATAACCTGTTTTTACTCATACCACAGGCAAATAGCACAGTCATTTCACTATCGACGTACAAACGCCCGTAGGCAAGTAAAATCGCCAGAAAAAATGCTAACGGTAAAATAAGTTCCAAAAAGCCCGGAATGCGATAACCAATCAGCGCAAACAGAATATTCGCGTCCAGATAACCCGCGGCGGCATCCGCCAGATATTTAACAAAACGGCTGCTGATTACAACCAGCAACAGTACTGCGCACACAGCACCGGTAATTGCGAGTAAATCGCGAGCCAGATAACGAAAAATAATCAACGCACGAAGGCCTTGTGTCCCAGAAAGCGAATATTCAGCACAGGCTGTGCAACCGGCAAATTCATCAACGACCCCATGGACACTCAGTAACTATTCAATATAACCGGCTTACGACACCCGAATGCCGTGCCATCGGTTGGTCTGGTGACGCGCTTGGCATACACTAGCCAGATCGCGATTATCCAGCATTCATCTATCTTTGTCTCGGGGGAACCATGAAGTTCACTGCACGCCACGTCGATGTCGCTACCACCAGAACTGACTGCCTGGTACTGCCTATATCCTCTGGCAAAGACTTGTCGGCAACGGCCAGGAAAGTCGATAAGGCCTCCGGTGGCTTGATTGCGCGCTGCATCAAGGCGGGCGATATCAACGGCAAAGCCGGTAATACCCTGCTCCTGCACGAGCCGGCGGGCCTTGCCGCGCACCGACTGCTGTTGGTCGGTGTGGGTATGGATGCTATCTCCCGCCAGGGATTTTTGAAGATTATGCGTGCGGCTGCTCAGGCATTGAGTAAAACACCTGCCACGTCGGCGCTATTCGACCTCGCCACTATTAAAATCGAACAGGGCGATAACCAGTGGGCTGCTCAGCAACTCGCGCGGCTGTTCACCGAATCCGAGTATCGTTATAGCCAAAGCCTGTCGACACCTCAGCCTGCGTCCAGGCTCAAACACATCACCGTCATCAGTCCGAATGCCAAACAGTTGCCAGCTATCAAGGCCGGTCTGAAATACGGCGCGGCCGTAGCCAACGGCGCTAACGCCGCACGCCTGCTAGGGGATTTACCCGGCAACACCTGTAATCCGGCCTACCTCGCCAGCCAGGCCCGCGCCCTGGGTCGCAAACACCCGGCGATTACCACCCGGGTACTCAGCGAAAAACAGATGGCCGAGCTGAAGATGGGTTCGCTGCTGTCCGTTACCGCTGGCACTGAACAACCGGCTTTTCTGATCGCCATGGAATATCGCGGCGCCAAAAACCGCACACAGCCACCCGTGGTACTGGTGGGTAAAGGGGTCACCTTCGACTCCGGTGGCATCAGCCTTAAACCCGGCGCCAAGATGGACGAAATGAAGTACGACATGTGCGGCGCTGCCAGCGTGTTCGGTGTCATGCAGGCCCTCGCTGAGTTGGCGCTACCGATCAATGTCGTGGGCATCGTACCTGCGGTCGAAAATCTGCCCAGTGGCGCCGCTACCAAACCCGGCGATGTGGTCACGTCCATGTCCGGGCAGAGCATTGAAATTCTCAATACCGACGCCGAAGGTCGCCTGATTTTATGCGACGCCCTGACCTACGCCGCCCGTTACAAACCGGCCGCGGTGATTGACATTGCAACCCTGACCGGCGCCTGCGTGGTGGCACTGGGCAACCATGCCTCCGGTCTGTTCAGCAACAACGACGAGCTCGCCGGGCAATTACTCGCTGCCGGCCAGGTTTCCGGCGATAGAGCCTGGCAAATGCCCCTGTGGGAAGAATACGACGAGCAGTTAAAAAGTAATTTTGCGGATATGGCCAATATCGGTGGTCAGGGCGGTGGCAGTGTGACCGCGGCCTGTTTTCTCGGGCGCTTTACCAAAGACTACCGCTGGGCCCATCTGGACATCGCTGGCACCGCCTGGAACAGCGCGCCCAAGGGCGCGACCGGGCGGCCAGTACCGCTGTTAATGGAATATCTGCGCAACCTGGCCGACTGAGAGTTGCCGTGACCCACATTAGTTTCTATCAGGTGCCGGGGGATTATCAAAGCGCGTTGGCGTTAGCCTGTGAGCTAACTGTAAATGCTGCCAGTATTCACCCCGACGTGTTATTGCACGTGCCTGACCACCACGTCGGCGCACAGCTCGATCAACTGCTGACCAACTACCCTGGCGCGGCGCTTACCGCCCACAGTGTCGCTGCGCAACCACGCCATGCGATCAGTATTAGCTGGGGTGACACGCCGCACCAGCACCACGGGTTATTAATCAACCTGTGTCCCACTACCACGGCGGACTGGTTCAGTCGTTTTGATAAGCTGATCGAAATTGTCTACGATGACCACACCGTTACCGAGCACAAACGGGCGCGATACCGCTATTACCGGGATCGCGGTTACCCCCTCGGCTTCCAGGAACAAAGCCTTCCACTGACCGCGGCCACTGCGTAAATAAACCATGAGCGACGACGCCCCGCACAAAATTTCCCCCGACCCTTTCCACCGCAACGTCGGCGGCTCAGCGCCACCCCCGTCAGAGGACGGCATTCCCACGGTAGATGATCTGGTGGCGCTGCCCGAAGACCAACTCGACGCGGACGATCTGGATATACCCATTCTTACGGAGTTGCATGGCGCGGAGAACGGCGACGAGGAACAAGAATCACCTTTCCAGCAGCCGCCTCTGTTTCAGGATTTACCCCTGCCCGGCAGTCACGAGGTGGAGAAAATCGAAGCCATTGTCGAGGACCTGGTGGCGGAATTTCTACCCCGCCTGGAGCACGAGCTGCGGATTCGGCTGTACGATTACGTCAGCGGATTGGCGGCGGCGCGCCAGCACCACAAAGATTCCAGATCCGACTGACTGCTCCCTAGTGGCTCGGTGTTTATGCCCGTATAATTGCGCGCTTTGCTGATTCCTGAATACTTCCCTGCCGACCTGCTGAAAATTTATGGAAAAAACCTACGACCCCCAGGCCATCGAAACTCACTGGTACGAGCTGTGGGAAAAAAATGGCTATTTCAAACCGTCTGGCAGCGGGGAGCCTTATTGCATCATGATTCCACCGCCAAATGTGACCGGCAGCCTGCATATGGGCCACGGTTTTCAGGAAGCGATTATGGATGCGCTGATACGCTATCAGCGCATGCGCGGCAGCAACACCCTGTGGCAGGTCGGTACCGACCATGCGGGCATCGCAACGCAGATGGTGGTTGAGCGCCAGCTTGAAGCAGACGGATTGACGCGCCACGATCTGGGACGCGAGCAATTTATACAAAAAGTGTGGCAGTGGAAACAGGAGTCCGGCGGTAATATCACGCAACAATTGCGCCGCCTGGGTGCTTCTCCGGACTGGTCCCGGGAACGTTTCACCATGGACGACGGTTTTTCTCAGGCCGTGCAGGAAGCGTTTATTCGCCTCCACGAAGATGGCCTGATTTATCGCGGCAAGCGTCTGGTCAACTGGGATCCGCAACTGCACACCGCCATTTCCGACCTGGAAGTTATCGCGGAAGAAGAACAGGGGCACCTGTGGCACTTTCGCTACCCCCTTGCCGATGGCAGTGGCCATCTCACCGTCGCCACCACCCGTCCCGAAACCATGCTGGGCGATAGCGCTGTCGCGGTAAACCCCGGTGACGAGCGCTACCAGCACCTGATCGGTAAAACCCTGCTGCTGCCCCTCGCGGATCGGGAAATTCCGATTATTGCCGATGACTACGTGGATGTAGCGTTTGGCACCGGTTGCGTAAAAATCACCCCCGCGCACGACTTTAATGATTACGACATGGGCCAGCGCCATCAATTGCCCTTGCTGAACATTCTCGATCGCGATGCCAAACTTAACGACAACGTACCACCAGCTTATCGCGGGATGGAACGTTTCCAGGCGCGCAAACAAATTGTCGCGGACCTCGATGCCCTCGGTTTGCTCGACAAGGTTATGGATCATCAGCTCAAAGTACCTCGCGGCGATCGCTCCGGGGTGGTGATCGAACCCTGGCTCACCGATCAGTGGTATGTGAGCGCCAAACCTCTCGCGGAGAAAGCCATCGCCGCCGTAGAAACCAACGCGATTCAGTTTGTGCCCAAACAATACGAAAACATGTACTTTTCCTGGATGAGGGATATTCAGGACTGGTGCATCAGTCGCCAGTTGTGGTGGGGGCACCGTATTCCCGCCTGGTACGCCGAAGATGGCACGATTTACGTGGGACGCAGCGAACAGGACATCCGGGGAAAACACGCCATCCCGGAGGATATCTCCCTCGTCCAGGACGAAGACGTACTCGACACCTGGTTCTCCTCCGGACTGTGGACCTTCGGCACCCTAGGCTGGCCGCAAAATACCCCTGAGCTGAAAATGTTTCACCCCACCAGCGTATTGGTTACCGGCTTCGACATTATTTTCTTCTGGGTCGCCAGAATGATCATGTTCACCCTGTACTTTATGGGTGAAGTACCGTTTCGCACCGTGTATGTACACGGCCTGGTGCGCGACAGCCACGGCGACAAGATGTCCAAATCCAAGGGCAACGTACTCGACCCGATTGATCTGATCGACGGCATTGAACTCACCCCCCTGATCAGCAAGCGCACTGCGGGGATGATGCAGCCGCACCTGCGCGACAAGATTGAAAAACAAACTCGCGCTGAATTTCCCGATGGCATTGCGGCCTATGGCACCGATGCCCTGCGCTACACCTACTATTCCCTCGCCTCTACTGGCCGGGATATTAAATTCGACGTGGGCCGGATTGGCGGTTTTCGCAATTTTTGTAACAAAATCTGGAACGCTACTCGCTACGTATTGATGAACGCCGAAGATCAGGACTGTGGCCAGGATGACAGCGACGATTATCAACTGACACTCGCCGATCGCTGGATTATCAGCCGCCTGCAGGAAGCGGAGCAGGCCGTTGCGGCCGGCATCGATAGTTATCGTTTCGACCTCGCCTCGCAGGCCCTTTACGATTTCATCTGGTCCGATTACTGCGACTGGTACCTGGAGTTATCTAAACCGGTGCTGTGGGACGACAACGCCCCGCAGGCCCTCAAAAAAGGTACACGCCGCACACTGATTCGGGTGCTGGAAGCCACCCTGCGCCTGGCCCATCCGCTGATGCCGTTTATCACCGAGGAAATCTGGCAGAAAATCAAAACCCTTGCCGGTGCCGAGGGCGACAGCATCATGCTGCAAGCCTTTCCGAAACCGCAAACAGAAAAAATCGATGCCGCTGCTGTAGCGGACATCGAATGGGTCAAACAGGTTATTCTCGCGATTCGCAATGTGCGCGGCGAAATGAATATTCCGCCGAAAACACCACTGCCAATATTTATCAAAAATGGCAACCCTGAGGACCGTCGCCGCCTCGATGAAAACCGTCAATTCCTGACCCGACTCGCCAACCTCGATACTGTTACCTGGCTAACTCCCGGCGACGCGGCGCCCGCCAGCGCCACCGCACTGGCAGGCAATATGGAAATTCTTGTGCCCATGGCCGGGCTCATCGACAAGAGTGCGGAACTCGCCCGTCTCGACAAGGAAATCAACAAGCTGCACAAAAATTTGCAGCAGATTCAGGGCAAGCTTAACAACGAGCGCTTCGTCGCCAATGCCCCGGCGGATGTCGTTGCCAAAGAACGAGCCCGCGCCGAGGAAATAGAAACGGCACTTGAAAAAATGGACGACCAGAAAAAGCGTATTGCGGAGCTTTGAATTGATCGGCGAGCAACATCGCCGATTAACCGAGTCCAGGTAACTGCCCGCCAGCTTTCCATTACCCTAACGGCTACTGTTCAACCCGCAATTCGGTTCAGAATAGTTTCAAGCCAGGCACCATAGGGTGACAGGACATACGCAAATGCCGACACGTTAACCAACAGAGTTATCCAGAATACCACTCGAAATGACCTTTTGATCGTTTTGTGCCGCAGACGATGCTGGGCAAAAATCGCGCCTGGCCAGCCGCCGAGCAAAGCTAACATATGCAGGGTATTCTCTGGGGTACGCTGTGCATTCCTGCGAGCCGCGGACTTATCATATGCGTACACTGCAAAAGTAAGCACACTCATGGCGAGGTATAACCAGAGTACTATTACCGGCAGTCGTCCAGATGCTGTTACCAAAACCACTACAAAAAGAAAGATGATTGCGCTAATAAGTGATTTAGAAACACGCTCTCTCGCGAAAGCCTCACGCTCTCCAACTACATTCTCCGCGCGGTCGCGACCCTGAGCGTCGCGAACCAAATCAAAGGTTACGCTATCGCCAATTTCAGGGCGACGAGATCCTCCGGCAAAAGCACTGATATGGACAAAAACTTGTTTGCCCGCCAATTCAGGCGCAATAAAGCCAAAGCCTCTGTCGTCGCTCCATTTGACAATTTTCCCGCGCACTCGCATCGCGCCCTCAGCTGCCTACTCTTTTTTATATTGACTCAGGGTACTACCATGCACTCGACATACCGAGACGATCCTGTATAGACACATGTAAAATTTTAATCCCTGAAATTATCAAACTGAACCGGCTGCCCCAGATCGGCACCACGTAACAGGGCCATAGCCTCCTGTAAATCGTCGCGCTTTTTGCCCGTGACCCGGATTTTGTCTCCTTGAATAGCCGCCTGCACTTTCATTTTCGAGTCCTTGATCAGCTTGACGATCTGCTTGGCCATGGGCTGATCAATACCCTGCTTGAATTTCACCTGTAGGGAAAACGTTTTTCCGCTATGGGTAGTTTCTTCATCGGCTTCGATACAATGCGGATCAACTTTGCGTTTTACCAGATTTTTGATCACGATTTCCAGCAATTGGCGGCACTGAAAGTCAGCATCGGCGGACAGGGTTATTTCCCCGTCCTTGAACTCTACCGATGCATTAACCCCACGAAAATCAAAGCGCGTGGCCAGTTCCCGTTGGGAGTTCTCCGCAGCGTTGCGAATTTCTTCATTTTCAACTTCGGAAACGATATCGAACGAAGGCATATTATCAACCCTGTAATTCAGTTAACTCATTATTAGCAAACCCACCCCGGTTCCACTCAGGCAAACCAGATGTTAACGTAAAGCTATTCTGTGCTTTTCTGAGAAGTTACATACAACCATAAAAATCCTGCAACACCGGCAAGTACCGAGGCGATAAGTATGCCGGTTTTTGCCATCAGCATTTCCTCGGCTTGTCCGGCGAAACCCAGTTCGGCTATAAAGATGGACATGGTAAAACCGATGCCACCCATTAAACCCACGCCCACAATATGCTTAAAGTTTAGATCGCGCGGCAATGTAGTCAAACCCAACTTGACAGCAATCCAGGAAAATCCCGCAATACCCAGCAATTTACCGCCGACCAGGCCGGCGGTAATGCCCATCGCCACCGGATGGGTGGCGATGCTGTCGAATGAGGACCAGTCGACAGGAATACCCGCATTGGCCAGGGAAAAAACAGGGATAACCAGATATGCCGACGGCAGATGCATTCTATGTTCCAGAATTTGCGCGGGGGCCTGCACCAGCTGCGCGCCCTCCCCCAGGGCTCGAACCCGCGAGCGGAGCTCGTCATTTTTAACAATATTTTCCTCGCGCTGGTAGGCCTGTTTGATCTGGTCAACCAGTTCATTGATCTGTGCCAGGAAGCGCACCGGATCGTACTTGGGTCGCATGGGAATGGTAAACGCCAAAAGAATACCCGCGACGGTCGCGTGCACACCGCTTTTTAATGTCGCTATCCAGAGCACTATACCCAGCAACAGATAAGGCAATGGCCGGCGTATGCCCCCACGGTTTAAACTGACCAACGCCAACAATATGCCAACGGCTATAGACAGGGCAACAAAATTTATGGTGTCGGTGTAGAACAAGGCTATCACCAGTACGGCCCCCAGATCGTCCACAATCGCCAGCGCCACCAGAAACGTCAGCAAACTCCGCGGCACCCGCTTGCCGAGCAACGCCAGCGCACCCAGAGCAAAGGCAATGTCAGTCGCCATCGGCACGCCCCAGCCTGCCAACGCCGAGCCTTGCGGATTAAATGCTACATACACGAGGACGGGGACAAACATGCCCCCGCAAGCCGCAATAATCGGCAGTACCGCCTGTTTTGGATCCGCCAGCTCCCCAACCAATAATTCACGCTTCAGCTCCAACCCGATAACGAAAAAAAACATCGCCATTAGCCCGTCATTAATCCAGTGGTGTAGCGATTTGGATAACCCAAAGCCCTCCATGCCAACGCTAAAGGGCATCTGCAGTAAACGCTGGTACGCATCATTCCACTGGCTATTAGCGATATAGAGCGCCGCCAACGCACAGGCCATCAACAGCACACCGCTGGTGGTCTGGCGATGAATAAATTCATCAAGGGGACTTAATACCCGGTCAAACGCCTTCTCCCAGGGCGCGTTCAGCTCGTTTCCCGCTGTCTTTTTCATGCACCACCTTCCGTAATCGCGTTAATTATAAGCCTGCCAACTGAACATCTGCATAAAAAAAACAAGACCGAGCGCCTAGCTCTTCGATGCCTTTAACGGCCCCCAGCAACACTCCCGCAAGCCCAATGCCGACGCTTTTACTGAGTCTGTGCGTAGTTCTCGATATATCCCCGCCGGATCTGTTTGAATTCGGAAAATGCACTCAACAGCGTGTCTGACGCCAATCGCCACGGCAACGAAATTCGAAAATATTTCTACGGTAAGATTGAGGCTACAAGATCCACAAGCATCCAATCCATCAACCCCGAAATCAGCAGGAGACCTACCATGGAGAACCATACTGTTGTTTCACCAGCGGAGTGGCTGATCGCCCGTAAGGAACACCTCGCAAAGGAAAAAGAGTTTACCCGCTTGCGCGATCAATTAAGTCGCCAACGGCGCGAACTACCCTGGGTTAGAATAGAAAAAACCTATCGCTTCGATACCCCGCAAGGCAGCGCGGCATTGGCAGACCTGTTCGCGGACCGAGACCAACTGATTGTTTACCACTTTATGTTCGGCCCCGACTGGGAACAGGGTTGCCCCAGTTGTTCGTTCTGGGCGGATAACTTCAATGGAATCGTGACCCACCTGCGGCACCGGAATATAAAAATGATGGCGGTTTCGCGCGCTCCACTTGCCAAACTGGAGACCTACAAAAAGCGCCTCGGCTGGAGTTTCGAGTGGGCGTCTTCACTGGATAGTGATTTTAATCAGGATTTCCATGTGTCATTTACCCCGAAAGAAATGCAACAAGGTGAAATGTATTACAACTACCACCGCACAAAATTTCCAGCAGAAGAGGCGCCAGGGGTCAGTGTCTTTTACAAAAATCCGCAGCATGAGGTATTCCACACTTATTCTTGCTATTCGCGAGGTCTGGATATGTTAAATGGCGCCTATCATCATATGGATCTGGTGCCCAATGGCCGCGACGAAGATCACCTGGCCCACAGTATGGCCTGGGTCCGTCGCCGCGATCAGTACGAGGAATAGGCCGCCAGATATTTTCAAAACTGGAATGGCCAATTCCTGACCTGTCGTACTTTGTTCGATCAAATCGGCGTACCGGGTAACCGAAGGGAGAAGCTGCAAGCGCGCCTACGGTCTAGATCACGCCATATTCCGCAAGCTTACCCTTGATCCACTCCCGGTACTGGGGGGATACCTGCCGCATCGGCGAGCGTAGCTTGCCAGCGGCAAGGCCCATGGCGTCATACCAGGCCTTGACGTTGCCGAGGGTGGTTGCGTAGGTAAAGTTGCCGGACAACGGCCCCAGCATAATTTCGTCGAGTAAATCGCGCACTGGCGTCAGCGAATCCCAGATAGCATAAGCCTCATTCCATTTTCCGGCGCGGGCCAGGGCGGTGTACTCTTCAAGCAAATGGCGTTTTTTGCCGTACAAAATGTGGTGAAACGCGCCGTATAAAACTGTTCCACCGTGGCGCAGGTCGTTTAACCAATGGGTTTCAATTGGGTCGCTAACGATAAAATCATCACCGCACATTTTACGCAGCTTTATCGAATCCACATGGTTGAGACTACCCTGCTTCATACCCACCATAGTTGGAATCTCGGACAGGCGTCGGCACAGCTCGAGGTTCATCAGGTGCCCTGACACCGCCGAGCGGTAATACAGCAGTGCCAGGCTGGAATGTTCCGCCAGATAATTAAAGTAATCAAAAATTTCGTCATCGGCTCGCAACTGTACAATGGGGGTCACCACCTCGGCCGCCACGTAACCCAGACTCTGCACATAATCCAGCTTCTCCATGGCCTGGTGTACGCTGGGATCAAAAATAATCGTGTGCAATGGAATGCGGCCACCAGCTGCTTCAGCAATGACTTCGTGGTAGCGCATCCATTCGGTAACGGTGGTATTCCAGCACTCCGCCACAAAGCCACCGCACACCAGGCCCGTTTCACCGATATCGATGTAATATTCGACATTCTTGCGTAAACCTTCCTCGTCCAGACTGTCGTCTGCTAAAAACGGTGTAACCGGACAATCGTACCAATCAACGATAACTTCCTGGGCCCAGGCCTTGGCTTCGGATTTGGTATAAGGTAGTCCTTTATGTTTATCTAACATCACAGTCTCTCCACAGATAGTTTATAAAATCGTCACCACAGCTTAGTCCAAATCCATGCGACCGTCACCGTTACTCGCCACGCAAGCGACAGCACACGCCTAAAGGTTTCGCTTAGCTTCATTCAGATCGGGGTCTTTTCGCGTAAGTTCCGATAACCCAAACCCACCACCACCGGGTGTTTCAATCACCAGCATATCACCCGGCCGCACCGATAATTCGTCCGCGCTACCGAGGGCTTCCACCCGACCATCGGCGTGAACTATGGAATTTCTCCCCACTTTTCCTGCACCGCCCCCTGCGACACCAAACGTGGGTACCCTGCGGTGCCCGGACACGATCGCCGCGTTCATGGCATCGAGAAAGCGAATTTTACGAGTCACACCATCGCCGCCCCGATACTGACCCGCTCCACCGCTGCCCTTGCGGATGCTGAACTCCTCCAGTCTTACCGGGTAGCGCAGTTCCAGTATTTCGGGATCAGTTAGACGGGAGTTGGTCATGTGCACCTGCACCGCGCTGGCGCCGTTAAACGTTGGCCCGGCACCAGCTCCGCCGCACAGAGTTTCGTAATACTGATAGCGCTCGTTACCAAACGTGACATTATTCATAGTGCCCTGCGAACCTGCGAGCACTCCCAGCGCGCCGTACAGAGCATCGGCAACATACTGAGACGTTTCCACATTACCCGCCACTACCGCCGCGGGATAGCGGGGATTTAACAGTGAACCCTCGGGAATGCGCAGCTGCACCGGCTTGAGACAACCGGCGTTAAGGGGAATGGCATCGTCAACCAGCGTGCGCAGTACATACAACACCGCCGCTTTACACACCGCCGACGGCGCATTGAAGTTATTATCCTGTTGGGGTGAAGTGCCAGCAAAATCGATAAGCGCTTCACCGCGTGTGGCATCTACCGTGATTGCCACGCAGATTTGCGCGCCGTTATCCATGGCGTAGGTGAACTGGCCATCCCTGAGTTTGGCAATGGCGCGACGCACAGCTTCTTCGGCATTGTCCTGCACGAAACCCATGTAGGCCTGCACCACATCGAGGCCATAATCCTCCACCAGCGCGGTTAATTCCTGTACACCTTTGGCGTTAGCCGCTATTTGCGCCTGAAGATCGGCGATATTCTGTTCTATATTGCGTACCGGCAGTGAGCCAGAACAAAGCAGGTCGCGTAGCGCCTGCTCGCGAAATTTACCCTGCTCAACCAGACGGAAATCTTCGATCAGTACGCCTTCCTGATCGATATGCCGACTGTGGGGTGGAATGGAACCCGGCGTGCTGCCACCGATGTCCGCGTGGTGAGCACGGGACGCCACGTAAAACAATATTTCGGGCCGGTTTTTATGGCTATCCGGATTGGATATTTGCGCAAACACCGGAGTAACCACGGTAAGGTCCGGCAAGTGGGTACCACCGTGGTAAGGGGAATTCACCAGAAACGTATCGCCGGGAAACATGTCGTGCTGTCGACTGGTGATTAAAGCAGTAACCGTTTCACCCATTGATCCCAGGTGCACCGGCACATGGGGCGCATTGGCAACAAGACTACCAGCATCGTCAAACAGCGCACAGGAAAAATCCAGTCGCTCTTTGATATTGACCGAATGGGCTGTATTGGCCAGCACGGCGCCCATTTGCTCGGCAATGGACATAAACAGGTTGTTAAAAATTTCCAGTAGCACCGGGTTGCGTACGATAGAAGTAGTGTGGCCGGTGACGGATCCATGTATACGCTGGTTAACTCTGGTTATGTGCAACACGCCGTCGTCACCAATGTCTGCCTGCCAGCCCGGTTCGATAATGGTGGTGGCAGTCGCATCGACAATCATCGCTGGGCCGAGCAGCGCTTTGCCCGTAACTAATTGTTGCCGTCGGCGAACGGGCATCGTGACAAACTTGCCATCACAAAAAACTTTTGTACATAGCTGGATTGACGATTCAGACATTGTCGTCACATCAGCCTCCCCGCGCGCCGGACCCGGTTCATGCGCAGTAATTTCCAGCGAGATACTCTCAACAATAATTTGTCGGTTTTCCATTAAAAATGAAAACTGCTGTTTATGCGCAACTGCAAAATCACTAACCATACTCGGAACGTCGCCGTAGGCGATCGGTAACGTAGTATCTGAACCCTGGTAACGAATATAGGCTTTGCGCCGCGTATAAATTTCAACAGACGCCTTATCGACAGCGGGCAAGCGCGCATTGGCTTCTGTCAGTAATTCCGCAAATCTGTTTTCAAGCCGCGGCAGCGCCTCCACATGCAGCGGCTCATTCACCGTGCATTCCGCCATCGCCCCCAGATCCGCCAAACCCATACCGTACGCCGAGAGCACACCAGCGAAAGGATGAATCAGAATGGTCTCCATGCCGAGCGCTTCGGCCACCAGGCAAGCGTGCTGCCCACCAGCACCGCCGAAACACGCCAGAGCGTAGCGTCGTACATCGTAGCCCCGTTGCGTGGAGATTTTTTTTATGGCGCTGGCCATATTCTGTACAGCGATTTGCACACACCCTGCCGCTAGTTCGTGTACCGAAAATACCTGTCCACTGGATGACGCAATCTCGCGCGCTAACGCAGTACATTTTCTTTCCGCCGCTGTGATGTCCAACGGCTGATCGCCACTCGCACCAAACACCTGGGGAAAATATTCGATGCCGAGCTTACCCAGCAGCAAATTGCAATCGGTGATGGTTAACGGGCCACCGCGCCGATAACAGGCCGGCCCAGGATCTGCACCCGCCGAAGTCGGCCCCACGCGCAATTTTGAACCGTCGAAATAACACAATGAGCCGCCACCCGCCGCCACAGTGTGGATATTCATCATGGGCACGCGCAGACGAACACCGGCTATCTGGGTATCGAATACCCGTTCGTAATCGGCAACGTTATTGTCACCCAGATTGGTATTGGCATCGACACTGGAATAGTGCCAGACATCGGTGGACGTGCCCCCCATATCAAAGCCAATAATCTTGTTGTGACCCAACGCGATACTGGTTTTTACGCCGCCGACGACGCCCCCCGCCGGGCCGGACAAGATACTGTTGCGACCCTGAAAATTAGCAGCGTCGGTCAGCCCGCCACTGGACTGCATAAACAACATTTGGGTATCCGGTAGCGCTGCGGCCAAGCCGCTGATATAGCGCTGTAACACTGGTGAAACATAGGCGTCGACGACCGCCGTATCGCCGCGTCCTATGAGTTTTATCAGGGGACTCGCCTGACAACTCGTGGTCACGTGGGTAAAACCGATTTCTTGCGCCAGTCGCGCAAACGCCTGCTCGTGGGTCGGATTGCGATAGGCATGCATAAACACAATGGCAACGGACGACATTCCGCGGGCCAACGCCTGGTGTAACGGTTCGCGGTAACCTTCAACCAGTAAAGGGGTAAGCACCACGCCAGCGGCATCGAGTCGTTCGTCCACTTCCAGCACATCGCGATACACTTGCTCGGGCAATTCAATGTGTCGCGCAAAAATATCCGGACGATTCTGATAACCAATGCGCAGCGCATCGCCAAACCCACGAGTAGTTACCAATAGAGTCGAGTCGCCCTTGCGCTCCAGTAGTGCATTGGTGGCGACGGTGGTGCCGATACGTACGCTGGCGATCTCGGAAGAAGGAATGGGCGCGTCATCCGATAGCAACATCACCCTGCGAATACCAGCAAGTACCGCGTCCTGATAACGGGTGGGATCATCGGATAAAAGTTTTAGCGTGAGCAGATGTCCGGCTGGCGATACTGCCACCAGATCGGTGAAGGTACCGCCACGGTCAATCCAGAACTGCCATTTGGGCACGTACCAACCACCCGTGTTAACGATTCGCGCTAAAGTTTAGCGCAAACTGGCGTTAATGGCTTTGAGCGCTCGGTTGCCCGGACACAGTTCGCTCTGGCCGAGATCAACCAGCGGTTTTTTAATAGTTTTTTGATTATCGTGAAAATCCCGCGTATCGGGATCAATGTACAGTAGACCAGTCAGAATTTGTCCGCGGCCAGCGTAGTCCTGAATGGCGGCGAGAGCACCATTACGATCATGACAATCAAGCTCCTCCTGCTTGTACAGATGGATTACCGAACCGTCGTGCAGGGTAATTTCCTGGGTAAATCCGGGTGCGTAGTCAGCGGTGATTTCCTTACGCAATGGCACAAAATCAATTTTTCCCGTCGCTTCGATGTGGCTGCGGGCAAACTCGTATCCCTTCGTGGAGCTGGCTGTGTTGTTAAACGTAACACAGGGGGAAATGACATCGATAAATGCAAAACCAGTATGCGCGATGGCCGCCTTGATCAGCGGTATCAGCTGGTCCTTATCACCTGAAAAACTACGGGCGACAAACGAGGCGCCAGCCTGCAACGCCAGCGCGCACAGATCGATAGGTTCATAGGGATTTGGTTCGCCCTTCTTGCTGGCGGAACCCACGTCGGCAGTCGCGGAATCCTGCCCTTTGGTGAGACCGTAGCAACCGTTGTTTTCCACCAGGTACAGCATATTCAAATTGCGTCGCGCAACATGGGCAAACTGACCAAGCCCGATGGATGCACTGTCACCGTCGCCTGAAACGCCGATATAAATCATATCCCGATTAGCGAGATTAGCGCCGGTCGCCACGGACGGCATGCGCCCGTGCACTGAATTAAATCCGTGGGAGTTTCCCAGAAAATACGTAGGCGTTTTCGACGAACAACCAATACCGGAAATTTTTGCGATACGATGCGGTTCGATAGCCATCTCATAACAGGACTGAATAATCGCGCCACTCACTGAGTCGTGGCCACACCCCGCACAAAGTGTCGAAATCGCTCCTTCATAGTGCCGTTTGGTGTAACCCTTTTCATTAGCCGGCAGCTCGGGATGGCGAAAGTTAGGTCGCAAGTAACTCATGATTTTTCTCCCGCTTTTTTGCGCCGAATGGGCGTCACGGTTGCCCCACCAACAGCGTGACGTACCTCGCCAACAATTTTGCGTGCGGTTATCGGCATACCGTCGTAATGGGTCATCGCTACCAGTTTTTTCGGGTCTACTTCGCACTCCACAATCAGTAATTTGCGCATTTGTCCATCGCGATTCTGTTCCACAACAAAGATGCGATCATGGTTGGCAATAAAATCTTCCACTTCAGCGTTGAATGGAAACGCCCGCAGCCGCATACCATCACAGTGAATGCCCTCTGCGGCGAGTCCGTCCAGCGCTTCCAGACAACTTTGCGTACTGGTGCCAAAAAAAATCATACCGTCATTGGTGGACTTGGCGGCGGCATAAAATTCAGGACCCGGAACGTAGCTCTTTGCCGTTTCAAATTTTTTCAGCAGCCGTTCCATATTGCGTACATAGGCTTCACCGGATTCAGTGTACTGGGCATATTCGTCACGCGACGTGCCGCGGGTAAAAAACACGCCTTTGCTGGGGTGCGTACCGGGCAATGTGCGATAGCAGATGCCGTCGTCGTCTACATCCAGGTAACGCCCGTAACGCTCAGTGAGTTTTTCGAGCTGACCGCTATCCAGCACCTTACCGCGCCGATAGTTCTTTTTACCGTTCCAGCTCAGAGGCTCCGACATGTAATCATTCATGCCGAGATCCAGGTCGGACAATACAATAACCGGTGTCTGTAGTTGTTCAGCGAGATCAAAGCTGGTGGCACCCATATCAAAACATTCTGCTGGATCTGCGGGAAACAGCAATACGTGGCGGGTATCACCGTGGGAAGCATAGGCCGCAGATAAGATATCCGATTGTTGCGTGCGCGTCGGCATCCCGGTGGACGGTCCAGCACGCTGAATATCGAATAACACCGCCGGCACTTCTGCGAAATAAGCCAGACCGAGAAACTCGCTCATCAACGACAAGCCCGGACCGGAAGTTGCAGTAAACGCCCTCGCTCCCATCCAGCCCGCGCCGATCACCATGCCAATCGCCGCCAGCTCATCCTCGGCCTGGGCAATTGCGAATTTGCGATCGCCGCTACCGGCGTCTATGCGCAGGCGCTTGGCGTATTTTTCAAAGGCGTCGACAACCGAAGTGGATGGCGTGATCGGATACCAGGCAACCACTGTCGCTCCGCCGTAAATCGCGCCCAGCGCCAGCGCATCGTTGCCCTCAATCAATATTTTATCGCCCACCAGGTCGCGACGTTCAAGGTGAATACCAAGTGGACATTTAAATTTTTCCCGGGCGTATTGATAGCCCAGTTCCAGCGCGTGTATATTGGGCGCGATCAATTTTTCCTTGCCGCGAAACTGATCTCCGACCAAATCTTTCAGTACGCCAAACTCAATATTCAATAATGCAGACAGCGCGCCAATATAAATGACGTTCTTAAACAATTGCCGCTGACGCGGATCGCTGTATTCGTTGCGACAAATCTCGGTCAGCGGCAAACCGATAAAAGTGATGTCTTCGCGGTGCATCCGCAAATCCATCGGTTTGGAGCTGTCGTAGACCACATAGCCACCCGCCTCCACGGTGCTGATATCCTGCGCCATACTCTGCGGATTCATACACACCGCAATATCCACGCCACCGCGACTGCCGATATAGCCCTGTTCGCACACCCGCACCTCGTACCAGGTGGGCAGCCCCTGAATGTTGGAGGGGAAAATATTTTTGGGACTGACCGGCACACCCATGCGAAATACCGACTTCACAAACATATTGTTTGCGCTGGCCGATCCGGTGCCATTGACATTGGCGAAACGAATTACAAAATCATTAACTGATTTGATGGGTTTCATAGGGCGCTGGCCTTACTCACCTGATACAGAAATTTCTGCATATCCCATGCTGCCGTAGGGCAGCGCTCGGCACACAAACCACAATGCAAACAAACATTTTCGTCCTTGACCATCACTCGCTGAGTTGGCAGCTGCTCGGAGACATACAGGAGCTGTTGCTGATTACGCGCGGGCACCCGTAATTGCTCACGCAGTACCGGCTCATCTTCGTTGTCGATAAAGTTTATGCAATCGGTTGGGCAAATATCCACACAGGCATCGCACTCGATGCAACGCACTTCCGAAAACACAGTTTGCACGTCGCAATTCAGACAGCGCTGGGCCTCTTTAAAGGCCGTCGCCACGTCAAATCCCAGTTCGACCTCGAGCTTCCGGTCGGACAGGGAAGCGCGCTTTTCTGCATGGGGTACAAGAAAGCGCGGATCGTCCTCAATCTTGCTGTCGTAACTCCACTCGTGAATACCCATTTTCTGCGTGACCAGACTGACCCCGGGTGCCAGCCGTTGTGTCACATCTTCACCGCGACAGAATAAATCAATGGACACGGCCGCCTGATGGCCATGGGCCACCGCAGTAATAATATTTTCTGGACCAAACGCAGCATCGCCACCAAAGAACACTCTGGGGTTGCTGGACTGGAAGGTGGCAGCGTCGAGCTGCGGCATACCCCATTTGTCAAACACGATGCCGATATCCCGTTCGATCCAGGGAAAGGAGTTTTCCTGGCCAATCGCTACCAGCACCGCATCGCAAGGGACAAACACCAGATCTTCCCCGGTGGGTACCAGAGATCGCCGGCCTTTGGCATCGTACTCGGCAGCGACTTTCTCGAATTTCATGCCCACCAGGCACTCATTTTCGACAACAAACTCAACCGGCACATGGTTGTCGATAATGGGAATATCTTCGCTGATTGCATCTTTTTTTTCCCAGGGCGATGCTTTCATATCCGCAAAGGGGCTGCGTACTATCACTTTCACTTCTTCGCCGCCCAGGCGTCGCGCTGTGCGGCAACAGTCCATGGCCGTGTTGCCACCCCCGAGAACAATTACCTTTTTACCAATCTGCGTAACGTGTCCAAACGCGACACTACCCAGCCAGTCAATGCCGATATGAATAGCTGCATCACCCGCTTGGCGACCCGGCAGGTTTTTTAAATCCCGTCCACGGGGAGCCCCGGAACCGACGAAGACCGCGTCGTAATTTTTATCAAGTAGCTCCTTCAAGCTCTCCACATAGGTATCAAAATGCGCGGCAACGCCCATATCGAGGATATAACCTACCTCCTCGTCGAGGACGGATTCCGGTAACCGGAACGCAGGAATCTGACTGCGCATAAATCCGCCGCCAGCTTTTTGCGCGTCGAACACATGCAACTCGTAACCGAGCGGTGCGAGGTCGCGGGCTACCGTCAATGCAGCGGGGCCAGCACCCACAAGGGCGATGCGCTTACCATTTTTTTTGGTGGGCACGGACGGCAAGCGCGACGTAATGTCGTCCTTATTATCAGCCGCCACTCTTTTCAGGCGGCAAATGGCTACCGGCTCCTGCTCCAGGCGTCCACGACGGCAGGCCGGTTCGCAGGGGCGATCACAGGTGCGCCCCAAAATACCGGGGAATACATTGGACTCCCAGTTCACCATATAGGCGTCGGTGTAACGCCCCGCCGCGATAAGGCGTATGTATTCGGGTACGGGAGTATGTGCGGGACAGGCGTATTGGCAATCCACCACCTGGTGAAAATACTCGGGATCTTTAATATTTGTCGGCTTCAACCTCAAACCTCCGGAGGTCGTCGAGGAATTTTTTTTGCGCCGACCATCAGCGTATAAAATGGTCCGTCCATTTATACCGGAAACCACCGCGGCCTGTAAATAACTAATTACGCAATAACTGAATAAATACCCATCTGCGTACACCAGAGCGTTTTATTTTTACGCTAATCTCTTTGCTGCTTCGAGATTGTTCTAACTGCGCGGGTAACCCAGAGCCAATAAATTTTCAGCAATCTCATCCAGTATCACCGGATCGTCAATGGTCGCTGGCATTTTCCATGATTCCCCATCGGCAATACTGCGCATGGTGGCCCGCAGTATTTTCCCGGAACGGGTTTTGGGTAGACGCTTGACCAGCGTGCACAATTTGAACGCAGCCACCGGACCAATTTGTTCTCTAACCCGGCCGATAAGTTCTGCGCAAATCTCGCCGCCATCGCGGTTAACCCCGTCGTTGAGAACCGCCATGCCCAGGGGCAACTGGCCTTTCATGTCATCGGTCACCCCGATCACCGCACACTCGGCAACATCCGGGTGGGACGCCAGGACCTCTTCCATCGCACCCGTGGATAACCGATGACCCGCTACGTTGATCACATCGTCGGTGCGCGCCATGACAAACACATAGCCATCAGCGTCGATATAGCCCGCGTCACCAGTTTCATAATAGCCGGGGAAATTGGCGAAATAGGAGGCAACAAATCGATCGTCGTTCTGCCATAGCGTGGTAAATGTGCCGGGCGGCAACGGCAATTTAATCACTAACGCGCCAATGGTACCGGCGGGCACTGGGCGACCCGCGTCATCGAGCACATGTAAATCAAAACCCGGAACCGGTTTGGACGGCGACCCCGCCACCACTGGTAACAACTCGATACCCCGGCAATTACTGCAGGCAGGCCAACCGAGCTCGGTCTGCCACCAGTGATCGATAACCGGTACCCGTAAGTTGTCCTGCGCCCAACTTAACGTATCAGGATCGCAGCGCTCGCCCGCCAGGAACAGCGCTTCAAATTTAGATAAATCGTATTTGCCAATGTGTTCGCCGCGGGGGTCTTCTTTTTTGATGGCACGAAAGGCGGTCGGCGCAGTAAAAAACGCTTTCACCCCGTACTCCGCAATCACCCGCCAATAAGCACCTGGGTCGGGCGTACCCACCGGTTTCCCTTCGTACAGAATTGACGTGCTGCCATTAAACAGTGGCCCGTAGACGATATAGGAATGCCCCACCACCCAGCCGACGTCGGACGCGGCCCAAAACACATCACCAGGCTCCACACCGTACACATGCCGCATGCTCCACTGCAGTGACACAATAGTGCCGCCAGTATCGCGCACCACACCTTTGGGCTGCCCGGTGGTGCCAGAGGTATACAACACATACAGAGGATCGGTCGCCGCTACGGGTACACAGTCCACGAGCTGCGCCGCATTTTCTACAGTCATCCAGTCGTAATCGCGACCGGCGATCATCTGTGCCGGCTGTTGCTCCCGTTGCAGGATAATACAGGCGTGGGGTTTGTTTTTAGCCAGGCTAATGGCTTCGTCGAGGAGCGGCTTGTAAGCGACCAGGCGACCCGGCTCGATACCGCAGGAAGCACTCACCACCACAGTTGCGCCCACATCGTCGATCCGCACCGCCAACTCGTGGGCCGCAAAACCACCAAACACCACCGAGTGCACGGCGCCGATGCGCGCGCAGGCCAACATGGCTATCGCCGCTTCGGGCACCATCGGCATATAAATGATGACGCGATCACCCCGTTCAACCCCCCGCTCCTGCAAAGCTCCAGCAAAGCGGGATACGCGTTCCAGCAGTTGGCGATAGGTAAACTGCTGCTTGGTACCAGTGAGCGGGCTGTCGTAAATTAACGCAGTCTGTTCGGCCCGGCTACCCTCCACATGGCGATCCAGTGCGTTGTAGCAGGCGTTAGTCACTCCGTCGGGAAACCAGCTCAGGAAAGGCGCATTTTTGTCGTCGAGGATTTGTTCGGGTTTACGATACCAGGACACTGCCTCAGCGGCCGCTCCCCAGAAGGCGGCCGGGTCGCTCTGCGCTGCCCTATACACCTGTGCGTAATTACCCACGTTGTCACCCTCTTTATGCCCCATACCGCCCTTCCCCAAAAATATGTATTTCACACGCAACACATGTATTAAACACTCGGAGCGAGAACGCTTCAATAACGCATCAAGCGCTTTACGGAACAGCGAATGCGCTGTTCTTTAACTCATCAGCGGTACAGGTCGACCCCGCAAAACTTGCAATGAATCGCATCTACCTCATGTCCGCGTCGACCGCAGTTGCGACAGATTCGCTCCTGTTTGTCGCGTCCTATTTCGGACGCCAGCTCGGCGGTAATAATACCTGTAGGAATGGCAATAATTGAATAGCCGGTCAGCATGGCCAAGGTCGACACCAGTTGTCCAAGCACCGTGTGCGGTGAGATATCCCCATAACCGACGGTGGTGATGGTCACAATGGTCCAGTAAATACTTTTGGGGATACTGGTGAAGCCATTTTCCGGCCCCTCCAGCACGAACATCAAGCTGCCAAAAATGCAACTCAACACAATGACACCAGAAAAAAATACGAATATCTTGCGCCGCGCTGCGTACAGCGAACGCATCAGCACGTTGGCTTCCGCCGTGTAGCGCACCAGTTTGAGAATGCGGAACACCCGCAGTACCCGCACCAGTCTGATAATCAGCAAATAGTTTGCGCCGACCACGACTAGCGCCAGGTAAGAAGGAAGGACTGATATCAGGTCGACAATGCCAAAAAAACTGAAGATGTAGCGCAGCGGACGTTCAGAGACATAGACCCGTAAAAAATATTCAACGGTAAACAGTAGTGTGAAAACCCACTCCGTGACAAAAAATATAGTGCCAAACCGGTCATGCAACGCAGCCACGGAATCGAGCATTACCGCCGCGACACTGATAATTATTGCGTAAATGAGCGCCACGTCGAACGCCCGCCCAGCGGGCGTGTCGGTGCCAAAAATAATTACGCTCAATCTGGTGCGTAATGTTTCCCGCTGTGTCGTCATACCGGCGTTACCTTTGCAAACCAATCTTTGACCCGCGCAGTGTACCGCAGCATGATAGCGGAAACCCGTAAACCTCAAAACTGACAGAAGCCGTTCACCCATGTCAAACACTGGCGCCCCACCCGAAACACCCCTGCTGCGCACGGTCGGCCTTACCCAAATTACGTTGTATGGTGTGGGCACTATTGTGGGTGCGGGCATTTACGTTTTAATCGGTGAAGTCGCCGTTGCCAGCGGCTCCTACCTTGCCGTCAGCTTTCTGGTGGCAGTCATTGTGGCGAGTCTTAGTGCGTATTCCTACAGCCAACTTGCACAACGTTTTCCCGTGAGTGCCGGTGCCGCGATCTACGCACTCGAAGCCTTTGGCTCGCGGCATCTGGCCAGCGCGGTCGGGCTGACCATCGCGTTTGCCGGTGTAGTCACCGCCGCCACCCTCGCCAACGGATTTGTCGGCTATTTAGCCCTGTTCCTGACCATTCCCAGCGGCGTGATTATTGCCGCCCTGGTGATTGCCATGACGGTTATCGCAGCCAGCGGCATACGTCTGTCAATGTCGATTGCCGTCACCACCACCGTACTCGAACTGGCGGGCCTGCTGATGGTTATTATCGCCGGTTCCGGAGGGTTGGGAGAATTACTGTCTCAACCCCACACCTATCTACTGCCTCGACCTGAAGCATGGCACGGCATTGGCGCAGGGGCGTTTCTGGCATTTTTCGCCCTGATTGGTTTCGAAGACATGGTCAATCTGGCCGAGGAAGTTAAGCGACCAGAAAAGAATTTGCCCCGGGGGGTTTTTCTGGCACTGCTTATCACGGGGATTTTGTACGTCCTGGTAGCACTGGCCACCCTGGCCGCAGTACCCCTTGCGGAATTAGTCCGCTCGGAAGCGCCCCTGGCGCTGGTGGTGGCGCGCAACACGGCGATTCCAACGTCCGTAATTGCGGGTATTGGCCTGATTGCAATCATCAACGGCGCATTTATGCAAATTATTATGGTTGCCCGCGTACTGTACGGCATGGGCAATCGACAACTGGCACCTCGCTTCCTGGCGAGCGTCAATCCCCGCACGCGCACACCTTTTGTGGCGACGGTTCTGGTGGGAGCGACAATATTGGTGCTGGCGCTGACCCTGCCCTTGTTGACGTTGGCAAAAATAACCAGCGCCGCTATTCTGGCGGTTTTCACACTGGTTAATCTGGCGCTGGCGCGTATCCTCTGGCGAGACGAAAAAAAACGACCCGTGCCGCTACTCATCGCGTCCATGGGTGCAATGATTTGCGCTATTTTTCTGGCCTTACAGTTTTAGCGTTACAATTCCCGTTTTACAGTGGTGAGAGACTGGATACCTATGATACACAATCCTGCGGTGTTACCTGCGACGATGAGATGTATCGAAATAACCGAGCCCGGCGGCCCTGAGGTGTTGCAGCCAGGTCAACGCCCCTTACCCGCTCCCGGGGCCGACCAGGTCCTGATTCGCGTCGCGGCGGCGGGTATTAATCGTCCCGATGTGTTTCAGCGCCAGGGGGGCTACCCACCGCCACCTGGGGCATCAGACCTGCCGGGGCTCGAGGTAGCCGGAACTGTCGCCGGTCTGGGCGAAGGTGTCGAGCAATGGCAGATCGGCGACCGGGTATGTGCTTTATTGAGCGGCGGGGGCTATGCCGAGTACGCACTCGCGGAGGCCAGTCTTTGCTTGCCGGTTCCAGAGGCTTTCAGCGATATTCAGGCTGCGGCACTCCCGGAAACCTTTTTTACTGTATGGCACAACCTGTTTGAACGCGCCGCGTTGCAGCCCAACGAAGTGCTGCTGGTGCACGGTGGTGCCAGCGGCATCGGCACGGTGGCCATTCAATTAGGTAAAGCGTTTGGGGCGCGGGTGTTCGCCACCGCTGGCAATGCCGATAAATGCCTGACCTGTGAACAACTGGGCGCGGAAAAAGCGTTTAACTACCGCCACGAAGATTTTGTCGACGGGGTAAAATCGGTGTGCAAGGGCGCGGATGTGATTCTCGATATGGTCGGCGGCGATTACATAGCGAAAAATATTCGTGCGCTCGCCTTTCAGGGGCGCATGGTTTCCATCGCTTTTTTACGGGGTTCCAAAACGGAAGTAGACTTCATGCCAGTTATGCTCAAACAACTGGTGCTAACCGGGTCTACCCTGCGCAGTCAGTCGATCGCCAATAAAGCCCGTATCGCCCGCGGGCTGCACGACAAGGTCTGGCCGCTGCTGAGCAGCGGCGCCGTCAAGCCGGTTATTCATAGCACTTTGCCACTGACCGAAGCCGCGGCGGGACATCGTCTGATGGAAACTAATGCCCATATCGGAAAAATTATGCTGGTGACAAATACCGATGTGACTGACTGATTACCGATGCGACTGACTGATCTATACAATTCGAACTTTCCGAACCTCAACGCATAGCGTGAACGATTCGATATGAATAAAAATTCGCGACTCGTCTATTCCACCGAGCACGGGCGTGTCAAAGACCAAAAATCCACACCTGCTGGCGCCACCGATGGCGTAAATCGGGGCGACGGCATTGTGCGTATTCGCCGTGAAACCAGTGGTCGTAAGGGCAAAGGCGTCACCACCATTACCGGGCTTAATTTGGCGGAGGCGGAACTTAAACAGCTGGCGGGCGAACTGAAGCGCCTGTGCGGCGTAGGTGGCTCGGTTAAAAATGGCGTAATCGAAATACAGGGGGACAAGCGCGACACCATCTGCCCGTTCCTCGCGGCGCGGGGCTACACTGTGAAACTTGCGGGGGGCTGAGAACCCGTGACTCAAGTTGCCCCCTACGGCACATGGACATCATCCGTCAGTCCCCAGTTGGTAGCCACCGCCGCCCCGGCCATGGAGCAACCCTCGGTAGACGGGGAAAATCTTTACTGGCTCGAATCGAGGCCCTCGGAAAATGGTCGAACGACTATTTTTAAGCGCGACGGCCGGGGAGAAATTCGCGATATTTTACCCAATCCCCTCAGCGCCAGCAGCCGGGTGTACGAATACGGCGGTGCGCCCTACCTGGTGGTCGATGATATTCTGTACTTCGTGCTCCAGGACGACCAACGCATCTATCGCATGCAAACGGACAGCTCGCAACCACGGCCCGAGCCCCTCACGCCCGATAATCAGGGCTATCGATTTGCCGACCTGGCGCTGGATGCCACCCGCCAGCGTTTATTGTGTGTGGCGGAGCGGCATAGCGCTAACGCGCCGGAACCGCGCAATTTTATTGCGGCGATACCCCTCGACGGTTCGCAGCAGGTCAGCGAACTGATAGGGGGGATGGATTTTTATGCCTGTCCTCGCCTGAGTCCGGATCAACGCACACTCGCATGGCTATGCTGGAGCCACCCGCAAATGCCCTGGGACGGCAGCGAACTGTGGCACGCTGAGATCGACGACCAGGGCTATCCCACCCTGCCCCAATGGGTTGCTGGAAGCTCCGAGGAAAGTATTTGCCAACCGCAATGGTCCCCCGGCGGCGAATTATTTTTCGTATCGGATCGCAGTAACTGGTGGAACCTCTATCGCCAGACGAACAACGGCGCCATTGAAGCAATCTATCCGATGCCCGCAGAATTTAGCGGCCCCCCGTGGCGCCTCGGCGTTGCCACCTACGGCTTTGATGCCCATCACCATGTGATTGCGGCCTACGCACAACATGGCCTGTGGCATCTCGCATCCATCCATTTAGATGGGAAAGTGGACGGGAAAGAGTTGCGCGATTTACATATTCCTTATTCCAGTATTGGGTCCATAGTTATTACCGGCGCACAGGCCTGGTTTATTGGGGCGTCCCCCACCTGCGCCAGTGTTCTGGTCTGCATCGACATCGACGGCGGTGCAGCGCAGCCGATTCACCCTCACAGTTCCCCGCCGTTACACGCAAACGGCGTATCCCTGGCGCAGGCCATCAGTTTTCCAACCACCGACAACGGCACTGCCCACGGCTTTTACTACGCCCCGTGTAATCCTGAATTCACTGGCCCGACGGACGCAAGACCCCCGTTGATCGTTATGTGCCACGGCGGCCCAACGGGCTGCGCAGACACCGCGCTGAACTATAAAATCCAGTTCTGGACCAGCCGTGGCTTCGCGGTCGTCGATATCAATTACCGCGGCAGCACCGGTTATGGCCGTCGTTATCGCGAAGCACTAACGGGTTTGTGGGGAATTATCGACGTGGATGACGCCGTCGCTGGCGCCCGCCATTTAATAGCCAGCGATCTGGCAAATCCCAACCGGATGATAATTCGCGGTAGTAGCGCGGGGGGATTCACGGTACTGGCCGCGCTGACCCGCTACGACGATTTCAGTGCTGGCGCCAGTTACTACGGCATTGGCGATCTGGAAATTCTTGCCCGGGACACCCACAAATTCGAATCCCGTTATCTCGATAAACTCATCGGTCCATACCCCGCCGCTCGCGATGTTTACCGAGCGCGCTCGCCGATTCACCATATCGACAAGCTAAGCAGTCCAGTTATTTTTTTTCAAGGCCTGGACGATCGGGTAGTGCCGCCCCAACAGGCGCAACTGATGGTGGAGGCTATGCAACGCAGGGGCCTGCCGGTGGCCTATGTCCCTTTCCCTGGAGAGGGCCATGGCTTTCGCAAGGCAGCAAACATAGCCACGGCGTTACAGGCTGAACTGGAATTTTACCAACAGGTGTTCGCGTTGCCGCCGGACACGCCGGATGCGCAACTGGCGGCCGAGCGCTAATACCATGGGACGCTACCGCCCACCAACACCAGGCAGTGCACCCTATATTACGCCCGAAGGCGCGGCGGCGTTGCGCGCGGAGTTACACGAACTGTGGAACACCGAACGCCCGCAGGTAACTGCTACTGTTCACGAGGCTGCCAAGAATGGTGATCGCTCTGAAAACGGCGATTACATTTACGGCAAACGACGCCTGCGGGAAATTGATCGACGGGTGCGCTATCTGCACCATCGCCTGGCAGAACTTAAAATCGTTGATCGCACACCGGACAACGTCAATAAAGTTTATTTTGGCGCCTGGGTAACATTGCGCAACGAAGACGACGAATTATTGGTATATCGTATTGTCGGCGCGGATGAAATCGCTCTCTCACCCGAAAATATCAGTATCGATGCGCCGTTGGCCAAAGCACTATTGGGGAAAGTTCAGGGACAAACCGTAGAATTGTGCACCCACGGCGTCAATCACCGCTACGCCATAATGCATTTACGTTATTCGGGCTCGAACAACTCTCCACCCGGCGAAGATTTTACCTCGTAATTTTCCAGATAAATATCGTACTCACCATCCGTCAGCACTTTTTTAATCAGATTATCCTTACCCAGCTCACCGGTATCTGTCAGATGCAACTCCAGGGTGCGTTCGGCAACAGGCTGTTTGTTTTCGTCCCGCAACACCAGCACCGTGGGCAAATGACGGAATTTTTGTTTCGCGGAAATAACAATCCCCACCATGCCGTTGCGTAGCTCCACAATCGTACCCGGTGGATACGGGCCGATGGCCTTGATAAACTGTAGAGCCAACTCGTCGTCAAACTGGGAGCCGCGATTTTCAAAAATAATTTTGATCGCCTCCATGGGCGAGCGGGCCTTGGCGTAACAGCGGTTACTGGTCATGGCATCGTAGGCATCGACGATAGCAATTACCCGCGCAAACTCCGGAATATCCTCCGCCGGTAGCCCGCGGGGATAACCTTGGCCGTCCATACGTTCGTGATGATTAAAGGCCGCATCAATAGCTTTCTGGTCGACGCCGGAACTGGCCACCAGCAAATCGCGACCTTCGATGGTGTGCCGCTGAATGGCACGAAATTCCTCCTCGGTAAGCTTGCCCGGTTTGTCCAGAACTTCCAGGGGCACGCGCATTTTCCCCACATCGTGCAACAGGCCACACAAACCCACCGTCTCCAGATCGACCTCGGAAAAATTGAGGTGGCGCCCGAAGGCAATGGCCAACACACACACATTGAGGCAGTGCTCGGCGGTGTATTCGTTCTGGTGTTTGATCTTGGTCATCCACATCATGGCGTCGGGGTTACGCAGAATACTCGACACACAGGATGTCACGGTGCTACGAGCGCTCTCGGTGCTAATCATGCTACCCATCTGCGCGGCGGACAATAACCCGTCGAGGGAATTCCGAGCCTCGCGAAAGGCCTGGCGCGCATACGCGTGTTCGGCCCGCGCCGACACCGTATTTTTATAGGCTGGCCGATTGCGCACCACTGGCGCCAGCGCGCGTTTTGGTTTGCCGCGATTAATTTTGGTACTGGCACCACCGTAAAGCATTTTGCCGGTGGTCTGAATTTTTGGTGTACCCGCTTTGGGCATGAATGCGGGAGCACTCGCCTTGGCACTTTTTCTGGCCACGCCCGGGCGCAACACGTAAACGTGGTAACAATGCTCCTTGAGACTTCTAATTTGACTAGGGTGGCGAATTTCAAACCCCTGGATTAAAAATGGTGTTTCCAGCCAGGGCCGATCCAGCTCAGCCACAAACATTCCCACCTGCAATTGACCCACCGGGGTTTTAACCAATTGCTCGGGCGCGTATTTTTTTTCGCTATCGCTAAAAATACTGGCCATAAATTGTGTGATCCCTGCCGTTCGTCCACCATCCACTGAGAGCGTTGACGTGTTCGCAACAGGCCACTGCCGCGACACACCGCGATTATGCGTCAAATATAGGACTGAACGAAACGAACATCAACGGATAAATGGTTGAAATTGCCGGACAAGCGTGAAATCTGCCACTGCACTGTATGCACAGGGGTAGCTACTCGTCAGCCGGGCAAAGGACACTAACAGTCGGCTATTTATTAGCCAACACGATGCACTAATCGCCCTGCACCCGGGGAATTTGCTGGCCGGGATCTACGGTTACCTGCTCACCGGCAGTCTCTACACGTAGTGCATTGAGGTGTATTCCGCAATCCCCATCTTTTAACACCCTTTTAATCAGGAACGTTTTATCCAGGCCACCCTGGTCAGTCAGACTCAAATCTATGCTGCGCGACGGGATTGGCGCCCCATTTTCATCCCGTACCACCAGGACAGTCGGCAAATGCCGAAACTTGTGGCGCCCCGATAACACCGCGCCCACCATACCGTTACACAATTGCACAATAGTGCCAGGAGGGTAAGGCCCAATTGCCCGGATAAACTGTAACGCAATGTCCTCGTCGAATTGTGTACCTTTATTGGCATAGATAATTTTTTGCGCTTCATAGGGGGTGCGCGCCGCCGCATAAGGGCGCCCGGAAATCATCGTATCGTAAGCATCCAGCACAGAGATAACACGGGTGAATTCTGCTATTTCATGGCCCCGCAACCCGCGCGGATAACCCGTGCCATCGACTCGCTCATGGTGGTTAAGCGCCACATCAAGCACCAGCTTGTGCAGGCCTTTCTGGGTCCCCAGCGATTGGTACCCGGCCTCTGTATGACGCCGTAAATATTCAGCTTCGTGCTCCGTAAACGGCTCTTTTTTATACAATATTTCCGGCTTTATGCGCATTTTTCCAACGTCGTGCAACAGACCACACAAGCCTAGCAATTGCAGCGCGCTATCGCTATAACCCAGATGCCGGCCAAACGCGACAGCCATGATGCACACGTCGAGGGAATGCTCGGCAATATACTCGTCCTTACGCTTTATTTTGGCCATCCACAGCATGGCATTCGGATTGCGTAAAATACTGTCTGTACACGCCATCACCACTTGTTCCGCCCGGTCGGTATCCAGCATCTGACCCACCGACACCGAGCGCAATAAATTCGCAATGTCAGTGCACGCCTGATCGTAAATTGCCCGCGCTGGGCCGTGCTCCTTCTCGACCGGCACGGAGTTGACTTGTGCAGACTGGGATCGTAATTGCCGCTGGCGAGCGGGTTTTCCCCAACGCCGAACCTGGTAGAGATTCCCGACCTTCTCGTTAGCTTGCACCACACAACGAATACCTGCCGGGGCCAGGGTTTTTTCTCCACCCACCATGCGCGAGCGCCCCCGCGCCACGTAGACGTGTCGGCAGTGACTCATCAGCGTTCTGATCTGACTTCGGTGTCGAATCTCAAAGCCGTGTATTAAAAACGGCGATTCCAGCCAGGGTCGGTCAAGCTGGGCCACAAACATGCCCACCTCCAGCTTCCCCACGGCGGTTTTCTCCAGGCCATTGGGGATCTGTGTATCGGTGCCTGGCGCTGCACATGTCGTCAAACCGGGCTGCATCATTCTGTCCACATCTCAGGTTGTGCACCGTTATCGACCATCCACAGTGGTTTCTGAAGGGCTATCCATTGCCTTTCCGCCTTCGGGATATGTATTGATGCTGGCTTTGCAACATACGCCACCAGGGGCAGTATTTTGGGAATCCGATTTGCCGGGCAAAGATGCCGGTTGCTATGATGCACGGCCTACGGGATGGATCGTGAATTGCTGATTACGATCGGCCCGCTAACCTGCTACTCCGGGTACCCTGCTGTTATGCCCTCTAATCCAATCCTCGATGCCGATGCCGGATTCGACGACTTTATAAATCGTCACATTGGCCCACGGCCGCACGAAATCGAGGCGATGCTCGCTGTCCTCGGAGCGGACAGTCTGGAGCAGCTTGTGGAGAGCCTTGTGCCACGCAGTATTTTGATGCGCGATGCACTGCAACTACCCAGACCTCGTTCCGAACGCGACGCGCTGCTGGCATTGGAGCGCATCGCTAATCGCAACCAGTTATTTACCTCGCTAATCGGTCTCGGTTATCACAATACGATTTTACCCAATGTTATTTTACGCAATGTGCTCGAAAACCCCGGCTGGTACACCGCCTATACCCCCTACCAACCGGAAATTTCTCAGGGTCGACTTGAAGCACTGTTGAATTTTCAGCAAATGGTAATCGACCTGACGGGCATGCCAATGGCCAACGCCTCACTACTCGACGAGGCGACGGCTGCCGCCGAGGCAATGGCAATGGCCAAACGATTGCAGCGCGGTGGCGACCGTCAGACATTTTTTATGGCCGCCGATTGCCACCCGCAAACCAAAGCGGTGGTGCGCACCCGGGCCGAGCATTTCGGATTCGAAGTGGTCGAAGGCGATCCGCATCGGGACCTCGGGCAACACCAATATTTTGGTGCGCTGCTGCAATATCCGGGATCCAGCGGGGCGGTAAAAAATCTCGACGCAACGATTGCACTGATTCACCAACAAGGTGCCCTGGCCATCGTTGCCGCGGATCTAATGAGCCTGGTTTTGTTAAAGCCTCCAGGGCATATGGGCGCAGATATCGTCGTCGGGAGCGCCCAGCGCTTCGGCGTACCCCTGGGCTTTGGCGGTCCACACGCGGCCTTTATGGCCTTTCGCGACGACTACAAACGGGCCGCGCCGGGACGCATTATCGGCGTTTCGGTGGATGTGCGAGGTAAACCTGCATTGCGTATGGCCATGCAAACCCGGGAGCAGCATATTCGCCGCGAAAAGGCCAACTCGAATATTTGCACATCCCAGGTGTTGCTGGCTGTTATCAGTGCTTTTTACGCGGTATATCACGGCCCTGAGGGCCTACAACGCATTGCGCGACGCATCCATGCCCTGACCAACTTTTTAGCGGGCGGACTCATCGCGATGGGTTACCAACTGCGTCACGATACCTGGTTTGACAGCATTACCGTCGAAGTTGGCGCCCAGCGTGAGGAACTCCTTGAGCGCGTTCGCGCCGCCCGTATTAATTTGTTTCCACGGGACCACTCTGCGTTGACCATCTGTCTCGACGAAACCAGTACCGCAACACTGGTGGAGCAGCTGCTCGATCTTTTTTGCCCCGACCAGGTCCGTCGCCACAACCTGTCGGACACAACTCCTCAGCCCGGCCTGGCCGAGAACATATGCCGCACAGATAGCGTGCTGACCCATCCAGTTTTCAACAGCTATCACAGCGAAACGGAAATGCTACGCTATCTGAAACGCCTGGAAAACAAGGATATTGCGCTTAACCACAGTATGATTCCCCTCGGCTCGTGCACCATGAAACTTAATGCCAGCGCCGAGATGCTACCGGTCACCTGGCAAAAATTTGCGGACGTGCATCCGTTTGCGCCCATGGAGCAGGCACAGGGCTACCGGCAGCTATTGACCGACCTCGAAGAGATGCTTGCGGTCTGTACCGGATACAGCGCCGTGTCGCTGCAACCCAATGCGGGCTCCCAGGGTGAATACGCAGGCCTGATCGCCATCAAGAAGTATCACGCCAGTCGCGGCCAGGCGCACCGCAATATCTGCCTGATTCCCTCCTCTGCCCATGGCACCAATCCCGCCACCGCCCAGATGGTTGGCCTGCGCGTAGTGGTGGTGCGCTGCGACGGTGACGGCAATATCGATCTCGACGATCTGCGCGCCAAGGTCGCGGCGCACAGCACCCATTTGGCGGCGTTGATGGTGACTTACCCCTCGACCCACGGCGTGTTTGAGGAAAACATCGTAGATCTGTGTGATCTGATCCACGCGCATGGCGGCCAGGTGTATATCGACGGCGCCAATCTGAATGCCCTGGTGGGCATTGCTGAGCCGGGGCGGTTCGGCGGCGACGTCTCTCACTTGAATCTGCACAAAACGTTCTGTATTCCCCATGGCGGCGGCGGCCCCGGCATGGGGCCGATCGCAGTGCGCGCCCATTTGGCGCCGTTTTTACCCACCCATCCGTTGCAGCAGATTCCCGGCACCGATGGTGAGAATGGTACGGTCTCGGCTGCACCCTGGGGCTCCGCGGGAATTTTGCCGATCCCCTGGATGTATATCACCATGATGGGCGCGTCAGGCCTGAAAAGAGCTTCTCAGGTGGCAATCCTTAATGCCAATTACATCGCCGTAAAACTGGCTGATCACTTCCCAGTGCTGTATACCGGCCGCAACGGCCGCGTCGCCCACGAGTGTATTATCGATATTCGCGACCTCAAAGAAATCAGCGGCATCACCGAAGAAGATATCGCCAAACGTTTAATGGATTACGGTTACCACGCTCCCACCATGTCCTTTCCGGTGCCGGGAACGCTGATGATCGAGCCCACCGAAAGCGAATCACTACAGGAGCTCGACCGTTTCATCGCCGCCATGATCAGCATTCGCCACGAAATTGAGCAGGTAGCCAACGGCACCTGGGATCGCCTTGACAACCCCCTCAAGCAGGCCCCCCATACTCTGAATGATCTGCTTGCCGAAATTTGGGAAAGACCCTACAGCAGGGAAACCGCGGCACGTCCCGTGCCCTGGTTGCACACCGCTAAAGTGTGGCCCACAGTTAACCGTGTCGACAACGTCTACGGCGATCGCCATCTGGTGTGCACCTGCCCGCCGATTGCAAACTACCTGGACGACTAGCTATTTAGATACCTAGCAACAGCTGGCGCGATCTCGGTCAAATGCCAAAATGCCAGAACACTCCGTACTTTACCGGAAGGAACCAATAGGCTTTAATCGTCGAGTGCACCTATAATCAACCCCCACATATGCGGTGATAGCGAGGAAATTAGCCATGGCTCAAGCAGCGCAAATAAGAGAGTTCAAAGCCCCGGAAAATGACGCACAGCGGGTGTTTATGCAGCAAAAGGCAGCCTATCGCGCGGATCCGTACCCCAGTTATACGCAACGTATGGATAACCTCGCCAAACTGGAGACCTTAATCAATAACAACGCGGATGCCATCGCAGCGGCCATCTCTACAGATTTTGGTCACCGCAGCGTGATCGAAACCAAATTGGTGGAAATATTCAGTAGCCTGTCCGGCATACGGGATGCCCGCAAGAAACTCAAAAAATGGATGAAACCTCAGAAGCGCCACGTCTCCATTCTGTTTGCGACCGGCAAAAACCGGGTGTTGCCACAACCCAAGGGGTTGGTGGGCGTCGTCACCCCCTGGAACTACCCGTTGTTTTTAAGCATTGGTCCCATTGTCAGCGCCCTTGCCGCTGGCAATCGCTGTATGGTTAAACTGGCGACCAATTCGGACAATCTCTGTCGCCTTCTGCAAAAGCTTTGTGCGGAGACCTTTGGCGACGACCTGGTGGCATTTTTGCCCGGGGTACGCGGGTCCGAATTCACCTCATTGCCTTTCGACCATATTATTTACACCGGTTCTGCCGAGAGCGGTCGCACCGTGATGAAATCCGCGGCAGAAAATCTGTGCCCGGTAACTCTCGAACTGGGTGGTAAATCACCCACCATCGTGTGCGATGATTTCGACCTTAAGGAAGCGGCGCAGCGCCTGCTATACACCAAGTTTCTGAATGCCGGTCAGACCTGTATCGCGCCCGACTACCTGTTTTTACCGGAAGGCAAAGTAGACGAATTCGTCGCACTTGCCAAACGAATAGTGGGTCAGCGCTATCCGAACATAGATGAGCCTAGCTATACGTCGGTGATTGACGGGCCGTCGTTTACGCGTTTGCGTGAAACCCTGGACGATGCAGTGGCCAAGGGTGCCACTGCGGTTAAACTGGTGGATGGGGATTTCAACAGCGAACTACGCAAATTTCCGCCGCATCTGCTCATCAATGTTTCCCAGGACATGCGTCTATTACAGGAAGAAATTTTTGGCCCGCTGCTACCCATCATGACCTATCGCTCTCTCGACGAAGTGCTGGATTACATCAATCAACGCGACCGGCCTCTGGCGTTATACGCCTTTACCCACAACCAACAAATTCAGGCGAAAATTGTACACAACACCATGTCCGGCGGCGTATTATTTAACAACTGCGTGTTTCACGCATTGCAACACGACCTGCCCTTTGGCGGTGTTGGCGCCAGCGGCATGGGCCATTATCACGGCTACGAGGGCTTTCTGGAGTTCAGCAAATTGCGCCCGGTCTTCAATTTTCCAAAATTTGGCAAGCCGGATTTATTTTATCCGCCTTACACCGGCGCCCATGAAAAATTGTATAGCTTACTGAACAAGTTCAAGCTGTGAGGCTGGCTTAAGGCTTTCGCAAAGAAGGGCGCCGCGCGCAGCGCCCTGGTTTTTCCTCACGGAAAAAGCTGAGGCTGCATGTCCGCGCTACGGGCTTCGCTCGCCCCTGGAATGTCCGCGAACCTCACCCCAACACCCAGCAAGCGCACCGGCCTGGCAGCGCGCTGCCAGGCCTCCGCGCATAGCATGCTATAGAATTCAGAATCAATCTGACTGCCGCTGCGTTCGATGGTGGTAATACTGAAGTTATCGAAACGTATTTTTAGAAATTGTTTGACGACTGTGTAGCTGTCGTCTACCCGTGTGAGTCGCGTGATCAGACCGTCCACCAGTGCGGGGATTCTAGTGAGGCATGCCGCGCTGTCCTCCAGATCGACGTCATAGGTATGCTCGATACTTAACGATTTTCGGCGTCGGTCGGGCACCACAGCCCGGGTATCGACACCTCTGCATAATTGATAAAGTCGCTCCCCCATGGCCCCAAACTTTTCGAGCAGTGTCGCCAAGTCGACAGCACGCAAATCAGCGCAAGTGCTCACACCCAGCTGTGAGAGCTTTTTTTCCGTCGCCTCACCCACGCCAAACAATTTTCGCACCGCCAGTGCGCGCACGAAATCATCCGTTTGGTCTGGCGTAATGACAAAAAGTCCATTGGGCTTACGCCAGTCGCTGGCGATTTTGGCCAGAAATTTGTTCTCTGCAATGCCCACCGAAATAGTAATGCCCAGGGTTGCGGACACTCGCGTTCTAATTTCTTCGCCAATTAGCGTGGCACTGCCCCGGTGCTGGGTACAATCCGTCACGTCGAGAAAAGCTTCATCCAGTGACAAAGGCTCAACTTTCTCGGTGTAGTCGCAAAAAATAGCCCGGATTTCCCGGGCGACTTGTTGGTATTTGGCGAAATTGGGTGGAATCACCACCAGCGCGGGACACAGACGCAGCGCGCGCGCCGTAGGCATTGCCGAGTGCACACCATAGTCTCGAGCGAGGTAATTACAGGTCGCTATGACACCCCTTTTATCCGCTGCCCCACCCACTGCCAAGGGAACAGTGCGCAGAGTCGGTTCATCGCGCATTTCAACTGCAGCAAAAAAGCAATCACAGTCACAGTGAATAATTTTTCGGATTTTTAACGGTGCAGAGGACATTATGCATTACGACCAATCATTAGCGGTGCACTACAGGAATCAACCCGCGACGCTATTGCGCACAGCGCCCAGTTCCTCGTTGAGTTGCTGTAATCGTTCAGCGTAGTACCTCGCCTGGCCAACCAGAGACTCCAGCTCTGCCTGAGTACCCAGTGTTCCGCTGAATGGCAATATACCGTACGCAGTGCGTGGTTTTACACTGCCCGCAGTCCGCGATTGGTGCTGATCGTTCCGCCAACGCAATACGTGTACCATCTGCCGGTAAACGATTAACTTGGTTTGCAACGTTACCAACTGGTGGCTATGTAAATCCTGAAAGATGCTGAAGTCAGTGGCAAATACCTGCGCTTCCCGCCCCTTGTCCGGAGCGCGAATGTAGGCCGTGCGCGGTCTTCCCAAAATCACCGCTGTCTCACCAAAAACCTCGCCGGGCATTAATGCCCCGAGTACCATCTCACCGCGACTATCGGCACAAACCTCAAGGGCACCCTTCATCAAAAAATAAATGTATTGATCGCTATCCCCCTGATTCATTAAAAACTCACCGGGCTGTAGCTCCACGAACCGGGAATTGAAAATCAGCGTGCGAAATTGATTCTCATCATTTTTGCGGATTTCCTGAAAATAATGTAACGGCGATAATTTTCGCGCAAGCTCCTGGTCATCGAATGCCGTTGCTCGTTTTATCTGCATTTTCGTTCCCCGTATATCAATGACAAGCAGCCATCGTTACAAACCTGGTTATATCCGGCGCAACCAAACGCAGCAGCCAGGAAGGTGATGGGCTATTTTTAACTTTTGCAGATTTCCATTCCCGCGACCCGGTCGATGACGATCACAACCCCTGAGCCCAATTGTAACCTGACAACTATCTTTCCCGATCACAATCATACCCTGTATGCGCGCAATTGTGGCCGGGGCCGACGGCAATTGATAACTGCGCAGCACCGTGTGGGTTTTGGTCTTGCTAAATGCTTTCCACAAGCAGTCCCCCGGCGGAATTCAATATGCTAGAATATGCGCGCTTTTACTCGACTTTACATTGTCAAAACAATCCTTTTGGAAACTGCGCCCATGCCCAAAGTCCTGAAAAACTGGCTGTTAACTATCGCCGCCACAAGTTTTTCCAGTATTGGTTACGGAACCGCAGAACAGCTAAATGGTATCGCCTCCTACCACTACGACGACCAGGAAGTGTTTATCGCTGCCATCCTGACCGAACAGCCTACGGACGATCCAGCACTGCTGCTCGGCTCAGAAGTAGCCAAGACTGGAGAGGTGCATATTGTGCGGGATGTCAGTCGTGCCGACTGGATAGTCCTTTGGCAGACCTGTACGTCTGCCAACAACCCGCAAACCCTGATAGATAAAACCACACCGGCTCTTACCGATATGTTCTCTACAATCAAGGGCGACCTGAAAGCCAGCGATATCATGCGTGCGACCTATAGACCAGGCGAAGGTACTGCGTTAATCCTTAACGATACGCGACTCGGGGATATTTACCCAAACAAAGATATTTTTACGCTGCTCATCAACTGCTTTGTTGGAAATGCGGCCCCTTCGCCTGAATTTCGTGCAAATCTACTGGGTGGGGCCAAGGATCCGGCGTTGATGCAACGCTATATTGCACTACAGCCCACCAGCCAGCGCAAGCAGGAAGTCGCGGCGTGGAAACTCGACACCGCCACACCCAGTGTCAGCTCCGACAGCACCTCTGCCGAGGTAATCGACTCTCCACAGATGACTATGTATGCCGAAGAAATACTAAAAAAAGTATACCCCTCAACGCGCTATCCCAGTTCATCTATCAGACGGGGCGAAGAAGGCATCGTCACCCTGTTGCTGACGGTGAACCGAGATGGATCCCTCGCGTCCTATGAAATAACTCAGAGTACCCCTCACGCGGCGCTTAATCGCGCCGCCCGTGCCGCGGTAATCAAGGCGAGTCCATTTGCGGCCTTTGCGCCAGGAATGGATGTCGACTCGGCAGTTTTTACCATACCGATTGAATTCAAGCTGCAGAAAGATTAGGTGCCAGCCACATAACTACGAGACTAATCGTTTTGTCGGGATACTAACCCAAAAACCGACGACCCGAAGAGATCACCCGGCAACTGCCACCAGCACCTTGTATTTTTTAGAAAATCTAACATACTGGCGCGCCATAAAGGGCTACATCTGCACTACCAACCAAAAATAACGATGACAGGGCTACCCATGGCCGTTCAAAAAGTTTTGTTAGTAGATGATTCTCCAACGGACCTGCGCCGGCTCACACTTGCGCTTGGGTCGTTAAACGTCACTGTCATCACCGCCTGTGACGGCGAGGATGCTGTCAATGCGGCCCGCGCACAGCAGCCCGACCTGATTTTTATGGACGTCGTCATGGAAGGTCTGGATGGATACAATGCTTGTCGCCTGCTAAAACTCGACCCCCACACCAGTCATATTCCGGTTATTTTTGTCAGTGCCCGCACCCAGCGCGTGGATCGCATGTGGGCGGAACGCCAGGGCGGCGATGCCTATATCTGCAAACCCTTTACCGATGGCCAGGTATTAGAAGAAATGCATCGCTATGGCCAACTTTGATACGATTGGGCGCCATATAACTGTTAATCAGTAAAACCGTTGGCAACCAGAAAATTCAGGTAACGAGCGCTGGCCAGAGCGGCCAGATCAAGCACCGACACCACCCTGTCGTCGTGCATAAACAACGAGCGCACCAAACCCCGCAGCGCCTGTGGATACTCCGTTGGCCAGATGACTGCCGCGCTGTCGTCGACCAGGATTTTCTGCGGCTCTGCGTACAAAAAAAGCGCCAAATATTCCAGAGCTAAGCCCGGTTCCCGCTGATAAGCCAGTACGATAACTCCAGAAACAGGGGGCGCCGCGTCTGCACGCGTCAGGTTATGGTCATGCAGCCGACGTAAATCAAACAGGGGTACAAACTGGTCGCGCCATAGAATTAACTGCGGGCAGTGCGGCGGCGAGAGCGGCACCTCCAGAATGCCGGGGGCTACCATGTACTCCTGAACTTCGTGAATACCTGCCGCCAGATGATAACCGGGCGCGCCCGTCAAAAGCCAGGCCGGGAATTGTTGTACGACGTCGTCGCCATCACTCATGTTGGCCACACTGACTTTCGATGAAGTCGAGTAAACTTGAAGCATCGGCTGTCAATACGAGCTGCTCGCCACGCATGAATAACCCCGCAAACGGACTGCCCGGGAGTTGCATGCAATCCGGCAGCATTTGCAAACCAGAGTATTCGCTCTCCGTGCGTAGCTGTTCCACATTGGCGCACGCCAGTGCAAACTGGCGGGCACCGTCATCGGCACGCAACACCACGCAAAAATGTCCAGGGTAGCGGTCCCGGTTAAATAAACTGTACGCGTCCGTGAAAGCGTAAACCGGTGTGTGCTGGCCGGCGACATCCAGTGCTGCAAACGCTCCGGGAGACGCTTCGTGCGGTGGTGTCAGCTTGCCGGTGTGTTCTATGCTCACCAGACTACTTAATGGCACAGCTAGTAGATGTGACCCAAAACCCAGTAACGCAAGCCCGCTACCTTCGCCCACTAATTCCACTAGCGAGCTCTCGCCATATAACTCGCGACCAGCGTCATTAAGCGCTCCTCGGAGAACGGCTTGGTCACATACTCCGTCACCCCCGCGCTGTCGGCCTGATCCCGATGTTTCTGCAAGGTGCGAGAGGTGATCATGATAATGGGGAGATGCTTGATACCTTCGGTACCACGGATATGCGAGGTCAGTTCAAGGCCGTTCATACGTGGCATTTCCAGGTCGGTGAGAACCAGAGCCGGCACCACCTTTTGCAGTAATTTAACTGCCTCTATACCATCGCGCGCCGCCACGGGCTCGAACCCAGCATCCTGTACCAATTCGATCAAGGTGTTTCTGGCGCTTAACGAATCATCAACCACCAGCACCTGTCGCACCTCTGCGGCGCTTTTGTTCTCGTCCTCGGAGGGGCCACGGGCAACGCTGGCCACAGTTGGCGAGTTGTTGGTTAATTCTATTAGATTGAGTACCGGCACTACCCGTCCGTCTCCCAACAGGGAAACGCCCGCGATACCACGCACGTGCCCCACATATTTACCGAGATTCTTGACCACCAGTTCGTGACTCGACAACACCTGATCCACCGCAATCGCGGAAATCCCCTGATCGGTGCGCGCCAAAAGAATAACTTTCCCTTCATAGTGTGTAGCGTCGCCGTTCCCGTTATCAGCCTGCCCCAGGAGGCTACTCAACGATCGCAGCGGATAGATGTCTCTGCCGAGGGTATACGCCAGCTCGCCCCCGATGCTAGAGGCGACACCCACACCAGCACTCAGTATCTGCATCAGGGTGTCTGTCGGTATCCCGTACTGCAGATCACCGACGCTAATCACGACGGAGTGACTGGTGAGCAGGGTGACCGGCAGGCGCAACTCAATCGCCGTGCCACCAGAACGGTTATCACCTATTTCCATGGTACCTTTGAGTTCGACAATGGCGGCGTGCACCGCATCCATCCCCACACCACGACCGGATACCTGGGTAGCTTCCTCGCGAGTCGAAAATCCACGCGCCAAAATCAGGCGTGCTATCGCCTCGCGCTCCAGGGTTTCATTGTCCCGAACCAGACCTTTTTCCAACGCCAACTTTAAAATTCTGTCGTAATCCAGACCCGCTCCGTCATCACGACAGCTCACCACGATATTATTGCCTGCCTGCTCGTATTCAAGGGTAATCACTCCCGTATCGTCTTTACCCTTTTCTTTGCGCTCTTGCGGGGATTCGATGCCGTGGTCGACAGCATTGCGCAACAGATGCATCAGCGGATCCACCAGTTTTGCCACTACATCCCCGTCCACCATCAATTGTTCGCCGCGGATATCGAGCACCACTTCTTTACCAGTCATACGCGCCGCCTGACGGACCGCGCGCTGTAAACGCGGACTAATCGAGCTGACCGCCACCGTGCGAGTCGACATCACCATATCCTGCAGGGCGCGATTCAGGCGTTGCTGATGCAGAAACAGATTTTCCAGACGCAGGACTTCTTCGATTATTTCCCGGGAGGCTTCGCGGGTATCGGAAACCGCTTCGATGAAACTGTGGGTAGCGGTATAAAACTCGTCGTACTGATCCATTTCCAGTGTATCGAAGTGATCGCCGTTGGCCACCAGCCCTTTTTGCTGGGCTGCTACCCCGCGCACACTAACCTGTTCTTCCAGCTCAAAACGACGGGTTTGCAGTACGCTATCGTTGCGCCGCATCGCCACCCCCGACGCCCGTAGATTTAGCAGACGCTCCTGTATTTGGCTCAGGGAAATGGCGGCTTCGCCAACCATATTTAATACGTTATCGATAAGATCCCGGGGTACCCGCAATGCTTCCTGCATCTGGGCCTGCGCAGGTCCTTCCTGTTCACCGGCTACGTCGTTGGCCTCGGCAGAACCGCCCACCACCTTGACACGGGCTCCCCGCGCGCCTTCGTGGAAATCCTCGCTGCGAATATCGCCGCGATCGATACGGTTGGCCCAGTTCAGCACATCCTGCAACACCTGCTGGGCGTCCTCTGGGGGTGGACTGATACCCTGCAGCGCCTCGAGCATAACCTCTATGGTATCGGCCGCCTCCTGCATGAGAGCCGCCAACGGTTTCGGTGGCGCGGCATCTTTCTGAGCCAGGTGTTCAAAAATATCTTCCAGATGGTGGGAAAGATTAGCGAGGCCTTTCACCCCCAGCATATTGGCGGAACCCTTCAAGGTATGGGAAATACGCTGGGAGGCGGCAAGGTGATTTTGCACGTCCTCGCCTTTGGCTATACTTGCGATATGGGTGGCCAATTGCTCTGCGTAGCGTGGCGATTCAGTAAAAAATGCCTCCACCAGTTCCGCGGTTACGTCGTCGGCAATTTTTAGCTCAACGTCCTCGGGTGTAGCTTGCGTGGCACGCACTTCACCAACACATTCGCCGCTGGTTTCCGCATCCTTAACCAACCCTTTCAACAACTGCTTTACATTTCCATCAAGCAGCGGTTGTAGCCATTGCGGATTTTCCAGATATTTCACCGCCGCCAGGCACAGACTGTTATCCGCCGGTTCCGCCAAATACGCGGTTACCGGCCCCGGCCAACCCGCCAATAACGGCACCATGGCGCGGCGCGGCTCGTCCTCGGCGGTCAATAACAAACCAAGATTCGTGGTCAAAAAATCTGCAATCTGCACCATGCCGTCGAGGCCCGCGCCGGTGCTCGCTGCGTGTAACCGCTCAATGAGCTCACCATAGCTGGCCAGGTCTCGCCCGGCATCGGCCAGTTCGGAAGTGCCGCCAATGGCCGTGGCACACTGACTTAAGCGGGGTGTAATTTCTTCGATTTCTTGCCGCAACATGCCGAGGATGCTGGTTTCTACGCCGCCTGGCCCGTCTCCCGCCAGCATATCGTCCATATCGTCGAAGGACGCTATTTGTTCCGGCGGCATCGCGGGTAATTCACTGACCAGCGCCAACCCAGGCGCCGCGTCCGGGATTTCGGGAAATTCGCTATCCGCATAAGACTCATCGGCTGGTGCAGCGTTTCCGCCCGATTCCTGCACTAGCACATCGTAGAGGACGGCCCGACGCTCCTCGGGAACGGGTTCAAGTAGAGCGGTTATGACTTCCACTGGTGCGGGAAATTGTAGATACAACTGTGCCTGAGTTATCCAGGCAACAAGCTTGTCGAGCTCCGCCGGAGGTAGAGGTTGATCCGTGCCACAGCAGGTGGCGAGGTATTCAGATAACAGCTCAGATGCCCTCGACAGGCCTTCCAAGCCGGCAAAACCAGCCGTCATACTGATATTATCCAATTGCTCCTGCAGGCTGGTTAGACCTTGCGCAGGCTCATCGCCAGCGCCCATCAACAGGGGAATGAGTTCGGGAAGCAACTCTGCCGTGGCGCCAATAACGCCGTGCAAAATTTCTATTTCAGCCGTCATACCCATGCAAACTTCTCTCAATCCACTTAGTTATCGCTGGACGGCCGCAAAACCTGGCGCCGGATTAACCGGGCAGCTTAAATTGCCGTACGGACTCGCCAAGCTGCCGCGCAAAGGCGAGTAACTTTTCAATCACCGCACCCTGCTGCTCCATTTCCTCGCCAGTTTTTGTCAAGGTGGCAGTCACCTGCTCTGCCTGTCCAGCGACAATTTCCAGGGCATTCGACTGGCTTCGCGCCGCTTGCGCGATCTCTCCAATCACCCCCGACAGTTCCTCAGTGGTTTTTACAGTAGCTTCCATCTGGTCCCCGGATTTTTTTGCCATTGCCGTACCGTCTACCACCTGACTGATCGCCTTATTCATGGCGGCCATGGTTTCCGCTGTTTCCGACTGAATATTACTGACCAATGCGGCGATTTCGGAGGTGGACTGGCGGGACGACTCCGCAAGGCGCTGCACCTCATCGGCAACCACGGCGAAGCCGCGCCCCGCGTCACCCGCCGCCGCCGCCTGCATGGAAGCATTCAAGGCCAGAATATGGGTGCGCTCGGCCACGTTGTTAATGATTTCCACCACTGAGCTGATTTCCTGGGAACGCTCGCCAAGTCGTTTAATACGTTTTTCCGTTTCGGAAATGGTTTCACGAATATCATTCATCCCTTTACCGGTGTTCAGCACTTCCTGCAACGCATCTGTAATAGACCCAGAAGTACGCCGCGCCATGTCGTTACAACCCTCTGCAAGGTCCGCCAGTTTGCCAATACCACCGGAGAGTTCATTCAACACTGCGATCGCTCCGAATGTCATTTCACGATCTTCCGCTGACGCCTCGGATACCTTGTTACCCTGATCGCGAACTGTGTTAGACGCGTCCTCTACCAACCCCGCCACATCGCGAATCTCTTTCAATACCTTGGCGGTTTCGTAGACCAGCACCTTTACCGCATCCGACACCGGGCCGGTGATATCGTTGGCTACCGGAACCTGAACGGTAAGATCCCGCTCACTGAGTTGGGCAGTTGCTTCCAATAGATCAATGATCGAATCATTCAGTTGCCGGTTTTCATCGCTAAGTTTTTCCACCATAGCTTTCATCGCTACCAATAGATCACCTACTTCGTCACCCATCTCCGCTTCTGCGATATCTACAGTTTCCAACTCGCCTTTGGTAACGCCCTCGGCAACACCAATAATTCGCGTAAATACGCCTTTCATAACGCGCACCATCATCACACCAAAAACGGCGGCGACAGCAACACTCACCAAAAGTACGATCAAAATCGTAATATAAGACACCGTTACAGTAGCCTTAATAGCATCCGCCTGACTTACTAGTGCGGAGCCACCGACTTTTTCGACGCGCTTCAAAATTGTTAGCAGCTCGACGGCGACGGCTTGATATCTATCCCGTTCCGCGCGATAGGCCTCAAAGGCCGCTATCCCAGTTTTAAATTCCACATCGTGAATCTCAAGTTCCTCCAACGCGCCGTCAGCAATTGACATTGTGTTGCCACTGACACCGAGCTGCTTAAGCAGGGCTGAAGTGTCAACCGTATCGCTCTCTTCTTCCTCGACCATTCTGACATCGCGAAACATTTTTAACTTTGATAATGCAGTAATATTTTCCCGCATTTCCGTCAGCGCCGCAGCTAATGTTTCGTCGGCGACGGCTTTCGCGACAACTTCCGAGGTGTACAAATTGTAGTATTGTATGCGCCGCAAAAATGCATTTTGAGCGGCAACAGTTCCGTTAGCGGCCTGCCATTTTTCTCTTAACCCACTATTCCATGATATCTGTCGCGATCCGTTTTTTTCCAATTCCAGGGTCGATTCCTGGCCAATCGCTGACAGGCGATTGAGTAGTTCCTGAAAACTACCAACGCCAATACGTAAATCCGTGTCGAACATGACAAAACGGTCATGCGCGTCGAGCATGCTATCCCGGACACCGGTATACTTCGCGATCATCGCGACAAGCTTTTCTTCCTCCTCCACTAAACCATGGGCCGCCATTTTTTCCGCCGCTCTGACACTAACCTCCACGGCATTATTCAGGCGCGCACGAGCTTCGAGAATATTTTCGCTATTGCTCATTGCGCCCGATTGCACTCCACCCAAACGATCCGCGCCCTGGGTATACCGGACAATTTCCTGCACCGCCAACAGTTGCTCATTCACCGCAAGTGATGATTCCAGTGCTCCCTCGGCAGTGTCCCAGGCGTCGTTGGTAATAAAATCTATCGTGTCGACTAATCGACTTACCGAATAGGTGCCGGCAAGGCCCGTTATGATCACGAACAACGTTAACACCAGATAGCTTCCACCCACTCTGGTCGCAATATTAATTTTCATACGTATTCGCCTTACTCAGCCTTGCATTAATAAATTCGGGAACCGGTGCACAACGGTGTGGCACCAGTTATTAACTGATCTGCCCCTGTAAAGATTCAAAAAAACCTGCTAAATCCCAGTCGAGCCACACCCCGTCCACATCGTAGGCCCCGCGCGCAAATGGCCGCAGGGAGGGCGGCAACGGCGGAATCATTGGTAATTTATCGGTTGCTGCAATAACTACCCGGCGGGGCAACCGATCCAGCAACACGCCGGCCGCGTCGCCGCCATCGCCAATCACCAAAAACATACGTTGCGGCGCGGGTTCGACACCCAGCAGGCGGTGTAAATCAAAGAGCGGAACTATTTTTCCGCGCAAATTGGCCATGCCGTATAGCACCGCGGAAGTATTCGGTAAACGACAACTGTTAATACTTTCCAGCACTTCAGAGATTTCTTCTTTGGGCAGCAGTAAACCAATTTCGCCGATGACAAAGCCATGAAATGTGCCTTGCAATACGCTGGTATCCGGCGTAACGGAGGGTGCACTCGCCAGCACAAACTCTTTTTGCAGAGCTTCACTGGGTATCACCAATCGCGAATCTTGATTTTCCACAGAGTTTCCAGTCAGTACTTTTCCAGCTCCGCAGTAATTTCCTGCGCGCTATAGGGTTTTGAAATGACGCCGTTGGCACCGTGACGATCCGCCCATATACGATCAAACCGCTGATTTTTTGAACTCACCATCACCACCGGGATGTGGCTGGTGTCAGGATTTTCGCGAATCGCCTGACAGGCGCCATAGCCGTCCAGATCGTCCATGACGATATCCAGAAAAATCAGATCGGGCTGCTCGCTGGTAGCAAGAGCCACCGCCTCGTGCCCGGAAGTAGCCGCCAACACTGTGCGACCGGTTGCAGCCACCATTGCTTGGATGTTTTCCAACTCCGCCGGCGAATCATCCACCACCAGGACTTTCGCAACTGCCATTGTGATCTCATCCTCATAATTCTTTTCCGCAAACGCTCTGGCAAGTTTTGGCTACACTTGGCTCAGCACGCTCTAAAAACGCTGTAATATATCCTTCAGAGTTTCGTCTTTGGGGGGCTTCACCACATAATCATCACACCCCGACATGGTGCCGCGCACCTTGTCAAACGGCGAATTTTTACTGGTCAACATCACCACCACGGTCTCGGGCCGCACTGTTTTCACCCACTTACAAACTTTGTACCCATTCATATCGTCCATCATGACGTCGAGAAAAATCAGGTCGTAGGCGGTTTCCTTGACACGCTCGACTGCTTCGGCCCCGGATTCCGCAAAATTCAAGCTGAGTTCACCGTCGGCCAACAACGGCAGCTTCTGCTCCATGTATTTGCGCACTGGAAAACTGTCATCCACCACCAGAATCTTTTTAACCCCTCCGACCCCGGTTGTCGTTACCATCACTTCCCGTTCGGTGGATATGATGGTTTTCAGGCTATCGATAAGACGTCGCATCGCCAGCGGACGTTTCATGGTAATGGCGTCGATATCGGGCGCTTCGCCACTGTAAATAACAATGGGCACTACATCGCCATGTGCGGCGCTGAAAGCCTCCCATTCACCGAGCGCTTCCGCGTCGTCCGCATTGACAAACAGCAGATTTGCGGCGCTTTTCTGCTCGGTATCAATCAATTCAAACTTACCCTTCAGCTCGGGTGCCAGTTTGAGAATACTGCTAATCACAGCCACGTCCTTGTCATCGACACCGATGCAGGATATTTTGATTATGTCGTTCAAGCGACCACCTCCGTTATGTTCACGATATAGCGTCAGTCGTGCTGAAAACTTTCGTTCCAGCCGATTTACCACAATCATCAACTGATTGCTCCAGGAGAAAAATACACCTGATCTAACGCCTTGATTTTACTTATTAAATCTTTTTAATCAATCACTTACGAAAGAAATTTATACTCTTTTCAATCTTTGCCGTCAACGTCGTAATACGCAGATCAAACGACAGCCGAAAATAAATGGCACTAATGATCGCCAACGAGACGCTATTCAGGCGTCGATAATACCCTCGCGCACCGCTAATCGTGTCATCTCAACCGCACTGTGTATCTGCAGCTTTTCCATAATATTGCTCCGATGATTGCTAACCGTCTTGGGGCTTAAACTCAGGGTATCCGCAATATTCTTCACCGAAGCACCCTCCGCCAACATACGAAACACCTGAAATTCTCGGGTCGACAAACTGCTGATCTCGGTGCCGCCTGCGTCACCGGCCGTTTCAAGCGCAATATCAGAACTGAAATAACGCTCACCCCTCATCACTGCGGCAATCGCTTTGGCCAACTCATCGGGCCCGCAATTTTTACTCAGATAGCCCAGCGCACCCATCTCCATAGCTCGCGTCACGAAAGACGGATCGTTGTACATACTCAAAACAATAATGCACGATTTTTCGTCGCTGGCCCGCAATCTGCGAATCCCTTCCAGCCCACCGATCCCCGGCATGGACATATCGATAACCACCACGTCAGGTTTTTTTTCCCGGTAAATGCGATAGGCCGCCTCCGCAGAATCGGATTCGATGACCACGAAACCATCCACCCGCTCCAGCAAATAGCGAAACCCGGCACGTACCACAGAGTGGTCGTCGACAAGCAATACCGAGACAGTTGAGTCGCCCATATCGCGTCCGGCTAATCCACAGGGAAATCGAAAGTCAGGGTTATATGTTCTTGTGCCGACGTATCTTCACTCAACACACACTCTCCAGCTAATTCCTGCACACCGCGCACCAACCCAAGCAACAACGGATGTCGTTCAAACTGTGGCCCTGTGGCTATGCCATTATGCGTAACCGCCAGCGTCGCACGGCCATCAGCGTCCGCAGTCGCTATCAATTTAATTTTATTGACGCCACTAGCATGGCGATTAACGCAGGTTAGCAGCGTGCGCGTAAAACGCAAGAGCAGCGCTCGCGCCCAGTTCGGCAGGTGGTCAATTTGGTTGCCGCCGGTGAACGACAACGCGATACGTTTTTGTTCGAAGCGCAGGTATTGCAATAAACTCTGCACTTGTTCCTCGAACGGCGCCTCCGTCGCGACTCCCGTATCAAGCTCCCGCATCAGATCGTAAGCGGCTATATAGGTGCCTTCTATCATCTCCTTGACGGCATCTGCCATGTCGCGAATATTGTCGAGCGGCTCTCCGTCGCGCATTTGCGCAATCGCAACGGCAAAACTTTTGGCCGCCACCAGCGATTGACCGAACTCGTCGTGTAACAGCCGCGATATCGCTTTTTGTTCCGCTTGCTGCGCGCTAACCACCCGTTCCAGCCACGCAGTATTAATCGGTTTCGATTCCTTCACGTTCACCACCCATTTCCGGTACCAGTCACTATTGTTATTTAGAAGAGCAGCAGATCTTACTGCCAAATCTTGTCGGTATGAAGAACAACATCGCGAGAGGCCTGTTTCACCAAACCAACAGCGACTGCGGATACCCGGGCATTAACCGCTGCAAAACGCGCGATAAAACGTAACCTGTCCCACTTGTGGGGGCTCCCCCAGGTTCGGTTGGGTTACCGACCATTGGCGCTGTATCTGCGTATAACCATCGGCAGCGAAGTCCGGCACCCGCGAGTCTGCGAGAATCACCTGCCCGGCAAGCTGCCGGAACCGTTGCAAAAGCGAAAAATTATCCCGATCGTAGAGAACGTCTGCCGCAAATAAATAATCAACCCGTTCATCCACCTCAAAAATATCAGATGAATAACTAAGTTCAACCCCATTCAGGTCGGCATTGCGCGCCGCGACGGCGAGCGCCGCCGGATCACTGTCACAAGCAATAACCCGTCGTGCACCAGCCAGCGCGGCAGCAATTGCCGCCACGCCATTGCCACACCCGAAATCCAGCACCACGGCACCTGCAATTTTTTCCGGGATTTCCCGCACAATATATTCAGCCAGCGCCTTACCGCTCCCCCAACAAAAACACCAATAGGGTGGCGTGGCGAACACCGCATTGACCTCCTGCTCCAATAGCGGCGCGTGCATACCCACTGGATCAATTAACCACAGGCGCAGTTCCGGCAAATTATGCAGCGCGGTGATCGTTAATTTTGCCCCCGGTAGTAACGCGCGCAGCGTCGCTTGCGGATCACCCTCTTGCGCGGTTTTGTGAACTGCACTCGTCGAGCTATTTACATGGGCGCCAGTAATTTTTTTCATCGCGACACCCTGTTACTCCGTTACCAGATACTCCCGGCAAAAAGTGGTTGTCGAAGACGCCGTGGCATCTGTCTCGCATAACGGCATCAATTGTGCTCGAAACGCAGCAAGTACTGCAGGTTGTTCGAAAAATTCGTTCCACTCCACTAGCGCCGTACCAAGTTTTTCCAGCCGTTGCCGGTTGCGCTGGAACAGCGGCGCGTCCTGTTGTGCCAGCTCCGACAACACGGCAACACCCGTCGCTTCAATCCGCTGCGTATCTTCAGGGGACATTTTTAACAGCCCCTGCAGGTAGTTCACGCCCCACTGAAAACGTGTTGCGGAACCGGTTGCTGCGTGCCAGGCGCGCTCCAGCCACGCCAGAGCCTCGTCTTCCCGGCCAGCTTTTTCCGCGATGTTCGCCAGCTCCAGCATAAAATAATAGGGCGACTGAGACTTCTCCATTTCCGCCAACAGCAAGTCCCCCGCCTGACGCTCCAGGCCTGCTTCATAAAGCACATCCCACGCCACGCTGATTACCACATGGCGTTCAAAGGATGTCGTCGCATGTTTGTCCGCCCAGACAACTTGCTGTTGCACTCGGGTAATTAACTCCGGCCCATACCCATCAAAAGAGTGCGACAACCGCGCCAGTTGCAGCTCGCCGTAGAGCGTAGCCAGACGATCCGCCAGTGCAACCTGTGGATCCGCACTCAGGCTCTGTAGTCGGCTCAGCCAGCGCTGCCGCAATGTTTCCCGCTCCGCGCCGGGGGCTGTCAGTGCGCCAACAATATCTCCAGCCTGATAAATTATCGGCTCGATATTTGCGATCGACAATTCGCGATCATCGAGTACAGTTTCAACTAACAATTGGTACTCGCCGGTTGCGGAGCGTAAAGCTTCTTCACTATGATCCACCATTAACCACGCATTCAGCGCTGCCATACCCAGGCGACTGTTCACCACTGCGCTGGTGTCGCCGCAGATTTCCAGCAACCGGGTAAACACCGCCAGCGGATCCCTGCCCGCCAACGTGCGCCCATTATCCTGCGCCCAGCTATACCAGGCCAACAACTGACAATCGTCTTGCGAGAGGCGCTCCCCGCTAACCGCCGCCGCGACCAATGCAGCGGCGGGACGCAAATGTTCAAGGGACAGCGCGAGCACCCGCAGATAATGATCCAGATTAATGCCGCCGGGTATACGGGTTAACTCCTCGCCGGACGGGTTAAATACGATCACCGTCGGATAACCCATCACGCCAAGCTGCTCGCCAATTTGTTGCGCGCGGGGCGTGTCGCCATCGAGATAAACAGGGATAAACAGGCGACTTTGTTCGATAAATTCTCGCTGTTCGAACACCGTGGCCTTGAGCTGATTACAGGGCGGGCACCAGTCGGCGCCCCAATACAGAAACACCGGCTTGTTCACTGTCTCGGCATGGGCAAACGCTTCTTCGACCGTACCGGCGAACCATTGGATACCGGTTGTCGACGCATTTTTTTCTGCCACTGCCGGTGCTTGCTTGCCCGCCTCCCCACAACCCGTGAGCAGCAACACCAGCATTAGTCGCAGAGACCAACTGTAAGACATGTTGCCAGGCGCCATGTTAATCATCTTCTTTAGCAGTCGTTTGATCGTAAATTGCTGCTGGCTCGCTACTTTCATTACTGATCACGGGCTCCACCTTGCCCGCACCCAGCATAATGCCCAGCCAGCGAGTTTGCGGATCATTTTCCAGGGCGATCTTGACCAGTATCGTCAGCGGAATGGACAACAGCATGCCCACCGGGCCCAGTACCCAACCCCAAAATACCAACGATAAAAATACCACTAGTGGCGACAGATTCAAGCCGCGGCCCATCAATCGCGGTTCGAGAATATTACCGAATACAACATTGATAACCACATAACCGATCGCCACCAATCCAGCCGACCAGGGGTTGAGCTGAATCAGCGCCAACAGCACTGCGGGCACCGCCGCGAGAATCGAACCAATAGTGGGCACAAAATTCAGCAAAAATGCCAGCAATCCCCACATCACCGCATAGTCGACACCCAGCAGCCACAGCCACACCACCACCAGTGCGCCAGTGGCCAGACTCAATAATGTTTTGATCGATAGATAGCGATTAACACTGTGAATAAATGTTTCCAGTCCCGCCAGTGATTCGGACGAGCCGCGCGCGGATCGCAGTTTATCGCGAAATCCAGTTTCCTCCGTCAGAATAAAAATAACTGTGAGCAAGATCAAAAAGGCATTGGTCATCACATTGCCAAACGATGCGAGCGTATTGCCCGCCAGTTGCATCACTGCGCTGGGATTAAAACTTTCCCGCCACTGGTTACCATCGAATATCAGACCCCGCTGCGCAAACCATTGCTGCACCACTACGCTCATACCCTGCAAGCGGGTCTGGTAGGTCGGCAACTCTTCGCGAAAATCGCGAATGGACGCGCCCACCACGGCACCGACCAACATCCCCACCAGCACCACCGCCAGCACAATCAGCAGGATGGCCACACTATTGGGCACCCGTTTCGATTTAAGCCACGTCAGAATCGGAAAACAGATTAGTGCAATAAACACTGACAACAAAAATGGCACCAACAAGGGCTCCGCCATTTTCATGCCGGCAATCACCACCACAAAAGCCGCAAACAGCAACACAAACTTTGCTACCGCAGAAACATTATCCATCGCGCTTATTTCCTTCCTTAACAGATTTTATTTTTACTCGCTTGCTTCGCGCTGATGACTTTTCCCTGAAGAGTTTATCAGCGGGGTTGTCTCTTCCTCGGGGGCTAACTCTTTTAATAAACACTCAAGCCTGGCAATCCCCTGTGTGGAAAAAAGCAAACCTGGGCCACCGGTAAACTCAGTTTGCGCAATCGTGATGCAACGCTCCTGAATGTCCCGCAACAGGGCATCGTGGCGAATGGGTATGGCCACAAACACATCCCAATCCTGCCGCGTGGCGCGACCGCTCACCAGTAAACGTAGCAGACTCACGACATTTTCCCGTTGCAGTCGATACACCGGTGTTCCCACCTTGACGAACACCCACATGGCCACCGCTACCACTGTCAACGTTAACGCCAGGGTCAGTACATAGCTCATGCCAGCAAACTCATATCAATACGCTCCTGGCACACTTATGGAAACAGTAACAGTTTAATCGACAGAATCAGTGTAACCGCAACAATCAGTGGTTGCACCAGTGCCGCACCGCGGTGAATGACCAGACTGGAACCCAGATACGCCCCGACCATTTGAGCAACGGACATGATCAACGCGAGATCCCACAACACACTGCCGTGGTAAATAAACAGGAGTGCGGAGACACCATTAATAGTTAGCACCATGGCTTTGGTGTGCGCCGTCGCACTGCGCAGGTTATGGCCCAGCAGCCAGACAAACAGAAAAGGGAATATCGAACCCATGCCGGGACCAAAAAAACCGCCGTAAAATCCCATACCCAACGCTGCACAACCGCCGAATTGCCAGCGGGACAGGCGCGGTGTGGAACTTTCGTCAGACACCCGCGGGGACAATAGAAAATACCCTGCAATGATAATCAGAAAAACAGGCAGCAACCGACCCAACAGTTCATTGCCCAGTTGCTGAACAACCAGCGTACCCACAACGGAACCCACCAGCGCAAAGCCAATAGCAGGCCCTATGTCCCGGAGCTGCAAATGCCCTTTGCGGAAAAAATTCCAGGCCGATGATGCCGTACCCAGTGCGCTCTGGACCTTATTGGTGGCCAGGGCCTGGAGCGGTGGCAAGCCCGCCCAGAGCAGGGCTGGCAGTGTCAGCAGACCACCCGCCCCGGCAATGGAGGAGATAAACCCTGCCGTAAACGCAATAGCCGTAAGGATTATTGTCATTTCGATAGAAACGCTAACAGGCACCTCCCGTAGTCAATCGGGGTCGAAGACGCTCCTATCTTACCACTCCCGTTGCTGCCACCCGTCGCACCCAGGCCGCCGCAGCGACCCCGAAGCAGTCGTCCAGCACGACTTATCACACCCATAGTCACCGTTAATCAATAGCGGGTGACAACACCCGCTATACTGTATATATTTACAGTATTCGCCCAGAACTCTGTCTCCGCGAAAAAACCATCCCGTATAGCAACAGCACAGCCCACAGACTATGAACTCGACGCTCGCTTCACTGCTCAAACGGCCCGATCTCTGGCAGGCCTCGGCAACACTGAATATAACCCACGGCATAGCCACCGGTTATGCCTCACTGAATACCAGCCTGCATCAGGGCGGCTGGCCAACAGGCGCCCTGACCGAACTCCTGTGTCGCCAACCCGGTAGTGGGGAACTGCAACTACTGGCGCCGACACTGGCACAACTGAGCGCCGCAGGACGGCCCCTGGTGCTGATAGCACCCCCCCATCTGCCCTACGCGCCGGCGTGGCAGCGCTGGAACATCAACCTTGAGCGCTTACTGGTGGTGCAAACAACAACCCTGCGCGACCAATTATGGGCGACGGAGCAGGGACTGCGCGCCGCCTCGGGGGGTGCTGTCCTTACCTGGCTGACAACAGCCAACCTCAGCGTACCCCAATTACGCAAGCTGCAGCTGGCTGCCCAGGCAGGCGCTGGCCTGGCGGTTCTGTTCCGTTCCTGTCAGACGGCAAACCAGCCCTCGCCAGCGACATTGCGCATCGCCATCGAGTCCACAGCGGATGGCTGCCAGCTCACTATCCTCAAACAACGGGGCGGTTGGAGCGGGCAATCCGTCTGCTTACAGCGTCCCGATATTCTCAGCCAGCGCACCATGCCCACGCAACACCTGCCAACGCCACAACCCGTTTGTGCAACAGGTTCTGAACCAGACCCCGTCTCCCCGCCGCAGGTACGCCCCCGTGCCCTGCCTCTGCGCCCGGCGTTACAGTGAGCGCTTGTTATGCTGTGGCTATGTCTGCATTTACCTCAATTACCCCTGGAAATTTTCGACGACGTTATCGGTCATGAGTATATCGACGCTGTCGACAGTCGGCCGCGTACAACAAATAACGCTGAAACTATCGGGCAAAACCCACTTAAACCCACCGTGGTGATTAGCGGGCACCGCATCGAATTCTGTAATCCGGCGGCGTTGGCCTGTGGTATTGCGCCCGACACCCCACTCGGCACGGCATATACCTTGTGCCCCGATCTGCACACCAGCATGCGGGACAGCGCCCGCGAACAACGCGCCCTGCAACACCTGGCGTATGGGTGCTACCGTTTTACCTCCGTCGTTTGCGTACAGCCCCCGGATAATTTACTACTGGAAATTCAGGGCAGCCTGAAATTATTTGGCGGCGTGCGCAGACTGTGCGCGCTGATCGCCACAGAGGTCGCCGCACACCGCTACAGTTATACCCCTGGCCTTGCCCCCACCCCCGCCGCCGCGCAGCTGATCAGCCGCGGTGCTGTGGATTCTGTCGCCGCTTTCGATGATCGCACCGGCACTGTCATTGACACCGTGCTGTTTAATCGCGTCCTGCATGCGCTGCCCCTGTCCGTACTGGACTGTTCCGCCACCTTGCAGGCCAGCTTACAGCGCACCGGCTTGCGCCAGCTTGGCGATGTGCTGCGCCTGCCTGCTGCGGCGCTCGGCAAACGCTGTGGGCAGGGTCTGCTGCACTATTTACAGCGGGTAACCGGGCAGCGACCAGACCTGCGCAAGGTGCTGCAACTGCCGCCACAATTTGACGACGCACTGGAATTCATGAATGGGCTGACCAGTACCGAAATGCTACTGTTTCCCATGCGCCGTCTGTTGCTGGCACTGTGCGGTTATCTACGCGCTCGACAACTGCATTGCGGTGGTATCGAATGGCGCTTGCAACAGCAAAATGGCGCCGCTAAAACCATTGTCCTGAGCTGTGCCAACCCACGCAACGATGCCGACTATTTTCTGTCCCTCAGCCGCCTCAAACTGGCGTCATTGACCCTCGATGGGCCGGTCGAAAAGATCGCGCTAACCGCCACGGAACTACATCCCGCTCGCCATGTGGAACGCGATCTGCTTACGCCCCACAGTGCTGCAACGGGCAGCGCGAGTACTGGCGATGATGCCATCGGCGAGCTTATCGACCGCCTGCGCGCACGCCTCGGCGCCAGCGCCATCTCCGGGCTGGCACTGGCCGACAGCCATATTCCGGAATATGCCTGGCAAGCACTCCACACACCCGCTCTACCCCCGCAACGCCCGCCCAGCATTCAGCCATCTGATAAAACTGATGCTACGGCCTCAACCGCCCCACAGCGCCCCGCCTGGTTGTTATCCAGACCGGAAGAAATTCAACACCGTGGCCAGCAGCTGTACTGGCGCGGCGTGCTGCAACTGCTACAGGGCCCGGAACGTATCGAAGGCGAGTGGTGGTCTAAACCCGTCCACCGGGATTACTTTATTGCCCGCCATACGCAGGGCGCGGTGTACTGGATTTACCGGGAGCTCGACACCCGGCGCTGGTTTGTCCACGGCATTTTTGGTTAGCACCGTGTACGCAGAATTACACTGCCTGAGTAATTTCACATTTCTGCGTGGCGCCTCCCACCCCGCTGAGCTGGTGAGGCGCGCCGCGGAACTGGGCTACCACGCCCTGGCCATCACCGACGAATGTTCTCTGGCTGGTGTGGTCAAGGCCCATGTCGCGGCGCGCGAACAAAATATTCAATTGATTATCGGCAGTGAATTTTATTTACAGGAGCAATGTAAACTGATTCTGCTCGCGCCAGATCGCGCCGCCTATGGCGAACTCTCAGCCCTTATCACCCTGGCCCGCCGCCGCAGCCCCAAGGGAGCGTATCGCCTCGCACTGGCGGATATTCAACGCCACATACGACGCTGCCTGGCAATTTGGCCAGCGGCCCTCGATACGCCGAATGCTGTCGAGATTGGCCGCAGGCTATGCACGATGTTTGGCAACCGCCTGTGGCTCGGGGTCACGCGACTCCTGGCCAGCGACGAACAGACCAGCTATCTGCAGCTGTATACCCTTGCACAGACCCTCGGCATTCCCATGGTCGCCTGCGGCGATGTACATATGCACGAGCGCACTCGCAAACCGTTACAGGACACCCTCACCGCCATTCGCCTCAATACCAGCATTCCACAACTGGGCACCCGCTTGCAGGCCAACAGCGAGCGCTACCTGCGCCCCATCTCCACGCTGCAACGCCTGTACCCTGAAGCACTGCTCCAGGAAACCCTCAACATCAGCGCGCGCTGCCACTTCTCCCTCGACGAATTGCGCTACGAATATCCCGCGGAAGTCGTACCCGCAGGGGTGACACCGCATCAGCATCTGCGCGATCTGGTTATGGCGGGTGCCGGGCAGCGCTGGCCACAGACAATACCATCAGCCATACAAGCCACCATCGAGCGGGAATTAACGCTGATTCGCGAATTGCGCTACGAGTACTATTTTTTAACGGTCTACGACATTGTGCAATTCGCCCGCAGTCGCGACATTCTGTGTCAGGGTCGCGGCTCCGCCGCTAACTCGGTGGTGTGTTACTGCCTGTTTATCACCGAAGTATCCCCCACCCGTGTGGCCCTGTTATTTGAACGTTTTATTTCCAAAGAGCGGGACGAACCGCCGGATATCGACGTGGATTTCGAACACGAACGGCGCGAAGAAGTGATTCAGTATATTTACAAAAAGTATTCCCGAGAGCGCGCGGCACTGGCGGCCACCGTGATTACCTATCGCACCCGCAGCGCCATACGAGATGTTGGCAAAGCCCTCGATTTGCCCCCACCGTTGGTGGATCAATTGGCAACCTCTCTTGCCTGGTGGGATCGCAGTGGCGATTTACAACAACGCTTTGTCGAGAACAACCTGCTCGACCATCAAACACTCGCACAACATTTTCTGCTGCTGGTACAGACAATCCTCGGCTTTCCCCGACATCTGTCCCAGCATGTTGGCGGTTTCATTATCAGCGCGGGGCCAATCAGCCAACTGGTGCCGGTGGAAAATGCCAGCATGCCCGAGCGCACAGTGATTCAGTGGGACAAGGAGGACATCGAAGCCCTCGGTTTGATGAAGGTGGATATCCTCGCTCTCGGCATGCTCAGCGCCATTCGTAAATGCCTGGAGCTGGTGCGCGATTACAGCACCGCGGTTCCCAACCTGCAGGCGATTCCGGAAAACGATAGCGCCACCTACGATATGCTGTGCCGGGCCGACACCATCGGTGTCTTTCAGGTGGAGTCCCGCGCGCAAATGTCCATGCTGCCCAGACTACGCCCACGCTGTTACTACGACCTGGTGATTCAGGTCGCCATCGTGCGCCCCGGTCCGATTCAGGGCGATATGGTGCATCCCTACCTGAAACGACGACAAAACCCTGCGGCGGTAACTTATCCCAGCGCGGCAATAGAGGCTGTGTTGAAAAGCACCCTGGGCATTCCTATTTTTCAGGAGCAGGTTATCCGGCTCGCCATGGTGGCTGCTGGTTTTAGCGGTGGCGAAGCCGACCAGTTGCGCCGGGCCATGGCCAGCTGGGGTAAAAACGGCAACCTGATGAAATTCGAAAACAAACTTGTTAACGGTATGTTAGCCCGGGGTTACAACGAGGATTTTGCGCAACGTCTGTTCGAACAAATCAAAGGCTTCGGCGGTTACGGTTTTCCCGAATCCCATTCCGCCAGCTTTGCGCTACTCGCCTATGTGTCCGCATGGCTAAAATGTCATCACCCCGCTGCATTTTGTTGTGCATTGCTCAATAGCCAGCCCATGGGCTTTTATTCCGCCTCCCAGTTGGTGCAGGACGCGCGACGTCACGGCATTAATGTACTGCCGGTGGATATTCGTCACAGCCGCTGGGAGCATCATCTGGAATTACCCGCGGACAAGGTTAGGGCACAGCGACAACCGGCATTACGCCTGGGATTGCGCCTTGTGAAAGGTCTGGGCAAGGAGGCTGCGCAACGTATCGTCAGCGAGGGCAACGCACGACCTTTTGCCAGTATCAACGACCTTGCCCATCGCGCTCGCCTCAATAAAAAGGAAATGCAGGCGCTGGCCAGCGCAAATGCGCTACAGGCAATCAGTGGTCATCGACATCAGGCCCACTGGCAGGTGCTGGGGGTTGAAACACCGCGCCCTCTATTGACCAAAACGGATCGCGCCATCGACGCGAAAAGCAGATCGCAACAATCACAACAAGTGCAACAGAGAGAACCCGTACACGACAACCAGCACGTAACTCTGCCCGTTCCCAGCGAAGTGGATGAGATGCTGGCCGATTACCACAGCACTGGACTCACCCTTAACCGCCATCCTATGGCCCTGTTGCGCGACCACGCAGTCTTTCGTCACTGCAAACGCCAATGTGATCTGAGCGCCCTCAACAATAATCGTTTTGTGCGTGTCGCCGGACTGATCACCGGGCGACAACGACCCGGTAGCGCCTCGGGGGTGGTGTTTCTCACGCTGGAAGATGAAACCGGAAATATCAACATCATTGTCTGGAAGGATTTACAAACCCGCTATCGGCAGGCCCTACTGGGCGCTCAACTGGCGATGATCAAGGGTATTATGGAATGCAAAAACGAAGTGATTCACGTGATAGCAGGCGAAATTATTGATTACAGTCACCTGCTCGCGGAACTCGCCGTAAAATCCAGAGACTTTCGCTAGATTCAATTTTTCATGGGTCATTTCAGAAAATACACTACTAACAGGAATTACTTTGCCGACTGTGCTGCTTGCAATAGATCAAGGGCCAGTGCCTCGGCTACTTTAATGCCATCGATTCCCGCCGACAAAATACCACCCGCGTACCCGGCACCTTCACCGGCGGGATATAAACCCCTGGTATTGATACTGTGAAAATCTGCTCCGCGTTTGATACAAATGGGCGAAGACGTGCGGGTTTCAACCGCCGTTAGCAGGGCGTCGGGCATGGCGAATCCTTTTATCTGCTCATCGAATACCGGAATGGCCTCGCGAATGGCAGCAATGGCAAATGCCGGCAGGGCCTGCGATAAATCTCCCAGGGTAATGCCGGGCTGGTAGGACGGGGCAATACCAGCCAACTGGGTGGAGGGTATGCCCTGCAGAAAATCTCCCACCAACTGCGCGGGCGCATTGTAATTTTCGCCCCCCAGGCGGTAGGCCAGCTGTTCGAGTTTACGTTGCAGGTCAATGCCCGCTAACACGTGCTCCGGGTAGTCTTGCTCGGGCGTAACGCCCACCACAATGGCGGCATTGGCATTGCGTTCGTTGCGGGAATATTGCGACATACCATTGGTCACCACGTGCCCTTCCTCAGAACTGGCCGCCACCACGGTGCCCCCGGGACACATACAGAAACTGTAGACACTGCGGCCATTGGCACAATGGTGTACCAGTTTGTAGTCCGCAGCGCCCAGCAATGGGTGTCCGGCCTGCGCGCCAAAGCGCGCACCGTCAATCAATGATTGTGGGTGTTCAATCCGAAAACCGATGGAAAACGGCTTGGCTTCGATGTAAACGCCTTGCTGCAATAGCATTGCAAACGTATCGCGGGCACTGTGACCGATCGCCAGAATAATATGGCGACTGTACAGCGTTTCGCCACTCGTCAGGGTTACAGCCGTAATTTGCCCGTCACTATCGCTACCCGCGCACTGTGCACCCGCACCCTCCACAACCTCGCGGTGAATGCTTTCCACCTTACAATCAAACCGGATTTCACCACCCAAACGGGTGATTTCCGCACGCATGTTTTCCACCATCTTGACCAGTTTAAAGGTGCCAATATGGGGTTTGCTGACGGTTAAAATTTCCGTGGGCGCACCGGCCGCCACAAACTCGGTTAACACCTTGCGACCTAAATGACGCCTGTCCTTGACCTGACTATACAGTTTGCCGTCGGAGAATGTGCCCGCGCCGCCTTCTCCAAACTGTACGTTGGATTCAGTGTTTAACTTGCGCTTGCGCCAAAAATCCCAGGTATCGCGGGTGCGCTGGCGCACGTCCTGTCCGCGCTCCAGCACAATCGGCTTCAGTCCCATCTGTGCCAGCACCAGTGCCGCCAAAATACCGCAGGGGCCAAAGCCGATAACAATGGGCCGTTGTTGGCGGCCTGCCGGAAACTCCCCAGGTGCCTGCGCCACAAAGTGATAATTGGTATCCGGACTTGGCCCTACCCAGGATTGCCCGGCAAATTTCTCCAATACAATTTGGTCCGCTGTCACATCGAGCGTTACATCCAATTGATAAACAAGCGAGATACTATGCTTCTTGCGCGCGTCGTAGCTACGTTTAAAAATGCTAAAAGCTATAAGGTCGCGCGGCTGTATAGCCAGGCGCTTAACAATGGCGTCAACCAGATCCGCCTCGCTATGCTCGAGGGGCAGTTTTATGTCGTTAAGTCGCAGCATGAATTGGCAACTTTTTTCCCCACCAGCAAGAATTCAAAACGTCCACTCCGCGATTATTCAGGCGCGGAATATTAGCACGGCGCAACCGGCTGGCCGCATTCCCAACACCACACTACATCCCGGGAATCCATATGGTTAGACAACCAACCCGGCGCTGTAACCGGACGACCAGGCCCACTGAAAATTGAACCCGCCAAGCTGCCCGGTAACGTCCAGCACTTCACCAATAAAATACAGACCCGGCTGGTGTTTGACCTCCATGGTTTTGGAGCTGATAGCGCTGGTATCGACGCCCCCCAGAGTCACCTCAGCGGTGCGATAACCTTCCGTGGCGGATGGTTTTAAACGCCAATGGTTAAATCGCTCCCCAATGAGCTGTAGTTTTCCATCACTCAATTCGGCCAACGGTGTATCTCCCAATTCCGCCCACCACAGGGTCTGTAATTCCCCAACCAGCGCTTTCGGCAGTTTTTGCGTGAATAATGCTTTCAACAGGCTTTTTCCCTGGCGATGTTTGGCGTTAACTAACCATTCGCCGGCATCGATACCGGGCAGCAGGTCAACAAATATTTCATCCCCCGGTTTCCAGTAGCTGGATATCTGCAATATCGCCGGGCCACTGATACCACGATGGGTAAACAACAGACTTTCGGTAAACGTCTGCCCGTT
>JBFIHG010000004.1:0-97068 GCA_041601945.1 Porticoccaceae bacterium | reverse complement strand
TGTATTGACGGTCAATACCCAGTTGGAGGCGGTAAAGGTGATAACGTTGCCATCCACTGTTTTGGTAGCAGGACCGATGGACCCGTCGTACTCAACTCCGGTAATCGGCGGATTGCCGTAACCGTCGGCGCCAGCCATATCATTATCCAGAATATTTCCGGTGGTCGTCACCGGACCATTTGCTAGCTCTAGCTCACCATCGGCAACGATATTTTCGTTAGCTTCCGGATTAGGGTTGTCGTCGAGCGGCTCAGGCGCACCCGCGTTCAGGATGATCTCGGTATCTGCGGTCGGATCGATAATCGGCCGTGGGTCCAGATTGGGATCAAATCCGGCCTGGGGCTGCACTTCGTTAATGGAGCGGCCAAAAATGGCGCCCTGGCCAATTTCGTCACCAGCACCACCGCCGCCAGGGTTATCGCCACCGGCTGCGGTTTCTTCGAGTTTTTCAGAGATGTCTTCGCCGCGTTCCAATGCCGCCAGCAGTTCTTCAAACTGGGAGCCATTCTCGCCGTCGCTATAGCTGGCCAGCTGGGTCACGCTATCGGCCGTAAAGAGGAAAGAGCCGTCCCGCGGGAGTTCCTTGATATCGCCATTGGCAAGAGTGACCAGCGCCTGGCCGCCCAGTACCGCCTCGACGGTATCGCCGACGAAGATGGGATCGCCCGGTTGCAGCTCGCGCACGGTGCCATCAGCACCGATGGCAACTACTGAGCCACCGCTGGATGCTGTGAGAACAGCAACGACCTTGACGTCCTGTGCTGCTTCGATTTCAGTTCCCTGTTTGGTTTCGTCGTTCATCTCTTGCCCCCTCCGGGATAGTTAGTTCAGACCTGCTCCGGAATGGAAACAGGTCTAAGTTCTTACCCTACAGTTTGGCACCGACCATATACATGAGATCGCCCATGCTATGGAAAATACGGTACTCGTTAAAAATCAGATCGTACTGCGCCGAAATCAACGACGTTTTAGCGCCGACGTTTTCAGTTTCGGTGTTCAATAAATCCAGCAGCGTCCGTCTACCCAGGTCAAACTGGTCGATGTAAGCGGATTTAGTGCGGGTGGAATCCGCAACATGGGCTTCCAGGGACGGCATTTGCGCTTGCAGAGTCTCGTGGGCAACCCAGGCTAACCGCATTTCCTGTTCCACCTGACGGTGGGCGTTGTTGCGAATCTCCTTGGCTTTTTCCATCAGGTAGGCAAATTCCTGTTTGCGTGCGGAATCCGCACCACCGCGATACAGGTTGTAGCGCATGCGCAGCATAACCCGCAGATCGTCCACCTGCTGTTCAATACCGTCGATGTTGTCGTTGAGATCCCGCTCGACTTCGACATGAAATGATGGATAGAACGGGCTTTTGGTCTGCTCGTAGCGAAAGGTGGTCGCTTCAACATCGGCATTTGCCACCGCCATGATGGGATGATTCTCCGCAGCCCTGGCTATCGCTTCATCGACACTACCGGGCAAGTGCTTGCGATAGGAACCTGGCTTATCCAGGGTGCCTTCCTGAGGAAACTCCCCGACTACACGTTGATAGTTGATGCGGGCATCGCGCACGTTGGCTGAGGCAGAGGCCAGATTGGTTTTGGCCAGGGCCAGACGACCGGCGATCTGATCCAGATCAGCGCGACTGCCAACCCCGGAATCGGCGCGCTTCTGCATGCGCCCGTAGACCTCCTCGTGAAAGGTCAGGGTGTCCTGTGCCAATTTCAGAATCGCTTCCTGCTTGAGCACTTCGGTAAACGCCCGCACGACTTCGAGAGAAACATCCTCGCCCACGGCACGGGACCGTTGTTTGGCGCTTTCTTCGCGGGCCTGCTGGTTGCGGTATTCGTTGGTGGTGTTGAACCCATCGAACACCAACTGGCGAAGATTCAGTTGCGCTTCGCGGCGCTCGAGTTCGTTGCGGGTACGGTTGGGATGGCCGGGAAATGTGCGCCCCGTGGGATCGCGCTCCTGGAAGCCAAACCCGGCGATCAAATCCACCGTGGGGTAGTAGCCCGCCAGAGCCTGGCGTACCTGACGATCACGGGCATCGACTTCGCGCAGCTCGGCGAGCACCTGCGGATTGGTGGTTAATGTTGTTGCGATGACCTCGCGGACATCAACGGCACTGGCGGGCGCGGCAATAAGCACTGCGCCGAACAGCGTGAAAATCAGTTTTTTGGTGGTTTGGGTGAAGCGATTATTGTGCAGCATGGCTAAGTTTCCCTCTTCCTTTTTTTGCGTTGACTCATGTCGATACAGTTAATGGGCACCAAAAAAACAAAAAATGATTTAAAACAAATCATTAAAGCCGTTTCTTAAAGTGCCCACACAATTCCCTTTTTTACCGTCCCTGTACACGTTACGCATCCATTGGGCTTCTATGCCCCGCACAATGTGCTTTGTAGCACACTATGCCCGTGATTCAATTACCGTTTATGCCCCGATCTGCCCGCTTGGTCGCTTAGGCTCAGAGCGATACCACTTACCCCTTAAAAACAACCAGTTATCGCCGTTGTCTGTGGTTTGACACACAATCAGCGCTCGCGAAATGCCAATTGTTTGGTTTTCAGTATAGGTTTCAGCATATAGTCCAGGACGGTCTTTTTACCAGTCAGAATATCGACCTGAACCGTCATGCCGGGAATGATGGGGAGGGGATCCTCGCCTTCCTTGCCGAGACTGCTACTTACTGTTTGTAAACGCACCTGATAATAACTTACCCCCTCCTCGTCCACAATGGTGTCGGGGCTGATCAACACAACCTTCGCAGCTAGCCCGCCGTGTATGGAAAAATCGTACGCGGTGAATTTGACCGTGGCCTTCTGATTGGGGTGCAGGTAGGCAATATCCGCCGGACGTACTTTGGCATCCACCAGCAGAGAATCATCCAGCGGTACAATTTCCACCAGATCCGCGCCTGGTTGTATCACCCCGCCCACGGTCTTGACCTTGATCTGCTTGACCGTGCCCCGCACTGGCGAGCGTACAATGGTGCGCGCGACCCGATCTTTATACGCCTGGTTACTCTCTTTGTAACGATCCAGCTCAGATGTCACCTCATTAAGCTCCTTGCGCGCCTCATTGGCGAAGTTCTGCGCAAATCCGGTGGCATTGTTTTGCGCTTCCTGATATTCCGCTTCCAGTTGCGGAATTGCCAGACGGGCTCGATTCAGTTCGCCCTGCAGATCGTTGAGCTGGCGCTCGAGCCGCAATAACTCAACGGCGGAAACGGCGCCCTCCGCCACCAGCGGTCGGGTCACGGACAACTCCCTGCTTAATAGCTCGTAACTATTGGCCAAATTCTGGCGACTGCCCCGCACCGAGGATAACTCCTGTTTTTTCTGCTCCACTTTTTGGTGCAATGCATCGACCCGACTTTGGAATTCGTTGGCACGTGCGCGGAACAACTGGCGTTCGCTTTGTGCGAGTCTCTCATCCAACTCCACATCAATCTTGGCTAATTCCTCGTCGAAACTGGTGGATTGAGCCTCAGCCCGCAAGCGTGCCGCCTTGGCGGTGAGCTGCATCACTTGCAACGCCCGTTCGCGGAAGGTCGATGAAAATAATGTATCGTCAATCTGCATCAGCGGTTGGTCGCGCTCCACCAACTCCCCTTCGGTAACATACAGCTTTGCCAAAATGCCGCCTTCCAGGTTCTGTACAATTTGCACGTCGCTGGAGGGCACGATGCGCCCTTCACCGCGAGTGAATTCGTCAACTTCGGCGAAATAAGCCCAGATCAGCATAATAAAAATCAGCGCCGAGATACCCAGCAACAGCAACCGGTGCAATCCCGGCGTTTGTAACATCACCGCCTCCGACGAATAGGACATGTATTTCAGGTCCGTGGCGGGAGACAAATTGAGATGTTGGCGCAATTTTTTTAAATCAACAATGGGACCAGAGGTGTCCTTTTCCGTGACCGACTTGCCTTCAGTTTGTTTCACATCGGGGGCGTTTTTCATCAGGCGCTCCCTCTGATCTTGCCTTGTTTGAGCGCTTCAAACACCTGTTCCCGTGGCCCGTCGGCGACCACCCGGCCTTTGTCGAGAATAATCAGGCGATCCACCATATCGAGCATGCTCATTTTGTGGGTGGTCAGTATCAGTGTGCGCTCCTTGGCAAATTCCGTGAGTTTAGATTTGATCCAGTCTTCGCTGGCCTGATCCATCGACGCAGTCGGTTCGTCCAGTAACAGCACGGAGGGTTTGCGCAAAAACATTCGCGCCAAAGCCACTGCCTGGCGTTGCCCCCCGGACAGGGTATCGCCGCGCTCGCCAATGGGCATGCCAAGACCGAGAGGGTGACTGTTTACAAAAGCTGCAAGACCCGCTTTTTCTGCGGCCGCCACGATCTCCGTGTCTGTCGCGCCCACTACGCCGAGACTGATATTTTCCCGCAGGGTACCAAAAAACAAGGTGATTTCCTGGGACACATAACCAATGTTGGCACGCAAGTCCGCCGGGTCCAGTTGTTTGATATCAAAGCCGTCCATCAGGATGGAGCCCCGATCCGTCTCATGCAACGCCAGCGTCAGTTTGGCGAGCGTCGACTTACCAGAACCGATACGCCCGATTACCCCCACCTTTTCGCCCCGGGCAATGGAGAACGATACATTTTCCAGTGCGGGACTGGATTGCTCTGGATAAAAAAATGTGACGTCCTTGAAAACAATATCGCCCTGCCATTTTTCCCGATTAAGAAAACGCTGTTCAGGGGCGCGCTCTACCGGCAGCGCCATAATCTCATCCAGGGATTTTAGAGTGCCTTCCGCGTGGTCGTAGGTGGTCAGCAATGAAGCCACCTGGGAAAGTGGTGCCAGCGCGCGGCCATTGAGAATCACGCAGGCAATCAACCCACCCATGGTGAGATCCTGGTTGGCAATCAGATACACCCCGCCGATCACGATCGCCACCATGGCGAATTGTTGCAACGCCTGGACCGACATCATGGTTGAGTTAGAAATCAGGCGGGACTGTAATCCCCACTGAGAGACGTACCCGACGGATTGTTCCCAGGCGCGTTGCACGCGACTTTCTGCCCCCAGGGTTTTAATGGTTTCCACCCCCACCATACTTTCCACCAGGGTGGCGTTTTTCTTGGCCGAGCCGCGCATCACATTTTCAATGGCCGGGCGTAGACGCACCTGAGCCCGATAACCCATCAGCACCGCTATGGGAATCACGATTAGCGGTATGAGCACCAGCCAGCCACCCAGATAGGCAATAAAAGCCAGAAACAACAACAAAAACGGCAGATCGATTAATGTCAGTATGGTGGACGAAGTTATAAAATTACGGATCGCATCAAACTCGTGTAAGCGGTTGGCGAATGCCCCCACCGATACCGGCCGGTGGCGAGTCTTTAGATTGAGCATGCGTTCAAACAATTGTGCCGAGAGAATAACGTCGGTGCGCTTGGCGGCCATTTCCACCATGTAGCCGCGTAATATTTTCATCACCAGATCAAACAGGTAAATAATGGCGACGCCAATACCCAACGCCCACAGGGTTTCGATGGCGTTGTTGGGCACGACCCGGTCGTACACATTCATCACAAACAGAGGCTGGGCGAGTACAAACAAGTTAATAAAGAAGGAGGCAATCAAAACATCCCGATAGATACTGCTGGAGCTTTTCAACACACCCCAGAACCAGTGTTCACCAGTATTTTTGTAAATTTTGGGTGTGCGCCGGTCAAACTGCTGCATCGGTCGCAAGTAGAAAACGTGGCCGCTGTACAGTGCGCGAATAGCTTCCAGGGACAGTTGTTCGGAAACCTGATCCTGTGGCGAGGTCAGCACCCCGTAACCGAGCTCGGTATTAATATCTGTGAGCACAGCGGACTGGCCGCCCTCCAGCATCAGGATCGCTGGCAATACGTCCCGGGGAATATCTTCGATGGGCCGGGTCAGTAACGTGGCGGCAAGACCCGCGCGGTTGGCCGCGCGCACAAACAGGTCCGGCGTCAGTCGTCCCTCGTCCAGCGGTAATCCCGCGGTGATCGCACTTTTTGAAACCACCAGCCCTTCGATCCGGGCCACCAGCACCAGGCTATCGAGTAACTCGCCAGCGCCGGCGAACTCGGCCGCTGTCTGTGTGTTATCACGCATTTTGTTATTCTGACTGTCCATTTACCGCCGCCGTATTCACACAATTATTCAGTGCAAAGTGCCCCTCGCACGCCAGCAACCCTCGACAACGCTTTCTCGAGGGCCGCCGATAGTAGCATGAAGATATTGAGAATTACATAAACCAATGCACACAAACATCGGCTAGCGGTTTGAATTAAAAAGGCTTTTCTGCAGTGGTGCAGGAATCCGTAATGTGTAGAAGATAGTCACAGTGGGCGGCGCACCAGGCTGAGATATCCGCCCGGTGGCACCGACTGTGCGGATCGCAGGTGTTCTACGCAAGCTACTTACGGGGATTGTGGCCCACAATAGCTTTCACTTCGAGATAATCTTCCAGCCCCCAGACCCCGTGTTCACGGCCGTTTCCAGACATTTTATAACCGCCAAAAGGCGCACCCTGATCGAAACGCGCACCGTTCAACTCCACTGCCCCGGTGCGCATACGGCTACCAACTTTTTGCGCACGGGCCAGGTCACCGGATTGCACGTATCCAGATAAGCCATAGGGACTGTCGTTGGCCAACGCGATAGCCTGCTCGTCGGTATCGTAGGGAATGAGACACAAAATGGGTCCAAAGGCTTCTTCCTGGGCGGTGCGCGAGCTGTTATCGACATCAGTGAATACTGTCGGCGCCACGTAATAACCGGTATCCAGTCCGTCCGGGCGCTGTGCACCACCTACCAACAAGGTCGCCCCCTCGTCCAGCGCGCGCTGCATAAACGCCATAACCCGCTCGTATTGGGCTTTGTTGGCGATGGGTCCCATATAGGTTTTTTCGTCCAATGGGTCGCCAACCACCAAACCGGCGACCGCCTGTTTGACCAATTCCTGTATGCGCGGCAGATCCTTGCGCGGTACCAGCATACGCGTCGGTGCATTGCACGCCTGTCCGCTATTAAACATACACAGTCGCACGCCGCCTTTAACAGCTTTTTCGTAGTCGGCATCATCGAGAATAATGTTAGCGGATTTGCCGCCCAGTTCCTGACACACCCGTTTGAGCGATGGTGCCGCTGCCGCCGCGACCGCCGATCCGGCACGGGTAGAGCCGGTTATCGACACCAGATCGACCTGCGGATGGCCGGCCAGGGCCTCGCCGATGACAGGTCCAGCGCCCACAACCAAATTGAAAACCCCCGGCGGTAATCCGGCTTCATCAATTATCTCGGCCAGTAAAAAGGCATCCAGGGGCGCTATTTCACTCGGCTTCAACACCATGGTACAGCCAGCGGCCAGCGCAGGCGCAACCTTGACCGCAATTTGATTAAGGGGAAAATTCCAGGGGGTAATCATGGCGCACACGCCGATCGGCTCTTTAACGACCCGCGTGGTGCCGTGATCACTGTGAAACGCATAGGTGCGTGCCAATTGCGCCGCTTCCTTGAATGTAAAAATCGGTAAGCCAACCTGAGCGCCCTTGGCCAGCATCACGGGCATGCCCATTTGCGCGGTAATGACGGCGGCTATCTCGTCGCCGCGCGCTTCCAGCCCGGCGACAATTTTATCGATATAAGCAGCCCTTTCTTCGGGCGCTGTCTGCGACCAGCTCGCAAACGCCCCACGTGCCGCGGCTACCGCGCTCTCCACATCTGCGACCGAACCCATGGCGACTTTCGCAATGGCTTGTTCGGTGGCGGGATTGATCACCTCATTAAACGCTTCAACGTCAGGTTTTTGCCATTGCCCATTAATATAAAACTTATCTCTCGATATCACGTTTATGTCTCCAGGTGCTTGCCACAATCACCGCCAGTGTCGTCAATAACGGCAAAAAATAATTACTTCTCAGCGCATCCCAACGCTGCGGCGATTTGCTTGTGAAAGTGCGCCAGCGCAGGTTCGTTGCGGCCGAAGATACTATGACTTTGCATGCCCGAACGCAAACCGGTCTGAATACTTTCCACCGCCGGAATGTCTTCTTCCAGGACAGTTCTTACGGTCAGGTCGAGATTTTTTTCCCAGTAATTCTTGGCGCGCTCGGTCACTGCTGGCTGTGGAATGTAAAAGTTCAGATGTACTGTGCACTCGTTGGGATTATCCCCCACCGGAAAGGAACGCCAGATTTCCGCATGATCGCGCTGCATAACCAGCACCGTATTGGGAAACAACAAATACGGTATCGCGCTGTGGGGCACAATATCCCACTCATCTTCCGGCAAGTTACGTAGCTCTTTAATAGACTGGCGCGGCAGAGTTTCCCGCAGATTCTGGCCGAACGGATGCATCAGACAAAGATTGGCGATAAACAGCGGGCCCACAGTGGTCGGGTGCAGGGCGGCAAAATGGTAAGCTTCCAGAAACGTATCCAGCATCAGCTTCCAGTTCATTTTGCAATGTAGCGTGCGCTGCGCGTAGGCGTGGTAACTGCCAAAATTATAAGCCGCAAAGTCGGACTCCAACCCCGCCAGCTGGCGATCAATATTAATATCTTCGCCCGGCGTCGGGCACACCCACAGCATGCCGTACTTCTCCACCACCGGTAGCTGGATCAGGGGTCGATCTGCTTTGTTAACGCCCGGGAAACTGCCGCTGTCTGGAATGGCCTTAAGTTCGCCGTTAAGGTTGTAGCTCCAACCGTGGTAGAGACAGGTTAAACCCTGCTGCACATTGCCGCAGCCTCGTGCCACCTGGGCACCACGATGTCGACAACTGTTTACAAACCCATTCACCACCCCCTGTTTATCCCGCACCAGAATCACCGGCACACCGCTCATATCCAGGGTCAGAAAATCACCTGTAGCTGGCAGGTCACAGGAAAATCCTGCCAGCAACGGGTATTCTTTGAATAGTATGGCTTTTTCCCTGGACAACCATTCCTGACCACAATACGCAGCGGCCGGGTGTTGGTAGGTGGTGTCACTGCGCCAGGCCAGCGTTTTATCCAGTGCCGAGAATACCTGACGGCATAAATCAATCCGCGTTTGTGTTTTCACAGAGACTCCTACCGCACCAGTATTTAAGGACGAAACCCGGTGCATCATTCCAGTGATTCAAATAACAGCCCATTGCAAGCAAATAACTTACGTTAACGTCAACGTAAGGCTGTAAAATACTAGCTCACAGTCGTAGTCAGGTCAAACACTGAGTAGACGAAACGACCGTGATAGAATGCCGTTCCGTAGCGTTTTCGATCCACCGTCCCCACCTCGTTGTGGGGAATAAAACCGTCGCTAATAAATTCATTCAGCAGCTTTTTGCATTCTGCTTGTGCGATGCAACGAACCACACAGCCCCTATGACCGACAGCCATTTATCGGACACTTTGCCCCCAGCGCGCCCACTTAACCGGCGCATTAGTGTGGCACCCATGATGGAGTGGACCGACCGCTTTTGCCGTTTCCTGTTGCGCCAGATTAGCCAACACACGCTGTTGTATACGGAAATGATTACCACCGGCGCCCTGCTACATGGCGACCGGGACTACCTGTTGCGCTTCGATCAGAGCGAACACCCGGTTGCTCTGCAATTGGGTGGCAACGATCCCCATGCGCTGGCACTGTGCGCGCGCATGGGTGAGGAAGCGGGCTACGATGAAATCAACCTCAACTGCGGCTGCCCCAGCGATCGGGTGCAATCCGGCCAATTTGGTGCGAGTTTGATGAAAGTGCCGCACACCGTAGCGGAAGGCATTGCGGCTATGCGCGCCAGTGTTGGCATACCGGTGACCGTAAAGACCCGGATTGGCGTGGACGATATGGACAGTTATTCCCATCTGCTGAATTTTGTGGGCACCGTCGCGGAGAGCGGTTGCGACACCTTTATTATCCACGCCCGCAAAGCCTGGTTGCAGGGACTTAGTCCCAAACAAAATCGCGAAATTCCACCGTTGCAATACGAGCGTGCCTACCAGCTAAAACAGGATTTTCCGGCCCTCGAAATTATCCTCAACGGCGGTATTAATTCCCTCGACGAAGCGACGCATCATTTGGCCCATGTGGACGGCGTTATGTTCGGTCGTGCCGGCTACCACAACCCATATTTACTGGCGGACGTGGATCGACAATTTTTTGGAGATACGCAGTCGATACCCACCCGAGAAAATATCCTCTACCGCTATGCTGAATTTGTAGAAGGCCAGTTGACGCAAGGTGTAAAACTGAATCACATGAGTCGCCACGTCATAGGCTTGTTTCAGGGCCAACCGGGCGCACGCCGTTTTCGGCGCTATATCAGCGAACACGCCTACCGTCCCGGCGCGGGCACCGAGGTATTGTATGCAGCCCTCGCCGCTATGCACGAAACCGCCGAGGCCTGCGCATGACCGCCCAGTCGAAGCTCGATCAACTACGCGCGATGACCATAGTGGTGGCCGATACTGGCGATATCGAAGCCATCGCTCGTTACCGCCCCGAAGATGCCACAACCAATCCATCGCTACTGCTCAAAACCGCGCAATCACCGCATTATCAGACATTGGTCGCTGCCTGCGTGGGCAACGCCAGACTAACGACCGAGCGCGAGCGCGCCCAGTGCTGCGACCAGCTTGCCGTAACCATCGGTTGCGAAATTTTGCAGTTAATTCCCGGCCGCGTTTCCACTGAGGTGGACGCGCGTTTATCCTTTGATACCCAGGGCACCGTCGAGCGTGCCCTGCAACTAATTGATCGATACGCCCAGGCAGGCATTGGCCCCGAGCGTATATTGATCAAGGTGGCGGGCACCTGGGAAGGTATCCGCGCCGTTGCCGCGCTGGAAAAACGTGGTATCAATTGCAATGTCACCTTACTGTTTAACGCCGTTCAGGCCCTGGCGGCTGCGGACGCCGGGGCCTATCTGATTTCACCCTTTGTCGGTCGTATTCTCGACTGGCATCTGGCTAACAGTTCGCACCAGGCGCATGACCCGGATCCCGGCGTAGCATCGGTACGGGATATTTACCAATTGTATAAATCGCGGCACTACGCAACGGTGGTAATGGGCGCAAGTTTTCGCAATACCGGCCAAATTGAAGCGCTTGCCGGGTGCGATCGCTTGACCGTCAGCCCAGCATTACTGGAACAGCTAAGCGCCGATTTCGGGTTACTAACCCGTCGCCTCAGCGGCACACCGGCCACCACCAGCGACCCTTTTCTGGTGGACAGTGAATCCGATTTTCGCCTGCGCCTTAATCAGGACGCCATGGCCACGGAAAAGCTCAGCGAGGGGATTCGTCTGTTTATTCGCGATCAGGAAAGTCTCGAGTTACTACTAACCACAATGGCTAACAAATGATTACCGGCATTCGCAAATTTTTTACCGACTCCATCTTACCCAACACACCCACCCACTCCGGCGCTGCGCCAATACAGAAAGCGACGGCCGCCCTGCTGGTGGAAATCATGGTCACCGATGGGGTAGTCGATGCCAGCGAAGAGCTAGCCATGATTCGTTTACTACAGAGCCATTTTGCGCTATCTGCTGGCGAATGCCGCGAACTGATCGCGCTGGCCCGCGCGGAAGTCGCCGAAGCCACGTCTTTGTACCAGTTTACCGAGTTGGTAAACGAACATTTTTCCGCACAGGACAAATATGAACTGGTGCGCCAGCTATGGGTTATCGCCTACGCGGACCGGGAACTGGACAAGTATGAAGAGGCGACCATCCGCAAAATCGCGGAACTGATTCACGTGCCCCACAGCCGCTTTATACGTGCCAAAAGCGAGGTCAAAAACTCCGTCAAGGAGTGACGGTTTTTTCGAGGGAGCGAATCAGGTCGGTAAAATCCGCTTCGCAACGGGGATTGATTTCAATCAACAGTCGATGCGCGGCCAATACCTGCTGGCGCAGTTCCTCTTCGCTGGCTGCGACGGGCTGTAATTCGGCCAGCTCAGCACACTCCTGCGCGCCCTCTCTGATTACGGTAAACAACTCGTCGATCGCCATGACTTCGAGGGTGCGCAATAAACTTTCGTCCTGACAAAATATTACCGGTTGAATTTTCAGTTCCCGTTGACAGTACAGCGCCAACTTCACCAACAGCCCTAGCGTGGTACTGTCCAGACCCTGTGCGGACAGCAGATCAACCAGCACCTTGCGCGCCGCGCCCTGGCCTTTGGCAAAAATACTGTCGATATAACGATTTAAGGATGCGCACAAAGTTACCCGCACATCGCCGACCATTTTTATCAGGAAAGTGCCGTCGCACTCGGCCACCAAAATTTTACCTTTATCCACCCTGCCCGCCTCGCGTCACAGTCATGACCGACACATCATCCGGCGCTTCTTTAATGTCGTTAATTCCCAGTTCAGCAAGGAGTAACTCGTGCTGCATACCGCAGCGGGAGGCTGCGGCCAGAAGTTTCTCCTCCTTCTGTTGCATGGTTGTCCCCGGCAGGCAGTCGAGCACCCCATCTGATGCCACTACGAGCGCGAAGCGTTCTGGCAGGGCAATCTCTTCCACGTCCCAGGACGCGTCCGGAAAAAGACCTACCGGCTTACCGCTGCCACCTAAAAATCGGGCATCGTTGCCGTCCACAAACACCGGCATCGGCAGTTGCGCACCGACTGTATAGCGCAACATATTGCGTTCCATATCGATGGAACCGGCAAATATGGTCAAATGTTTATCCAGGCCCATCGCCAGTATCTGTCTATTAATATGTTCGACAAATCCTTCCGGTGCCCGCGCCAATGCTTTGAAATCGTTTTCTGCAAGATGACGGCGCAAAATACGCCTGAGAATAAAGCCGAGCATCACCGTCACAAACGCCGACGACGCCCCGTGGCCGGAAACGTCGGCAAAGTAAAACAACAGATAACGGTCAAACAAAATGTTGTAACCGACAAAATCACCACTGAGATATAGAGACGGAATAATGCGGTGGGCTATCTCGTACTCACCGTGGCGCAGCGGCGTCTCTGGCAACATATTCTGTTGCACCTGTCGCCCGGCGATCTGATCCATACGCAGGATACTAATGTTCTCTCGCAAATCCCGATTAGCCCGTTCCAGCTGCCTGCGAAAATCCATATTCTGCTGATACAGATCCTTGAAGCCTCCGGCGCGTGCCACAGCCGCGTTTAAGTCTTCTTGATTAAAAGGTTCGATCAATACGTCGACTGCTCCACGGCGAAAGCTCGCGGCAACATCATCTGCAGAAGGGTGCGTAAGAATAGGAATAACAGCCAACCCCGAATCACGGCAGCGTTGTGCGAAGTTTTCATCCACATCGGCCACATGGATACCGGTGTCCATATCGATATGGATGAACATTAGTACCGGGAGGTACTCGGAAATTTGTTCAACAGCCTCATCGGTGCCGGCCACCGTCAGTATCTGACAGTCTGAGGCGCGGAGATATTTTTCCCACTGTTGGCATCGCTGTTGATCGGTTGCAATCAACATGACGCGCTTGCGTCCCCCTGCCATAGATAACCCGTGTAGACGGAAAGGGCTGTCGAATGGCTACCGATTAATAGTAGTCATCGCCGAAATCATCCTCGACCGTACCATCGCTCACCAGATGGCGGCGACGTTGCAAATAGGCATCGCGGATGAAAATGTATTTATCGCCATGAATCAGTTTTTCAGCTTCCAGCAACTGAGCTCTTGTCGAAATGGCCTGTGCGCCATAGATCTGGTTGCGGGTCGGCACGTGATCAATCTCGCTAATCGGATTCAGGAAACTGTCCACCACCAGTCCAGGTGCATCGCGCACCGTGCTGGGTCCAAACAGCGGCAAAACAATGTAGGCCCCTTCCCCAACCCCCCAGTAACCCAGCGTCTGGCCAAAGTCCTCGCCTTCATTAGCGGTCAGACCCAGGTTACTGGCAACATCAAAAAAACCTGCCAGGCCGATGGTCGAGTTGATCAAAAAACGACCGGTATCCGTTCCGGCGCGAGCAAACTTGGCCTGCAGCAGGTCGTTCGCGATATTGACGATCTCCCCGGCATTGTTAAACATCCGGTTGATGCCGCTCTCCACCGGATCAGGCGTTACATAGTGGTAGCCCGTCGCCAGGGGTTTAAGAACAAAACGGTCAGCCGTTTCGTTGAATGCGAACACCGCCCGGTTGACACCCTCAATAGGGTCTTGCCGCGTATCGGACTGCTCGGCAAATGCCGAGGCACACATAAATGCGGTAACTATCGCTGCTACGAGACTATAAATAGATCGGCCCACTGGCTCCCCCTGGTTTTCTCTGTAATGCTCTAGACGGCGTATTCAGGCTATTTTATACAAAGAGTTTAGACGAAGATACAGGGACTCGCACCCTCCACCGTCGTGCGGAAGGGGCTAGTTGTGTGGGATTTCCCAGATTTGATTAAAAAGCTAACTGCAGGCGCGCCACGCTCGCGTCCCCATCGTCCTTGCCGTCGAACCCCTGATCCAGGCGCATCAGTCCATTTTCACCGTGTCCGCCTGAGCGTTCAGTGCGCCCGCAGCCCCAATGGCCATCGTTATCGCTATTTTTTTCATTGCTACTCCCTCGTTGCAGATTGATGGGATCGACGATTCCTTTGTCTGCACCGGGGGTATTGTGAAAAATTACTGTGGCAGGATGGTGACGAATCTATGACAGACAAATGGCAGTTAACAGATGCCGTTAAGGATGATTAAGCGCACGGGCTCGCGATCGCGATACCACATAAAATATCCAGATTGCGCAACTGCTCAAGTGTACCTCGCCCGTTTTCGACAATAGCAGCCACATCCGCTACTTGCATCTCAGCCGCAATGGTTTGCAATGCCTCCTGTCCGGTTGACTGGCCATCTTCAAGCAGTTGTAACAGACGGACTGTAACCGCATTACTTTCGAGAAAGCGCACCTGTTGATCGCGATTGCGATAAACAATTAAATACGTGGGGGATGCTGGCAGCGCGGCCGGTTGATACGCGGGGCCGATCAATTGCACGGGGTACTGATAGCACAGTCGCCACGCTAGTGGGGATACTACCGGTCGACCCGCCAGTAAATCGCCATCTGTTGCGACACCTGATTCGGGAAATTCCTCAGGGGATACGTCCAGCGCCAGCTCAACCCACTCGTAATGGGCCAGCTCAAGAATAAACGGCAGCTCAGGATGCGACTCGGCCCCGCCATCCTGTAAAAAGCGCAGGAACTCCTGACTGATCTCGAGAAATAATGGCGTGTGACACCGGTGCAGCCGAATAAAATCCCGCACCAGGCGGTGCCACCTGGGCGTGTCCAGCAAGCTGCGTAGAACGGGAAATCCGCTGCTGAGAAAACCCTCGATGTTGTTGTAAATTAGCTCGCGATAGATTGCCATACGGCGATCTTCAATACCCTCGGGAGCGGGGCAATTATCCGGGTCGCGCACATGTCTGGTGAAGATATCTTGCGCTGCGCGCAATGCTTCAACGGCACTCATGGTCCCTGTCCCACGCTATCACGACATTGTCGCCAGTGCAGTGCACGCTGGCGGTGGTGCGCTACCGGTTTCTTTTAACTGGCCCTGTAAGGTTCTAACCCGTGCCACTTCAATTTCCATATCTGCCACCGGCGGAAAATTAAAATCCCGTTCCAGCAAGGTGGGAAACACCCCAAAGCGTGCGTAGGCCTGCTCGAGCAACGACCACACCGGTTCGATCACATCCGCCCCGTGGGTATCCACCCGCAAATCGGGCGCTTCGCAATAGTGCCCCGCCACGTGCCCATAGGCGATACGCTCCCCCGGCAACGCAGCCAGAAACTCGCTGGCGTCGTAGCCATGATTAACACTATTCACGTAAATATTATTGACGTCGAGCAACAACTCGCAATCCGCCTCATCTAGAACCCCGTTGATAAATTGTGCTTCAGTCAGGCACCGCTCAGGGGAGGCGTAATAGGAAACATTTTCGATGGCGATGCGCTGGCCCAGAAAATCCTGAACCTGGCGAATACGTGCGGCAACGTACGTGATCGCTTCTTCGGTGAAGGGTATCGGCATCAGATCGTACAGATGACCTGCATCGCTGCAGTAACTTAAATGTTCCGAATAGCAGCGTATGTTGTGTTCAGCAATAAATTCTTTGATGTCCCGCAGCAGTTCCCAGTCCAGGGGCGCCGGAGAACCGAGGGACAGGGACAGACCGTGACAAACGAACGGATAACGTTCTGTATAGGCGCGAAACTGCCGCCCGAAACGCCCGCCCACTCGAATCCAGTTTTCCGGTGCGACTTCCATAAAATCGACACTGCCGGGCGTCAGAGTTAGCAGCGGGCCCAGTAGCGCCCGCCGCAACCCCAACCCAGCCCCGTTTATAGCAGGCGATTGTTGCATTGTGGATGAATAGCGAAAACTTATTCGCTTTTAGCGCCACATTTGCCTTCTTCCGTGGCCTTGGCAGCTGCCTTGTCTTCTCCGCAGGCTCCTTCTTTAGCCTTGGCGTGATCCTCGCCACAGGTCCCTTCCGCGGCACCTTTAGTTTCAGCAGTTTTGGCTTTGTCTGCACCGCACTTGCCTTCGCCGCACTTGCCTTCGCCGCATTTACCTTCAGCGTCCTTGGCAGCGAGGTTATAACCCGCGCTCAATTCAGTGACCTGGAACGGGTTTTGCGCGGCGTGGGCCATAGAACCCAGTGCCAAAGATGTCATAAAAGCGGCACCAACTGCCAGTGCAAGGGGTTTAACGGTATGTTTTGCCATGGTTACTCTCCTGTTACATGTCGTACTTTGGTTGACCACGATTGACGGAACGTTCGCGGATAAGGTTGCGCAGATGTTTTATCCCATAATAGCCTGAATAAATGCAGACTGGGTTTTATGACCCGACTAAGCAGGGTAAGTTTCCATATTACACGAAATTCTAACAATCTCCCCTGTACGTAACCCTCTGCAGAAGTGCCCCCCATGCAACAGGTTTCTTACTGCACAAGCATAGCTGCGATGCGCTCCCGCTGGTCCTGCAAGCGCTTGAGGGACACGGGTACGGCGGTTTTCAACGCTTGCGCATACACCGAAACCCGGTACTCCTCAATCATAAAACGCAATTTCTCCACTTCCAGCGAGATCACCAGAGGAAATTCCTGGTTGCGGCCCGCAAGCTCTCCAGCCACTTGTATGAACTCCAGCAACTCCGCCGTCACTGCCTGATCATGTGCTACTCGCTGTGGCAATCGCTCAAATCGCGTGAGCGCGGCGCGCACATAGCGTTCCATCTGGCGCAACCAGAAAAAACTGATCTCCTTCAAAAAGCCCAGCGCGAACAGTGCCGCCATCTGGACCCGACAATCCGCTACCGCCTGGGGAAATTGCGGCTCCCGTGCCCGCAGCAACGCATACAACTCCACAAGGGCGTTGGCCTGCGCGCCAAGCAGTTGTTCCAACTCGAGGGCCAGCGCACCAGTAGCACCCGCGCCGCGATCCAGACACCGGTTAAACGCCTGCTCCGACCTGGGTAATGGTTGCCCATCGAAACAGCCGTGGCGATACACCGCGTAAATTAGATCCGCCGTCAGCGTTTCAAAAGGGGGTAATTTCGCGTTAGCAAACAGCAGCTCACTGCCGCGACACAACTGCTTGCGCCAGCGGCGCTCTGCTTTTTCCCTGTAAATGACCGCGAGGCGCACCACACCCCGTCTGGATTCGTATTCGGCAAGCGTGGGATTATCCCGCAATTCAATGGCCACGCTATCGCCAGTATCCACCAACGCCGGATAACTGCGTATTTCCAGCCCGTTCCTGATATCGACAACCACCTCCGGCAATTCCTCGAAATTCCATGAAGTGATGCCGGTTGTAGTCAGTTCAGCGGCGGACGAACCTTCGCTATTAAGCACCTGCTCGACTTGCCGCTGGTAGGCATCGCGCAGCGTTCTCAGGTTTTTGCTGTGCGACAACACCTGCCCCTGCTCATCCACAAGTATAAAATTTATGCGATAAAAAGCGTCCAGTTTATCCAGCCGCCAGCAGTCATCGGGTAATGCTACACCGATCAATTTCTGTAGTTGGTCGCCGAGCGCCGCCGCCAATGGGCGGTTCTGTGGGAGTAGGCCAGACAGCGCTCGATCCGCATAATCCGGTAGCGGCACACAGCGTTTGCGCCATTGCTTGGGTAAGGTTTTGAGCATGGCGATCACTTTGTCCCGCAACAACCCAGGCACCAACCAGTCAAACAACGCATCCGGCACCTGATGCAGAATTGCCAGTGGCACCTGCACACTCACACCATCCATGGGATGACCGGGTTCGAAACGATAACTCAGGGAATACCTGTGCCCGTGCCAGTCGATACTGGTGGGAAATTGCGCAACCTGTTCAGTACCCGGCATATTCGCCGCCAGTCGCGCGCTGTCGAGGTAAAGCAGGTTGGGGTTAGTCGTTTCCGCGCCTTTACGCCATGATTCAAATTGCGCCAGGCTGGTTATTTCTGGTGGCACACGTTCGTCGTAAAACTGATACACGACCTGCTCATCGGCCACAATGTCCCGACGTCGCATGCGTTGCTCAAGATCATCGAGATGTTCCGCCAGCGTACGATTGTGGGCGGCGAACTGTCCCGTGCCGCGATCCTGCACACCGTAGCGTCCCTCCACCAACGCCTGCTGAATAAATACCTGCCGCGCTAACGACGCATTAACTTTGCCAAACTCAACACTGCGCCGATCGGCTATTACCAGCCCGTAAAGCATCTGTTTTTCGTAGGCCATGATACGGCCACTGCGGGGCACGTAATGGGGTTCGCTGTACTCCCGTTTGATGCGATGCGCGGCAATGGTGGACAACCAACGGGGATCAATCTGCGCACAGCCGTGAGCGAACAGGCGGCTGGTTTCGATCAACTCCCCTGCCATAATCCACTTCGGCGGCTTTTTGGCCAGACCGGATCCGGGAAAGAGGTGGAATCTGCGATTACGCGCCCCCATATATTCGTTATTCTCGTGGCGAAAACCGATATTTCCAAGCAAACCACTGAGCATAGCGCGATGGATACTGTCTCGATCCGGCGGTTGGTGGTTGTCTCGGAATCCTACCTGGCGACAGCTCATGTGCAACTGGTGGTGCAGTTCCCGCCATTCGCGCATGCGCATATAGGACACTGATAATTGACGACATAAACTGGCAAACTGATTTTTGCTCAGTGCCTGGCGCTGCGCTTCGAGAAACGTCCACATGTTCCATAGAGTGTAAAAATCGGAGTCGGGGTCAACCCATTGCCGATGTTTTTCATCCACTGCCTGGCGCTTCTCTGTCGGTCGCTCGCGGGGATCCTGCACACTCAGCGCCGCGACGATAACCAACAACTCCCGTAAACAACCTTCGCGATTAGCCGCCAGCAACATGCGTCCGAATTTCGGATCCACCGGCAGGCGCGCCATCTGCCGCCCCAGATCAGTGAGCTGCCCGCGACTGTCCACCGCACCGAGTTCGGCGAGTAAATTGTACCCGTCATTAATAAAACGATTATCCGGTGGGTCGACGAACGGAAAACGACGCACATCGCCCACGCGAAATTGCAGCATTTGTAAAATAACCGCCGCCAAGTTGGTGCGTAAAATTTCCGGATCGGAAAACTCCGGGCGCTGTGCAAAATCCTGCTCGCTATACAAACGGATGCAGACACCATCGGCGAGCCGACCGCAGCGCCCCGCCCGTTGATTCGCGCTGGCCTGGGAAATCGGCTCGATTGGCAGGCGCTGCACCTTGGTGCGATAACTATAGCGACTAACGCGCGCATAGCCCGTATCCACGACATAGCGTACCCCAGGCACGGTAATCGAAGTCTCGGCAACATTCGTTGCAAGAATGATGCGGGTGCCTGTATGTGCCTGAAACACCCGGCGCTGATCCTTTAACCCAAGTCGCGCATACAGGGGTAGCACTTCCACATGGCGCAGCTCGGCCTTGCGCAACGCCTGGGCGACATCGCGTATTTCCCGCTCGCCGCTCACAAACACCAGAATGTCGCCCCGTTGCGGTAACGCCAGTAATTCCTCCACTGCGGACACCACCGCAGCGGGCAGGTCCTCTTCCGTAGCGGGCGGCTGGTAGCGGAGTGCCACGGGATAAGTGCGCCCCGCTACGGCAATCACCGGCGCGTCGTCAAAATGTACGGCAAATTTGTGAACATCGATAGTTGCCGAGGTGATAATCACTTTGAGATCGGGGCGACGGGGTAGAATTTGTTTAATGTAACCGAGGATAAAATCAATATTCAGACTACGCTCGTGAGCCTCGTCAATAATCAAGGTGTCGTAGCGCAGCAAATCCGGATCACTGCGAATTTCTGCCAGCAAAATACCATCGGTCATCAGTTTAACCAGAGTAAGATCACTACACTGGTCCTGAAACCGCACCTGATAGCCGACCGCGCTACCTAACGGCACCTGTAATTCCTCGGCGATGCGACTGGCTACCGTGGACGCGGCAATGCGACGTGGCTGTGTATGGCCAATCAAACCCGTTACTCCACGGCCCAGCTCCAGACATATCTTCGGCAGTTGAGTAGTTTTACCCGACCCGGTTTCCCCGGAAACAATCACCACCTGATGCTTGCCAATGGTATCGGCAATCTGTTGCCGTTGGGCAACTACGGGCAAATTCGTGGCGTAACTAACGGTGGGTAAGGATTTTTGCCGTTGCAGAGCACGCGCGACGGACGCTTCCATGCGCGTGCTTAGTAAGTCATACCCACTGGCCCCAGGGTCGCGTTTACCCGCCCCACGGGAGGAATTTTTTCCGACCTGAGGGGGTGTGGCCTGCGAAGACGGTTGAGGTCTGGAGGCACGGGCTTGCGCGGTTTGCAGAGCGTGCAATTCTTTCAGAAAACGCGGCCGATCCACATTCATACACTGGGGCAGCAGGGCCTCCAGTGCCGGGTAAGTTGCGGGGCGAGTCATAATTGACGAGCAAGCCTATTTGGAGAGCAGTTTCATACCTTCTTCAAGTCCGCCGATGGTCAGCGGAAACATGCGGTGCTCCACCAATTGCCGCACCCGTTGAATGGTGGGCGTGTGCTCCCAGTAATCCTGGCGTACCGGATTCAACCACACCACCTTGTCGAAGGTGTCGTTAATCCTTTGCATCCAGGCAACACCGGATTCCTTGTTGTAATACTCCACGCTACCGCCGGCACTTTCGATCTCATAGGGCGACATGGAGGCGTCCCCTACGAAAATAACTTTGTAGTCGGAGCTGTAGGTGCGCAACAGGTCATAGGTTTCAGTTTTTTCCTGATAACGACGGAAATTATCTTTCCACACATAGTCATACAACATATTGTGGAAATAAAAATACTCCATGTGTTTGAATTCCGTGCGCGCAGCGGAAAACAGTTCTTCACACAATTTAACATAGGGATCCATGGAACCGCCCACGTCGAAAAACAGCAGCACTTTAATGGCATTGTGCCGCTCGGGAACCATTTTAATATCCAGCAAGCCACCGTTATGGGCGGTAGAACGAATGGTATTGTCGAGGTCGAGCTCTTCCTCAGCGCCGGTGCGCGCGAACTTGCGCAGCCGCCGCAGCGCCACCTTGATATTGCGAGTACCCAGCTCGACCGAATCATCGAGATTGCTGAATTCGCGTTTTTCCCAGACTTTCAGTGCGCGTTTTTGCGTGCTTTCACCACCGACACGAACCCCTTCGGGATTGTAGCCGCTGTTGCCAAACGGCGATGTGCCGCGCGTACCAATCCATTTGTTGCCGCCCTCATGGCGTTTCTTTTGTTCCTTCAGACGCTCTTTGAACGCCTCAATTAATTTCTCGAGCCCACCCAGACTTTCGATTTTGGCTTTTTCTTCTTCGCTGAGACTTTTGACAAATTCCTGGCGTAGCCATTCCTCGGGAATCAGCACGTCCAGAAATTCGTCCAGCGTCTCGAGATCTTTAAAGTACAGAGTGAACGCGCGATCGTATTTATCGTAAAATCGTTCGTCTTTGACCAGGCAGGTTCTCGCCAGAAAATAAAAATCTTCGATGCTGGCAAATGCAATGTGTTGCTGCAAGGCTTCGAGCAGCACCAACAGTTCTTTGATGGTGACCGGAATACCGCCTTTACGCAGTCCGTCAAAAAAATCCAGCAGCATCAGCGCCCTTCCCGACGGGTCATAAACGCCAAACGCTCAAGCAAATGAACATCCTGTTCGTTTTTCAGCAATGCGCCATACAGGGGCGGAATCGCCTTGGTAGGGTCGCGTTGCTTGAGGATGTCCTTGGGAATATCGTCCGCCATCAATAATTTTAACCAGTCAACCAGTTCGGATGTGGAGGGCTTTTTCTTGAGTCCGGGAATTTTTCGCACATCAAAGAAAATATCCAGCGCTTCGTCCACCAGCGCTTTTTTGATGCCTGGAAAATGCACATCGACAATTTTTAACATCGTTTCCCGATCCGGGAAATTTATAAAATGGAAAAAACAGCGGCGCAAAAATGCGTCGGGCAATTCTTTTTCGTTATTACTGGTAATCACGATAATCGGACGATGACGCGCCACTACTCGCTCACTGGTTTCGTATACGTGAAACTCCATACGATCGAGCTCCAACAACAGGTCGTTGGGAAATTCGATATCGGCCTTATCGATTTCGTCAATCAATAACACCACCTGTTCTTCGGCGGCAAATGCTTCCCATAATTTACCTTTTCTGATGTAGTTATTGATATCGTGGACTTTATCTCCGCCGAGCTGTGAATCTCGCAAGCGGGATACCGCATCGTACTCGTACAAACCCTGTTGGGCCTTGGTGGTTGATTTGACGTGCCAGGCAATCAAGGGCTTGTTCAGCGCAATGGCCACTTCTTCAGCCAGCATGGTTTTACCGGTACCCGGCTCCCCTTTTATCAACAACGGCCGCTGTAGTGCCACGGCGGCATTGACCGCCATTTGTAAATCTTCAGTTACAACATATCGCTCGGTGCCAGTGAATTGCATAATTCCGTCTCTAATGAAGGTTACTCAGGGGTACATTCTAGCCTCACCTTGTATCTGGTTCCAGTAATAGCACTGCCTGGTTGGTGACCATCTCGTCTCGCCACAGGCGAGAATGGGCTGTTACCATAGCCGGCATAAACAAAACCGAACTGTATTCAATTATGTACACTGCAATTACAAGCACCAACAGTCAACCGCCCGGACCGGAATTTCTGGGACACCCAAAGGGCCTCTACGTATGTTTCCTGACGGAGCTGTGGGAGCGTTTCTCTTATTATGGTATGCGTGCGCTGTTAATTTTTTACTTAACTCAGCACTTTTTGTTCAGCGATGATCGTGCCTATCTGATTTATGGCGCTTATACCGCGCTGGTATACGTGATGCCCGTGCTCGGAGGCATTCTGGCCGATCGCTATCTGGGTTCCCGCAAAGCGGTTACTTTTGGCGCGATATTATTGGTGTTCGGGCACTTTGGTATGGCCCTTGAGGGACCTGCCGCCATCGCCACCGGCGAGCAGGTGGTCCGCGATCCATTTTATTTGCAGTGCTTTTATTTATCCCTGGCGTTGATTATTACCGGCGTCGGCTTTCTCAAAGCAAATATTTCCACCATCGTCGGCGCCCTTTATGCACCGGGCGACCCGCGCCGGGATAGTGGTTTCACGATTTTCTACATGGGTATCAACATCGGTGCTTTTTTTGCTTCGATTCTGTGTGGTTGGCTGGGGCAAACCTACGGCTGGGCATACGGTTTTGGCCTGGCGGGCATCGGCATGTTGGGCGGATTACTGGTGTTTCTGCGCGGTCAACCGCTGCTGATGGGGCACGCCGGACCACCCTCTGCTACACGATTACAGGAACGCACAGCCATCGGCTTAAGTCGCGAGCGGACCATTTACCTTGGTAGTGTTGCTGCAGTGCTGGCGATCTGGCAGTTGGTCCAGCACCAGCAACTGGTGGGACAGCTCCTGGTCGGCTTTGGCGGCATCATGTTGGCAGTGGTGCTGATTTATGCCTTCGTGCGCTGCGCCCCCGACGATCGCGATCGCATGCTGGTGGCCACCACGTTGATAGTATTTTCCGTATTGTTCTGGGCACTGTTTGAGCAGGCTGGATCCTCGCTGAATCTGTTTGCCGATCGCGCCGTCGACCGCCATATTTTCGAATACGAATTGCCCGCCTCCGTTTTTCAGTCCCTGAATGCGTTGTTTATTTTTCTGCTGGCGCCACTATTTTCCGTTCTCTGGACCTGGCTGGCTGCGCGGGGTTGGGAACCGTCAACTCCGGTAAAATTTGCCCTCGCGCTGATGCAGGTGGGCCTGGGGTTTCTTGTTCTGGTATTCGGTGCGAGCCTGGACGACACCGGGCGGGGTACCGGTATGATTTGGTTGGCACTTATCTACCTGCTACACACCACCGGGGAGCTGTGCCTGTCGCCGGTGGGCTTGTCGATGGTCACTAAACTAAGTGTTCCGCGGGTGGTGGGTATGATGATGGGCGTGTGGTTTCTGGCTTCGGCAGGCGCTAATTATATTGCCGGTCAAATCGCGCGCTTTACCGGCGGCTCGCAGAGCGCCGGCGCTGGCACGGATGCAGCCGCGAGCACCCTCAACGCGCTAGCGGTCTATACCAATGTGGGTTGGCTGGCGGTCGGAATCGGTGTGGTATTGCTCGCCCTGTCGCCATTTTTGCGCAAAGCTATGCACGGCGTGCATTGAATGGTTACTTCTGGGCCAGCGGTCTCGGCGAGGTCGTGCGGCTTTACCCCGTCGAAGGACGCCGCCAGCGACGCCACAACAACCATATGATCAGATACAGGACGTAAGCCACGGCAAAACAAAAACCAATCGGAAGCAGACCGCGCAACGCGCCCTCGTCGGTTATGGGATTGACGTATTCGAATGCCGCTGCGGCCCACGCCGGTGCCAAATAGGGTTTATCGGAGTAGGGATAAATCGGCGTCAATAACACTGCCAGTACCAGTATGCGAAAAAATGCGCGCAGCGGCGCCCACGGCCAGAAACGGGTCACCGACCACAGCATGGGCAGCAGAAGTAACACACCGCACAGGTACGCTACGCCGCCCCATAAATAATTTTCCATGGTGTACATACGATATGTCCTACTGCGCCCACTTGACGATATGTTCTTCCAGGGCGTCTGGATGAACGTGCTGTTCTGATAATACTTTACCCTGCACCGATATGCCCGCGCGACGCACGGATTGTGGATCGCCGGATAGCAATGGATGCCAGTCGAATAACGGCTTGCCCTCCGCCAGCAGGCGATAGGCGCAGGTGCCAGGCAACCAGTTGAAGTCGGTAATAGTCTCGGCGGTGAGGGTTACGCAGTCCGCCACCAGGTTTGCGCGCTGCGCATAATTGCGGCAACGGCAGGTCTTTAGATCGAGCAGTCGACAGGCGACCCGGGTAAAAAACAGTTCGCCAGTATCCTCGTCTTCCAGTTTCGCCAGACAACAACGGCCGCAGCCATCGCACAGGGACTCCCATTCTGGCACTGTCATTTGCGCCAGGGATTTAGTTTGCCAAAACTGTGCGCTGTTCATTTAGCGGGGTAGCTTGTCATTGCGGGCTCTGAGCTCTCTCATATAGCCATCGTTAGACGGCGGCAGTTGCAAGTAATAGCCTTTATCCGCAATAGCCGCCAACACCTTGCTCGCATCCGCCTGGGCAAGTTTGCGTTCAGCACTGATTTCGAGGGTAAGTACCAGCAGCGGGTCTCCGAAGCGTAGTAACAGCTGTTCGGGGACACGCTCCAGACCTTCTTCCCTGGCGACATACAAATACAGATCCGACTCTCTACCACTTTTGTAAACATTACACAGCACGGCTTCCATCACTCAGCACCCGCTTGTACGCAGGACAACAACTGTTCGCCAATTACCGAGCGGCGCCAACCCTGGTCCAGCAGGGGCGGAAGTGTCGGTGCTCCCTGGTGACAGGTACGCACCAGATGTTCCATATCGGCCTTACGGGCCAACATTTCCGGAGCGAGCCCAAGTTGAACTGCCATCGCCTGCACCTGCTCCCGGCACCTGTTAAGCAACGCACCGGATTCACGTGGCAGGGCCCTGGGCAAGGCGTCCGGCAAAGCGTCTTCGGATTGCGCGATCACCGCAGCGACCATTTCTATCATCAGCCCGCCATAGCGATCGAGGATTTTCTGGCCAACAACTTCGAGGGCCGCAAGGGCACCGTACGTCGTCGGACGCGCAGCAGCAATGTCCAGTAACGCCTTGTCGGCGACGATCCAGTTGCGGGGACGATTGCGCAGTCGCGCCTCCCCTTCACGCCAGGTCGCAAGCTGTTGGAGTACGCCGACGCCGCGACGGTCGAGACGCCAGGCACCCTTAATGCGTTGATAATAATTCTGCGCCTGTGCCGGTTCGGCGGCATTTGCCTCCAGCGTGGTCATTTCTTCATCCATCCAGGGTAGTCGGCCCCGACCCTGAAGGTTTTCCGTTAATTGTTCGCACATCGGCAGCAGGTAGTGGACATCGAGGGCTGCATAGTCGAGTTGCGCCGTGGTGAGTGGACGTTTGAGCCAGTCCGAGCGGGTTTCCTGTTTACTAAGTTCCACGCCCCTCAAATCCTTGACCAGTGAACTGTAGCCCCGCGAAAAACCGTGTCCGGTGAGCGCTGCAGCCACTTGCGTGTCGAACAACGGCGCGGGCGACTGCCCCATAACATGCTGTAAAACTTCGAGATCCTCAGAACAGGAATGCAACACTTTGAGTACCTTGGGGTTAGCCAAAAGGTCGCCCAGCGGTGCCAGATCACTCAGGGACAACGGGTCTATCAGCCAGGTGCTACGGCCGTCGCAAAGCTGGACCAGCGCCAATTTCGGAAAAAACGTGTCCGTGCGCATAAACTCTGTGTCAAGCGCCACTACAGCGCATTTCTGCCACTGTTGCGCAGCAGCGGCAAGACCTGCGTCGTCCACAATCAACAACGGCGGAGCGCGAAAATCAAAAGCCATGTTCCATCCCGATTCTAAAGTCGTCTGCGACTATTGAAAGCGTGCAACAAAGTGCCACCATCAACGTACTCCAGCTCGCCGCCGAGGGGCACCCCGTGAGCAATGCGGCTCACCGCAACCCCGAGCCCCATAGCGCGCTCGCCGATGTAATGCGCGGTTGCCTCCCCTTCGATGGTGAGGTTAGTTGCCAGAATCAACTCGCCTATATTTTCATCGACCAGTCGCTGTAACAGGAAATCGATACCAATCGCGTCGGGGCCAATCCCGTCGATGGGCGACAGATGCCCCAACAACACAAAATACCGGCCCCGAAAAGAACCAGACTGCTCAATGGCGAACAAATCGGCTGGCGTTTCCAGTACGCACAACTGTAGTGGATCCCGACGGGTATCGTTACACACTGCGCACAGTTCCGCTTCAGTCAGCGTGCGGCATAATTTACAACGGCCGACACTATCGATGGCATGCTCAATGGCCCCCGCCAACCGTGCGCCTCCCTCTCGATCCCGCTCCAGTAATTGCAGCGCCATGCGTTGCGCAGATTTGGGTCCAACGCCCGGCAGACAACGCAGCGCATCAATCAACTCATCAATTACTGGCCCAAACATCAAATACGCTCGCTTCTCAATTTTGCGTCACTGGCACGGTAGCGTTCACCACGACTTAATCAAAACGGCATTTTAAAACCGGGCGGCAGTTGCATTCCGGCCGCCAGATCACCTAATGTATCGCGGCTATTTGCCTCGACCTTGCGCACCGCATCGTTAACTGCCGCAGCCAGCAGATCTTCGAGAATTTCCTTGTCCTCGCTGAGCAGCGCGGAATCAATTTCAACCTTGCGAACGTCGTAGCGACCGGTCATATTCACCTTCACCATGCCCGCGCCAGCCTGACCCTGCACTTCTACATTTGCAGCTTGCTCCTGCATCTTCTGCATTTTTTCCTGCATTTGCTGTGCTTGCTGGATAATATCGTTAAAACCTTTCATGTTTGCTCCGCGTTACCTGTTGGGAGTGTGTCAAATTTGTGCGTTGCGTTATCAGAGCTCATTATCGAGAATCGCTTTCATCCAATGGCACCACGGTATGTTCCAGTAGTTTGCCGGTGAACCTGGTCACCAACTCACCCACCACTGGATCCGCGTTAAGGGTCTGCACCGCTGCCGCATGGCGTTCCGCCGCCCGCCTTTGGTGGTAGGCCTGTGGCGTCTCGCTCTCCACACTACCAATACTCACTTCGACAGTCACTGGCTGCGCAAAATAGTCACTCAATGCCTGGGCGAGTCGCGGTTGATGAGATTGCTCGTACAACGCGCCGTTGCCATCGTCAAGACGCAAGCGCAAATGGGCGTTGTGGCGCTCCAACAACGTCATATTGGCCGCGACATTCTGGAGTACACCACCGATATCCAGACTGTCACAGACACTTATCCAGCGTGCCGGCGTCAATTCTTCAAGCGCTATTCCAGCATCCTTTAGCTGCGCGCCACTGGCGCAAGGCAACTGCGCGGCGGAATTCGGCGCCTGTTGTGCAGACGTTTCAGTTGCAGAAGTTTGTTTCGGGATAACCGTGTCAAAGAACACGGCATCCTCGTCTGCTGTGGCGGCCGATACCGGCTCCGCAGCCGGCTCAGACTTTTTTGCCGAGGGTGGGGTCTCCTGGATATCAGAGCGGGACGTGCCGGGCTGATCACTGCGATCGATTACCACCGGTTGAAACGCCAGTTGCCGCAGCAACACCATCTCAAACCCACTGCGCGGATCGGCGGCCATAGCCAGGTCCCTTCGGCCCAGCAGACAAATTTGATACAACAACTGTACATCTTCGAGGTTTAAAGCCTGCGCCAGAGCCACAATGATGGTGCGATCTCGGTCACTTTCGTCGAGTGCTTCGGGCACGGTTTGCGCGATGGCGACGCGGTGCCATACGCTCAGTATGGCGGCCAGGGCAGCGCTGTAGTCCGGCGCCAGCTCCGCAAATTTGTCCACCAACGCCAGAGTCTGAGCCCCGTCGCCACTGGCCACCGCCTGACACATTTCGATAACGGTGGTGTGGTCGATGGTGCCGAGCATAGCGCTGACTTCGAGGTCGGTAATTTTTCCGCCGCCATGGGAAATCGCCTGGTCCGTCAAGCTCAGCGCATCGCGCATACTGCCATCTGCAGAGCGCGCAATAGACCACAACGCCGGGTCTTCGGCGGGAATTTTTTCCTCAGCGAGAATAAAGCGCAGTTGTTTAACTATGGTTTCCGCGCTCAAATTTTTCAGATTAAACTGCAGACAGCGAGACAAAACTGTGACCGGTAATTTACGTGGGTCGGTGGTCGCAAATAGAAATTTAACGTGGGGTGGCGGCTCCTCCAGAGTCTTTAACAAGGCATTAAAGCTGTGAGTCGACAACATATGCACCTCGTCGATAAGGTACACTTTAAAACGCCCCGCCGTGGGCGCGTACTGCACGTTCTCCAGCAACTCCCGCGTGTCTTCCACCTTGGTGCGGGACGCGGCGTCGACTTCAATCAAGTCGATAAAACGTCCATCGGTTATTTCACGACAGGCGCCGCATTCACCACAGGGCGTGGAACTGACACCGCGCTCACAGTTAAGACATTTTGCGAGAATGCGCGCCACCGACGTTTTGCCGACACCGCGCGTGCCAGTGAACAGGTAAGCGTGGTGTAAACGGTCGTGGTCGAGCGCATTGATCAAGGCTCTGAGCACATGCTCCTGACCCGCCATTTCGGCAAACTGGCGCGGGCGCCATTTGCGGGCAAGAACCTGATAACTCATGGCAATAACAAGCCTCTGATAGCAGACACGGGCGGGGTATTGGGCAGAATTATACGGGGATCGATCCGCATCCGGTACCCCGGCGGCAACCCATTGCTTATTAATACCCGAGTCGCGGGGATGAAAACTCGAGGGTCGTACCGCCCCCGCTATTCCAACCGAACACTACATTGCAGGACTAAGAAAAACGACGGTATGTAAGGTTGTTTGGCCGATTCCGTCAAATGCGGGGCCAGGTCAATGCGCAGTCTTACCAGCAAGGGCGGCAACCCCCGCCAGCCACATCCCGGCACATAACGTTTCTGCTACCGTTGCTCCCTTCCGGGCCTGGCGGGGTTTACAGAGCATCATTGCGGGAGAACCGACGGGGGCCACCATTGCGGTCGGGATTATCGTGTCTTTACTATGGCAATGCAAATCATAGCTGATTACTATGGCCGTTAATTATGCTATTGGGAATCGCAGTTATCACCCGCCCGGTACCACCATCCCTACCAGAAACTGTGGTTAAACCTGCAAACCGCCCGTGGCCAGCTTCGTCCCGCGCGGTGCCACTGTGCCTGCTCACTGTACTGGCGTGCGCTGTACTGACACTGAGCGCCTGCGGCGGCGGTGAAAGCAACGTCACATCCGGCAATAAAACTCAGACTCTGCATTGGGGTAATGGCGCCGAGCCCCAGGAACTGGATCCCCATATTGTGACCGGTATTCCCGAGCACCATATCATTGTGGCACTGCTTGAAGGTCTGGTACTTAAGGACCCCCTCACCCTGGAACCGATTCCCGGAGTCGCTGAAAGCTGGACCATCAACGCAACAGGCACCGTCTATACTTTTCAACTGAGATCCAGTGCCCGTTGGTCGAATGGCGATCCGGTCACCGCCGCAGATTTTGTGTGGTCCTGGCGGCGCGCGTTGCAACCCGAGCTGGGCAACCTGTACGCCTACATGTATTACCCCATTAAGAATGCTGAGGCCTACGCCACTGGCAAACTGGACGACTTTTCTCAGGTGGGCGTCGAGGCGTTATCCACCCACAGGTTACAGGTTACGTTAACCCACCCAACGCCGTATTTTTTGCAACTGCTCGATCACTACAGCATGTTTCCGGTACACCGACCCACCATCGAGGCTTTCGGCAGTCCGAGCGAGCGCGGTACCCGTTGGACAAGGGCCGGTAACTTTGTCGGCAACGGCGCCTTTGTCCTGGCACAATGGGATTTGAATAAGGTGGTCGTGGTAAAAAAGAACCCCCTTTACTGGGACGCGGAACAGGTCACACTCAACGAAATACGTTTTTATCCCACTGAAAATGTCTCCACGGAAGAGCGTATGTTTCGCGCTCGCCAATTGCACGTCACCGGCTCCCTGCCCACTGACAAGATCGCCGTGTATCGTGAGCAAGCCCCACAGTTTTTGCGCATCTCACCCTATCTGGGCACCTATTATTATCGGATTAACACCAGAGTGCCCCACCTTGGCGACAAACGTGTACGCCGCGCTTTGGCACTGGCCATCGACCGCCAAAGCATCGTCGACAATGTCACCAAGGGGGGGCAGATTCCGGCGGCTACATTTACCCCACCGAACACTCTGAACTACAGCGCCGAGCCCGCGCTAGATTACGACCCGCAGCGCGCCCGCGAACTGCTGAGCGCTGCCGGCTACCCCAATGGCAAGGGCTTCCCGACCACGGAAATTTTGTACAACACCAGCGAGGGACACCAGAAAATTGCGGTGGCGCTGCAACAAATGTGGAAGACCGTACTGAATATCGACGTAACCCTGAACAATCAGGACTGGAAGGTGTATCTGGATAACGAGGCATCGGGTAATTTCCAAATTTCTCGCGCCGGCTGGATCGGCGACTATGTGGATCCCAATACCTTTCTCGACCTGTGGCTTACCGGAGGCGGCAACAACCGCACCGGTTGGGGTAACGCCGAATACGACCGGCTGATAACGCAACTCGCCCCCACGGCGGCGGATCGCGGCAGTCGCTACAATTACTTTCGCCGTGCCGAGGCCATTTTGCTCGATGAGATGCCGATTATTCCGGTGTACATCTATACCAGCGTTCACCTGGTGCACGACAGCGTCATTGGTATGCCAGGCAATATTCTCGACTACGCCCTGTATAAAAATATCTCACTCAGCGCGGACAATTAACCATGTGGCGTTTTATACGCAACCGATTATTACAGGCAATACCCGTGCTACTGGTGGTGATAGCCGCTACTTTCTTTTTGGTACGCTTGGCACCGGGCGGCCCTTTCAGTGCTGAAAAGGCCGTCCCGGAAGCAGTGTTGAAGGCCCTAGAGACCCGTTACCACCTCGATGAACCGATGCCCATGCAATTTCTTCGTTACCTGGGGGATCTGGCACGGGGAGATTTCGGCCCGTCGTTTCGCTTCCCCGGCCGCTCGGTAAACGAAATGATCGCAGCGGGGCTGCCCGCCACAGCGGAACTGGCTCTGTATGCCATGCTGATTGCTATCGTGCTCGGCACCTGCGCCGGTGTAACCGCCGCCCTGCGCCCCAACACCGCGCAGGATTACGTGCCCATGTCGGCGGCCATGGTGGGTATTTGCATGCCGTCGTTTTTGCTGGGCCCCCTGTTGATGCTGCTGTTCGGCATCTGGCTGGAATGGGTGCCAGTATCGGGGTGGGGCAATATCCCCGGCGATAAAATATTACCGGCCCTGACGCTCGGCTCGGGGTACACCGCCTACATCGCGCGCCTGTCCCGCGGCGGCATGCTGGAGGTGTTGTCCCAGGACTATATCCGCACCGCGCGGGCCAAAGGCCTGCCGGAATGGGTGGTGGTGTTAAAGCACGGCCTGCGCGGCGGGTTGATTCCAGTGGTGGCCTTTATGGGCCCCGCATTTGCGGGGCTGCTGAGCGGTTCTTTTGTGGTCGAGACGTTATTTCAAATTCCCGGACTCGGACGTTTCTATGTGCAGGCCGCGTTTAATCGCGACTACACCATGATTATGGGAACCACGGTGTTTTTTGCCGCCCTGATCATCCTGTTTAATTTGCTATCGGACATCGCGGCAGTTTGGCTTAATCCGCGACTGCGGGACCAGTATCGGGGAGGTCAAGGGTGACCGTAACTACCGCGACTGCTATCGAAGAGCGCGGCGTATCCCTGTGGCAGGATGCATGGCGACGCCTACAAAAAAATCGCCTTGCCCTTATGGGTCTCGGTGTACTAATTACCATGACCCTCGCCGCATTATTGACACCCTGGATCGCGCCCTACAGTTACGATGCCCAGAACCTGGCGCTGGGTGCGGCGCCACCGTCCATGCAACATTGGCTGGGCACCGACACCCTGGGTAGAGATCTGCTGACACGCATTCTGTACGGTAGTCGCATTTCACTGATGGTCGGTTTCGTGGCCACCGGTGTGGCCCTTGGCATCGGTATTTTGTACGGCACCATCGCCGGTTATGCCGGTGGGCGCGTCGATGCCACCATGATGCGCCTGGTGGATATTATGTACGCCTTGCCGTTTATGATTTTTATTATCCTGCTAATGGTGGTGTTCGGACGAAATATCGTGTTGTTGTTTTTTGCCATTGGCGCGGTGGAATGGTTAACCATGGCGCGTATTGTGCGCAGCCAGGTGCAAACCTTACGCCAGCAGGAATTTATCGAGGCAGCAGTTTCCCTGGGCCTGTCCCGTTGGCTAATCATCCGTCGCCACCTTATTCCAAACACGCTGGGGCCGGTTATCGTTTACACCACGCTGACCATTCCCGGTGTGATTCTGCTGGAAGCTTTTCTCAGCTTTCTGGGGCTCGGAATTCAGCCACCGCAAAGTTCCTGGGGGTCACTGATCTCCGCCGGAGTAGAAACCATGGAAGAGTATCCGTGGCTGCTGTTGTTTCCGGGACTGGTGCTGTCCATTACCCTCTTTGCACTGAACTTTTTAGGGGATGGCCTGCGGGACGCCCTCGATCCTCGCGCCGCAAAGGACTGAATAATCGCCATGAGTTTACTCGACGTCCAACATTTAACCGTGCGTTTTCATACCCGCAACGGGGTAGTCACCGCGGTTGACGATATGAACTTCGCAGTCGATCGGGGCGAGACGTTGGCGATCGTCGGCGAGTCCGGATCGGGCAAATCGGTTGCCTGTTACAGCCTGTTGCGCCTGATACCGGAACCACCCGGCCGTATCGAAAGTGGCACCGCTCAGTTTGACGGCGTGGATTTGTTGCAATGCCCTGTACCAGCACTGCGCCATATTCGCGGCAACGACATCGCAATCATTTTTCAGGATCCCATGTCCTGCCTGAATCCGTTCCTGACCATTGGCGAGCAGTTGATGGAACCATTGATTTACCATCGGCAGCTCGATCGACCCGCGGCCCGCGAACAGGCGCTCGCCCTCCTCGTCGAAGTAGGCATCAAGGACGCATCGCGCCGTTTCGAAAGTTATCCTCACGAGTTTTCTGGCGGTATGCGCCAACGGGTCATGATCGCCATGGCGTTAATCGCCGAGCCAAAACTGCTGATTGCGGACGAACCCACTACCGCCCTCGATGTCACCGTGCAGGCGCAGATACTGCACCTGATCAAGGAGCTACAGCAACGGCGTAATATCGCCGTAATCCTGATTAGTCACGACCTCGCGGTAGTAGCCGGTGTCGCCGATCGTATCGCGGTGATGCACCAGGGCAAGGTTGTTGAAACCGGTGCCACCAACGCCATCTTTACGGACGCCCAACACCCTTATACCCGCAAGCTGCTGGCATCCATTCGTAGCGGTGCCAAACAAAATCCGGTGGATCCACCACCGGGGCCCCCACCATTACTTGAAGTCACAGACCTGACCACACGCTTTCGGGACTACAGCACACCCTTGCTAGAAACCAAAGCGGCGCGTTTTGTAACCGCGGTCGACAAGGTTTCCCTGACACTCCACAAAGGGGAAATTCTTGGGCTGGTAGGAGAATCCGGATCCGGCAAATCCACTCTGGGTCGCTCAATACTACAGTTGATTCCGATACACAGCGGGTCCGTAACATTTGGGGGGCAGCAGTTATGCGGCCTCAGCACCAAAGCCATGCGGCCGCTGCGAAGACGCATGCAGATGATTTTTCAGGACCCCTACGCATCCCTCAATCCGCGCATGACTGTATTTGATGCCCTCGCCGAACCCCTGTTATTCCACCGCCTTGCGGATCGCAATAACGTAGAAAAATTGGTACACACCTTGATGGACGAAGTCGGCCTGGCCCGCGCCTACGTGCGCAAATATCCCCATGAATTTTCCGGTGGGCAGCGCCAGCGTATCGCCATCGGTCGCGCCATTGCCACGCGGCCCGAATTTGTGCTGGCGGACGAACCGGTATCGGCTCTGGACGTCACCATTCAGGCGCAAATTCTCGATCTGTTACTCGACCTGGTGGCGCGCCATAATCTAACCATGCTGTTTATCTCCCACGATCTGTCTGTGGTGCGCTACATCGCCGATCGGGTGATGGTGATGCACCGCGGCAAAATTATTGAAAGCGAGAAAACCGAAACCCTCTGGGCGCATCCCCAACAGCCCTACACACAGCAATTATTGGCGGCGGTCCCGCTTTCGAACTCTGCGCCTGGCCAACATACGCCATAACAGCACTGCAAACAGTACCTGGGAAATTGCGCAGGGTACGCGAGAATAAAAAGGTCAACCTACCGCAGCTGTTGCTTGCCACTGTTCAAGCCACGCCTCCAGCTTCGCGGAGGGAAGTGGTGGGCTAATCCAGTAACCCTGTGCAATATCACAGCCTGCGTCGCGCAAATAATTATATATTTCACGGGATTCTACGCCTTCTGCAACGACTTTTAGTCCAAGGCTGTGGGACAACTCCACGGTGGAGCGGACGATTATTTGATCACTTTTATTATCCAACAGCTCCTGGATGAACAGCTTGTCAATCTTTAACTCTTGCACAGGCAACTGTTTGAGGTACGATAGAGAGGCATATCCGGTGCCAAAATCGTCGATCGAAAGACGGATGTCCAGCGCACGGATTTGTTTTAGTATTTCGAATGCCCGTTCAGGATTATTCACAATAGCACTTTCAGTAATCTCCAGCTCCAGCCAGGCGGGATCAATCGAATCCTCGGCCAGAAAGCTTTTGAGGTCCTCCACCAGACTCATATCCTGCAGTAAAAACGCAGACAAGTTCACCGCCATCGATATATTGTGCCCCTGAGCGCGTAGGCGCCGACAGCGACTCATGGCGGTTTTTAAGGTGTAGAGGGTTAACGGCTTGATCATACCTGAGCGTTCGGCAACATTGATAAAATCATCTGGCGCAACAGTCCCTAATGTTGGATGCACCCAGCGCACCAGAGCCTCGAGGCACACCACTTCGTTGGTATTTATATCCACCTTGGGTTGATAAAAAAGAATAAATTGTTCGTCGTCAACGGCGAGGTTTAGTTGACTACTGATCGCCAGATTGCGCAGGGTATTACTGTCGACGCTGGCGTCGTACACCACATACTCCAGATGATTAACCTTGGCCTGATACATGGCCACATCCGCAAACATCATCAACTCTTCATCTATCTGGGTATGCTCAGGCAAATGAGCGATCCCGATAGATGCCTGAACCTGCAGCGACATGGTCTCGGCTACAAACGGTTTTTCAATCAACGTTAACAGCGCTTTCACCATGCGCTCAGCATCCTGAGCCTCATCGGCACCGGTCAGCAGCACGCCAAATTCATCGCCACCAATACGAGCGACAAAAACATTGTCGTTTTGCAATGTGGCCAGGCGCTCACCCAGTTCATGCAAAATTTTGTCGCCCGCACCGTGACCCAGGGTATCGTTAATTTCCTTAAAGCGATCCAGATCAACAAACAGTAATGCGGCCGGGCGTTGACATTTTTGGTAGTCCTGAACCGTTTTTTGCAACCTGCCCTTCAACGCTGCACGATTAAACAACCCAGTAAGAGAATCATGGGTCGCCTGAAAACTTAACTCCATCTGACGCGCCTTCCGCTCGGTGACATCGCGTACAAACACGGTGTATAGTTTTTGATCGGCAAGCTGCAAAGTGTTGACTGAAAATTCGATGGGAAATAATTCGTCGGATAAATGTCGGCCCTGATCTTCGCACAAACCCGCACTGGCATAGCGCACCGCGAATATGCCGTTATTCATCAGGCTAGGAATAAGAGTAGAAATAGATTTATTGACTCGCGACTGCCCCGTACAGCCAAACATTTCCAAAGCGGCGGGGTTGATAGATTTTATAACACCTGCTTCATCCAGGGTTAAAATGCCGTCGCCAGTGTTTTCCACCACCGTAGCCATTAATGCTTCCTGGCGCACCAGCCTCATCCGTTGACGAAAAAGCCGCAATGCCTGTTGATCAATTCGAGCCAGCTGCATAAATACAAAGCTAAGCCAGGGAAAAATCATCAGTGGCGCGATATCCAGTAAAAAGCCTCGCGCCAGGAACTGCTGCGCAAGTAAAAACCAACCGACAGTCACCAACACGGCAATCGCCAGGCCAGTGCGCCAGGAAATTTTCATCAGCAGGAACATGATGCACAGCTGCATCACTGCAATAAGTAGTACTACGAGAGGCTTTCCAACGTGTTTTAATTTTCCAGCGCTCAACGTTTGATAAGCCAGCGCCTGAACCACCGGTCCAGGCAAGGACTGGTAAACAGGCACCGGAATTTGATCGCTCAACTCAAGGGCTGTGGCACCGACAATGACATATTTGTCGGCGAACATACCGTCCGGGAAATTCCCGGAATATACATCCGCATAGGAAATATGGGAAAACGAGGCCGGATCAATGCTGAAATCCAGTAATAGCGTATCGGAATCGTAAATATTACTGCCGTGAAACAAAGCTGGTGCGGTATACAAGTCGATATCGGCAAACCGGTTAAACAGTTTTATACGCCGCACCAGCCCATCCGGATCGGGTTTCAGATTAACCGATACGGGCGTCACATGATCGGCAAACAAGGGCAGTGGCTCAATCAGCGACAATTTGCGATTGGCCTGACTGCTGGTGTACTGCAGGAAGGCTGGCAGCATTACCTGTCCCGGACTAAACGTCGTCAGAGTACGGGCCAACACGGCGTCTTCGCGAGGCTCACTAGGCGCACTAAAATCGACGTCGAAAAAGACTTTATTAGCGTCAGCTGCTCTTAATTTTTTCAGAACACGCGCGTGATAACTACGGGGCCAGGGCCATAATTCCAACTGTTTGATACTGTACGAATCAATTTCCACCAACACCACGCCAGCATCAACAACGTGGCGGGATAATTTAAAATTGAGAGCGGTAATCGAGTTATCGAGATTCTGTAGCGCACCTGATAAATACAGAATGAGCGTAAGCGCGAAGCCCGAAAGCGCCGCTAGCCATTTCCTGGCAAACGATGCTTTCTCAATTGTGATTTCACCCAAGCGTCACCCCACAGCGCTCTAACAACAGCCTACTTATTTTGTCCCGGAGCGCATCCGGAATTACCTGGGCCTGAGCTATCACAGCCCGATGGGGGATCTTCGGGTGGGTCATCGATTATCGGCGGATCTTCTATTATTGGCGGGTCTTCCACTATTACCACCGGATCGTCGGTTAATGGAGGGATAATTACAACTTCCTCCGGAATTAATTCCGGCACCTCCGGTCCTGCCACGACCGCATCAACCGCGGCGCCCACCACCGATGTTACTGCGGCAGCCGGCGACGGCGTTGTTACCGCACCTGCTCCACCGTCACCGTCCCCTTCAGCGGCGTCCGCAGCGGGATCAATTACGGTTATACGTTTCGCTCCTGCCGCGATCAACGCCAGCTGGCCGGTCTTGAGAAGCACCTGATCCGCAACGCCCACGGCTGAGACTTCGAGCAACCCTTCCACGAGATTAATCACTGCCCAGTTCTCGGTGACCTGCACGGAAAAGGTAGTACCTTTTACCACCGACACCAGGTAAGGCGTTTCCACCTGCACCTTACGGGATTGACCACTTTCAATTTTAAACAAGACATTGCCCAGGGTTTGCACTATCCGTGTGAACAGCCCGGCGGGCTGTATTTCTTCAGCTACAAATTCTATCAACGAATTTGGCCCCACTCTGGTACTGTCATTACGGTGTTGCAGCAATGCGTGGGAGTGTTCGGCAGTCTTCAGGTGGAAGGGTGCCATAAACACTACACCGTTGTTAACCGTACTCCACTGGGCCATGCCGGCCGTTTTGTAGGACACCACGCCGTTTGATTCCGCTACCAGCCACTGATTTTCCAGTCGTGCATCTGCCGCCTGAGTCGAACTGAACCCAACCAGAAGCCCAAGGAGTCCCACAAGGAATAGTAGTTTTTTCAGCATAATCTGTCCTTTCGACTTCGGGTCTACGCCTGGCGCCCACCGTTAAATTGACAACGCCATCCCAATTGGTCAAGGGTATGTAACTATTGTTACAATTGACCAAGTATTCCAAATAACATTAATCGTCGCATAGTACCCAATTAATGCCATTGAAACCAACGCTTTTCGCCTTCGCCGGCCTGCTCTCGATCACCCTTGGAGCCACCGCCGCGCGCGCCGCAGAAATTGACACCGCGCTTGATGAAACGCAAATTGAAAAGCGCTTTGGGTCGTTAATCAACGACGATAACGAGTCAGACCCGGTGGAGACACCGACTGACATCAGACCTGATTCAAAAAGTGTACGTTTAGCTGGCGTGGCAATTCGCGGCCTTAGCCTGTTCGATCCCATCGAATTCCTGCCTCTGTATGAACAGCAGCTCGGGCACCCTATAGACATTGAAGCGCTGCGCACGGTTGCAGAACAGATAACCGCCCATTATCACCAAGGTGGTTATACGGCGGCCCGCGCCATACTACCCGCTCAGAAAATTCGCAACGGCATCGCGTTTGTCGACGTGATTGAAGGCGTGATCAATCGGGTGCGGGTAACCGGTGAAGTACACGGGGACCGGCGTTATCTCGAATCTTTTCTGAACACCCTTACCCTGGACCAACCGATAGATAGCGATGCACTGGAAACCGCCAGACTATTACTTAATGACCTGCCTGGCATTGCCGCATATACCCGCATACAGCGTATCGCAGGCTCCGCCGACAAATTCGAACTGGTGGTTGATGTGCGTCAAACACACTGGAGCGGCGACCTGGAATTCGACAACCGGGGCAGCAAAATTCTGGGCGAGAATCAGGGGCTAGCAACCCTAAGTAGTTTTTCCGCGCTGGGTTTGTTTGAAAGCATCAAATTAAAAATTCTGGAAACCATTAACGATAATGAGCTGGGGTATTACGCACTCAACACCAGCTGGCCGCTTGGCGCACGTGGACTTAGGCTCAACGTAGACAGTTCCTATACCGAAGCGGAACCCGGCGCATTTCTGTCACCATTGAATATCGAAGTACGCAATACCAGTAACAGCGCAGGCCTTGCGTACCCGCTGTTACGTACCAGCAGACAATCTTTGTACCTCGATGGAAAACTTAATCATTATCGCTCCAAAGCCGAAGTGGCTGGCAGCCAGTTAACCTATGACGAAATATACAGCCTGATTTTGGGGCTCGATTACGTACTGCTAGATCCGGGCAACACTTACAGCCGCTATAGCATGGATATTACCCAGGGCTTATCCGGCTTAAACAGAACGCTGCTAAACACCGCCGACGGTGAGGTTTCCGTGGGCCACGAAAAATTTACCGTCCTGGAACTCGCGGCAAGCCATCGTAAAACCTTGACCGCCAAATGGTCACTACTGTTGAAAATAAATGGTCAATACGCCTCCCGTAGTCTGCCACCATCACAACGATTCGCGTTTGGTGGTAAATCCATGGGTGGCGCCTACGACCCCGCAGAGTTGATTGGCGACCACGGCGTTGCGGGGCGCGCCGAACTCAAGTACCAGCTCGAACAAACGTTCTTGCCGGGCACCAAAGCCTGGGTGTACAGCTATTATGATATCGGGCGGTTGTGGAATATCGCTACGCACGAAAACGATTCGGCGGCATCCGGCGGACTTGGTATTACTGCTTCGGCAAAACATATTAGCGGTTCGCTGGAAATCGCTCAACCATTTACCCGTTCCGTTTTCCAGGAAGGGGAGCACGGTGATCGGAGCAGAATTTTTGCCTCGATTAAATTTCGTTTTTAGTTAAATTTGCGGTGGCCAATCGCAAATCAACGACTGTATCCTGTTCACCACTCCACCATGGGTCAATCGCAATCCGCTTTTTGCAGCGCGATGCGTGTCACAATCGGTCCCGCCAGCTCAAATAAGACGCTAGTGCTGATTACCACCGTCATCACTAAGGTGGAATATTCTGGCAATGCACTGGCGGCCACCAACGCCATACCCATCGCCGCTCCCGCCTGAGGTAAGAGGGCCGCTCCAATCCAGCGACGGGTAACGCTGTCTGTGTGCGCTGCGTGCGCTCCTAGCCAGCCGCCCCACCATTTACCAAAACTACGTGCAACGATATACACAATACTAATTCCACCCAACGTCAATACCGCAGCGAATTCAAAGCTTGCCCCCGCGAGAATAAAAAAAATTACCAGAAATGGCCATTCAATATCCTCAATCGCGTGAAACGGATAATCGTGATGTTTGGCAAAATTGGTCACGGTCATGCCCATCGCCATGGCCGCCAAAAGAAAAGACAGGTCGAACCATAGCGCCAGTCCGCCACAAATAAATACCAGCGCCAGTGCTTCGGTTAACATCGGCTGACCTTTGCGAATGCGCCCTGTCAGCCAGGCGCCTGGCAAACCGATAATAATGCCAAGTAGTAGCGCGCCAAAAATATCGGCGCCCGCCTCCCATAATAAAATTTCCGATGTCTCACTACCGTGTAGCGTCGCAACCAGCGTCAGCCCGACGCTAAAAAGCATTAACGCCCAGGCGTCATCCAGCGCCACTATGGACAACAACAATTTCGTAAATGGTCCCCGGCACTCTATCTCCATAGCTGTATCCACCGTTGCCATGGGATCAGTAGCGGCGGCAATACAACCCAGCAACAGGGCGACACCCGGTGCCATGCCCATTACCCACAATGCCAGGCTTACCAACAGCGCCGCGCCTAGCGCGGCGCAAAGCGACACCCAGAATACAGCGGTCCCGTTCTCCCGTAGCGCCCCGCGTGTCAATTTGCCACCCAGCAAAAACCCGATCATCAACAATGCCACGTCGGCCACTAGATCGAAATGCTTCAGCAATACATTGGGGATCAAGTTAAAAGCGTGCGGACCAACGGCCATACCGACGATCAATAGTAAAGTCACCCGCGGTAGAAACGTTCGTCTGCCAATTAGGTCGGTCACCAGGCTCAGCATAAAAATGCCTCCCAGCGCGAGTAAAATCTGGCCGCTGTGTTCCACTAGCGCGCCCGCTTACCCGGCACTACAAACAACCGACTCAAGAGCTATACCGCTCATCAAAAACGATCATTATTAGCCTTACCCAGATTATTAATCCTATGTTTGTGTAAAATTTTTAGCACCAGGTTGCGCATCGACCGCAGCACCGGATAGAGGCATCGGGATACTGCTCGCGAGCGGAATATCCAGTAATTAATGCGATTAAAAAATCCCAAACGCGAGCTCATCAATGCCAGCGCGGCAATCGCGTCCGCGCCGTAGTAAAGCTGATCGTCGAGTTTAAGCACCATACCCTGGTCGATATCCAGACCAGCCGCGGTAACCTGCGCCAGTAATTCGCTCGGTGTGCGAGCGTCAACTAACAGCAAGCCACCGGTCGCGGCATTCACCCGCACTCGACGACAATATAATTCGCACAGCGGGCACTCCCTGTCGTAGAGCAGTAATGCCCGGCCTCGAGTTCGATCCGTCACACGGCAATCGTAGTGGAACACTGCACGCCAGTACCTCCCAGCCCGCAGTATCCATAAGGATTTTTGGCGAGATATTGCTGGTGATAATGTTCGGCGTAGTAAAACGTCGGCGCGTCACGTATCTCCGTTGTTATTTGTCCAAACCCCGCCCTGGTCAATTCCTTCTGGTACGCTTCCCGTGCAGCCAGTGCAGCCTGCAATTGATCCGCACCGTAACAATAAATTGCCGAGCGGTATTGCGTGCCGCGATCTCCCCCCTGGCGCATACCCTGAGTCGGCTCGTGGGACTCCCAGAAAACCTTCAGCAACGCCGCGTAGCTTGTCTGCCCTGGGTCAAACACCACCAGAACCACCTCCGTATGGCCGGTAAGACCACTGCACACTTCCTCGTACGTGGGATTAGGCGTGTAGCCACCGGCATAACCTGCGGCGCTGCTATACACACCTGGCTGTTGCCAAAAACGACGTTCGGCACCCCAGAAACAACCCAGACCAAATACCGCACGGTGTAAATTTTCCGGGAATGGTCCGCATAGAGGATTGCCATTAACAAAGTGCTTTTCCGGCACCGGCACACTGACTGACCGGCCAGGCAAGGCCTGATCCGCCGTCACCATCGTCGTTAGACCCATGAGCAACTCCTCGTGCTTAAGTAATTAGTTTTAAAGTGCAATCTGTGATTGCCAGTATAAACCCTGCTGGTCATCTCGGCACCCCGCGTAGACGCGGTACAGTTAACCCCGCTGCGGGAATTGCATCGCCCGGGGCGAGTTCGTATAGTGCTGTTCGTCTATATCGCTGTGTACACAAGGATACTTAATGCGCACGCCAACCTTTTATATTCCCCACGGTGGTGGCCCCTGTTTTTTCATGGAATGGGAACCGGCTGATACCTGGCACAAGACTGCTGACTGGTTGCGTAACCTGCACCAATCCTGGGACGTAAAACCCGCTGCGATTGTGGTAATTTCCGCTCACTGGGAAGCAGACAAAGTCACCGTAAATAGTGGCGCTGCGCCTCCGTTGCTGTTCGACTACTACGGTTTTCCGCCCCACACCTACGAGTTAACCTGGCCTGCTCCGGGTGACCCCACACTGGCGCGGCGTATTCTCGACCTGCTGCGCGCCGCGCAAATTCCCTGCGCAGAAGATAATCAACGGGGTTTCGATCACGGCGTGTTTGTACCGTTTAAACTCATTGATCCCGAGGCAAATATTCCAACGGTGCAATTGTCCCTGTGCGCTGACCTCGATCCTGCCAGGCACATTGCCATCGGCGCTGCGCTACAAACCCTGCGGGATGAAAATGTGGTGATTATCGGCAGCGGGCAAAGCTACCACAACATGGCCGGATTCAAGAGCGGCAACCCCTGTATTCGCGAGTCCGACACCTTCGACACCTGGCTCACCGAGGCTTGTTTATTGGCACCCACGGAGCGTAATCACCAGCTATGTCACTGGCGCGCCGCACCCATGGCTGCCCAGTCCCATCCCCGCGAAGAACATTTATTGCCATTGATGGTGATCGCGGGTGCCGCGGGCAACGACCCGGGCCAGCATATTTTCAGAGATCGGGTGATGGGTGCCACCGTTTCTGGATTTCAATTCGGATAAAGATACACATCCCCGGCCGAAGCTCTTTCCCAGCGAAATTATAGAGCACAACGAGCCCGATCAGCGTGCTAATTCAGGGGTGAAAGTCCTGTATGGCACGTCGCAGCCTGGGCATATGCAAGCGCGTATCACCGTAGCGTTGCGCCTCGAAGTAACGGCTGACACGGGTTACTGCCTGCGCCCAGTCTGGACGTTGCTGGGCCACCCTGGCGGCATAGGTACGTGGCCCTTCCCCGATCTGCCTGGGTAATCCCAGGCGTTCCAGTTTGCGGCAAAACGCCATAAATAATTCGTCCAGCTCGTCCCGTCGGCGACGACGGGACGACCACAGATACAGCAGACCGAGGGGCGCCAGCGCCAGCGCCGCTCCGAGCAACAGAAACAGCCCCAGGCGCAATGGGTTAATTTCACCCAACAGATCAGTCAGCACATCGTTCTGGATATGCTGATAACCCAGCACCCGCGTTGCCCAGGCGTAATCGAGAGCGTCGAGTTGCAGACGCAGGCCGTTGATCCAGCCAATATGTCGGTAACGCGCCAGTGCAAACAGCTGATCTTCCAGAAAATCTTCTTCGGCACCAAATAATTCGGAAAAACTTTGTTCTATACGCTGCGGGGCGACCGCCGCAGTGGGGTCAACTTCCACCCACCCGCGACCGGCGAGCCACACTTCCGCCCAGGCGTGCGCATCGTACTGGCGCACCGTCAGATAATTGTCCGTGGGGTGACGCTCGCCGCCCTGATAACCTGCTACCACCCGTGCGGGTATGCCTGCGGCACGCATAAAAAATACAAAACTACTGGCAAAATGTTCGCAGAATCCGCGTTTAGTCTGAAATAAAAATTCATCCACGGTGTGCTCACCGAGTGCAGGCGGGCGCAGCGTATAGGTGAAGGCCTGGTTGTACCAACCCAGTAAACGCTGGATCAGTTCGTCCGCAGACGCCGTCTCCTGCCGCCATTGCGTTGCCAGTGCTAACGTCTGGGGGTTAAATCCCGCAGGCAATGCCAGTTCATGGGAGCGTCGCCGTGGGGAGAGTCCCTCGGCCTCATTGCGATACTGCAACCAGGAGTGCGCCCGATAACCCATCTTGGTGGTAACCGGCGTGCGGTGCACCAGCACGTTATCCCTGGTCAGCGCGATATCCGCTGATTCGGGTAACGCACTGCCCAGTGCAAATAGCCACGGAGAGTGGCTGGGTTCGAGGATCACGCTGTAGGCAACCGGGCGGCCCAGGCGTTCGATATTTCGATCCCAGCTGGAACTCGGTTCGCCGTACCATTGCGAGTCCCAGCCGTCGTAGCCCCAGGGGCCTAACTGGGTCCAGGTGCGGCCATCGAATCTGGACAGTACCAGGCCACGCCAATACAGTTTCCGCTGGGGCGGAATAACTCCCGTGAATCCCACCCGGAATGCCAGTTCGGCGGACTGCCCCAGGCGCGCCAGATCACCCGGGGACATGCGATCACTCATCCCTGTCACGCCGCCGTGCTTTTGCATGGGCACGGCCCACAGTGAACCAAGGCGTGGCATAACCATAAACAAAACAACCATCAATGGGATGGCCTGCAAAAGCGCAAGCCCGCCGATACGCACGGGCTTGAACCAACGCTGACCTTCCTGCGACTGATTTAAACCGACCAGGGCGCTGGTGGTTACCATCAGCGATAGCAATATCATCAGGGCCGTGCCGATGGTCTGATAAAAGAGGGCTTGTGCGATGCCTGCAAAGTACGCCAGATACACCACAATCAAGCCGTCGCGACGGTGATGCATCTCGAGTAATTTTAAAATAAACCCGCTCAGCAATAGCGCCACCATGGGTTCCAGTCCCAACAGGCTGCGGTACTCCACCAGCAACCCGGCAGCGCACAACAGTAGCAGCAGGAATTTTGCCCACTTGCCCGGATATCGCCAGACGCCTCGGTAGACCTGAATATGCCAGATCACCGCAATGCCAGCGGCGGCACTGATCCACATTGGTAGATGTTCGGCGTGCATGGCGACCACCACTACAACCGCAAGCAATAACCACAATAAACCGGTGCGCGGAATTTGCCAGGGCGGCAACATCAGGAGCGCCCCTCGTCGGCCGCAACGCCAAACAGCGCCAGCTCTCTGAGCAGCTGATCGCGATGCGCCTTGCCAGTCGCTGGTAAAATTTCAACACCCGGCAGACGCAGCCCATACGGGCTGGTCGTGTTACTCACAGTCAGTAACCAGTCGCACAGGCGAGACAGGCGCCGCTCCTGATCGAGACCCGTAAAGGCCGCCCAGTCGAGCCAGATTTCATCGTCGACGGGATCCGCATAATGTTTGCTCATCATGCCCTGCTCCCGCGCGTAATGTTTCCAGGCCACATGGCGCAGGGATTCCCCTACCTTGTAGCGCTTTAGACCGACGAAATCTTCAGTGCCTTCGGCCACCAGTAAAGGTCCATCGCCCCGCCCTGCATTCGTTGCCATGGGCGGCGGCCCGGCCAGAGGTGCTGGGTAGACAAGGCCCCGTTGATCGAGATTCAGATGCGTCCATACCCGCAACAGGCCAAATGGGTACTGGCTTTCCACGGTTAATCTACCGGGCCGTAACCAACCACGACGCGCGCTCGGTACTGCCAGGCGTACACGCGCCATCTCGGTCGCGGGCAACGCGATGACCACTGGATCCCCACCCGAATAACGCAACTGTATGCTATCGCGGTAACGGTGCCCGCGTTGCTGCAACTCTATTTCGAACTCCATGGGCTGACCGGCGAAGACCGGATGGCTACGCACGCCGGTAACCGCCACCCCGGATAAATTAAAAAAACTGTGGTGAATCGCTACCACAAATAGCGCAATCATCAAAAACGCAAAACCAAATATCACATTATTTTCGTAATTGGTGGCAACCAGCCATACCACCACCACTACCCCGGTAAAATAGAGGCCCGCACGGGATGGGAAAATAAAAAGTTTGCGACTGTCGAGCTGAATGGATTTAGCGGGCGGTAAGCGGCGATCAATCCAGCGCGCGAAACGTTGTTGGAAATAGTTTTTTATGCCACCGCGAAGTGTGATCACCGTTGGCTGCCGCTAGAGAATATCCACGCTATTCAGGCCACGTTCCAGTAACGAAGTGCCCACTCGATCACCGCTGCGGTCGCGAGTTAACAGGCGATGCGCTGCTACCGGTATAAATACCGCCTGAATATCTTCAGGTATCACATATTGTCGACCTTGAATCAGACTCCATGCCCGTGCGCTCTGTACTACAGCCATAGCAGCGCGGGGCGACAAACCAAATTCAAACCCCTCTTCGCCACGGGTGTACGCAACCAGTCGCTGCACGTAATCGATCAGGCTTTCGCTGACTTTCACCGCGCCCACCAGCGCCTGCATTTCGAGTAACTGCTCAGAGGTAATGCTGGGCTGCAATTGCGCGAGGCGCAAACGCGGATCAGCGCCACTCAGCAACTGGCGTTCGACCGCCGGATCGGGATAACCCAGCTCAATGCACATCAAAAATCGATCGAGTTGTGACTCCGGCAGCGGAAAAGTACCAAACTGAGTGTTGGGATTCTGCGTCGCAATCACAAAGAATGGTGTGGGCAGAGGTCGCGTCTCACCCTCGATACTAACCTGCCCCTCGGCCATCGCCTCCAGTAACGCGCTCTGGGTTTTGGGTGTCGTGCGATTAATTTCATCGGCCAGTACCAGATTGCTAAACACCGGGCCAGGGTGAAACTCGAATGCACCAGTGTTGCGATCGTAGACGGATACACCGACGATATCGGCGGGCAGCAGGTCGCTGGTAAATTGAATACGGCTATAGTTCAGACCCAGGGCCCCGGCCAGCGCCTGGGCGAGGGTGGTTTTGCCCATGCCCGGTAAATCTTCAATCAGTAAATGACCACGGGCCAGTAAACAGGCCAGGGCGAGACGAATCTGGTGGTTCTTGCCGACCACAATGGAGCCAACACTGGCAATAACGTTTTCCGCGGCTTTTTGTACGCTACTCATGCTTTACTACCCACTATCTGCCCGTCGTTGTGCCATATGGACGCATACAATTGATGCTGTCCTCCGAGCGGTGACGAACAGTCACAGCGCAGCCAGGCCCCGATCCAGATCGGCAATAATGTCTGCAACGGCTTCGAGGCCCACGGCGACTCTCACCAGGTTTTCAGTGATACCCGCCTCGGCTTTCTCCTCTACTGACAGACGCCCGTGGGTAGTGGTCGCGGGATGCACAATAGTGGTTTTGGTATCACCAAGATTAGCGGTTAGCGACAACATGCGCGTATTATCAATCAAGCTCCAGGCCTGCTCTCGCCCACCCTTTACGCGAAACGACAGGACCCCGCCAAAAGCGCTCTGCTGGCGGGTCGCCAATGGGTGACCGGGATGGCTTTCCAGCCCAGCGTAATACACCTGCTCCACCGCCGGGTGTGCGGCTAGCCAGCGTGCTACCTGCAACGCATTTGCAGCGTGCGCGTCCATGCGCAGGCGCAATGTCTCCAGGCCTTTAAGAAATACCCAGGCGTTAAACGGGCTCATGGTGGGACCGGCCGAGCGCAGAAAACCCAGCACTTCATCCATCAATTCCCGTCGCCCCACGACCGCGCCGCCCATGCAACGCCCTTGCCCGTCGAGATATTTGGTGGCGGAATGCACCACAATATCCGCGCCCCACTCCAACGGCCGTTGCAGCGCCGGTGTACAGAAACAGTTATCCACCACAAGTAGCGCACCGTGCTGGTGGGCGATTTCCGCGAGCGCAGCCAGATCCGCAACCTCACACAGCGGATTGGATGGAGTTTCCACGAATAATAATTTAGTCTCGGGACGCAACGCAGCGCGCCACGCGTTTAAATCGGTCAACGACACCGCCGTGCTTTCGACGCCGAATTTACGCATAAATTTGTTAAGCAGGACGGTGGTGGTGCCAAATACACTGCGCGAACACACTATATGGTCACCCGCCTTGAGGAGTGCCATCCAGGTGCTGAGAATAGCGGCCATACCCGATGAAGTGGCAACGCCCTGTTCGGCACCTTCGAGCGCCGCAATACGTTCCTCGAAGGCCCGCACGGTGGGATTGGTATAGCGCGAATAGACGTTACCAGGTGCCTCTCCCGTAAACCGCGCCGCCGCTTCCGCGGCGTTGGCAAATACATAACTGGAGGTCGCAAAAATAGCTTCGCTGTGTTCGCCTTCCGCGGTGCGCTGGTAGCCGGTACGAATGGCCAATGTATCCAGTGCAGCGTGCGCTAGCGGATGCTCGTCGGAGGCTGTTTTGTTAGTGGCCATCAGTTAACTCCATGGGATGAGTTATGCAGCCCGATCGCCTCACCTTCCTGCACGCCCGGTTTGCCATGCTTACGCATTTTGGCACCATCGTTACGTTCCGTTTCGAGACGTTGTAGATAGTCTGCGCTCACATCCTGCGTAACGTATTGTCCGGTAAACACCGAACACTCAAAACGTTTAATTTGTGCGTTGCCTTCCTGGGCGCTGGCAATCAGATCTTCAATATCCTGATAGACCAGCCAATCGGCACCTATTAGTTCCGCGACTTCCTGTACAGTTCTGTTGTGTGCCACCAGCTCCTGTGCGCAGGGCATATCGATCCCATAGACGTTAGGATATTGCACTGGCGGTGCGGCCGACGCCATATATACCCTGCGCGCGCCGGCATCCCGGGCCATTTGAATAATTTCCCGGCAGGTGGTGCCGCGTACAATAGAGTCGTCCACCAATAGCACATTCTTGTCCTGAAACTCCAGCTTGACGGGATTCAATTTCTGGCGCACGGATTTCTTTCGCTCCGTTTGGCCGGGCATAATAAATGTGCGGCCAATATAGCGGTTTTTCATCAATCCCTCGCGAAACTTCACGCCGAGGGTTTCGGCCATCGCCTGGGCGGACACGCGACTGGTATCCGGCACCGGAATTACCACGTCGATGTCGTGATCGGGGCGTGTGCGCAATATTTTTTCCGCGAGTCTTTCCCCCATTCTCAGCCGCGCCTTGTACACGGAAATATTGTCCAGCAGGGAATCGGGCCGAGCAAAATACACCTGCTCAAAAATACAGGGCACCAATTCCGGATTGGCTGCACATTGACGCGCGTGGAGTTTGCCATTCACATCGATAAATATTGCCTCACCCGGTGCCACGTCGCGTTCGATGGTAAACCCCAGCACATCCAGGGCGACGCTTTCCGAGGCGACCATATATTCGCGCCCACGGGTAGTTTCGCGCCAACCGAAAATCAGCGGTCTGATGCCGTGGGGATCACGAAATGCAAATAAACCGTAATTTGCAATCATGCCGACCACTGCGTAGGCGCCACGACAACGGCCGTGAACACGTTCCACCGCCGCAAAAACATCCTCCGGTTCCGGTTGCAACTTGTGCTGCAGTTGCAACTCGTGAGCGAAAACGTTAAGCAATATTTCCGAATCAGAATCTGTATTGACGTGCCGCAAATCCGTATTGAATACGTGTTCCAGAAGTTCTCGTGAGTTAGTCAGATTGCCATTGTGGGCGATACAAATACCGTAGGGAGAGTTCACATAAAATGGTTGCGCAAGAGATGGCCCCGAGCTACCGGCAGTGGGATAACGCACATGGCCAATACCCACATTACCCCGCAATTGTTCCATGTGGCGAGGTTTAAACACATCGCGCACCAGGCCAACATCTTTGCGCTGATTCAACTGACCATCGTGATAAGTCATGATGCCCGCCGCGTCCTGACCACGGTGCTGCAACATGGTCAGCGCGTCGTAGAGTTTTACATTTACATTACTCTTAGCAACAATCCCAACCACTCCACACATATCTTGCACACCCCTATAACAACTGTTTTACGGCACCGAAAATGCCCGCCGCGGTATCCCTGGCCCAATCTTCAAAATTTAAAAAATATGCAATTAACAACGAATCGCGCCACCAGGCATCCTGGTGCACCGGCACTATTTCCGGCATCAGAACCAACAACGCCATCACAACAATCAGTCCACGTGTAGCGCCAAACAGCACGCCCAACAGGCGGTCGGTGCCAGTTAAGCCCGTCGCCTTAACCAGCTGACCCACCACGAAATTTATCAGCGCGCCGAGTAGCAGTACCGCGACGAACACCAACACCCAGGACGCCGCATAACGCAGGGAAGGGGTGGTAATTAACGACTCCAGGCGTGGCGCCAACATTCCGTGAAACAACATTGCCGCGACAAATGCCGCGCCCCAGGTCAGCATCGAAATCGCCTCGCGCACAAACCCGCGCATTACGCCAATCAATACCGATACCGCAACGATAGAAATTATTGCCCAATCTGCCCAGTTCATGTATTTACCCTAAGCGCAGATGCCAGTTTCGGCCGTGCACACGATCCGACGATTGAATCAAGGTTCAAAGCGCCGCAACAGCGGTTTAATCTGATGATGCTGCTCTATCGCCTGCATATCCGCCAGCAATTTTTCTTTCAAAATATTGGGCCCCACATACACGCGATACACACTGCCCTCGGCGCTAGTTCCGAGCCTGCTGTACGCCTTATAACCATCCGCTAAAAGTTGCTGCGTGAGTGTGTCCGCTTTATCTTTTTCCTTGAAACTACCGATCTGCAAAATCCACGCAACGGGAATACCAGCGTCGTTCAAAGCAGGCTCTTCAGGGACTTCGTCAATGGGGTTTTGCGTCACACTCGCGTCGTCAGGGACCTGGAATATGTGCTCGTCCGACTTGGGTGTTTGCACGCCCTCCACCCGCACCGGTTCTGCGATCTGGACAGGTTCAAGTACCGGTTTCGCAGGAATTTTGCTGCGCGTGTCGACCCGATAGGTGCCGTCCAGATTGAGCACCATGGGCAGGAAGATCACCACCAACGCCGCCAGTACCACAATGCCGACCAACCGTTGCACAAGCCTGCTACTCACCCGCGCCCTCCTGCTCCCGATGTAGCTGTAACACCGCCGACACTGTATAAAACGAGCCAAAAACCACGAGAATATCCTCACCGCCCATGTCGTTCAGAGCGGCAGTATAACCCGTTCGCACGTCCGCATGGCATTCAGTGTCCAACCGCAGCGCGTTGCCTGCAGCAACCAATTGGGCAGGGCTTGCCGCGCGCGTTACATCCGGCAACCCACACAGCACCCAGTGGTCCACCAGCGATGCCAGCGACGCCATCATTGCGGCGAAATCCTTGTCTGCCATAACTGCAAATAACGCCACTACACGCCCGCGTTTTAGTGACGTTAACTGCCGGGCCAATAGGGTTGTGGCCGCCGGATTATGCGCGACATCGAGCACCACCCCGGAGCCAGTTGTGGTGAGCCACTGCATGCGGCCCGGAATCCGTACGTCTGCCAATGCGCTGCTGAGTTGTGCCTCGGCAGGCCTGTGTCCCAGGGCTATGAGGGCCTGCACCGCACAGGCAATACTGGGCAGGGGTATCTGCGTGGCGGGCAGCATCGGATAATCCACACTCTCACCCTGCGGTGTTCGGCAGTGCAAGGCCAACGTATGGTTTTCGGAATTCAGGCTGAAGCCGTTCTGGCCCAGGTAATATGCCGACTCATCCCAGTCCGCCAGATAATCGCATAAAGCCTGCGGCGGGTCGGCGTCACCACATATCAGCGGGCGTCCCGGGCGCGCGACCGCGACTTTTTCCAGTCCTATTGCGGTTCGAGTATTGCCTAGCCATTGCTGATGATCCAGGTCAATCGACGTCACAATAGCCGCGTCGCCATCAATAATATTTACCGCATCCAGACGCCCACCCAAACCTACTTCCAGCAATGCAACATCCAGGTCCGCCGCCGCCATCACACACAGTGCCGCGAGGGTCGCAAATTCGAAATAGGTAAGACTGATATGGCCACGAGCCCGCTCAATCCGCGCAAACGCAGCACACAACTGCGCATCGGTAACCGCTACGCCACAAACCGTAATGCGTTCGTTGTAGCGCAACAGGTGAGGAGAAGTGTAACAACCCACAGTCTTGCCCATCTGGCGCAACAGATGGTCCATAACCGCTACACAGGAACCCTTGCCGTTGGTGCCGGCAACTACAATAGTCTGGCGCGCAGGACTAGTGAGGCTTAAGCGGGCGGCAACCTCACCGACCCGGTCCAGACCGAGGTCAATTTCCGTTGGATGTCGCTGCTCCAGTAGATGCAGCCAGCCATCAAGTGGGAGCGCTGTCACTGTCGCGGGAGTCAGATTCGCGATCACCGGATTCCGGTTCGGGATGGTGGGTAAACTTACTTAGCAAACTTGCGACAGTGTTGCGCAGTTTATCCCTGGAAACGATCATATCAATCGCGCCATGTTCGAGTAAAAACTCACTGCGCTGAAATCCTTTTGGCAACTTCTGTCGAATCGTTTGCTCAATAATATTGGGCCCGGCAAATCCGGCGCGTGCACCTGGCTCGGCAATATTAATATCCCCCAGCATGGCGAGACTCGCTGACACGCCACCGTATACCGGATCGGTCATTATCGATATGTAGGGAATACCTTCCTGCCTGAGACGCTCGAGAATGGCGCTGGTTTTGGCCATTTGCATCAACGACACCAGCGCCTCCTGCATACGCGCTCCGCCGGTCGCCGCAAAACACACCAAAGGTATGCGTTGCTCCAGGCAATGTTTAGCGGCCTGCGTAAATTTTTCACCGACCGCGTAACCCATGGAACCGCCGTGAAAGGCAAATTCAAATGCGGTCGCCACCACAGGCATGGTTTTTAATTGCCCGCTGATAGCCACGAGGGCGTCCTTTTCACCAGTTAGTTTTTGTGCGGCAGATAGCCGATCTTTATACTTTTTGGTGTCGCGAAACTTCAGGCGGTCAACAGCGACAATGTCGGCACCTATTTCCTGGCGATGTTCCGCATCCAAAAATATGTCCAGTCTGCGTCTCGCGCCAATCCGTATATGGTGGTCACATTTTGGGCACACGTCGAGATTCCTCTCCAGTTCCGGTCGGTACAGTGGCGCACTACACCGCGGACATTTGGTCCACAAACCTTCGGGTACGCTTTTGGTGCGATCTTTTCTCTGTGTCGCCAGCCCTGTCGGCCGAATTTTACTTAACCAGCTCATCAATAATTCCCGATGCTGTCAATCATATAATTACCATGCGGCGTGGGTACCTGCGTCAGATGCTGCACCGATTAGCGGCGCTGTTCATCAGCAGACTTCACTGCCGCAATAAATTCCGCCATCAATTTCACGCTCTTGCGCCCCGGTGCCGTCTCGACACCGCTGCTCACATCCACGGCATAGGGCCGCAGGGTGCGTACCGCCGATGCGACATTGCCGGGTTCCAACCCACCAGCCACTACTACCGCACCGGTCTTGATCTGGTGCAGGCGCTGCCAGTCAAATATTTGCCCGGTGCCCCCGTATTGATCGGGTTGCCAGGCGTCAAACACAAACCCACTCGCCGCGGCAAAACGACCCATTTCTACTACCGGGTCCAGTTCATCGGCCATACGCACCGCCTTAACATAGGTGCGCCCAAATTGATCACAGTATTCGGGGTCTTCATCACCGTGAAATTGCAATACCTGCAGGGGACACCGCTCCAATGTTTCGGTTACCTGTGCTGCATCCGCATTGACGAACAGCCCCACCGTTGTCACAAAAGGCCCTACTGCCGCGATAATATCTGCTGCCAAGCCTGGGTCAATCGCGCGCGGACTGCCAGGGTAAAACACTAGCCCGATTGCGTCAGCACCGACGCCCACGGCGGCCAGAGCATCTGCAACGCTGGTTATCCCGCATATTTTAATTCTCGTTCTCGCAACCGAGCTGGCCGCAACTTTGCTATTGATACAACGCCCCCCGTGGTGGGCTAAATTCTAGCAAAAAAACAGAACGGCACCTAACGCTACCGGCTAACCGAACAGATTTCCCGGCGCCTCGGAGTCCGGGGACGGTTTCGCAATAGCGAATTGTGGCGGATAGCCAACTGCCACCAGGTATAACCCATTGGGGGGCGCGGTGGCGGCACTTCGGGTGCGATCGCGACCGACCAACAATTCGGCAATCCATTGTGGGGGGCGCTCCCCCCGCCCGACCACCATTAAGGCACCAACGATATTGCGTACCATATGTAGTAAAAAGGCGTTGGCAGTGATTTGCACAACCACCAGATTACCACGCTGCGCGATGTCTACCTGCTGTACGTTGCGAAACGCGCTCAAGGATTGACAACCCGCGCCGCGAAACGCCGAAAAATCGTGCTCCCCTAACAAGGGTTTAATCGCTGCCTGCATCAGCCCAATATTTAACGGATGTTTTGCCCAGGTCAGTCCATTGTGACCCAGTGCGGGGCGGTGCGTCTGGTTACTGATCAGGTAGCGATAGGTGCGAGAAATGGCGCTGAAACGAGCGTGAAACTGTGCACTAACCGGCTGCGCCCAATGCAGCCGCACGCTGTGGGGCAACTGGCTATTCGCCCCTAAAATCCAATTGCGGGGACTGCGTTCGGCGCGGGTATCAAAATGAATGATCTGATGGGTGGCGTGAACGCCACTATCTGTGCGGCCCGCGCAGGCCGCGGTGACCGGTTCTGCAGCGACATATGATAGCGCTGCCTCCACCACTTGCTGGACACCGACGCAGTGGGTTTGGCGTTGCCAACCACAAAAACCACTACCGTCGTACTCAACCGCAGCCGCAATACGCATCACTCCCGAGGGTAAATCTTGATTTTCGGGGATCAAGCTATTGCGACGATACTGCCACTCGTCCGGTCGCAACGACTTCAGGCCAAAGAATTTATCAAGGCCCGAGCTTTGTCCTGTTGCTCCGTGGTGCCGCGCTCCACCACTTCCTCGAGAATTTCGCGCGCCCCTTCCGGGTCGCCCATATCAATGTACGCCTGGGCAAGCTCCAGTTGCGTTGCGCTTTCGTCGCCGCTATCGAGCAGGTCAAAATCGCTGCCTAAATCGAATTCATCCGCTGCCGAATCCGGCGCCAGATCCGCCACTGGCCGTTCCAGATCAATCTCTAACTCCTCATCGTCCGCCGGTTCGTTGGTTACGTCTGCAACTGGCGCCACGCCTGGCGCATCGCCCAGTTGCATATCCGCCAGTTCAGTTTCCAGATCCAGCTCTATATCGAAATCCTCACCAGCCAACTCCTCGACGTTCTCTTCCTCGGGCAAATCCAGGTCGGCAGCGAGGATTTCCTCGTCCAGGGAAAACTCCAATTCAGCGCTGTCGTCAGTTTCATCCGCCTCCAACAGAGACTCATCATGCGGCTCAGCAGGTGCGGAATCACCCGCCAGCTCGGCGCGCAGTTTCGCCGCTTCCACCGCCAGACCTGGGTCGTTAAGGCGGCGAATATTTGGGTAGTGGGCGTCGAAGCGCTCCAGATCTTCCTGCACCGTAAACAGTTCCAGCATTTTCAAATGCAGTTTGCCTTCGTCCGGCGCCTTCGCCAGAGCCTGACTCAGAACCGCCTCTGCTTCTGCATAGTTACCGAGGGATAGATAGATGTCGGCTTCGCCCAGAGGGTCAACCTGCTCGTGCTCGTCGGGCGCCTGCTCCGCAGCGTCGTTCGCTTCCACGTCGGATGCAAAAAGCATATCTTCCTCGTCGAGATCTATTTCGTCCAACGAGGTAATATCGGGCGTTTCGTCGACGGCGCTAGCGGCAGGTTCTGGTCGCGCCCGGCTGCGCACCGGCTCGACACGTCGCCCAAAGTCGGTAGTGTCCAGATGGTCATCCTGGTCGGCGTTGCGTTGCCGGTACACCAGATAGGACACGGCCAGGACAACAAACCCAACCACCCCCGCTATCACCAACAGATAACCCTTAATAGTCTCAAAGAAACCGTCCTCGACGATTTCAGATTGCGCAACTTTATCACTGGTTAACTGCTGCTCCGCGGATTCTTCTGGCCTCTTCGGGCCGCTCTCTTCGCTCGCGAGGTCGGGGACCAACTCACTCTGCTCCCTTGCCTCACCTGCTAGCGATTCATCCGCCGCAGACTGCTGTGCTGCATCGCCATCCATGTCCGCTGTGGTTGCATGCACGCCTGCCGCCAGTTGTGCGGCGCGTAATTCATCATCGCCAATTTCTACCAGGCGAGCTAACTTCAGCTGTTCTTCGAGATTGGCGAGCCGGGCCTTTAATTCATTGTTCTCGCGGCGCGTCTTATCCGCTTCTTCACGGGCGATGGCAATCTCATTTTGCAACGCCTCTACCGACCCACCACCGATCAGACCGGCTTCACCACCAATTGCAGCGGCAGAATCTGACCCTGCCGCGTCCTCTGTACCCGGCGCGGACAGGCGCAAGCGGCCGTTATCAGAGGCCGACCGGGTTCCCAATACACCGCTACGGGAGGACGCGTCGAGCTGCGGACCAGTACTTGTTGTATCGCGCCACTCCTGAGTCTGCGCCGCGACAATCTGCACGGCCTGACGGCGATCTGTGGCACCAAATTCCGACGCATCGGGCATCCGCAACACCGCTCCTTTGCGCAGCAGATTGATATTGCCATCGATAAACGCGTCTGGATTCAACTGGTGTATGGCGATGATCGCCTGCTGCACCGTCGCATTGCCCGGACGGGCGCGATTGGCGATCTGCCACAGAGTGTCTCCTGACTGAACCTGATAATTTCCGGAAATATCGCCACCCTGCGAAGTGCCGTTTACACCAGTTGTCCTGCCACTAGTGGGTGCTGGCCGAATCGGCTGCCGCGAAGCGCTCTGCGCCGCGGCCACGGACTTTCCCACGGGCTTGTCCGTGGCGTAAACCGGTAGATCGAGAAGCACCGTGTACTCGCGCAACAAGCGCCCGGAAGACCACTGCACGTCCAGCAGGAAATCCAGATAGGGTTCGCGAATCGGCTTGCGGGAAGTTATCCGGATCACTGGCGCCGCCGAGTTGCTGACGTCCACCTTAAAACGTATATCCACCAGGTGAAATGCGCGCTCCACACCCGCTCGATTAAAATCTTTCTCCGAAGCCAGGCTGGCGAGAATTTCGGTGTCCCCGAGACCGCCCACATTAAGCAGGCGAATTTCAGCATCCAGGGGTTCATTGAGCGCGGAATTAAGTTTAATTTCACCCAGACCCAGAGCCAACGCCCACTGGGACGTCGCTAATATAGCCAAGCCAAACCAGTAGGATAATTTTCGCAGCGTCATGTCCTTCTACCTTTTTTCTTGTCCCAAAACTGACTGTTGTCCTGCCCGACCACGACTAGCTGAACATACAACTCACGGTAATATACAGGCCTAAGTATTTATTACAAATAAGATTTTATCAACATTTCCGCAAGCCGTACGCTGTTTAATGCAGCACCGTTTCGTAAATTATCGGACACAATCCACAAATTAATACCTTTTTCGTTGAATTGATCGGCTCGCAATCTGCCGACCAGCACTCCATCCACGCCGGCCGCGTCCTCCACCGGCGTGGGAAACTTGCGTGTTACACCGGTATCTACCAAGGTCACGCCTTGCGCTTTTTTTAATAGCTGGCGCAAGTCGCTAACGTCGAGCGGATAGCGGGTTTCCAGATGAACGGCGAGCGCATGACCATGGAACACCGGCACCTGAACACAGGTGACGCTGATACCAATCGACGTATCACCCAGCAGTCTCTGAGTCTCGCGGACCACCTGTAGTTCTTCGGAAGAATGCCCCTGCTCGTCAAGAGCACCAACGCACGGCAATAAATTGAACGCAATTTGCCGAGGAAAGACTCCACCCTTTGGCCGAGGCAGCCCGTTAAGCAGGGCCGCGGTTTCTCCGGCCAACGCCGTGATGCCGCCACGACCAGCGCCCGACACCGCCTGATAGGTCGCGATATGGATACTCGCGATGCCCACCTCCGCCTGGATCGGCGCCAGCACCGCCGCTAACTGGGTGGCTATCGCTCCGGGCACAGTCACCAAACTGTGTGCGCTGTGCCCCGCCAATTCCTCGGGGTTGACGTTATATACCACCAGTGGAATCTCTGTGTCATCCGTAAAGTGTCCGCCGGCGTCTATAACGATGCAGCCCGACTCTGTGGCCCGCGCCACGTGGGCAGCGGAAACCTCTGGGTTGACCGCAAACAGCGCCAACCCCACCCGCGAAAAATCAAATTCGGAAATCCCTTCGACCAACAGCGGTTTGTTGCCAAACATCACCGTTTCACCACTGGAAGCATCGCTGGCTACGGGGTGAATACTCGTCCTGGTAAAGCCCCGTTCTGCCAACAGCTCCAGAATCGCCCCTCCCACCGCGCCAGTGGCGCCAACCACGGCAATACCCACCCCCGCGCTGCCCGCTGGGTCTTGTGCGTTATCCGTATCCAATTACTTCTCCAGCAAAATGCGTAACATACGCCGCAACGGTTCGGCCGCGCCCCATAACAACTGATCGCCCACAGTGAACGCCGATAAATACTTCGCGCCCATATTCATCTTGCGCAAACGGCCCACGGGAACGGTCATGGTACCGGTCACAGCAGCCGGGCTAAGCTCCCGCAGGCTATCCTCCCGATGATTAGGCACTACTTTCACCCAGGAATTCGCCTCGGCCAGCATGTCTTCGATTTCATCGAGAGGTACATCCTGCGTTAACTTCAGGGTCAGGGCCTGACTGTGACTACGCATCGCGCCAATTCGCACGCAGATGCCATCGAATGGAATCGGGTCCTGCTCGCGCCCCAGAATTTTATTGGTCTCGGCCTGCCCCTTCCACTCTTCCCGGCTCTGGCCACTGTCCAGCTCACTATCAATCCACGGTAGTAAACTCCCCGCCAGGGGATAACCAAAGCGCTCGACAGGCATTCGTTCACTGCGGATGACTGATGCCACTTTATGGTCGAGTTCGAGAATAGCGGAATCCACATCCCTTAATTCACCACTTACCGCGCCATGTATCACGCCCATCTGGGCGATTAGCTCACGCATATTCTGCGCACCCGCACCGGAAGCCGCCTGATAGGTCATGGCGCTGGCCCACTCCACCAGCCCCCGTTTAAATAATCCACCCAGGGCCATCAGCATCAAACTGACCGTGCAATTGCCACCGATAAAATTTTTGATGCCACGCGCCAGACCATCTTCGATAACCGTCAGATTGACCGGGTCGAGAACGATCAATGCGTCGTCGTCCATACGTAACGACGAGGCGGCATCTATCCAGTAACCCTGCCAACCCTGTGCCCGCAGACGCGGATAGATGGCCTTGGTGTAATCACCGCCCTGACAGGTCACGATGGCATCGAGGCCAGTCAGCGCCTCCAGATCGTGGGCGTCCCGCAGAACCGTGTCCTTAAGAGGGCCCGTTTCACCGATCTGGGACGTGGTAAAAAACACCGGCTCGATGTTCCTACGCGCCAGTTCGGCGAAGTCCTGCTCCGCTTCCATACGCGCCAACAGCACCGAACCAACCATGCCTCTCCAACCAATAAAACCTATTTTATTCATACAGTTATATTCTTTTGTTAATGTTGTAAGATATATTTATTTCTATCCCTCAGATCACTTTATCGCCAGATTCGACAGTACTGCCGCACCCATCTCCCTGGTGCCTACGGTCGTGGTGTCCGAGCCGGCGATGTCCGGCGTACGCAAGCCCTGATCCAGTGCCGCGCCCACTGCCTGCTCAATGACACTCGCCACATCGTCCCGCTGCAGCGAGTAGCGCAACATCATGGCCACGGAGAGAATAGTTGCCAGGGGATTCGCGACATTCTGTCCCGCAATATCCGGCGCCGAGCCGTGACACGGCTCGTACATGCCCTTACCGTTGGCGTCCAGTGACGCCGATGGCAGCATGCCAATGGAGCCGGTCAGCATCGCCGCCTGATCGGAGAGAATATCGCCAAACATATTACCGGTAACGATCACATCGAACTGTTTCGGTTGCCTGACTAGTTGCATGGCCGCATTGTCCACATACATATGGCTAAGAGCTACATCGGGGTACTCCGCCGCCAACTCGGTCATCACCTCGCGCCACAGGATGGTCACCTCCAGCACATTCGCTTTATCCACCGAACACAGCTTCTTGCCCCGCTGGCGAGCAGCTGCAAAGGCGACGTGACCAATGCGGCGAATTTCCGACTCGCTGTACACGTAAGTGTTATAGCCCTGCCGTTCGCCGTTGGCCAGGGTACGAATACCACGCGGCTCGCCAAAATAGATACCCCCGGTCAATTCCCGCACCAGCAGGATATCCAGCCCACCGACCACTTCGGGCTTCAACGAGGAGGCGTTGACCAGTTGCGGATAGAGTATTGCGGGGCGCAGATAGGCGAACAGCTCCAGCCCGGAGCGCAGTCCAAGCAAGCCCTTTTCCGGGCGCAGGGCGCGCTCAATATTATCCCATTGCGGACCGCCCACGGCACCGAGCAGAATGGCATCGGCCCGCTGTGCCTTGTGCAAAGTGGTATCTGGCAAGGGCACGCCAGTGGCATTGATAGCAGCGCCACCGACCAGACCTTCCACCAACTGCAAGCCCAGCTTAAAACGGCGATCTACCGCTTCCAGCACCGCCACCGCCTGCGCCATAATTTCCGGGCCAATACCGTCGCCAGGCAATATCAAAATTTCCGAAGTCAATTTATCTCTCCATTACACCAGGTTGCTGATATGTATTACTGTGTGCTGGTGATCGCACCGAATAGCCAGGGACATTGCGCCTGCCACTGTTTTTCAAAGCGGCGAATCGCATCTTCTTGTTGCAAGGTCAAGCCGATATCGTCGAGACCATTTAACAGGCAATGCTTGCGAAACTCATCCACCGCAAAAGGCAATCGTCCACCGCCGGGGCGTTCCACGGTTTGGGCTTCGAGATCTACCGTCAGAGAGAACCCTTCGTTATCCATGAGCTCCTTAAACAACTGCTCCACATCGGCCTCCTCCAGCACCAGGGGGAGCAATCCATTCTTGAAACAATTGTTATAAAAGATATCCGCAAAACTGGGCGCAATAATCACCCGAAAGCCCGCATCTTCCAAAGCCCAGGGCGCGTGCTCGCGGCTTGATCCACAGCCAAAATTACGCCTGGCTAACAAAATCGAAGCCCCCTGATAGCGCGGCCAGTTGAGGGGAAAATCGGGATTTAAGGGGCGTTTACTCGCATCCTGCCCAGGTACTCCGTGATCCAGGTAGCGCAGCTCATCAAATAAATTGGGGCCAAACCCGCTGCGTTTAATCGATTTCAAAAACTGCTTGGGAATAATCATGTCCGTGTCGACGTTGGCACGATCCATGGGAGCCACCAGCCCCCGGTGTACAGTTAAGGGCATCATAGGTGATCTCCGTTTTTCATCCATTCGCGCACATCGACAAAATGACCTGCCACCGCGGCTGCCGCGGCCATGGCCGGACTCACCAGATGAGTTCGTCCGCCCTTGCCCTGACGCCCTTCAAAGTTACGGTTGGACGTCGAAGCGCAATGCTCGCCTTCGCCCAACTTGTCCGCATTCATGGCCAGACACATGGAACAGCCCGGCTCGCGCCATTCCAGACCGGCATCCAGAAAAATGCGATGCAGTCCTTCGGCTTCCGCCTGCACTTTCACTGCCTGGGAGCCCGGGACCACCATGGCCTGTTTGACCGACGCGGCCACCTTGCGACCGCGGACCACGTCCGCCGCGGCGCGCAGATCCTCCAGCCGGGAATTGGTGCAGGAGCCGATAAACACACGATCCACGTGAATTCCCGTTATCGGCATGCCGGCATTTAAACCCATGTATTGCAGCGCACGTTGCATACCTTCCCGTTTGCCACTATCCACTTCTGCTGCCGGATCCGGCACCGAAGATCCCACGGGTACCACCATTTCTGGAGAGGTTCCCCAGCTCACCTGCGGCTCGATTTGTTCTCCACGCATTTCCACAACCGCGTCGAAAACCGCATCCTCATCGCTAACCAGCGTGCGCCAATAATCGACCGCCCGCGGCCAATGTTCCGCCTGCGGTGCATAACGGCGACCCTGGACATAATTAATCGTCACCTCATCCACCGCCACCATACCCACCCGGGCGCCGGCCTCGATGGCCATATTACACACCGTCATCCGGCCTTCCATGGTCATATTGCGCAGTACTTCACCAGCAAATTCAATGGCATAGCCGGAGCCACCCGCTGTACCGATCTTGCCAATCACTGCCAGCACCAAATCTTTCGGGGTCACGCCTACCCCCAATTTACCATCCACCCGCACCAGCATATTCTTCATTTTTTGTGCGATCAGACATTGGGTAGCAAGCACATGTTCTACCTCGGAGGTCCCTATACCGTGGGCAAGAGCCCCCAGCGCGCCGTGGGTGGCTGTGTGGGAGTCTCCGCACACCACAGTCATGCCGGGCAAAGTCGCGCCCTGTTCCGGCCCGATAACATGCACGATACCCTGCCCCGGGTCATTAATTTTGTGCTCGACAATGCCGTATTCGTCGCAGTTGTCGTCCAGTGTCTGTACCTGCAGGCGCGATATCTCGTCGGCGATGGCGTTAACGCCCCCGGCTCGCTCTCGCGCATCCGTGGAAACGTTGTGATCAGGGGTTGCCAGATTGGCATCGATCCGCCAGGGTTTTCGCCCCGCTATGCGCAGACCTTCGAACGCCTGAGGAGATGTCACCTCGTGCAACAGATGGCGGTCAATATAGATCAGCGCCGAACCGTCGACGCGTTGTTCAACCAGATGCGCATCCCAAAGCTTGTCATATAATGTTTTTCCAGCCATGTCGGCCTCCAATTGCTGTAGCAGCTTATTACCAGGAATTTTAGAGACAATCTATAAATAAAACAAATTCATAATTTTTATGATTTACATTCCATATTAGAATTTGATAATATTTCCGGATGGATACGCAATCACTGGAAGCCTTTATCGCCGTTGCTGAAACGGGATCGTTTTCCGAAGCGGGCACGCGCATTCACCTCACCCAGCCGGCAGTTAGCAAACGCATTGCCGTACTGGAAAACCAACTGAATTGTCGCCTGTTTGATCGTATTGCGCGCACGGTACGGTTGACCGAGTCGGGCCTGGCGCTGTTACCTAGGGCTCAGGCCATCGTACAGGCGCTGAATGAGACGCGGCGGGCCATTCGCGACATCTCCGGACAGGTAGCAGGCAGTCTGAGCATCGCCATCAGCCACCACATAGGTCTGCATCGCCTGCCGCCGGTACTGAAAGAATTTTCCAGTCGGCACCCCGCAGTGACGTTAAACGTTGACTTTATGGATTCCGAGGTGGCATACGATGCCGTCCTACAGGGCCAGTTTGAAATTGCGGTAATCACCCTCGCACCGGCCACTCACTCTAAAATTTTGGCACGGGAAATTTGGCCAGACCCTCTACAGTTAGTCGTAGCCGATGACCATGTGCTGGCGCGAAGGCGCGCCGTTGATCTCACCACGCTAAGCGATTTCCAGGCTATTTTGCCCGATATGAAAACCTATACAGGGCGTATGATTGCCAAATGTTTTACAGACCACGGCTGTGTACTCAATGCACATATGGTGACTAACTATCTCGAGACCATCAAAATGATGGTCTCAGTAGGCCTCGGGTGGAGTATCCTTCCCTCTGCCATGGTGCATGCCGGGGATGAACGGGACAACCTGGTCACTATAAAATGTAAAGAATTAGCGTTAAGTAGACGCTTGGGTTACATCCACCATCGGGACAAATCGCTATCTAATGCTGCGACGGCTTTTTTACACCTGCTCGAAGGTTATGCGAATGTTTAACCAGGATTACGCTGGCGCCAGAAAAAGAAAGACATGTCGCCGCCCATTTGCCTGCTGGCCAGGCTCGGTCGAGCATAACAATTTTATACCTGCCCAGCCATGTATCCCGCCACCAGTTCACTACAGCGCTGTGTAGATGTTTCAACCGACCTTGCTCGCCAGTTTCTACGCTTATATTCGTATTGCGTTTTTGGCCGCTTTTTTTTTACTGTTGATACTTTTATCTGGCGCAGCACGGCCATTACACGACAACTTTTATCGATTAGCGAGCGCCCTCCCGGTATTCTCCCAGGCAAATCAGAACATTCTGCTGGTCACCATCGAACCCGCACATCTGCAAGGAGATGCGGAGTTTTGGCGACAATTACTGAGCAAAATTTCAGAACATAATCCGCGCCATATTACCTTCGCGACGCTACCCCAGGAAGTGTCGCTGGATTATCTCGAGGAGCTGGCCGGATCCGTGCCATTTACCACCGCGCTGCGCCCGGCAATTCGACCGGATGGCACACTGCTTGACCTCGACACAGCAGAGCAACGACTTGGCACTCATTCTCACGGATGGCTATTACCCATCTTCTGGAATCGGGATGGCACTCTTGGCTACCAACGCTTTGTCGCCGAATATCCCGCCGCCCTTGCCGCCGAACTGGTCGCAGCGGCGGCCGGCGGAGCCCTTTTAGATGATGACCTGGCCGAAGAATTCGATCTGCGGGTCTCAAACGGCACGCACCCCTTGCCCAATATGGAAGCCCAGTATATCGTCGACCACGGGGTGGTTGCTGATCTGGTCACAGATAAATGGGTGATGATTGGTCAATCGCGACTATACCCTGCACCCGCGACACTAATGGGAGACCGACCAGGCCTGCGCGATGAACTGGAATTGCGCGGGCAAATTTTACAGTCTGTGATAGACAATCGAGTTATCAACCATCTGCCTTTATGGCAGGCACTCCTCGGCCTCGCATTCATACTGCTGCTTTCCATCTATGTATTGACTATTTTTGCGCACAAACCCGTACTGCCTTTGTTAGTCACCTCGTCGTTGCTGTTGCTGTGCCTGGCACTTGGTTTATTGTTTGTTGCTGGCCTGGAAATTCCAGTCGGTTTGGCCATCGCGACACCATTGTGCACGTCGGCCGCAATGGCGGCGCTGCGCGCAACGGCGCTGCGGCGTGCTCTTGATCGTCTCTTTCCGCTGACGGATACGACTGCCAGTTTTTACCAGGAAAGACTCGCCAGACTTACAGGCTCAGTATCCCTGGAGGATATTCTCGAACTCGTTTGGCAGACGTTGCAAGTCAAACACGCAATTATCCTGCAGCTATCAGACGACGATGATCAATTGCACGCAATTAGCCATCGGGGCCACCCGGAGGACGTGTTGCCGGCGGAACGAGACATCTCAAACCCACCATACGCCACTGCCTTCGCGCTCAATCACCCGGTGATATCTACCCAGCCTTTTTTTGAACGGGACGGGGATGCCGACGTCGAGTACCTGTGTCCGTTGATCTACGATGGAGAAAAGTTGGGCTTTTGGGCGTTGTCGATTAGCCACGAGAACATGCAAAAAATCCCGCACTTTGAAGATATTTTACGGCAATACAGTGCCGAAATAAGCTCTTTGCTCTATGCGCGTAATCGCGCGCGCCGCTCACCTCCATTGCCCAAGCTGACTGATCAAACGCCCACACATATCAAGCTGGAAATGCTACGTCGGCGCGCGATCGCCGGAGAGTCACTACTGCGCTACGCGCAGTCCATCCTTAACACTACGGATAACGGCCTGTTACTGTTCAACTTGTTTGGTAACTTGCAGTTCACCAATACAGCAGCGGAACTATTCGCAAACAAATTCTCCATACCGATCGACGTACTCAATTCACTGGATTTGCTGAGCGTCCTGACCGGGTGTAGTGCCGCAAGAGGTCAGGATATCCTGCTGGAAATCGTTACCCACAATTCGTCGGTGTCGTTGCCGGTTATCATCACTGGCGAAATAACTACTCATGTGGTGCATGTGCGCGGGGTTGCCACCTCTGGAACGGTCACTACTAATACGTCGACCAACCCGTTTGCAACCCAATGGGTTCTATTCGAAATATATGATCAAAGTCGATTTGCGCAAATTAATCTGGAACAAGACAAGTTAGTACTGAATATCAATGCAAAAATTGGTGAGCTGGCCGCTGCGGCCCGAACTAAAGGCCTGGCGATCAAAGACTTCCTTCTGGAAAACGAAAAATCCTTACAGGACGTCATTGAGCTCAACCACATACTGAAAGAAATCGAAAATAATAGCGGCAAGATTGAACGTCAGCTAATCACCTTCGAGGATATCGTTGCCAATAGTTATCATTTTGTGGAGGTCAAAAGCGCCGTACAGGACAGCATACAAAAGCACCGGCGCCAACTCGAACTGCGCAACTTGACCTTGCGCTTAAACCTGCCGGACCAGCATCATATATCCAGGGCCGACAACCACGAGCTGGCAAAGGTTTTGAATCAGATATGGGAATTGCTACTGGAGACTGCATCAGATGGATCTACCCTGAGCATCGACGTGCAAAGCGTCGACGATTTGGGGATCATGTGTACGTTTGATAATGAAGGCTACGGTCTGACGCCGGGTATCATCGACGCCTTCGGGCGCGGGGAAGTGGCAGAACTCACGTCTACACTGGCGGCGCTGTATTTTTCAGCACACAACGTCAAGCAATGGCCTGGTTCGCTAATACTTGAAAGCCCAATTGTGGGCTTGCTGACCGTGACGTTGACACTGGAAGGCTTTACCGTCCATGTATAATCTGCCCTATGCTTCGTCATACTGACCCCAGGTCGTCGACTACATTGTCCACGATCACGTCCAACCGGACTGACAGGCCTGCACATGTGTGTGGGGCGCCAACGCAAAAAAATACTGAGTATCGGCGCCAATGCTGAAGTGGCCAAACAAAAAAAAAGCACTTGAATCCAGCTATCTGGTTAGTCTGACCTTTGCGTTCCTGTTGACCCTATACATCTCCGGTATAGGCACCACCCTGACGGATATGATTTACCGCTGGCTGGGACCGATGGCCTATCACAACGATGCCACGCAGGAAATTTTTCTGGTGCCAGTAAACCAGAGCGATTTAAAACAGGAAGAAATATTTTGGCGACAACTCGTCGCAGAACTGGCACGCCACAAACCACGTCACGTGGTCCTGGCAGTATTCCCGCCCAATGCTGGACAGTTATTTTATGAAGATTTGGCGCGCCTGCCGTCGGTTAGTCTGGCACTGTCTCCCGTACTGCTACCCGATGGCAGCGTTGCGCCCGCGGATAGCCCGACGCCAAAGTTGCTTTTCCCACGTGGATGGTTGTTGCCCGTGCTCTGGCTCGGCGACGGCACACTCGGCTACCAACGTGCTATAGCTGGTGAAGAACGGCCGACCCTTGCCATCGAGTTGGTGGCGGCTCGCGCCACTGGCAGGGATATTACCGTTATTCCGGATAACTTTAGAACGCTGCCATCTCCAGACGGCGACGCCCTGCCACAAATCGACGCAGCCTACGTCGCCAACTTTGGGGTAGTGCGAGATCTGGTTAAGGACAAATGGGTGGTGATTGGACACGCCAGCCTGGCCCCCAAACCCTTTAGCACACCCACCGAGGCGCATTCTCTACGCGGCAGTCTCAATCTGCACGGGGAAATTCTCAATGCAGTATTAAAACGACGCTTTATTACCCGCATCGACGGATTAGGGGCGGCCGCAGTGCTCTTTTGCGCTTTCCTACTGGCGACTGCGCTGTTCGGCACCTTACACTCCGCGCGACGACGATGGCTGCTTGGTGCGTGGACGCTAATCGTTCCCGCGCTGGCCTTAGCGCTCTATCGATGGTTATACGTGCAACTTCCAGTGAGCGAAATACTGTTGCTTCCCGCCAGCATTGTGCTATTCAGCACCTTGCGTAAACATCGCAGGGAAAAAGCCATCTTTCTTAAGGTTGCCCAGCTAACCGAGGGCAGCATGGATCGCCACCGGGATTTATCGCAATTTTTTTATGGCGAGGGCCATTGGGAAAAAATCCTGCTGCTGATCAAGCAAACTCTACAACTTGATCGCACTATTATTCTTGAGCGAGCGCCGGGCAAAGATCATTTACAAGTGGTGGCGAGCCACAACTGCGATATCAACCAGTTATTCGAGCAGCGCCGCGATTTTAATCGACCCCCATTTGATATCGCGCTGCAACACGGTCGACCTATACAACCGCAACGACCATTTTTTCAGATTGATGAACAGCGCGAAGTTCAGTATCTGTGCCCGCTGACTCATAGCGGCGACGTGCTTGGTTTTTGGGCACTCACACTAACCCGAGAAAGTATGCTGGGCACGCCCCGCTTCGAAGATATTTTGCGTCAGTACACCGCGCAAATTAGCGAACTTCTGTACAACCGCAACCAGATTGGCAAACAGCCTGGCGATCTGATGGAAACTGGACACGGACAGCAGATACAGAATCTTAATCGGGAAACAATTTTACAGCGGGTGGTGGCACTCGAAGGTCAACTACGAAACTACAACGCGCTGATAAACTGCACAAATTCGGGGTTATTTCTCTACGACTTATTTGGCAACCTGGTACTTGGCAATGCGGCTGCGCAGGCATACGCTCGCGAACATAATATCCCTATTTTCGAGGGCACCGCGCTGGATTTACTGGTCGCCCTGGCAGGCTGCACCCAGCGCAAGGCGCAGGACATTCTACTAGACACGATAGTTAACGCAGCGACTATGGCGCTCCCAGTTACTTCGGGCGACGGCGTCTCCACCCACATCGTGCATGTTCGCGCCGTACCCTCTGTACACGAACCAGAAATGAACTCCGCGCCATTGCCCTTCGATGCCCAGGGGATTTTATTTGAGTTGATAGACAACAGCCGTATTGCCCGTATCAATCGCGAACAGGATAATCTGCTGATCAACCTCGGATCGAAGGTCATCGACCTGATTCAAAGCGCATACCTTACCGCTGGAATGCTAAAACGCACGTTGCAGACCAACAAACTATCCGCCCTGGACGTCGAGGACATGGAAGAAATACTCAGAGACATGGCGCGCACCATAACCACAATCAATGCCCAGGTGAATGCCTCTGAAGACATTGTACGCTCGGGGTATTTTTACGCCGATCTAAAACAGGCGCTGGATGACAGCATCGAACGCCACCAACCGGCAATTCTGGGACGCCTCCTTGAACTGGAAACCAATATTCCCACCTACAGCCAGCTTGCGAAAGCCAATGTACGCGAACTGGATCGCGTCCTGGATCGCATCTGGGAACTATTACTGGAAACCTGCGAGGAAGGCTCGTCCGTGCAAATCAATCTGGAAGAGTTTGACGAAGGCGGTAAAACCCATATTTATTGCGTTTTCAATAATGTCGGCTACGGCTTGACCGAGGAAATTATTGGCTCCTACGGCAAGGGTGAACTAGCGCAATTAACGCCGCAATTATCTTCTTTGCGATTAGCCGCCAACGAGGTCGCGCTATGGCCTGGCGCGATCACTTTACGCTCCAGTTTTGGTAATTCCCTGTCAATTAGTCTGATGTTAGAAAGCTTCTCTCCAAATGCATAATCCTCACCCACCTGCCCACTGCACTGGCGCACGTTGATGCCAGTACTCTCGATATTTCCCGAGGGAAGCCTGGCCAGTTCGGTTATTACCACCGTGTGGATTGGCGTGTTTGTTATTGCTTTTTTTAACCTGCGTTTTGGTTGGGGTCTTTCTGGACTAGTGGTCCCCGGTTACCTGGTGCCCCTGATACTTATTAAACCCTGGGCAGTGGTTGCCATTACTATCGAAGGTGCTGCGGCCTACTTGCTGGTGTACTGGCTATGCAAGGCACTTGAGGCGACCGGCTTTATCAGTGAATTTTTTGGGCGCGACCGATTTTTTGTACTTATTCTTGCAAGTGTGCTCGTGCGCCTCGGGTTTGATGAACTATTGTTTCCGTCCCTCGGGCTATGGATGGTAGAAAATTTCAAGATCAATTTCGACTATAGCGATAATTTACACAGCTTTGGTCTGATTATTGTCGCACTGATCGCCAATTCTTTCTGGAAACCCGGCCTGCGAATCGGTCTGTTCTGGTACTTAACTGTACTCGCTATCACCGCCATTATTGTGCGCTACGGCTTGATGGAATTCACCAATTTCGGGCTGAGTAATCTGAGTTATCTATACGAAGACATAGCCAGCTCGATGTTGGCCAGCCCCAAGGCCTACATCATTCTGCTGACCACCGCTTACATAGCGTCGCGCATGAATCTTATTTATTCATGGGAATTCAGCGGCATTCTAATTCCCTCATTACTGGCATTACAGTGGTACCAACCACTTAAAATATTATTCACTCTCGCAGAAACCATCATAATCTACTTGCTGGCCCTGGCGATATTACGCCTGCCGATGTTTAGCGATAAAGATATCTCCGGCAGCCGTCAACTACTATTATTTTTCAACATAAGCTTCGCCTACAAATTTATTGTCGGCCTCGGCATTCAGGAATTATTCCCAACAGCTAAAATAACCGATTACTACGCATTTGGTTATCTGCTCTCCACATTATTAGCCATCAAAATATTCAACAAGCGTATTGTCGGTCAGGCTACTTACGCAACGTTGCACACATCAATCCTTGGCGTGCTGGCGGCCAGTGTCATTGGATTCTCCCTGAGCGTTACCAACTTTCAACTCCTGGTTGACGAACCCGCACCCACCGACACACCCCGCGTGCAGGAGATGGACGCAGGCACATTAACGACAATATTTGACCAACAAGCTATCAATGTCTATAGAAACACCCAGCCCGACATGCATTACACCCCCACACTTGGCGAACAGGATACTTTCCGACAGGGTCTGGAGCTTTTAAAGATATATGTCGCAGGCGGAACTCGCAAAGACCTGAACTTTGCGGCGAACCTGTTTCACGAGATTGATTACGATACGATACTACTCGACAATCGTTACGTCATCTTGCGGGACAATAACGAGCGCTACAATCGGGGGCTGTATGTAATCGATACTCGCAGCACTTCCCGGGCGCTGATTGAAATTGAGCACGCGCGCACCGAACAGGACAGCGCAGACATCGGTGCTGTGTACTTCAAAGCACTTGGTGCGCGGGCTATGGCAATTGCCGACACTGACATTATGGACGATGCGCAACTTGCGTTAAGTTTGTATTTCAGCTTCCACAAAGTTTTCCATAAAGCCGATACGCTACGTCTGAGAATTTATAATCAGGACAACATCCGCAGTTTCGATGACGCTTTCACCGCTTCGGCGACCAACCTGCAAACCTTGCCCAACTCGTTGTGGATTACCGGCAGTCTGCCGCCCTCAGTGGACCTGACGCAGCTAACCGCCGAGCTGAAAAATTATCGTACCCTCTGGGCTCCGCCACCGAGCGCACGCAAGACCGCCGGATACGGTGGTCGCGGTATCGCTGAATTATTCATCACCTCTGAGGCCAGCAACGCGTTGCTGATGGGCGACCCTGAAAGCAATCTGAATCAGTCACCGACCTACAGCCAGATAAATGGTCGCCTGCACGAGTGGTTAATGACGGCCAAAAGTTATATAGCGCACGCTGGCAGTAATCTTTATCGCCACCCATCGTTTGCAGAACTGGTGTATCTCGATCACGCTGTAGTGGCACCATTAATGTCCCTGCGCGACCGCCTCGAATCCAACGTTGCACTGACAACCACTGAAAGCTCACAACTCGCGCGCATCGCGCAACGGGCAAAGCTCGTCAATATGGAAATTCTGCTTTTTGATAATCTGTCAGATCAATCTCACTATCTGATTCTCCACGACAACCACCACTCATCTCAACCCCATTACTGGGGAACCTACGTATTGCGTCGCGGCCCACGACACAATATTGCGGTTGGCATTCCGCACCCACTGTTCGAAGCGCAAACGTTCGAATTTGGCTCCATCTTGCTGCGCGCGCTGGACGCTGACGCCTTACTAATCGCCGGCAGTCACCCCAAGGCGAATCTAGATGGTCGCGCCAACGTCAGCAACCTGCACAATGGCCACACTCCTTACAATCTGCTACACACCGCGGTATTAAGAACGACGCAAAGTCAGCCGTTTCTGAGCATTCAAGTGCGTGGCGTTGCATTTCGAGAGAAGCCACCGCCCACTGACGACCACTTTTTAATTGCGTTCTCGACAGGTCCCGCCGACGCGCCAACACGAGTTGCCAGTCCCCTGCGCGACCATTTAATCACTACATTCGCAACACTGGGGTTTCGCTCAAAACTGGTAAATGGCGACAATGAAAGCGCTGGTTACGACAACCCATTAACTCCGCAGCTGCAATATGTATTTGCCGCGGCCAATAAAGTGATGGCAACCGTGTGGCTGACACCCTATTCCCGCGCGTCCTATCGCGATCGACGGGACGATCGACTACAACAGGCGACGTTTGATGCCATTAATATTGAAACCCGCAATGAAGATGTGCGCGCCTTGCTGAAAAATGTGCGACTCGCACCACTCTCACAAAGCATAGAAAAACTGGTTATCGCTACGCTTAAACAATACGTCACCAATCGCAATATAGTCGCTCTGGCCGAGCTCGAACTACTACGTGATAAGGTACGCACCGTGCGTTTACTGGATCCCAATACCGGCCTTTCGTTTCTGGCGTTCTTTACCCCCAATGGCCAACTAGGGCTACTCGCGAACCTGTTCCCTATTTCCGATAACGTGTATCGGCTGCAACAGGGCACCGTTGACGATCGGGTAATTGACGAATTTATGATCTCAGGACGGGCGTTGTTACGTCCGGAGAAGGCGCGATGAGAGCCATCTTTCGCCTGCTTTTGCTCGTGCTAGCTACTGCAATACTCGTCACCGCTTCGGTTTGGAGTTATCGCTATCTGAGCGGTGCTGATTTTGCGAATTCAGGTTTACTCCTGGACAAGAGTCTTAAACGCAAAGAAATGTACAGTGCTGGCAATGATCGCTGGCTCGAATTCCCGATATCCGGCATCTACGATATGCTGCGTGTCAGCAGTTTTGCGCGCTTAAAAAACCAACGGGCGGATTACCAGGACGATACCGAATTTTTTTATACTATCGAATACCAGATTGTCGACGACCAGGACCTGTCGCTACTACACGACACCTATCAGGTGCGCAGTTTTCTCCCGGACCTTTTCTACTCGGCCAGTGGCGAATACACCGAAACCAAATATCTCGACGGCCTGGTCGCACCCATCACGGCAGGTAAATTTTTTGATCTCGATCTAAGCGCACTACCAAACGCACACCGTATTCGCCTGCGTGTGTTCGAAACCGATAACCCGATAAACGAAGTGCTGGTCCGAGTGTTAATGCACCGACAACTGCGGGATGACCAGGCGCGATTGCGTTGGTTGCGCCTAGGCGTGGACAAACAACAGCGCATTACCGATTACCACGTTTTCCCCTGGCCATTAATGACTCCGCGGGAAATCAACGATCGCGTCGCGCAACGTTGGTACCCGAAAGCGCCCACCGGCACCGATTTTGAAACCCGTACCCTCTACAGTCGTAATATCGATGAAGACGATATGTTTTTGGAGGATATTCCGCTGAGTATCGGACGTCCCATCGACAAAACCCTGCGAGTAACCGCAATTATTCCGGAATCCGCAGAGCTGGACGTGTCGTTCAAGCCCACCGGTGTCATCACCTCAGGTCCTTTCACAGCAACGATGCGCTACTGGAATCATCTGTTGCAACAGCCCGCCAGCTATGTGTTTGAACTCGATCAGCACACACCTTCGCTGCACAAAAAGTTGGCGCCGGGTTTTATCGAGATTGAAACCGAGGGATCCTTTCAGGTGGTTATCACCTCACCAACCCTGGATGACGGCGATGTTAACCTGCTCTATAAACTCAACATTTTTCAACTCGATCCACGGGCAGCGGTCACCTACGATATGCATACTCTGAGCAGCCTGAGTACCGATATCAGAATAGATATTCGCAACGAGCAACTGTCCGTGGAACGTCAGTCCCCCGAGGAAGACAGCGGGACTCGAACAACATTGCCCGCTACCTATCGGATCGTGGACGCCGCTGGAAAAACATTGCGCAGCGGCACCCTGGACGCACCTACGCAGCAATCCGCCTACGATATTCTGGTCACCCAGCGGGAGTGGCGGCCTATCAGTGATAAATACAGTTATTATCTGCGCTTGCCAAAAAACACACACCGCATTGAACTCACAGGAGATGTAAATACCTACGCTGCCCTGTATTCACGGCCATCCGAATTACCCCTGAAACGGGTGGTGCCCACCGATTATCGCACCTGGGAACATCGGGGGGGGCGCATTCCCGGCTGGTTTCTCATGCTGCCAGTCAACGACACGCAACTGACGCTTGCAGCCCGCAAACAACAAATTACGATTCAACCGCGCCCACCTATGCGCAACGCTAATATTCTCGCGGGGATCTACGATTGGCAGGAAATAGCGCCTACCAATAACGTCGCGGGTAAGCCGTTAATGATTAAACCCTTCCACGCCACCCAACCCCGCGAAGCCGCTGCCGGCAATTTTTATGCTCCCCTCGTGTCCGGCCAATCTGTCACGCTGTTATCATCCGCCGGACTTGATACCGTAACGCCCACCCTGCTTTTCCACCGCAACACACGCACTGCGCAAACCGTGACGGTCAAGGTAGATAATAAATCCATGGGCAATTTTTTTATTCAGGGACGCACCGGCCTACTGTCGCTGCCGCCAATTCCGGCCGGAAGCCACACCATCAGTGTTAGCCCAGCCGGACGCAGTGATGATATTCGCTGGTTTATCAACCGCTGTCGCTGCAATTTCGCCTGGCAGCAGCGTTTTGCCTATTTGTTCAGCGGTCGCAATCTGGTTTTCGACATCGAAAAAATCGGCCCCGATCGCCAGAATTTCACGTTGGTGGCATTTCCCGCTAACGGCGACTCCGAACCAACCCAAATCAACGTTGCCATTGAGGGATTACCCGCCCGCACCGGCCCTTACAACGCCTGGACCTTCGGCGAAACCCGGTTCACACTGGCGACAAACAACGGAGAGGCAGAGGGTTTTGAGCTAGACCACGGGGCTCGCCCTCTGGGCGCCGCACAACGATTGGTAGTGAGCCTCGGTGAGGATGTACCAAGGGGAAAATATCGCCTCCGCGTACGCGCTACAAATGGACCTACACCGTTGATTCAACTCTACAGTATCCGCGCGGAACCGGGCGTCGCGCAGTTTTTTATGGAAGATTTGTGAGGGCATTATGCGCAAATATCTGCACCTGTTAGTCGCCTCGTGTCTGTCTATGTGCGGTGCGGGTGTCAGTGCCACCACTCCGCCGGACAATAACCTCGGCCTGCATCAGCGCGAACGAAACTATATGCCGTGGAATAGCGCGGATCTGCAACGGGCGGAGGAATTATTCGGCGCCATGTTCAACGGCGATTTTACGGATAACATTTTCTCCGCCTGGACTCGCCTTGGTATGACGTTAACTGCCGTAGGCAGCGGACCGGCGACCGTCTACAAACTTGCTCCTAACGGGTCGCGGGAAGGCTCCGGTTACTATCTGTTTCGTCCGGCACCTACGTCCCCCGTAGCTCTTCAGGCACCCCACCAGTTCCACGACCGGCACACCGGGCATATCGCCAAGCTGTTATTTTTCGAGCATTCAGCCGCCGCGCTAGCCTTGAACTCGGCCCATCGCTATCGCGTCGACAACCGCTCCAGCAGCGCAGTGCACGCCGATCTGGCCCACAATGCGGCCTCACTGATGATGGCCTTTACGCGAGCGTTCGCCACGGCCTATAAAGATGGGAAACTCGTACAACTCCATGGTTTTGCCCGCAGCAAACGAAACAACAGATTTAACCAGCGCGCCGCGTATATCATCAGCGGCGGCACCCGTTGGGTAACCCCACCAAGTTCAAAGGTTGCCGCCTGCCTGTCACAGCAATTCCCAGATGTATTATTATTTCCTAGAGATATCAATGAGTTAGGAGGAACCACCAATAGCATGGCCAGCTGGCTCGCACTGATTGGGCACAAAGGCTTTATTCATATTGAAATTGATGCTATAAATCGCGAGAATTTACTGAATAAACGGCAACTTAGAGATGGTTTTTGGAGTTGTCTATAATGAGGGGAACCGGTGTTAGCAGGCACGCGATGGGGGCGACAATACGCGGTAATAGTTGCACTGCTCTGGGTCGGTTATAGCGCTCAGCTTGCCGCTCTGCCCATCAATTCCCCCACAGCCGTTACCTGGCTTCAGGTCCCCGTCGCCAGCCAGCAGGATAGTCACGGGGCGATCGCCGAACCATCTGCACTCGCCTTCGCTTATCGACTCGACGCCCACCGCGTACTGGTCACATTACCCGGCAATCAGATACTGCGCCTCGACGCCGAGGGCGTCGACATCCCCAGATTATGGCTGGCTGAGCGTCCCGGCACTTATCGGGAAACGCCCTGGCACCGTACCAACTTGCCGCACACCGTCATTATGGGAGAAGTCGCACCTGCACGACGCACCCTGATTCTGCAATTCCCACAACTACTGCCGCCGAACATCGGTACCCGTCTGACCGCTGGGCGACTCGATGCAGAGTCCGGCGCCGACCGGGTCTTCAGCCTGGCAACACAATCCCTGCGCGCCGACGGCAAAAAGTACTGGCGCCTGAGTGCTGGACAGGCGCTTGAACTCAGCGTCACCGCCAATACACCGCTGGAAATTGAGTCCCGAGTCGAACTGGCCGGACGCAGTGACACGGCAGACTATCAACTTACGACCCAGTGGCACCAGCAACCGCCGGTCACCGCCGTATTCAATGGCCGCAATCTGATCACCACCGAAACCACCAGCTGCGCCCGTATCAGTGCGCGTCCTCAATACCTGCAACTGGACCCACAGGCAGAACCAGGCCGTCTAACCCTGCGCGCTGATCGCGACCTCCTGATTCGCGTTACCAGCGCCGGCAGCGGGCGATATTTACTCGATATTAACCGCCGCACCCTGATTCCCGGCATGAACATCGTCGGCCACAGAACCACTCAAACCCTCAACCTGGCACTGCCGAATGCAACTGTCTGGCCTGTACAGGAACGGCAGCTCTACACTCGGGTTCGTGCACTGCTGAACAACCAGCATCGCGAGGGCGGCCTCAGCGCTCTGGCACTAATCGACAACTATCTGGTGCACACAGCATCCGCGCACATGCAGGCGCTGCGCAACACGGTATGGGAACGAGCTACTCTGTACCGGGACCTGCAACCAGAGCACCCACCGTCCGCACCGGTACTACTACGTTATGCCCCGATCAACCTGCCAGGCGAAAATCTGGCGAAGTCCAGCGGGTATTTTTATCCATTGCATAACCCATTGTCTTTTGCTCTGCGGGCGTTGCCCGAACGTAGCTTTGCGCGGGTGGCATTCAGCGCTTTGGCGATGGCAAGCGCCGTGGAATTTGCAGAGGTTCGCGTCACTTTCGATAATGGCGCAGCGACCACGCTGCTGCTGGATCTCTCCCTGAAGCAGGACACGCCACTACGCGAGGGCATTGCATCCGTGTTCGATGGCGCCCTCGAAATCGCGGCCCATAGCGTTGAAATCCCGGTGCCGACCGGGGTCAAATCAATGCGCATTGAACAGCTGAACGGGGCACCGCTGATCGCGGCCGCGGAACACCGCAACAGCCGTGCCTTTGCCCTTAGCGAGCTGGAATTTGCCACTCTGCTGGGGACCGATCGACAGTTGTTGCGCGAGGTATTTATGGTCGGCTTGCGCAACGGTGGCACACAGCGGAAAAACCTGCCACTGGACACCGCAGATGCGCCTGCGGCAGTCACCGAGCAACAGGAACTGATCACCCACCACTGGCGTCCACTGTGGCGTTATCTGGACGAACAACGTTTGCGCTTCTCCCGGGAGCTGGGTACTTCGACGCAAAAAAGCGGCCCACCACCAACCGCCAACGGGATGCAGGCCTTCGCCGCGTTAACCGCACGTAAAGACTGGGATGGGTTATTGAGCGCCGCGCACCCCCTGGCGGAACGCGGCACAGCGGAGCAACGCCGCGCCGCCGTGCCCGCTCGGGATATGGCCCTTAAACATCTCGGAGAGCACCGCACTGCCGAACATTTTTTGAAGCTCGCCCTGCAGGATACCGACACCGGTGTGCGCGAGTTCGCTGTGCGCACCCTCGCCCAGCAATATCGTAATAATCAAGAGGAAGCCGCTCTGGTCGGTCTTTACACATATCTCACGTTGCAACCGCAGGGTGACATGTATCTGGAGCGGCTGGCCGACGCATTACTGGCCACCGGACGCGTCCTCGACCATCTGCAACTGCTATCCATCTCCACCGAACAACCCGAAAAACTATTAGATGCGGCGCTGACCGCTGGCTGGTGGCGAATTTTTGAGCGTAATCTAACTGCTTTGCCACCCCTCCAGGCCGAACACTGGATGGCCATGCGCGCACTACATCACGGTGATTTCGACGGTGCCGCAGCGCACTGGCGCAGCGCCGTACAGCCTGAACAGGCCACCTACGCGTTGCGGGGCAAAGAACTGCTGGATAACGTTTATCGGGCACAGCCTGGCGCAACACAGGCGTGGTTCGATTGGGCCGGACAATTACCCGGCACACGCGGCTGGCAAGAGCTGCCCGCCAGCCTGGTGTTTGCCGTGCCGACGTATATCGATAATCCCCGCCACGGCATTCGTCAAAAAGTTTACCGCGCGGCTGCGGGGCAATCGATTCCCGTGACGGTGCATGGCCCCGCTACGCTCAAGCTCACCACCCGCAGTGTTATGCCGGTGGGCAAACCCGACCAACTCAAGGACTGGCTGAAGATCGAAGGCGGCGACTCCGCTGTGCTTGCGCCCCTGCAAAACACCCTGTTAAGCGATCGACATCTGGAAGATGGCAGTGCGCTATCCACCGCGGAGAGCGCGTTAGTACATCTCGCAGCGGGCACGCACCACCTTCGTATCGAACCACAACAATATGGCGCGGTAGTGGCACTGAAAGTGCATAGTCCCTTCATGAGCGACGGCCCCTTGCCCGACCCGCAAGTTACCGCATTGCTCGGCGCATCGGCACCCGTTAAGCCCAGCAGTCTGCGTTATCAGTGGCTGCAACGTTATCTCGCCCAGCAGGAATGTCCGACTCCACAGACGCCCCGCAGCCTGAAACTTTCAACCCTGTTTGACCCGGAGCAACGTCTGTCCGTTTACCCTGCTCCCACATCCGGGGAAGGGACGCCCTTTGGCGGAGCGCAACTGGCGGAGCAGGCCCAACCTGTAACGCCCGTCAGTGCGCTTACCGAATTAGCCGCCCGAACGGAAACCCTGACGGACGATCAGCTATACAGTTTTACGTTATCTACGCTGTGGCATCAGCAACAGCGAACATTAAGTGACGAACTAAGCGCCGCGTTATTAACCAGCGCCTATCATCGGGGGGCGCATATCCCCAAACTGGCAAGGCTGTATCGGAGTACCGTCGATCGTTACGACTGGCAAAACCTGACCTCCGTACGTAGTAGCGCGGGGGTGCGCAAATTCAGCGAGGAAAGCGACCACTATCAAAGCCCGGAACTACGTCGCGACCTGTTTTTAAAAGGTTCGGCCACGGGTATTTCCCATTTGCTAGGCCACACCAAAAAGGTCGCGCTCGGCTACAACAATATACAACCGGCCACCCTCGAGTTGCAGTTTCGACAACTGTTGCTGCCCGGCAAAGTACTGCCTGGCGCCAATATTATGCTCGACGTTGACGGCACCCGCCGCACTCTGGATGTCGCGGGAGATGGCAGCAGGCGCTCGGTGCGTTTAAATATGCTTCCTGGACAGCACCGCATTCATTTTTCACTGGTCACGAGCCATCCACAAATACAGGTGGCATTGTCACTGACTGAAACTTATGCATCTGGCAGTGAGCAGGTTATTCGCAATCCACAACTGCCTTACTTTGTGGCCTCCCCCGGCGCGCCGGTAACCATCACCGTGCAGGGACCCACTATCGTACGAGTAGACCGCAAAATCGGTAGCCGCACGGTGTCCACCTATCAACCTGTGTTAGCAGGAATAAAAACCCTGACTTTCGCTGCACCAGACAATCAAACTTCGGGGTTTTATCGGCTGTACCAGTTGCGTCATGCGCCCGGAAAAAATGTGGAAAACCGCTACGTTTATACGCAACCTCAGCTCTCGGACCCCCTGCTGGATAGCACGTCACAACAACTGCACTGGCCCGATGAAATAGATGGCTATGTGTTGGACGATGCTCAGGACGGCACATCGGAGGTGGCCATGGACAGTGGGAATGCCACCTGGAGTACCACTCTGGAAGCGGGTCAACTACGTCAGAGCGAGGAGGATAGCGCACAGGGACTGACGCCATTTTATACGGAGCAGAATGTCAGTCGTCGACGCTTCTACGAAGAGCTGGCACTGTACGTACGCACCGATTTACTGCGTCGCGACTACGATGGCGAAATCGATACCCTGCTGGGCGCACGACAGTGGATTGACTGGGAACCCCGGGACAGCGATCTAAGCCTGGGACTGTACGGTCACTACTACACACAGACCGTCGCGGAACAAGGCGGCGACAATCGCAACCATACCCTGTATCTCAGCACCAACGGCACGTACCGTACAACTATTACCCCAACCCTGTACAATCGCGTGCAGATAAAAGCATTTCAATACTGGCTCAGTCTGGACAGAAGCGACGTCATCGCACTCAACAGCGTCGATCCAGAGCTATTTTCCAGCTACAAGGACGACCATCCAAATGGCTGGGATTTTTCGGACCGCCTGACTTTTTCTTATTGGCGCGACAATCGAATCTATGTGGAAGGCGAACTGCGCAGCAATGGACTGGGAAATCCCACCGATCTGGACTTTAGTGGTGTTGCCCTCGGGGTCGATCAACTGGTCGGTGATTTCACCTTGGGTGGCACTATTCATCGTCGCCGCTACAGCAACGACAACGACCGCGGCCAGGACTCCCACACCACCCGCCTCGGGCTGTACGTCGACTGGCAACGCTGGCGGAACAAATATGGCCTCGACGTGCGCCTGAATTCAAACATTGATGTGGGCAATGGCGATACCGCTTGGATGTTGTCGGGCACCTGGTATTTCCATAACAACCGTTTCCTGCGGGATTTCCGCCCCCAGGAAACATCGTTTCGCAACCATCGCGAAGAGCGTTTCGTGCCCGCAGGGAATAATTCTGTCCTGACGCCGATGCCCTGACGTTAACCGATGACCAAACGTGAACTGCGCGCCTTTACACAACGCTTGCTGACCCTGGCAGCGACGCCAGAACAAATCCGTATTAATCGTCGCAGCAACGATGAAATCGAACAACGCTTTTTTAACTCGCCTTATTGCCGTGAACGAACGTACCGTTACGATTCAAAACGCGGCGCGGGATTAGCGCTGGCCAGCTTTCTCGGAAATTTATTGCTCAATGTACAGGCGGAACTGACTCAGCTCAGTGAAGACTACCAAAAGTTTGTCGACGAATATCGCGGCGCTCCAAGCGATTATCACCGCCGCGAACGTATCCTCAAGTATCTTGCGACACTGGGCCGCTCGCGCCGCCAATTGCATCTGGACCGCAAGGCCTTCTCCCGCTATTTCGATTACGACGCGGCTGTGGAGCGTTTCCACGTCCACTATAACCGGCGCGAACGGTTTTTGGTCGTTGCGCTGGGTCGCCTCGGCGCCGTCGCCCCCACCGCGCTTAACACCGCCGACCTCAGTGGCGTGGAAATCGTTAGTCAATGGAAGCGCCTGCGCTTTCCGGAAATTTTGCGTGATTTTATTCTGTGGGATGGTGATGTGCGGGTGCGTATCGACGCCTTACGCTGCCTGAAGAATATTATCGAACACACAGAATTCCCAAAAACATTTCGCCCCGTCCCGGAAAATATTCAACAATTTGTGTATCGCTGTTCACTCGACGCAAATCAAAACACCTGGCTGCAATGTGAAGCCTTGGGGTTGTTGGCACTGACATCGCCCACCAAGATTGGCCCAATAGCCGTGCAACGACTGCAGCAAGCGCGCGCTGGAGACGACATGTTTCCGCGCCGTTATATCTGCGAGCAACTGTCCGCTGTATTGCCATCCACCACCGCGAAACAACTTCTGGAACTGGCAGTTATAGACCAATCACCCTATGTACGGCAGGGCGCAGCAATGGCCATGCTGGAACAACCGCAACTGTGGCACCAGCCTTTGCTTGCACAACTGGCAACACAAGACGCCGAACCAGCGGTGCGCGGCACGGTGTTGTCCCGCTTACATCGCATCTGTGACTGGGAAAAAATGTCAGAGTTCGCGATTACGCTGTTAATCAAAGCGTTGCGTAAAGATTCCAACCGTTTTGTCCTGCGCTGCGCGTTGCATGGCCTGCCGAAGGTACATGCCGTGTTGCTTGGCTGCCAATTTCTCGACCAGGCGCGGGTATTGCGCCAGGGTGCTATCTCGGTGTTGACGCGCATAAATATCGAATCCCCGCATCTATCGGTACGTCGGACCGCAGCGGCAACCCGCGAAGAACTTTCCGGCCAGGCCAGTCCCGCCGCCCAGTCGTTATTTGCCGAACTGGGTGCGAGTTTCAAAGCGACCCAGCCATTTAAATACCGCTCCGTACCCAATGTTGAAGACGAATTACTGGGGCGAACTCTGGCGCGTCTCGCACAACACGACTTTGGCTTCGACGTAAAAACCGGGCGGGACGCCAAAGCCTGCCGCTGGCAGCCCTTCAAATTCCGGCTATGGCGAGCGCTGCACGAGTTTCGCATTCCCGCCAGCGACAAACGTCAGGCGCGCTCCCACACCGTGGGCAGAGTGTTCTACGGCAAATTGAGTGTGCCAGCGGCACGCATGGCTGAATTGAGCAAAACCAAAGTCCCGGGGGAACCCTTATTTATTCCGGACGAGGGCGATTGGCGGCCATTTTTGCCACTACTCGACCAGATTATTTCATCGGTCGATCACGGCTGGCCGACACAACCTGTAAAAATCTTTACCTGCGAAGGCGTTACCCACATTGAACCCCCTCATTCCTTATGGGCTCGATTGCGGGCACGGCTGATCCTGAGCCGGAATTTCGAAACCTATGCCGACTTACGCAACTGGCAAGAGGGCGCGCCCTTCGGTCCTGAAACCTATCTAAAAAAGATCGGCGAACTCGGTTTTAAAACGCACTTTCAACCCTACTACGCGCCATCGGGAAAGGCCTATCCGGCAAACCCTGCCGTAACCCGGTTTTTTAGCCGTGCGCTACCGCTACCGCTGGTGGAACTGGGTGAGGACTTTCGCGATTATTTCGTTTCCGTCTACCAGAATTCGTTACGGGACCTGGCACTTTTTCTGGTCGCTATAACCGGGTTATTTATCGGGCGACACCTGTGGATGGGGGCTCTGATGCGCAGCGCCCGCAATCGTATTCCACTGGTGTTAGGGGGCTGGGGAACACGCGGCAAATCTGGTACGGAGCGTATCAAGGCGGCGGTGATGAATGCCATGGGTTATCACGTGGTATCCAAAACCACCGGTTGTGAAGCGATGTTTCTGGATGGCTACCACCATGGACAGCTGCGGGAAATGTTTCTGTTTCGGCCGTACGACAAAGCCACTATCTGGGAACAGGTCAACGTGGTGCGGATTGCCGCAAAGCTCGGCGCGGACGTATTCCTGTGGGAATGCATGGGGTTGACGCCCGCCTACGTGCGTATTTTGCAGCGCTTCTGGATGCGCGACGACATCTCTACCATCTGCAATACCTATCCGGATCATGAAGATCTACAGGGCCCCGCAGGTTACGACATCCCTCTGGTGATGGTTAACTTTATTCCCCCCAAGGGGCGCCTGATTACCAGCGAAGAAGAAATGGTGCCCATTCTTGAAGAAGGTGCACGCCGCGTTCAAACTGAATTTAAAACTATCAACTGGCTGCAGGCTGGCCTATTGACCCCAGATATTCTCGCGCGCTTTCCCTACCAGGAACACCCCTACAACATTGCTCTGGTGCTGGAGATGTGTCGTTCCATGGGTATTGCCGATGGCTTTGCACTAAAGGCTATGGCAGATAATGTGGTGGCCGACCTCGGTGTATTAAAAGTCTATCCGATCACCACTGTGCGCGAGCGTCGTTTTGAATTTGTCAACGGACACTCCGCCAACGAACGCATGGGTAGTATGGGCAACTGGCTGCGCCTTGAGTTCGACAGGCATAACTATCTCGAAACACCGGGCGAGTGGATCTCCACCGTGGTTAACAATCGCGCCGACCGGATCCCACGCTCCAAGGTTTTTGCTGCAATTATGGTTAACGATATTTGCGTCGATCGGCATATATTAATCGGTACAAATCTCGAGGGTATGCGCAGTTATCTCGAAGAGGAATGGGAAAAAACCATGGCCGCTATTCCCTTTGATGACAACGGGGCGAGCTTCACCAGCTGGTGTCGGCGGCTACGCATTCCCATGAGTCTCGCCGAAGTTAACGCGCGCCTGCGCGCCATGCTTGAAGGTATCGGTCAGGCCACCCATCTGGCCATCGCCGACAATTCCGAACTGACACCGGCTCAAGTCTCTACCAAACTGACCAGTCTCAACGTCAGTGCGCCCATTGCCGAGGATGTCGCCAACTTCCACCAGCAGTATCTGGACGAGTTTAACGCCTGCAAACCCCTGCACCAGCAACTACTCGCCGGCACCCAGGGCGAGCTTGTCACCCGAGCCAAAGCGCAATTATGGCAGTGGTTCGACTCCCACCTTATTATCGTCCACGACGCCCACGCCACCGGGGAACAGATATTGCATCGTTTGATTTCCGCATCGCCACCGGGTTATTTGAACAGGTGCATGGGCATGCAAAACATCAAAGGGCCAGGGCTCGACTTTATCTACCGTTGGCAGTACTGGAATGAAGTGTACGCTGCCGGACAATTGTTGCTCAGCAACGATACCAATATCGTTACACAGGGGCTGCGCCAATTATCGACGTTGAATGAATTTGGCCAATTGTCCGAAAATTACCTGCACCAGGTATTTACCGATTTAAAAACACGCCCGGTAGCGCAAGATGAATTTATTCAATCCAGTCTGGTAACCTTACAGGACGCATTAGCCGCCAAAATGGCCAGCATTCATCACAGCATCAACCAGAGCGAGGCGAGCAACCACAGTGGTGGCCATAGTTGGCGCAAAAAACTGCTGGCCGCCACGGAGCAGTTGGTTGACGCGCTGGATGCGGTGCGCCGACGTAAACAGGCCGATGCCATTTACGTGGATCTGTGCGCTGGCCATATCAGCCGATCGCGGGCGATCAATCTGTTACAGGCTCTGACCAAACGCCAAAAAGGCGGGTGGCTCGGGGTGGCCAAAAAGTAAGCGCGGGGCAATGGTGGCCGAAACTGAACATTTGCTTGAAAACGCCCTATTGCAATGGCGTGAAGAACGACCTTATGCGCTACAGTTTAACGATCGTTATTTTTCAGCCGAGAATGGCGTTGCCGAGGCTCACCACGTTTTTCTCGACCAGAATCAACTCGCCAAGCGCTGGAAAAATTTATCCGGGGACAACTATTTCACCATCGGCGAAACCGGTTTTGGCGCGGGACTGAATTTTTTAAGCGCTGCGAAACTTTGGTGTAAACTCGCACCCGAAGGCGGAACGTTGCACTTTATTTCCGCTGAAAAGTATCCGTTGTCCCGGGATGATCTCAAAAAAATACTCGCAACCTGGCAAGATCAATTACCTCTTGCCCACCAGCTTATAGAGAGTTATCCAGCACCGGCTCCAGGTTTTCACCGACTCGGTTGGGCCAGCCACAACATCCGCTTAACCCTGTTGTTTGGGGACGCGACACAATGTTTTAAGCAACTGCGTACCACCGACCACCCCCTGTTCCAGGGTTGTTCACGCCCCATAGACGCATGGTTTCTGGACGGCTTTGCACCGGCGAAAAACCCGTTTATGTGGAGTCCGGAACTGTTTGCGACCCTCGCCAGCCTGAGCGCTGAAAACACCACGTTCAGCACCTTCACATCTGCCGGAGACGTTAAACGTGGACTCGCGGAAGTTGGCTTCGATGTGCAGAAAGTGCCGGGGTTTGGACACAAAAGGCATATGCTAAAGGGACGCATGACACCCAGCGCTCGCACTACACAGAAAATACCGGACACGCCACGGGACAACTCACTGGCAATGCCAGACATTGCACCGCACAGACAGCGACGTACGAGTAGCAAAACACCCTGGTACCTGCCAGCACACAGATGCGCACGAACGCAAAAACCGGGCAGCGCAAAACAGGCCATTATTGTGGGCGGTGGCATTGCCGGCTGCACCAGCGCCGCTGTACTCGCGCAACGGGGTTGGCAGGTGACGCTGCTGGAGCGCAACAACAACCTGGCCGCCGAGGCGTCCGGAAATCCCCAGGCAATTATTTACCCTAAATTGTCCCTGCAACACTCACCGCTGTCGCGTTTTAATTTATTGGCATTATTGTTCGCCAGTCGGTTTTACCAACCGTTCTGGCAACAATCCGGTTTTGGCGCCCGTAGTGGAGTGGTGATTCTTGGCGAATCTTCTTCTCAGTTGGCAGCTTTTCGGCAACTGGGAACGCTGTACGCCAGGGCGCCCGAGTTAGTCCGCTATGTCGAGGGCGATCAACTCGCGGTAGTGAGCGGACTTACATTGGCAACCGCGGGCGGGCTGTTGTTCCCGGCCCTTGGCTGGATCAAACCGAGCGCCCTGTGCAATGCGCTTTGCGCACATAAAAACATTCGTGTTATCAACGCCACGGTGGACGACCTGGACCACGCCGAAGAAGATGGCTGGACGGTGGTGGACAACCAGCGCCGCACATTGGCCGCAGCACCGGTCGTGATCCTCGCCATCGGTATGGCAACGAACCGCTACGCACAGACACAACAACTGCCTCTAAAAGCCCTGCGCGGCCAAATCACACTGGTTCCCGCCACGACCGCCAGCACTACACTGCGCACCGTGGTGTGCGGCAAAGGATTCGCCGCCCCGGCCGTAGATGGGTGGCACAGTGTCGGGGCCACTTACAACCTGGACACGGACTCACTGGCGGTACGCGATGCAGATCACACACTCAATCTGCAGCAGCTGCACGCCACGGACACGGAACTGGGACGCTTGCTGGGCGCAAGACCCCTCGATTCCCTGCGCGGGCGCGCGGCCCTGCGCTGCACCACACCGGACTACCTGCCACTGCTAGGACCCGCACCGGTATACGACGAGTTCATAAAGACATACGGGGTGTTGGCCCACAACGCGCACACCGACATCCCACATTGCGGCACTTACTGGCCAGGCCTGTATATTAATTGTGGTCACGGGTCACGGGGCATGAGTTACGCGCCGCTGGGCGCGGAATTACTCGCTGATCAAATTGAAGGACTGGCGCAGCCCGTGCCCCGCGATCTGGCCACCGCACTCAACCCAGCGCGATTTATTATTCGCGATCTCAAACGCCATAAACTCTAGCGACGCAGTCACTGCACAAGCTGGTTACGGGCTTTGGAAAGCATTTCCGCCGAACCGGACCCGCAGGTAATAATGGTCCGCATCGCCTCCTCCACGGAAATGCCGGGCAGCGCCTCAATACAATTCCCCGGTAAATGATAGGTAATGCCGGAAGTGGGAATCGGTGCCGTGGGGACATACACCGTGACGCCGCCGTCGGCATGCCTGCTGGTCACAATAGCCGTCACTACCACCGGGGACTGTACTCCGTAAATTTTTGCCAGCACCGGCTCACCCTTAAGAATACTGGCACCGCCACTGCCGCCAAGCAATTCCAGAGTGATCGAACGGATCGTTTTGTACCCAGGCGCAACCTTGATCAGCGCTCCTTCTACCCGCGTATGCAACCATTCACCCACGCCGGTTTTCACCACCAACCCAACCAGAAAACAGCCGCCCAAAATTACGCCCATTACCACCAGCGCCGCAACGAGATCGCTGACCGCCGTGTAATCGGCCACCAGACTGGTGAGCGGACTAATCAAGTCTGCCACTAGTTGAAACAACCATTGAAATATCAACAATAACAATGCCAGGGGCAGAATGACTGCCAAGCCACCGAGCAGTGTCAACGACAAGAAATTGCGTAATCCGAGCATAATCGTATTCCGTGTAATGGCGACCAGATAAGAGTGAACAGCGTGGAGAAACCAGTCGCATTTGGCAATCATAACCCGACTGTACCGGGGGACCGATAGTTCGTTATATGCTGCATGGGGCTTCGAGCCAGCTAGCCGACGTTTTAGCGCCGCCGTGAACCTGGTTAGATCTGTCGGGTTCCGCCAGGATGGTATTTACGTACGCTGGATTCTACTCCAAGGTAGGGCTACACTACTTTACGGTAGCCACGCAGCGTCAGATCGATCTATGGCAAGGTTAAAATCTGTGGATTCAGCGCAGTAACAAAAACGAAAGCTCACTCGCGTATCATTATCATTAAATTTGCGAACAGGACGAGGCCACAACATGTCGAAACCTATCATTTCCGCGGACTCCCATATTACCGAACCGCCGAACTGCTACATCGATTACATCGATCCGGCTTTTCGCGATCGAGCCCCGCATATGATCGCCCACGAAAAATTTGGCGACATTTACGTTATTGACGGTATGGATCAACCGGTCCCGATGGGCCTGGTGGCGGCCGCTGGTAAGGATCCCGCCAGTCTGCGGGCGGGCGGCGCCAAGTTCGAGGATTTACCGCGCAGCGGCTGGGACGCCAGTTACCGGGTGGCGGATCAGGAGCGGGACGGTGTAAGCGCCGAGATTGTCTACCCCACGGTGGGCATGATGCTGTGTAACCATCCGGATATGGCCTACAAATCCGCGTGCTTCGGGGCCTACAACCGGTGGCTGGAAAACTACCTCGAAGGGGCGCCCAAAGGTCGTCTGTTTGGCCTCGGGCAAGTAGCATTGCCTTCTGTCGCCGAAGGTATCAAAGAACTGGAAGACGCCAAGGCACGTGGCTATATTGGCGTTATGATGACCGGGAATCCCCCTGAGGCGGATTACGACGACCCCATGTACGACCCCCTGTGGGAGGCCGCCGTCGATCTCGGCCTACCCCTGTCCTTCCATATTCTAACCTCCAGGGCTGATCAGTTAAATAATCAGCGCGGGCCCAAAATCAATAGCTTCCTGGGCATTATGCGTGGTTGTCAGGATATTCTCGGCACCTTTGTATTCGGCGGCGTATTTGACCGCCACCCGAAACTAAAAGTGGTGTGCGCCGAGGCCGATGCTGGCTGGGTGCCCCACTATACCTATCGCATGGATCACGCCTATGATCGCCACCGCTACTGGATGAAGGCACCACCGCTGGAAAAAATGCCCAGCGAATATTTTTTCAACAACATCTACCTCACCTTTCAGGATGACTGGACCGCTTTCAAACACCGTAACGAGATGAACCCACGGCGCCTGATGTGGGCCAACGACTTCCCGCATAGTGACTCCACCTGGCCCTGGTCACAATCAATGCTCGACGAGCATACTCAGGATATGACACAGGAAGAGAAAGACTGGATACTCCACGACAATGTGGTGGAATGTTATAACCTCCCCCTGTAGGGGAATGAGCCGTCTTGCGAATATGAGCATTGCGGGGGCTGACGGTTACCGGATGAGATGTGAAAAATTCGGATCGAGAATAAATGATTGAGCGCGAAGGATACAACTCCCGCGCAACGAGGAGATAACATGGACTACGATCTCAAAATTACCGGTGGCACTATCGTCGATGGTAGCGGTGCCCCCGGTTATGCGGGCGACGTCGGTATCAAAGACGGTCGTATTGTTGCTCTGGGACAAGCTCCAGGCAGTGCCAGTCAAACCATAGACGCTCAAGGCCGCGCAGTTACGCCCGGATTTGTCGATATTCACACCCATTACGACGCGCAAATTCTATGGGACCGCATGCTGACCATCTCCCCATGGCATGGTGTCACTACGGTAGTGTTGGGTAATTGCGGTTTCGGGGTGGCACCGACCCGCCCCGAACACCGGGATTTGATCGTGCGCACTCTGGAGAAGGTTGAAGGCATGAGCCCCGAGGCGTTGAACGCAGGGATGGGTGAAATCTGGCCGTTTGAAACATTCCCCCAGTACCTGGATGCTATCGAACAGGCGGGCAGCGCCATTAATGTCGGCGTGCTGATTGGCCACACACCCACCCGACTGTATGTGATGGGCGAGGAAGCGACAGAACGGGAGGCCAGCGTCGACGAAGTGGCACGTATGCGCGCGATTGTTAACGAAGCGCTAGATGCCGGTGCCATTGGCTTCGCGACCTCCAAATCCCCTACCCATGTCGGTTATGGTGGGCGCCCTATTCCGAGTCGCGTGGCAGCGTACGATGAAATTAAATCGCTTGTCTCAACCCTGCAGGGACGGGATCACGGCGTGCTCCAGGCCACGGCCGGGAAGGAATTGTGGTTCGACGAATACGCTGAACTATGTGCGGAGTACGGCATCACTATTTCCTGGACGGCAATGCTCGCCGGAATGGTGAGTGCCGATGCCCATCGCGATCAGATGCGACGCACCGATGAGCTGGTCGCAAAAGGTTTTAACATTGTGCCGCAGGTAACCCCGCGGCCGCTGTATTTCGAATTTCAATTCAAAGATCCCTTCCCATTTGAAGCCCTTAGTGTCTTTCGACCGATCGCTGCGGCAGATGCTGCGGGCAAGACAAAGATCTACGCAGACCCGGCATTTCGCGCGGCGGTGAAAGAGAAAATGGCGAATATTCGCCCATCCTTTCAACATGCCTGGGCCAACTCCATTATCTCCGTATGCCCACCCCACCCCGAGTACGAGGAGCGCACGGTCAGCGCAGTCGCAGCTGAACTCGGTGTCGATAGCATTGATCTGGGTTTTGACCTCGCCCTGGCGAGTGCTCTGGAAGCACGCTTTCGCATGCCGGTAGCCAATACCAACGAGGCAGACGTGGCGGAGTTGCTCGCCAACAAAAACGCGGTGATTGGACTGTCCGACGCTGGCGCGCACGCCAGTCAGCTGTGCGACGCCTGTTTACCGACCTATTTACTGGGTCGCTGGGTGCGTGAAAAACAGGCCATGTCCTTCGAAGAAGCCATTCGCATGCTCACCTCCCGTCCAGCCGAAGTGTTTCGCATCGCGGACCGGGGCACACTAAAAGTAGGCGCTCCGGCCGATGTCCTGGTTATCGACCCGCACACCGTTCACGCTGGGAAACTCGAAAGAATCTACGATCAGCCGGCGGGACAGGATCGCCTGATCGTGCAGGCCACCGGTATCGATGCGGTCGTGGTCAACGGCATACTGCTACGCCAGCATGGTGTTGACCAACTAGACGTCACCGGCAAACTGCCCGGCAAACTACTGCGCGGTGGTCGCGCCGCATAGGTGCCGTTGTGGGCCCTTGCGCCAGCCGGCAGCGCGGCCTCCCCGACTCAAGCAACGATATTCATCCACCATGCAACACAGACAGTTGTCGGCCTGCGGCCGGTCAGGGAATATTACCGGACAGCACAAAAATCTTCCTCCTGCTGCGCAAAGCCCCCTATACTCCGGGGTTATGCGGCGCGTTGCGGAATTGGGTATGATCCACCTAGCCCACTAACGTTTTTGACAGCATTTGCCAGGTAAAAAAATTTAACCAATGCAAGAAACCGAAAATAAACGCAACCACTGGCTCTACCACCCATCCACGCTGTTCCGTGGCGTGGTACTGATCGGCGTCATTGCAACGATCTTTGCAACCTACGTAAGAGGGGGCACACTCGACCCCGGACCTGCGCTCGGCATGGGTGCCGCCATTTTGTATGTCGCCATTTCTCTGAGTATTCTCAGAATCTTTGCTTACGACGACAATGGATTCGCCACGGCGCTACGACTTTTTGCACTCGGCGACGCGTTTTTGCTCGGCGTTTTTATCGCATTTATCAATTTTAGTTTTTTACCGCTGATCATGTTTTTTACGGTTATACAGTGCGACGCCCTGCGTGCGGGTGGCCGTGAAAAATGGTTCGAACACAATATTGCGTTTGCCGCCGGCATCCTCGTCATCGTGGGACTGGGCCATCCTACCTGGGAAATCGATCTGCAACAGCCGGTAAACATCGTGGGAATGGGTGCATTTATTCTGTATTTTTCCCTGTACGCCCTGCTGACATTTAAAGATACCACCGGTCTCCGACGCCGGGTAATAGACCTGGAAAAGCTTCAAGTTCAGTTGAAACTGAGAAATTACAAATTATCCAAGTATCTGTCGCCTACTCTGCGCCAGGCTATTCAGTCCGGTCGCGACGTAAAACTTGAAACACAACGCAAAAAATTGGCAATATTTTTCTCCGACATCAAAGGGTTCAGTGAACTTGCTGAAGAGATGGATGCCGATGCACTGACCGCTCTGCTCAATAGTTATCTGACCGAAATGTCGGAGATCGCTCTGCAACACGGCGGCACCATCGATAAATTTATCGGGGACGCCATCATGGTATTTTTTGGGGACCCCACCAGCAAGGGACCCAAACTGGACAGCGTTGCCTGTGTGAGCATGGCGATTGCCATGAAAAAGCGTATGAAAGAGTTACAATTACGCTGGCTTAACCAGGGCATTCAAAAACCTCTGGAAATACGCATGGGTATTAATGTCGGCTATTGCACCGTGGGTAATTTCGGCACCGAAAACCGTCTCGACTACACCTTGCTAGGCACGGAGGTTAACCTTACCAGCCGCCTCGAATCAGCCGCAGAGGCGGGGGAAATACTTATCTCCCATGAAACCTACATGTTGGTTAAAGATGTAATCATGTGTCGCGATAAGGGTGAAATCGCCGCCAAGGGTTTTCAGCATCCGGTAAAAGTTTATTCGGTGGTTGATTTACGCAAGAACATGGGCAAGGATCAGAACTATTTTGAACACGCGACCGAGGGATTTTCCATTTATATGGATATGGATAAAATCCGCAATTACGACAAAGAGAAAGTGTTACAGGCGCTGGAAAACGCCCACGAACATCTGAAGCAAAAAACCATTATGTAACCCATGCTGCGCAAAGGTTTGCGGTTATTGACGCACCTGGCGCGCACCGGAATCGGGCCACCCTGCCTCCAATATGTGATCTTCCGTGGTGCGTAATGGGTTTATATCAATGCCGCCACGGCGCGTATAGCGCGCATATACTGTAAGTTCCCGTGGCCGACAACGCCGTTGAATGTCGATGAATATCTGCTCGACACAATGCTCGTGAAAACCCGCGTGGTTGCGAAACGAAACAATATAACGCAGCAAGCCTTCGTGATCGATAGCCTTCCCGCGATACCTGATCTGAATGCTCGCCCAGTCCGGCTGACCGGTTGCCGGGCAGTTGGATTTCAGTAAGTCGCTGTACAGCGTTTCCGACTGGACCGTCTCGCCGCATACCTCAAGCAGATTCACATTGGGCTGGTAATCCGTGCAGGTCACAGCGAGGTTATCGAGGCACAGTCCTGAAAAGCTGCTACCACCGCGGCGCTGATAATCCGACAGGGTAAACAACCTGATCTCTACGTCGCCAGCACATGCTACGCGCAGATCCTGAGTCATTGTCGCTTCTATTTCCGAACGATCCGCAAAACACTGCTGATTAAGTGAGTTGAGGTACAACTTCAGAGATTTTGATTCAATCAAAAATGCGGAATCACAGGCTATGGCAAACTCGCCAATGGCTACCTGCGGCTTGCCCGCATTGTCCAGCCAGGATATTTCGTAAGCAGTCCACAGATCCACCCCGCTAAACGGTAAAGGTCCTGAGAGATTTAGTGCCTCCCTGCCGGTTGTACGCGGCAGGGGACACAGTAATGATGGGTCGTAGCGTTGTGGATATTGCGTGGTTTTGCCCGGTGGCGTGCGCTCCTCGTGCATCATCAGGCTCTCAGGCGCTTGCCCTTGGCCAGCAGGTACAAGGAAAAGGCAAACAGCACGACGATAAACCCGCAAATAATCGTAAACGCGAAACCAATATGGATATCCGAAACTCCGAGCAGGCCGTGACGAAAAGCATTCACCATGTATAAAACCGGATTGACCATGGATACCTTTTGCCAAAATGGCGGCAACAGGTCAATGGAATAAAAAACACCACCCAGATAGGTTAATGGCGTCAATACAAAAGTCGGAATTATGGATATATCGTCAAACGACTGGGCAAATACCGCATTCACCAGGCCCGCCAGGGAAAACAGCACGGATGTTAATACCACCACCGCCACCGTGATACCCAGATGCTGCACATGCAATTTGGTAAAAAACAGTGACAGCAGGGTCACCGTAAGACCTACCGCCAACCCGCGCGCCACACCGCCGATAACGAAGCCCAGTAAAATAATATAATTAGGCACGGGGGATACCAATAACTCTTCGATGCTACCGGAAAACTTGTTGCCGAAAAATGACGACACAACATTGCCATAGGAATTCGTAATCACCGACATCATAATCAACCCCGGTACCACAAACTCCATATAGCTGAAACCCGCCATCTCCCCGATACGTGGGCCGATCAACGTACCAAAAATAATGAAATACAGCACAATGGTTATGGCGGGCGGCAACAAGGTCTGCTGCCATATACGTAAAAACCGGCGCACCTCCTTGGCAACCAGTGTGGCAAACGCAATCCACTGCTCCATGTAACTCATTGCGCGCCTCCAACTTCGATGCCGGTGCTCTGCACCATCGACACAAACAACTCCTCAAGGCGATTGGCTTTATTGCGCATACTGATCACGTGAATTCCCAGCCGATCAAGGGTTGCGAACATCTCATTGATCGATTGTGATTTTTCCACCGCCACCTCGAAGCTGTGTTGATCCAGTAGTTTACCGGGGTATCCGGGCATGTCTGGAAAGGCGCTGAGCGCCTCACGAGTATCGAGTATGAACACCTCCTTGTTAAGCGTGGTTAGCAGGGCGCGCACGCTGGTATTTTGCACGATCATGCCGCGATCGATAATCGCTACATTACGACACAAACTTTCAGCTTCTTCCAGATAGTGCGTGGTTAATATAATGGTGGTACCGCGGGCGTTAATGTCTTTTAGAAACTGCCACATGGAACGACGCAATTCGATATCCACACCCGCCGTGGGTTCGTCGAGAATCAGCAGTTTAGGTTCGTGCACCAGCGCCCGCGCGATCATCAGACGTCGTTTCATACCACCCGACAGCAGGCGCGCCTGTTGATCCCGCTTGTCCCACAGACCGAGACGACGTAGATATTGCTCGGCGCGCTGCGCGGCCAACTTGCGGGGCAAACCGTAATAGCCGCCCTGGGTAACGACGATGTCGAAGACTTTTTCAAATTGATTAAAGTTGAATTCCTGGGGCACCAGCCCGAGGTCGTGTTTGGCCAGAGAAAAATGGGTGTCGATATTCGTACCAAATATTTCGACGTGCCCAGCGGTTTTGCGCACCAGAGAACACAGTATGCCGATGGTGGTCGACTTGCCGGCGCCATTCGGTCCGAGCAGCGCAAAAAAATCACCCTGCTGCACCTCCAGGGAGATGCCCTTCAGCGCCTCGTGACCGTTATCGTAGATTTTGCTGAGATTATTAATCCGTAGTGCTGGTATACCCATAATACCTACAGTGCCATGCTTCTTGTATGGCCGCGACAAAGGCCGTGCCCAATGCGACAGTCTATTATAGCTGGCAGTCAGTGTGTAAAAAAAAGGCGCAAAACTTAGCGTTTTGCGCCTTTTTGATTGGAGCGGGAAACCGGGTTCGAACCGGCGACCTCAACCTTGGCAAGGTTGCGCTCTACCAACTGAGCTATTCCCGCTAAACCAGGCCTGAAAATCAGTAACATTTCTGCCCGGTTAAAGTGGCGTCCCGTAGGGGAGTCGAACCCCTGTTACCGCCGTGAAAGGGCGGTGTCCTAGGCCTCTAGACGAACGGGACTGGAACCCTCCGCAAGTCAAGAAATCCTGACAACGAGAGAGGCGCGCATTCTAGGAATACTACCC
>JBFIHG010000003.1:0-101429 GCA_041601945.1 Porticoccaceae bacterium | reverse complement strand
GCGCCATCGCCGTCAAACCGGCCAGCGAGGACATCTTTCCAGCCCTCGCCCCGCGCAGAAAAACCCATATCTTCCATCAACACCAACTCCGTGGCGGTAAAGCAGTCGTGTACTTCCGCCATACTTATTTGTTCGCGAGGATCAGTCACTCCGGCTTGCTTGTAAGCGTCCTCCACGGAGGCCGACACCTCCTGAAAGGTGGTGAAGTCGTAATCCTCGCTGATAAAGCCTTCATTCGGTCCTGCAGCAATGGAAAAGGCCTTCAGATAAATGGGTTTGTCCGTGTATTTATGGGCATCCTCCGCACGGCACAAAATGGCTGCTGCGGAACCATCCGCCACGCCGGAACAGTCAAATACGCCAAACATGCCAGCAATGGACGGCGATTTACAGATGGTTTCCATCGGCACTTCCTTGCGGAACTGGGCCTTGGGGTTTTTTGCTCCGGCAACATGGTTTTTCCAGGCGATGCGCGACAACACATCTTTCAGCTGGCTTTCCTCGACCCCGTATTTCTTGCAGTAAGCTGGCGCCAACAGGGAAAACATTGCCGGGGCCGTCATGCTCGATTCCGTCCCATCTCCATCGGGGGTGGGTACCACCAACCCGGAATAGCCACCATCCTTGAGTTTTTCTACGCCGATGGCCATCACCAGATCGTAGGCACCGCTGGCTACCGCGTACGCCGCATTGCGCAGTGCTTCGCTACCGGTCGCACACATATTTTCCACACGGGTAACCGGTTTGTAGGGTGTTTTCAACGCCTCCGACAACATCATGCCGGAAATGCCACTGGCAAACGTTCCCAGCCAGTAGGCGTCCACATCGTCGGGTTTTACACCCGCTGACTGATACGCTTCGCCAGCTGCTTCGATCAACATGTCCGAGGCATCCCGGTCCCAGTGTTCGCCAAACTGGGTACAGCCCATGCCCACGATCGCAACTCTGTCTTTAATCCCGTTACTAGCCATCGTCGATCTCCTAGCGTTGTGGTCTCGCTTTCCAGAAATAATTGTGCACGCCCTGCCCGGTATAGAAGCGACGGAACGTCATTTCCAGTCGATTGCCAATTTTTACCGCGCGCGGGTCGCCGTCCGTCAACTCACAGGCGAGACGTCCACCTTTGTCAAAATCCACCACCATGGAAACCACCGGCGGTTGCAAACTGTAGGCCAGGTGATCGAGAGTAAAGGTGGTGATTTTGCACGGGTCCTCGGCAAAGGATTCCGGCGTCATTTTGTCTACCGCACGGCACTTAACGCACACCCGTTGCGGCGGTAAATGGCCCTGCCCGCATTCGCAGCGAGATCCATAAAAGGCGTATTTCCACTGTTCGTGGCGTTTCATAATCGGTGCTGCAGGGCGACTCGGGTCCGGCCGACGAGGTGGCTCAAAGGGTAAAACTCCGCGCCACTTCAAATAAGTATTGTAAGGAAGATCGTTGCTTTTCGACGCCAGCCACTGGGCAACCGCACGCCTGGGGCGGCCCTGAAGAATGGCGTCGGTAACTTCCAGTACCACCGCATCGCAACCGTCGGCGGTAGACAACACCAGAATAAGATCTCCCGGTGCCGCCGTGTCCAGTACCTGCGCCAGTACCAGGCCGGGGTGCGCTGCGCCCGTACGGCCGACGGTATCGCCGAGCATATCGACCAGTTGTTCTGGTTTCAGGTCCAGCGCCCGCGGAATACCGGCAACATCCCGTTTATTGGTTGCGTCCAGTATCACTGCGGCCAGGCTATCCGGCACCACTCCGGCATTTTTCAGCGCGCGCGCTGCCGTGTCGATACTCACCGGACCCAGCACCTCAACACCAAAACGCTCCTCCCATTGCCGCGCAAAGCGATCCGTGGGCAGGCGCCATACATCGAGTATCTCCGTGGTATTGGACGCACTACCACGTACCTTCGCTATGGCCTTTTCAACAGGGCCAGTGACAAATGCCACTGCTCCGTCACCACTATCCCGTTCGCGGGCCCCACCCGGGGCACCGACCACCACGTCGCTACAGCACACCAGTGAGGTGCGCCCCGCCTTGCCAAGATCCGCAGCCAGTATCAGGGCGGCCAGACCCATGCGGCTGTTACCACCCAGCTCCATACTGGCCACCGTCGACGGCAAATCAAGCGCCACGGCGATGGCTGTGGTATTGAGCTTTTCGGCATAAGGCGGACTGGTGGTTGCAAGGATAACGCTATCCAGCTTCACACCGGACCCGCTCAGTGCCTCGCGACCGGCCTCCACCGCCATGGATACGGCGTCTTCATCAAAGCTGGCAACCGCCCGCTCTCCTTTGCCGCCGCCCAACGCCTGTCGCGTAAGGCGGTAATACGGAATATAGGCTCCGTAACTTAAAATTCCAGACACGTTAAAGTCCCCCAGAAAGGTGTATACAAATGTTCAGCGCGCTCCATGTTACCGGGCGGTATAGAAAATACCAAGCGGCTACGCAATAAAATAACAACACGGTCTGGCAAACCTGAATGCCCTGCAATGGGCCGATTAAGCGCAGCGCCAGGGGGTACTGATCTGTGGGGCCTGAAGAGAAAGCTGGGGGAGGAAGCTGGGCCAGGGTGGTGCCTGCGCCAGACTATAGTTTTATGCCGTAGTGGGTCAACGCGACCATCATCAAACCGTAGCAGGCGGCCGTAATCCCCACTGCGAGGCCCAGACTAATGTAAAAATTAAACCCCTGCCTCAGTAACAACGGCAGCGCAACAAACAGGGCGAGAGAAGGCAAGACCAGCCAGAACACACTGGCGGCAAGGGCACTGACCTTGTCCACATCCCTGGTTTCCACATAAAGCCAAATCATGGCGAGCACCGACACCAGCGGCAGCGACGCCAGCACACCCCCGAGCAGTGTACTGCGTTTGGCGATTTCAGAAATCGCCACGATCAACCCGGCGGAGATCGCTACTTTAATTATGTAATACACCAGGAAACTGCTCCGGTTACCCGCATCTGTCGCTCGTTTGTTGAATTCGCATCACAACGAATCCTCGCCCGACTCGCGTAGCTGCTTATGTAACTTAACCGGCTGGGAGCGATTTTTGCGCATACGAATATTGAGCATTTCCACCGCCACGGAAAAGATCATCGCGAAATAGATGTAACCCTTCGGCACATGCACGTCGAAGCCTTCGATCATCAATGTCACACCCACCAGAATCAGAAATGATAACGCCAGCATTTTGATGCTGGGGTGTGCGTCGACAAAATCGCCGATTGATTTAGCCGCCAGCAGCATCACCAGCACCGCCAGCACAATCGCAATCGCCATAATCGACACCTCGTCGACCAGACCGACGGCGGTGATAACCGAATCCAGGGAAAACACAATATCGAGCACCGCAATCTGTACCAACATCATGCCCAGGCCGGTGACAACCATCGCAGCGCCGCCACCTTCGACACCTTCCAGACTATTGCCTATTTCGTGGGTGGCCTTGGCCAGCAAAAACAGACCGCCACCAATCAAAATAATATCCCGTCCCGAGATGGCATTGTCGAACACCGTAAACCAGGGAGCGGTAAGACCCATAACCCAGGAAATGGAAAACAGTAAGGCGAGGCGAGTGAGCATGGCCAGGCCCAGCCCCACTCGCCGGGCGAAATTGCGCTGATGCTCTGGCAGTCGGGCCACCAGTACTGAGATAAAGATAATATTGTCGATGCCGAGGACGATCTCAAGGGCCGTAAGGGTGCCAAGTGCTATCCACGTTTCCGGGCTTGCCAACCATGTAAACATTTATAGTCCTGTCCTGTCGGTAAAGGCGCGGATCATACGACATTCTCTTTTAGCCGCCCAGATAAGATCCGCCCAAGCCACCACGCAAGCGACAAAATTAGCCCTTGAGACGAATCTGTGCACCCTGTGCCCTACTAATAGCGATCACCTTCCGCAACCGGCAGGTTGGCGCGTATCTCGTTCAGCTCATCGGCACTGAACCGGACCTCAAGCGCGGCGAGATTTTCTTTTAAACGCGACACCTTGCGGGTACCCGGTATAGGAAAAATATCGCCGCCCTGACTGAGCACCCAGCCCAGCGCCACCTGGGCTGGTGTAACTCCCCTGGCGGTGGCAATGTCGTTGACGACCGCGATAAACGCCTGATTGCGCGCCATGGCCTGTTCCCCGAAGCGCGGGTTCAACAAACGCCAGTCGTCGCTCGCCAGGGCATCCCGAGAGGGAATGCTACCCGTCAAAAACCCTCGGCCAAGGGGGCTATAGGCAACAAATGCCATGCCCAAATCGCGACAGGTTCCCAATATTTCATCCTCCACATCCCGGCTCCACATTGAATACTCGGTTTGCAGGGCGGCAATGGGGTGGACTTTGTGAGCGCGGCGTAATTGTTCTGGCGTCGCTTCGCTAAGACCGAGAAAGCGCACTTTGCCCGCATTGACCAAATCCCGCATCGCGCCGACGGTATCCTCAACCGGCACATCGGGATCCATACGATGGGCGTAGTACAGGTCGATGGTATCAACCCCCAGACGACGCAGGCTTTTTTCGCAGGCGGACTTCACATAATCGGGGCGACCACTAATACCCGTGAACTCCCCGTCCTCACCCCTGAGAATACCGAACTTGGTGGCCACCACCACATCGCGCCAGCGGCCCGAAAACGCCTTGCCAATTAACGTTTCGTTGTGCCCCGAACCGTACATGTCCGCCGTGTCGAAAAAGTTTACGCCCAGCTCCACGGCCTGATGCAAGGTTTTGATGGACTCTGCATCATCCGCAGCGCCGTAGAACTCCGACATCCCCATGCACCCCAGGCCAAGGCGGCCCACCTGCAGATCACTGCTGCCTAACTGCACTTTTTTCATATTTTGTCTCCCGGTTAGTAAAAACTTCTCGGATTACGGGCAGTCCCGATAGCCTTAAGGGACGGGTTATGCGCACTGCCCAATATTCTTGAGAACTGGTTTAGAACGCTGTTATGTTGCAACGCCTTCTATATTTTGCTTTCCAGTAAGGTTACCGTACCATTTTCCTATCTGAATGCCACGGCGGAATTATGCACCACACGGATTTGCGCTCCTTTATGACGTTTCTGGAACAACGCGGCGAACTTAAGCGCATTTCCGTGGAAGTCGATTGCCACCTGGAAATTACCGAAATCTGCGACCGGGTTCTGAAAGCTGGTGGCCCCGCCCTGTTGTTCGAAAACGTGAAGGGCCACACCACACCGGTGCTGGCCAACCTGTTCGGCACGACTACCCGGGTGGCCCTCGCCATGGGGCGAGAGACTATCGAACAGCTGCGCGACGTGGGCAAACTACTGGCGTACCTCAAGGAACCTGAGCCGCCCGCCAGCTTCAAGGCACTGTGGGCCCAGCGCGATACCTTCAAGCAAGTGCTGAACATGCCGGTGGACGAAGTTAAAAATGCCCCCTGTCAGACTGTCGTGCTGGAAGGGCACGATGTCGATCTCGCCGCGCTACCGATTCAGACCTGCTGGCCAGACGATATCGGACCCCTGATAACCTGGCCGCTGGTGGTGACCCGCGGGCCGCAAAAAAAACGACAAAACCTCGGTATTTACCGTATGCAGGTCCTCGGTAAAAACCGCGCCATCATGCGCTGGCTACCCCACCGCGGCGGAGCACTGGATTTTCGCGACTGGCAGCGCGCCCATCCCGGGACAAACTTTCCGCTGGCGGTGGTGCTCGGTGCCGACCCGGCGACCACCCTCGGCGCGGTGACGCCAGTGCCGGACACCCTCTCGGAATACGCATTTGCCGGGTTGCTGCGGGGACAAAAAACCCGAGTTACTGCTTGCATCGGCAACGATCTACAGGTGCCCGCCAGCGCCGAATATATACTCGAAGGTTACATCGCCCCCGACGACGAAGCGGACGAGGGCCCGTTCGGCGACCACACCGGTTATTACAACGAAGTAGAACGCTTCCCGGTAATGACCATCGAGCGCATAACCCATCGCGATGCTCCGATTTACCACAGCACTTACACGGGCCGCCCACCGGACGAACCTTCCGTGCTGGGGCTGGCCCTGAATGAAGTTTTTATCCCCCTGCTACAAAAGCAGTTTCCGGAAATCGTCGATTTTTACCTCCCGCCGGAAGGCTGTTCCTACCGAGTGGCAGTAGTGACCATTCACAAACAATATCCGGGGCACGCCAAACGGGTGATGATGGGGGTGTGGTCTTTCCTGCGTCAGTTTATGTACACCAAGTTTGTTATCGTAACGGATGCCGATATCGACGCGCGCAACTGGCAGGATGTAGTGTGGGCACTGAGCACGCGCATGGATCCGGCGCGCGATACCGTGATCATCGACAACACCCCCATCGACTATCTGGATTTTGCCTCACCGGTCTCTGGACTCGGCGCAAAAATGGGGCTGGATGCCACCCATAAATGGCCCGCCGAAACCCAGCGGGAATGGGGGCGTCCCATTGAGATGGATAGTGCGGTGAAGGCGCGGGTGGACGAGATGTGGTCACATCTGGGTCTATAGGGAGTTACTTTTTAATCCATTTAACCGTCGAGTCAATCAAGGATCGAGCAAGTTCACCACATCGCCCACCGCAATCGGGCCGGGGGCGACCACGCGACAGCACACACCCCCGCGCCAGTCGGGTTGCAGCGCGGCGAGTAATCCGGGATGGGATTGCTCCATGCGTCGACAGGGGTCAGTTTCCCGGGTAATCAACAGCTCCAGATCGCCGATTTTCAGGGTTTTGCCCACCTGGGATCGATCAAACCGCACTCCGCTGACCAGTAAATTCGCCCGGCGCGTCGTCCACGGCAATTCAGCACCGGCTGCCGCGCAGGCATCCTGCCAGGATTCCAGACTCAGCACCGTGACCTGTCGCTTACCCGGTGCGCCACGAAAATCATCGGCGACACCGCCATCCGCAGTGACCGCGCAGCCGTGCAATTCGCGCATGGGTGCCCGCGATGCAGTGCGATAACAGATGCCCTCTAGCGTAGCCATAATGACCATCCTCTCGCCGCGCAGCGCACGGGCGCTTCAGTTACTTAACTAATCCGCGATGTTTTACCACGGGCGGGTGTCGACTACAAACGCTATGCCTTGTTGTACCAGCGACCAATTGCTAGCATGGCTCAATCCCGCATACTTCTGACTCATACAGGCAGGCAACAGGTTATGACTATCAAGGTTATTGGCGCACCGCTCTCTCCGTTTGTACGCAAAGTCCATATCGCTCTGGCGCTCAAAGGTCTGGAGTACGAGATGGATCCCGTATCCCCGTTCAATCTGCCGGAAGGCTATGAAAAAATTAATCCTCTCAAGCGCATTCCGGTGTTGTTGCACGCCGGCAACTACATTCAGGACTCCGCAATTATTTGCCGCTATCTGGAAGATATTTTTCCGGAGCACCCATTAATTCCCACGGATCCACTGTTAAAAAGTCGTGTGGCCTGGTTCGAAAAATTCGCTGACTACGAACTATCTGGAGCTATCTCCGCCACCGCTTTTCGCCACCGGGTAGTGTTTCGCTCCCTCGGCCGGGAATTCGATGCGGCTAAAATCGACGCCATTATTGCCACCAAGGCGCCGCCACTTTTCGACTACCTGAACGCAGAAATTGGCGACCTGCAATATCTGGTTGGCGACGCCCTGACATTGGCGGACATTGCCGTCGTATCCCAGTTTATCAACGCATCCATGGGTGGCGAAACGGTGGATAGCCAGCGCTGGCCAAATCTCGCCCGCTATGTTGACCAGCATTTCGCGGCGCTACCTTTTGCGCCAATTATTGAAAAGCAACGGGGCATTGTGGCGAAAATGCTGGCCAAAGCGGGGTGACACGGAATTTCATCCAGCATCTTTAGCCATGCCGGCAAATTTCGGCGTGTCGAACCACGCGACGCGATACGTGGGAGCAACTATCTGTTGCCCTGATCAAAGCATCCGTTACACTACCGCCACCGCAACCAACGAGCTGTGAAAACAATGGCGTTGTATCTCATTGCAAACCAGTATGGCCAGTTGCTCAGCAAGGAGCTGACGTGGATTGATCCGGGCGAAACGGACGTACTGTTTTTTAGCCCACACAAAGACCAGGCTGTTAACCAGCTGGTTGAACTTAGCTCCAAGGATACCTCCCTGCGCGGCAAGGTTACCCAATGTGCCGTCGATGACCGGGGTCGACCGGTATTGGCCCAACTCACTGCGACAGCGGACTAGCGGCGCCCTGCCGTCGCCTTCAGACGCTGACCACCTATGAAAAACTTCTCGTCGCCGTTTTCCTCACCTGAACACAGCGCATTATTAAAAGGTATTCGACGCGGTATTGAAAAGGAAAGCCTGCGGGTGACACCGGAAGGACAACTGGCAAATACTCCGCACCCAACCGCGCTAGGTTCGACACTGACCAATCCATTCATCACTACCGATTATTCGGAAGCGTTGCTGGAATTTATTACGCCGCCTCTGGATTCAGCCAGCGCGGTGCTGCAAACCCTGGACAATATTCATCGTTTCACCTATCGACATATTGGCGATGAACTATTGTGGGTCAACAGCATGCCCTGCGTGCTCGGCCGGGATGCAGATATTCCCGTGGCCCGCTACGGTAGTTCTAATATTGGCAGAATGAAAACCCTGTATCGAGAGGGTCTGGGGCATCGCTACGGTCGCCTGATGCAGACCATCGCCGGGATTCATTACAACTGGTCACTGCCGGACGAGTGCTGGACGCTGTTACAACAACATGCGCAGGACACCCGCCCATTAAAGGACTTTAAAACCGAGCGTTACTTTGCCCTGATTCGCAATTTTAAACGGCATTTCTGGCTATTACTGTATCTGTTCGGCGCCGCTCCAGCGGTGTGCCGTTCTTTTGTCGCGGGCCGTGCCCACGGCCTGGTTCCCTTTGGCAGAGACGATCACAGCCTGCACATGCCTTATAGCACCTCGCTGCGCATGGGCGACCTGGGATACCAGAGTGATGCCCAGGCGTCACTTATTGTCTGCTACAACGATCTGCGCAGCTACGTTAACAATCTACGCAGTGCGTTAACCAAACCTTATCCAGCCTACGAGCAAATCGGATTGCGCGATAGCGCGGGAAATTATCTGCAGCTCAGTACCAATCTGCTGCAAATAGAGAATGAGTTTTATAGCGCGATTCGCCCCAAGCGCACCACACAGGGCAACGAAACACCTCTCAAAGCCCTGTGGGATAGGGGCGTCGAGTACGTCGAGGTACGCTGCATCGACCTCAATCCATTACTGGCAGTCGGTATTGACGCGGCACAAATCCATTTTCTGGACTGCTTCCTGTTGCACTGCCTGTTGAGCAACAGCCCTCCCGCCACAGCCCAGGAGTATCGCAATATTCTGGAAAACCAGCGCCGGGTCGTGTACCAGGGCCGGGACCCGGCGCTGACATTAATTGACGGCAACGACGACGTTTCACTGCGTGGCTGGGCTACGGATTTGCTCGGCAAAATTAGCCCGATGGCAACACTTCTCGATACAGCCCACGGCGGCAACGCCTACGGCGCCGCCCTGGTAAACGCGCAACAGCGGGTTGCCAACCCGGAACTGATCCCGGCCGCCCGCATTCTCGCGCAGATGGCAGAATCCGGGAGCACCTACTTCCAGACCGCTCTCGGTCACGCACGCCAGCATCGAGAATATTTTCTCGACACGCCACTCGACCCCGCGATTGCCGAGGAGTACGCCACCATGGCGGCAGAATCCCTCACCGAGCAACGCGCACTGGAGGCGGCAGATACCCTGAGCTTCGACCAGTTTCTGGCCAATTATTACGCCCAGTACGACTTCGACATGACATGACATGAACTATCTCGCCCATATTTTGCTCTCAGGCGATAATCCGCACATGCAAGTGGGCGGACTGCTGGGTGATTTCGTGAAGGGGCCGCTGCGCGGGCACTACCCGGTCGGCGTCGAAAGCGGCATTCAGCTGCACCGCAGTCTCGACAGCTACGCCGATAACCTACCCGAAATCAGCGAACTTTTTGTCCTCTTTCCCGCGCCGTGGCGGCGCTATGCGGGCATCGTTATCGATGTCTGTTTCGACCATCTTTTAGCGTGCAATTGGCGGCATTACCACGACCAACCCCTCGACGAATACTGTGCCGATTTTTATCAACATCTACAGACCTGTCAGGCGTGGTTACCGGATGGCGCACACGACTTTAGTGTTCGCGCACCACAAATTGGTTGGCTGCAACGTTACGCCGAACCGGGCGTGATACCTGGTGTGTTGCGCCAGGTAGGAGGGCGCTTTCGCAACCCGGTACCCCTCGAGCAGGCCTGGGCGGCAGTGCGGCCCGAGCAGGCGAGCTTGGTGGCCGCCTTTGGGCCAGCAATGGAAAAGTTGCTGCGGTTTTCTGTGCGCTATCAGAAACTTGATCGCCCGCAGCGCGGTGCTATGGGCGGTTGACGCTGGCACTGCCGAACTGAAACCCTTAATCTCAACGCCAGCACTATTCGCCACCATTTAACCAACAAAAAAGAGCCACGCAAGGAAACCCCGTAATGCCGTCGCCGCGCAACACCAATCTAGCGATCGCCCTCGCCTGTGCAGGCCTGATTGCTGCGGCACTGTTTCTACAACATGTGCTGGATTTGAAGCCCTGTTACCTGTGTATCGTGCAACGGGTGCTGGTTATTGCCACTGGCGTCATCGCCATGCTGGCATTTATTCACCACCCTGGTCGCACCGGTCAGGGTATCTACGCAGGGGCAATCGGCATTAGTGCGCTGACTGGAGCGGGTTTCGCCCTGCGCCAACTGTGGTTACAAAGTTTGCCCGAAGATCTGGTGCCTGCCTGTGGGCCTCCCGCCGATTATCTGTTCGACGTATTTTCCTTTGGCGAAGCGTTACCCATGCTGCTCAAGGGGGACGGTAATTGCGCGCAAGTGCAGTGGACTTTATTAAACCTTAGCATCCCCGCCTGGACCCTGATGGCCTTTGCTGGCCTCGCCCTGTTGAGCCTGTGGCAACTGTTGCGCAAAACCTGATCGCCACGGGTAAAGGGCTGGCGGTGCTCATTGCCTTTCTGTGGTTAGGGGAGGGCATCGCGAATTACACCGGCGCACCGATTCCCGGAGGCGTGCTGGGAATGTTATTGCTGTTCACGGTACTGAGACTGTATCCCGGTACTACACCGGGGTGGCTGGTGGATACCGCGCACCGGCTTATTGCCTTGCTGCCACTGTTTTTTATTCCCGCTGGCGTCGGTATATTTTTTCTACCCGACGGGTTTGCTGATCAATGGCCCGCCCTGCTTGGCGCCATTATTCTCGGCACGCTATTGTCCATCACACTCACCGGTCTGGTGTTGAAAGCGTTGGCCACAAAAGCTGCGCCGACACTAGACCGGCCGGGGGGCACCATTGATGGCCGCTGACCTGCTGCAACACGCCCTGTTTATAGTGCTCACCGTTAGTGTTTATCTACCCTGTCTGTGGCTATTTCGTCACTGCCACCAATGGGTATTGCTACACCCCCTGTCCAGCGCCTGTGTGCTGTTGGCGCTTTTCCTGTGGGCGCTGGATCTCGATTACACAGATTACCAGCGAGGTAATCGCCTGTTTTACTGGCTACTGGGACCCAGCACCGTGGCGCTGGCCATCCCCTTGCACCAGCAATTCAATCGCATTCGCCAGATGGCCCAGCCGCTACTACTGACACTCTTGTTCGGGCTGCTCGCCGCTCCCCTGTGTGCAATTTCCATCGCCTGGCTGCTGGGCGCCGAACCCGCTACGTTGTTGGCGATTGCGCCAAAATCCGTCACCACACCAATTGCACTGGGTATTGCCACGGAAATTGGTGCGATTGGCGAACTTACCGCCGGCGTGGTTATTTTTACCGGTGTCGTCGGCGCACTCGCCGGCCCTCCGTTATTGGCACGGCTGGGATTGCGGGATCCGCGCCTGGTGGGATTTACCCTCGGCATCAATGCCCATGGCGTTGGCACTGCCAGGGCCTTTGAAATAGATCCCCTGTGTGGCGCCTTCGCCAGCCTCGCTCTGGGTCTGACCGGCGCCATTACCGCATTGACCTTGCCGACCATGGTGCTGTGGCTCGGACAGTAGCAGAAGTAACCCCTCCCCACTTGTGTCGCGACGCCGGGTTGCCTATCCTAGCCGTCCGCAAGTGACGAATCAGGGAAATCACCATGTTGGAAAATTGTCATAATGCAAAGGAACGCTGGGGTGGGGTTAGTGAGCTGATCGACCGCTGGCTACTCAGTCGACAAAACCTGCTGATAATGTACAGCGACCTGGCGGCCATCAACGAATTCAACGATGACGACCCCGATCATGGGGAGCGGGTCCTGGAATTTTCTGAGCAACTTGTAGATTATGTATCAGCGGGGCATTTTGAAGTCTACGAACAGCTGTTGCGCGAAGGACGCGAGTTCAACGAAAAGGAAGGGCTTAAAGAGGCGAAAAAGCTGCTCGAAGGTATTGGCGACTCTACCGAACAGGCGCTGGATTTCAACGATAAATACATGACCCCCGACGACCTGACTTCCCTCGCCGACGATTTGTCCGCCCTCGGCGAAGCGCTAGTTAATCGCTTTGAAGCGGAGGACCGTATTATTGCTGTGCTGCACGACACACACCGCGAAAGCGAAAAAAATTCTTCCTGATACACACGTCGCCAACCAGCGAAGCCCATCGCCAGTTAGCCTTTAATAATTTCGGGGAACGCGAGTTTTTATTTGACCCCAGCGGCACAGCACCAACAGGCTGTACACAATAATAACGCCGTATATGCAACTACTGCTGTTTCTAGTTAGTTATATGGCCGCAGTGTTGCTGTGGTGTACAGCTTGTTACAACCCCTATTTTTACTCTGCGCGCTGCCTCGCAACTTGTATCAGTATCTTCGCGGCCATATCGAAGGCGCCAAACTGCTTCTCGTATTCCAAACCGTGATCTCGGGCAATACTTTTTCCAATCTGCGAAGAAAAGTGCCAAGTTTGACCAAAGGGGTTAGTCTCCGCTACGAAAAGTTCTCCGGTAAGCGCGTCCTTCATTACATCAATACCCAACACAGGAATATTGGGAAAACAAATCGTGGCAACCTTTTCCGCAAAAGACTCTATCATCGAGTCTCGCACCAGCTCCCTCTTTCCGCCCCGAGCGCTTGCAACTATGTTAAGTCCCCCGACTTCGCCAAATTTATTGGGTCCTGAAAGCTTGCGCCCGCAGTTGGAGTTTCGACTACACTCCAGATACAGTACTTTTCCGAATAAAGTCAGAGCGCGATATACTACCGGCTCTGGCCCCGTATAAACAAACGCCTGAACAATGTGCTCCTCCCCGTCACAATACTTTTCGCCTTTGACTCTTCCGGTTTTCTTAATTTTAACGCCGCGCCCACCGCGCCCACTGTTGGGTTTAACGACCACATAATCACCCCAGTCTTGCCGGGAAAGGCGAGTAGTTGCATTGATAGGCTCCCATCTCGGCGTGGAAATATTATTTTCCTCCAGATGCCGATACTGCTCAGCTTTGTCCATCTTGACACCGCCAAGCTTGCAACCCCTCAACGGTTTGAAGTGCTTTAACGGCCGCATAGCCACATAGAGAGTAGGTCTGCCAACATACAACCATTTTATCCAGCTCAACTGCCGCGGCAGACAAACATGCGGGATAACATCTTTACAAAGAGCACGGATTTTCTCTGCGATTTTATGGAAATCCTGCGGGTCGTGACTCTGATTGTCGGGGACGAGAACTAAGTTAATTTTCCTAAGCATATCACTAAAACAAACGCAGCTAGGCATCGCCGTTTAGATTATTGTTTGGCAAGAGCGAAAAATGTGTATGCACTGCTCGCCAGCCGTCAGCCGCGTCTTTCTGAAGTACCGTCGTTGAACGGCCCTTGCGATCAAATCGGCTGCCGCTCTCATCTAGCCCGGTACCCGACCATAGCGCCGCTATCACAGCCAGCTTCGGTGTCGACGGGTGATCGCACCATACGTTGCAATTATCCCAATCGAAAGTAAATCCTTCCGTCTTTGGCCACACATTTTTCCATTGGCTTACCACCAGATTATCCAGCCCAACCATGCGATCGGTCCATGTCCCGTAGCCAACCACTTCCTCGCAAAACATATCGCGACCACGCTCGAAGTTCCTGCCCCGCACACAGTCAGCAAATTCTTCCAGCCATGTTTTCAACGATCTCTTTACCCGTGCATCCACATTGCTCTCCCTACATCGATTGACGGCGTTTCTGCTTTCCTCTTTCCTCCATTGAGCGGACAATAACAAACCAAGACTACTTGAAATCAAAGTATTCTGCATGGGCTTTTTGCCATCAAGCAAGGAAAAAATATGAATAAAGCAACTCGGAATGAAATCAAGGTGGGCAAGCTGCGAGCTGAGCACAAACACGGGCTGTATACTGTCTCTGCTCCGGTCGACGGCCGTACACTCTGGTTTCAGTCCAATAACCACAGATTGCGCCCGGCGCCAGAAGGGTTTGCTGGTGCTTTATTGGTGGCGGCACTACACTTGCACCGAAATCTAGTTTTTGAAGATCCATTGTGTCCTGTTTGGTTAAAAAACGCCCAACGATTAATGGCCATTTACCAATCCTGGTGGGGATGGCAGCCAATTGAAATTTGTTCGCCAGGAACTGGTTCGTCGCGTCGTTATACAGGGCATTTCACCGCGTTATGTTTTTCTGGAGGGGTCGATTCTTTCCATTCCATTTCTACTTATCCCAAGCCGATTCAGCATGTGGTTACCGTCCACGGGTTGGACATCGCCCTAGATGACGAAGAGGGCGCTGCTCTGGTGTTTGGCAACGCGCAAGCAGTGGCAGCAAAATATAATGTAAATGCCGTTAGCATCAAGACCAATCTGCGTCAACATCACATCGCCCGTAAGCGCTACCGCGATTCATTCGAGGGTGTACTCGCGGCACTTGGTTATCTCATCGATGAGGTTACTACCCTGATCATTTCCTCTGACTACAGCCGCACCGCTTTGCGCAATTTTCACCACGGCTCGCATTGGATGACTGCGCCACTACGCTCTTCTGTCGATTTTACAGTTGTTCATTACGGTGATCGGTATTCGCGCGACGAAAAACTTCGGCAAATCGCCAACAACCCTTTACTGTCCAAATCTCTCAGAGTGTGTCAACAAAATCTCACGAGTAAATTCGATCTGGCGCATGGGTATCTAAATTGTGGTACTTGCGACAAATGTTTGCGAACTTTAATCCCAATCATGCAAACCGTCGGGGTTATTTCTTTGAGCTGCTTCAAAAATACCACTAATCTAGATACGCATATTCGTAACATCATTGCAGTTACCGACTACAGCTGCGAAACTTACGAGAAATTTTGCGAAATCGGCGTTGAACCCACTTTGGAAAAGGCTATACATTCGTTAATTTGGCGCAGCAAATTTTTAAATAACCGCCCCTGGCTGGGCCGCAAAGGCCAGAAAGTCGTGGGTTCGTGTCTTAGATTTTTGAGCGCACTCAAAAATCCAGGAAACAATCAGCTATATTGGTAATACAATTCCCGTTATTACGCTCGATTTAGCGACCAATTCAACTTCTGCGAACGGCAAAAAATACGCCAATAGCCATCAATAACAAACCACCCAACCGTTGCCACGAAACCGGGAAGCGGGGCGCGCCCAGCAAGCCGAAATTATCAATGATAGCCATTGAAATTAGTTGCCCCAGCAACACAAATGCTATGGCGTTGCCAACCCCAAATTTGGGGACGATCCAGGTAACTGCAAACACGTAAAACACCACGCATAAGCCACCCAGATAAAAATGGATGGGTATGGTATCGGAATACACAGTTTTTGGCATACCCTGAAAACTCAACAAACCACCGACCGCTACAACAATGGCAACAACAAATAAAATTGTCGAAGCCAGCATGGGGTTTTGCAACCTGGCGCCCAATCCGGCATTCAGAGACGCCATTACGGGTATACCCAAACCAGCAGTTAGCATGACTACGGCATAAAAAACGGGATGGTTAATGCTACTCATTGTCGCTCCTGTACCCTGACAGCAATCCAGTGCTCAGTAGTTATATGGCTTTCCGCATGGCGTGGATACTATTGTGTAACCAGGGTAGTTATTAGATGCGGATCGCTAATATATTGAATATCAAGAATAAATCAATCGTTTTATTTTTCTCGATAAATACTCCATTAACCAGCACTGCTAACATCGATGCTCAGGTACGATTGTCCCTGTCCGCTCTACGAGTATTTACTTTCTTGCAACGACGATATTAGAGCTGGCCCCCCACATATATAATGGCTATCGACTCAACCTGTATAATTCATAATTAAAGCGAGGGAAATCATGGATTTTTTTAGCGTGCTGGCGGAATGTGCAATTACCCTGGCGGGTTTCTCGGCAATTTTCGCTGTTCTCCAAGGCTCCACCGGACCGCGCGGATCAATGCGGGCAGCGGTGACCTTCAGTGCAAGTGCGGTGGCGTTTATGGTTAGTACATTCCCGCTGCTTTTTGAATTAATCCAGATCACCGAGACCATGCTTTGGCGAACCTGTTCGATCCTTGCCGCGTTGTGCGCGCTGTCGTTAATGATGTTTATACGGGGGATGGACAAAAGCTTATCGGAGCGCGGATTTCCTCCCCAAAGAAAACATGGTGCTGGAATTGGATTGGCGATGGTATTTACAGCAACATTATTTTTCGTCGCCAATTTCTATCCTTGGCCCCAATCAATCGAACGCTTTATCTACGGTTGTGGCGTGCTGCTGCTTCTGGCCGCGCCTATTCACGTCATCGCATTTTCGTTCACACTTACCCTGCAAGAAACGCTGTCCAGAGCCGCATCCACATCTCACGATCAGACCTGATCACAAAAATGCACGACGTATGACTGGTCAGTTTTCACGCAACACGGTTGTCCGCTGGCCGCTTGTTTTATCACGATAGCATGCCCATACTTTCCTTATTGTTCGTGAAGGAGAAGCTCCCGGTGACCACCATCCCCATCAGCCGTTTCCCCATACCCACTATAGATGATCTACCCGCAGATTTACGGGAACAGGTCCTCGCGGTGCAGGAAAAAATTGGCTTTATCCCCAATGTGTTTCTGGCGCTCGCCCACCGACCCGACGAATGCCGCGCGTTTTTTGCTATGCACGATGCCCTGATGTTGCGCAAGGGCAACCTGAGCAAAGCGGAAAAGGAAATGATTGTAGTGGCCGTCAGTGGAGGTAACGATTGCCTGTACTGTGTGGTTGCCCACGGCGCCATTTTACGCATCGTTGCCAAAAACTCTCTGCTCGCAGATCAGGTTGCAGTTAATTATCGCAAGGCCGATATCACTCATCGTCAGCGGGTAATGCTGGATTTTGCGATGAAGGTTAGTCAGCATTCGAACCAGGTGAACGACGACGATTATGCGTCACTGCGCGAACAAGGCTTCGACATGGAAGATATCTGGGATATTGGGGCCATCAGCGCATTTTTTTGCCTGTCCAACCGAATGGCCAATTTGTTGAGCATGCGTCCCAACGATGAATTTTACGCCATGGCTCGTTAATGGGGGAAATAACCGCAGACGATAGCCGGGGCATTGTCCACGACAGAGAGCGACAATGTTTCGTCGCTAATCTTGGCCACAGCGAAGCGCTGCTGGAATATACGTTGCTCTCAAATCACGGCATTAACTTTCACCGTACTTTTGTACCGGAAGCCATGCGCGGCCAGGGTATCGCTGAAAAATTGGTAACAACCGGTCTGACCTGGGCGCAACAACAGAATTTTCGCATTGAAGCGAGCTGTTGGTATGTACAACGTTTTATGCGCACCTGAAACGCACCCGAATGCCCAAATTACCATCTGCCATACGCATCGATCGCCTGCTCTCGAATCTGGGTTATGGTAGCCGCAGGGAAATTAGTCGCGCATGCCGTGCTGGCGAGATTACTCTTAGCGGCAAAAAAATAACCAGGCCAGATCAAACCATAACATTTGATCAGATACGCGCTGAGGACCTTCTTTTTAATGGCGAAACCATCGATCCTCCGGCACCCCTGACAATTATGCTTAATAAACCAGCCGGCTATGTTTGTTCCCACAAGGACGCTGGAGCTCTGGTCTACGATTTACTACCCGAGCGCTGGCGCCGCCGCAAACCAGTGCTATCCTCGGTGGGCCGACTGGACAAAGACAGCACCGGACAGCTGTTACTGACCGATGACGGAAACCTTCTGCACCGCATTATTCACCCGCGAACCTGTTCGCCAAAACACTACCTGGTGACGGTTAGCGACCCACTGCGCGGTGACGAAGCCACTCTTTTTTCAAGCGGAGACTTCGTAATTCGCGGCGACGAAAAACCGTTAAAGCCTGCAGCCTGGCATTCGAAAAATGATCACAGCGGCGTGATGGTACTCACCGAGGGGCGCTATCATCAGATCCGTCGCATGTTTGCCGCAGTCGGCAACCATGTCGTCACACTACACCGGTTCCAGACTGGCAACCTGAAGCTGGGCACCGTCGAAGAAGGTTGTTACCGGATACTCACGATCGAAGATATTCAGAATATTTTCTCTAACTAGTACCGTCTACATTCTGGCATTTCATCCATTTAAGTAATTGATGACCAGACAGTCAGGTTTGTACGCCAGACACTGGCACGATATACCTTATAATTTCCGCGAATATGCTCGTCAGCTCATGTGAATTTGCCCTTCACATTGGCGCAGCAATCCTGGCACAGTCATTTTTAATTTGGGGTAACACAATGAAGCGCTCTGGCTCATCTTTCCGCATTGTTAGCCTTCTTCTCGTGCTGTTATTGGTAACCGCCTGCACCAGCCTGTCCGAGACGCATGAACCAAGCGCAGCGGCCTTAACGGGCGATCCCGATGCAATGTGGGCGGATGGACAAAAAGCCATCGCAAAAGGGGAGTCGCTGGTGAAAAATGGCGAATCGCGACTGCGGGAAGGCAGGGCGCAAGTACGCGAAGGGGAAGATCTCGTACACAGGGGCGGTAAAGCCGTAATGCAAAGCCGCCAGGATTATCAAACGGCGGCGCTCGCCGCTGGCAGTGCCTCGAATCCCGACGGTGTAAAAAGGGAGGCGAAGCGTCTGAAGACTATTGGCTCACGATGGGAAGACGCCATCGAACAAATAAAGGATGGCAACAAACTGATTGCGAAAGGTAGTAAAAATATCCGCCGTGGGCAAACCGAAATTCGTAAAGGCCGGGCACTACTCGAGTCCGGAAGTACGCTGATGCGAAACGCGGAGCGTATACGGCTCGGAGAACAGTTGCTGCCAGTTGCTCCCCATCAGCCGTAGCGTTAAATCTGCTTCAGTGCCGTACTAACAGGCATCAGCACACCGCGCGAATCGTTCGGGCATCAAAGGTTGTTTAATGGCGTCAGAAGTATCTTTTGACGCCGTTTATTTTTTCCCCAGCCAATTTATTTTATACAGGTCGCGACGTCGATCCAGGTAGTTACGCACCGAACCTTCATTTTGCAATTTTTTTAATTTCTCCAGATCGAGATCCACAATAAGTGTCATCTCGGTATTGGGCGTTGTCTCGGCCATAGTTGCATCGTGTGGGAAAGCGAAATCAGATGGTGAGAACACCGCAGATTGCGCATACTGAATATCGGCACCATCTACTTTCGGCAGATTACCAACACTTCCAGCAATTGCCACATAGCATTCGTTTTCAATAGCCCGCGCGTGAGCACAGCAGCGCACGCGCAAGTAACCATTTTTGGTGTCCGTCCAGAAAGGGACAAATAAAATTTGCATCCCCTCCTCTGACTGTAAGCGCGCCAATTCCGGGAATTCCACGTCGTAACAGATTAATACGCCAATTTTTCCGAAGTCTGTATCAAACACTCTTAGCTCGTCGCCGCCCTGCATGATCCAGGCGCGCTTTTCGTGGGGTGTAGGATGCAACTTGTACTGGGCTTCCTGGGTACCATCCCGTCGACACAAAAAGGCCACGTTAAATAGCTCATCGTTTTCGATCACCGGCATGGAGCCAGCGACAATATTTATATTGTATGCGACCGCCAACTTGGATATGGCTTCAACGATTTCATCGGTAAATTCCGCCAACGCCTTGATCGCGTCTATAGACGTTTTATGATTTTCGATACCCATCAAAGGTGCGTTAAAAAATTCCGGGAAGAGTGCGAGATCGCATTGATAATCCGACAGAGCATCGACAAAAAACTCCACCTGCTGGATTAATTCCCCAACAGATTTAAGGGTACGCATTTGCCACTGTACACAACCTACACGGGCCGATGTGCGCGGCGCACCAATCAACGGTTTTTTACTGGGGTCGTAGTACAGGTTGTGCCACTGTAACAGCGTGGCATAACCCTTGGATTCTTTGTCTTCAGGCAGATAATCAGTGAGCACCTGTTTTACTTCAAAATCGTTGGACAGTTGAAACGTCAATATAGGGTCGTATATATCTTTTCTTTTTACCCGCTCTATATATTGCTGGGGAGTCAGCTCAGCTGAATATTTTTTATAATTGGGAATTCGCCCCCCCGCAACAATCGCGCGCAGATTAAGCCGTTGGCACAGCTCCTTGCGCACCTCGTAAAGACGCCTGCCTAAACGCAGTCCTCGATAATCAGGCGACACAAACACATCGACGCCGTACAGTACATCGCCCAGGGGATCATGTGTGGTCAGGTAGGCATCGCCCGTAATTTCCCCGTAGGTGTGCTGATCGCCAAATTTATCGTAATCGACAACCACCGCAAACGCCGCCGCCACCACCTTGCCGTGATCCTCTATACAAATCTGCCCTTCCGGAAATACTGTCAACTGTGCTCGGAATTTTTTCTCCGGCCAGGCACCACCAAAACCCGAATAGACGCGATCCATAATCTCCTTGATGTCCGCATAGTCGCCTTCGCACAAATTGCGAAGGTTTAACTTGTGTTCTGGTTCTTCAATCTGAGTGCCGTCATGCATAAAGGTTTGTATCCAGAAATATTTTGATGAGGTAGGTAATAGTGCTTCAGTCGACACAGTATAACATTCAGCTGATGTACGGTTTTGCTATTTCAAAAATGCAGATTACGATTTATTCGAACGCCGAGTAAAAAAAACGGATGAACCATATTGGATCATCCGTCCTTAGCGATATTGCTTACACCTGATGCAGAACCAGCCCAGTGGTTAAGGGTAGAACTCCATCGTTTCATTCACCAGTGAGCGACTTACTCTGCAGTCTCAACCACCGCCGCCTTGAGCAATTCGACCTCAAAAATCAATGTCTGGTTGGGGCCAATCAGTCCCCCTGCACCACCGGGACCATAGGCCAGTTCGGGCGGCACCACCAGCTCCCACTTGGAGCCTTCCTTCATCAGCTGCAAAGCTTCTACCCAACCAGGTATTACCTGGGTTACACCAAACTGAGCGGGTACACCGCGTTTGTAGGAACTATCAAATTCCGTCCCATCAATCAGCGTCCCGCGATAATTCACTTCTACGGTATTGTCCGCAGTGGGAATCGGCCCAGACCCATCGGTTATAACGCGATAGTGCAGCCCGCTCGGTAGCACGGTGACACCATCTTTTTTGGCATTTTCCGCCAGGAAAGCCACGCCTTCCTGCATATTTTTATTCTCTTGCTCTTTTCTTACTTCATCCTGCCTGGCAGTTTGCTCCTGCTGGAACGCTTCAATAGTCGCCGCCGCTTCCTCATCGCTAAGACGCGGCTCCGCCTCGCTCAACGCGTCCGTGATGCCCTGATTAAAAGCGACTAAATCCAGAGTGAAATCGTCTGTCTTGAACTGAGACCCGATATTCATCCCCATAATGTAGCTGATTTTTTGCTGCTGAGAACCAAGGGTTACGGCAACCTCACTCTTTTCAGTGGCGTTATCGCCATCCTTATTGACGATGGTACTTATTTTGTCGCAACCCGAAAGCGCAAGCGCCAACACGCTCGCCAGTATCAAGTATCCTGTTTTATTCATCGCTAGTTCCTTGTGTCTTGCCGATAGGAGAGAAAAGCCAGCCGGTATATTACCCCATTCCCGTTGCCCGCAACACAGACAGCACTCAACCTTGATGTGCTGCCGCCGCCAGTAATAATTGCGTTTGGTCACCGCTAGCCCCGAGCGTTGTCAGGTAAAGCGCCAGATTTTGGCCAATGGCCTGGTCCGGGGCAACAATTTCTAATGAAGCGCGATGTGCGCCATACCAGTTGAATAAGCGTGCCTGTTCTTCTTTTTCGGCGCTCAACTCTTCTGCCAGCAGGCGCTGTTTCTCCTGTGCCGCTCCCGTTGCGGCCGGGTCGAGGGCCCGGCGACGGGTACGCAGGGGTTGGGTGATGCGTTTATTCCAGTCTGATATTTCGGCAAGGGCCGCGCGCAGACTATTGCCGTCCAATTGCCTGCCGCGACAACCCACCCAGCATGCAAAGAGCAGAAGATTAACATTGGCACCATAACGATCCTGCAGGTCGATGCATAGCTCCGCTATACCGGGTCGGCCATACAAGTTCAGGGAGTAATCCCAGAACGGGTTATCGCTCATTTTGGCACCACCCTGTTCTCACCTTGAATCCTCGGCGGCTGTATACCCTGCAAATCGGATCAACCTGGTTTCAGCTAACACGGCGATGCAGTAAATCCCATACCCCGTGTCCGAGGCGCTGACCACGCCTTTCAAATTTGGTGACCGGCCGAAAAGCCGGCCGCGGCGCATAGGTTCCTTCACTAACCATATTTTCAAAACCTTTTGCCGCAGCCATCACCTCGGCCATATGCTCGGCATAAGGGAGCCAGTCTGTGGCCATATGCAGGACGCCGCCAATGGCAAGGGCACGCCGAACTTTAGCGACAAAGGCAGGCTGCACCAAGCGACGTTTATGGTGTTTTTTCTTGTGCCATGGATCCGGGAAATAAAGTTGTACCCGGGATACGCTTTGCGGGGGAATGCAGTCGTCCAACAGTGTCACTGCATCCCCCAGATAGACTCGCAGATTGTGTAGCTCGGCCGCGGCCGTATTATTCAACAGCCTGCCCACACCCGGGGGGTGCACCTCGATCCCTACAAAGTCCTTTTCTGGTTCTGTAGCCATCATTTGGCACAACGAATCCCCCATGCCAAACCCGATTTCCAGAACCACCGGTGCGGCGCGACCAAATATTTTGCCCCAATCGGCGCTACCGGCGTTTGGGTCGAGCAAATAATCGGCGTGCTGTTCCAGACCGCGGCGCTGCCCAGGGGTCAGGCGACCGCCTCGCACCACGTAACTGCGCACACTTCTATGGCGCGTGAGGGGAACGTCGGGTGCGTGCTCCTTAGTGTCGCTCACGGGATGTCCGCCAAAAAACCACGCCGAGAACGCCCCAACCTGCCAGCAGCAGTAATCCGCCCACCGGCGTCAGCATCCCTAACGGCGGCACCCTGATCACCGCCAGCAGATACAAACTGCCACAAAACAGCATCGTGCCCAGGACAAAGCTGCCGCCTACCCAGGCGCGCATTCGGTTAGATAGCAATTCCACCGGGAACCCGCCAAGCACTAACAGGGCAAGCGCATGAAACATTTGATACAACACCGCTGTTTCCCACAGGGAGGCCGCGCCTGATTCCCATTGTCCGGGGGCGCTGAGGCTACGTAACGCATGAGCGCCAAAGGCACCCAATGCAATCGCCAGAAACGCTAAAATTGCACCGCAAGTAGCGCAAACAGAAGGTATGTAAGCTTGCCTCATAAATGGATTCTTTCGATCGCCGTCGGGTAATTTGTGCCCATTGTTACTCAAAACACTACGTTCTTCGCCCCATGCTACACTGCTCCACACACCGCGAGCAGCCATAAAAAAAGCCGCGTTAACGCGGCTTTTTGTCAACCCGGTGCCGTCGGGAACTCAGGCTTCCAGAGAAGATCGCATCTTTTTCATGGCGTTTTGTTCCAGTTGCCTGATGCGTTCGGCTGAAACCCCGTATTTAGCCGCCAGGTCGTGCAAAGTCACTTTGTCTTCCGTCAACCAGCGTTGCTGCAGAATATCCCGGCTACGTTTGTCAAGACAATCCAACGCCTCCGTCAGATTTTCGTAATTGGAGGTTTCTGAATCAGCGCGCTCCAATATCAACGCTGGATCAGCTCTGTGATCTTCAAGATAGTGCACCGGTGCCTGATAACCGTCTTCGTCGTCGTCGGGCGCAGTGTCTATGGTGGCATCGCGCGCAGACAGGCGCTGCTCCATTTCGCGGACTTGCGTAACATCCACCCCCAGATCACTGGCTACCGCAACCGCTTCGTCGTCGGTGAGCCACGCCAGGCGCCGCTTGGCCTTGCGCAGATTGAAAAATAGTTTGCGTTGCGCTTTGGTGGTCGCCACTTTGACAATGCGCCAGTTACGCAACACGTATTCGTGTATTTCCGCTTTTATCCAGTGCACTGCGAACGATACCAGGCGCACACCTTTTTCGGGATTAAAACGCTTTACCGCCTTCATCAGCCCGACGTTGCCCTCCTGGACCAGGTCCGCCAGGGGCAGGCCATAACCATTGTAGGACCGCGCGATATACACTACGAAACGCAGATGGGACATAACCAGATGCCGGGCGGCCTCCAGGTCATTTTCAAAAAAAAGACGTTCCGCCAGACCTTTCTCCTCCTCGGCAGACAGCACGGGTATGCTACTGACGCCCTGTATATAGGCTCCCAGGTTTTCGCCAGGCACCAGCCAATTCACAGTTTGGAGACTTTTGCTCATAGGGACCTCACTTTTGGGGGAGCACAGTTTACCATGCCTGTATTAGATGTCCACAGCCCGAAAAGTTCAATTAACCCCTTGTTTTTCATTGCTTTACTTGATCTAAATCTAGTGCGGCTACTCGGCGTCAATGCTCGCAGCGTGACGACTCACTGCGAGCCAGGCACCGACCAGTCCCAGCACGGCCCCGAGCGCTGGCAACGCTGCGAATCCGCGCACCCCCAACCCCAGCAACACAAACTGGCTCTGGTAAAGGGCCGCCAGACGCGCTGCTGGCTCCGCGAGCCACCACAGGCCACCGGCGACCAGCAACCAGGCCAGGACGCCACCGCTCGCGCCATACCACAGCCCCGCGTACAGAAACGGCCGTCGCACGTAAGCGTTGGTGCCACCGACCAGCTTGACGACAACGATCTCATCGCGACGACTTTCTATCGCCAAACGTATGGTATTGCCCACCACCAATAGCACTCCCAGCGACAGTACCACCCCCAACGCGAATGCCAGTCGACGGCCGATGTCGAGTACACCGTGTAAACGCTGCAACCACTTCATGTCGAGCTGAATGTCGTCGACCAGCGGATCAGCGGCTATATCCCGGATCCAACGTTCGGCCGCCGCGAAGTCGGCGCGCAAATGTTCGGCGGGAGTAATCAGCACCACCGGCGGCAGTGGATTTTGATCAAGCAAGGTCAAGGCATCGCCAAACCCCGACAATTCCTGAAATTCCCGCAGCGCCTCCTCGGGCGACAGGTAGGTCACGTCCTCGACCCCGGGCATCTCGCGCAGGCGTAGCAGCAGCGGTTCGATTGCCGGCTTCTGGGCATCGCCGTGCAGAAAAACAGTGACCTGAGAATTAGTCTGCACACTGCCAGCTAACGCCTGCAAATTGAGTACGGCGACGTAGAGTGCGGCGGGCAGGGCCAGTGCAATCGCGATAACCATCGCTGTCATCAAACTCTGTAAGGGTGTGCGGGCGAGACGCCGCAGGGCCTCCGCACAGTTGCCTCCGTGGTGTTGCAGGTAACTGTGCACGCGGTCGCGCCACACCGCGCTACTACTACTTGCACCACTACGTCCGCCTGGCCCACTGCGTCGCGCCGTCTGCGCAGCTTCCCGATCTGGGCGTTGATTAACCCGCGGCATTATTTTCGCTTTGCATTATCGCACCAGACGCCAAAGTAAGTACTCGCTTACCCATCTGAGCTATAAGGCTTAGATCATGGGATGCAATTAACACAGTAACCCCAACCTCATGAAAATCCTTAAACAGTTGCATGATCTCGGCTGACAACTCCGGGTCGAGATTACCAGTCGGCTCATCCGCGAGGAGAATCCGTGGTTTGTGTACCACGGCTCGGGCAATGCCGACGCGCTGCTGCTCTCCCCCGGAGAGCGTGATGGGATTCTGTTTCTCTTTGGTTAACAGCCCTACTTTGTCCAGGGACGCCCGTACCCGCCGACCGATATCGCGAGAGCTATACCCCGATACCAGCAATGGCAGAGCGACGTTGTCGTACACCGAGCGATCAAACAAGAGCTGGTGGTTCTGAAAGACGACGCCAACCCGCCGCCGGTAGTAGGGAACCTGGCTGGCATGCAGGCGGTTGAGGTTCTTGCCGTTGATTAACACCTGGCCCCGGGTGGGACGCTCCATCAACATGATCAGTTTGAGCAGTGTACTTTTACCGGCTCCAGAGTGGCCAGTCAAAAAGGCAAGTTCGCCAGCGGCGAGCTCGAAGCTCACCCCATTCAACGCTTCGTGGCCCTGAGGGTAGCGTTTGCTAACACCGTCAAACAGAATCACGACTGCACACCGCTATCCAGTAGCGCATCTACAAAGCTTTTGGCATCAAAAGGTTGCAAGTCGTCGATACCTTCACCCACACCCACGTACCGCACCGGAACCCCAAACCGCCTGCACAGCGCAAAAATCACGCCGCCTTTCGCGGTGCCGTCAAGCTTGGTTAACGCTATACCCGTCACACCGACACTCGCGCTGAACTGCTGCATCTGCGCCAACGCGTTTTGCCCGGTACCCGCATCCAGCACCAACAACACCTCCTGAGGGGCGTTACTGTCGAGTTTGGCAAGCACTCGTTTAATTTTTTTTAACTCTTCCATCAAATTGTCTTTGGTATGCAACCTGCCCGCCGTGTCCGCAATGAGCACATCCGCGGACCTGGCCTGCGCCGACTGCACGCCATCAAATATTACCGATGCACTATCGGCCCCGGTGTGCTGCGCTACCACGGTAACGGCGTTGCGCTCGCCCCACTCCTGCAGTTGTTCCACGGCAGCGGCGCGGAATGTATCACCCGCCGCGAGCATCACAGCATGCCCCTGGCGCTGTAACCCGCGCGCCAGCTTACCTATGGTGGTGGTCTTGCCCACGCCGTTGACCCCAACCACCAAAATTACGAACGGCTTTGCGCCGGTTATTTCAAGCGGGCGCACACAGGGCTGAAGAATATCCAGCAGCACCTTACCCAGTTCGCGCCGTAGTGCCGCGCCATCGGCGAGATCACCGCGCCTGGCCCGCTCTGTCAACGCTGTAATTATCTCGCCACAGGTTTCGACACCCACGTCGGCCAGCAACAGGCGCGTTTCAAGCTCCTCAAACAATTCGGCTTCGATCGCTTTGCGGCCCAAAAACAACGTACCGATTCCAGCGCCAGTACGGGCCAGGGCGCGTCCGATCAGGCTTTGTGAAGGGAGCGTCACGTCGCTGTTCGACTCGTTGTCAGAGTGACCCTGGTCGGTTGACGGCCCCTCGTCTGGTTGTGCAAATTCAGCCTCGACGGTCTGCGCCGCCGTGCTGGCGGGGACAGACGCGTCGGCGACGCGCTCGGGTTTACGCCAACGGGCCAGAAAAGAACGTTTGTCTTGCGCTTCCGGTGCGGGCGCCGGTTCCCGTTCCGAGTCCGGCTGCGAGTTTTTGTCAGACGCCATCAATCGCTTTTCCCAGTGCCCGTTAAAGCCGTGTATCCTACCATTTTATGCCCTCTGTCAGGAGTTCGGCTGTTGTCAAAGATTCATAAAAACCCTGCCACCCGTGGGCAGATTCGCATTATCGGCGGCCGTTGGCGGGGTCGAATATTAACGTTTCCCGCTACCCCGGACCTGCGTCCCACCGGCGATCGGATTCGCGAAACCCTGTTCAACTGGTTACAGTCCCGCTTGCCCAACGCGAACTGCCTGGATCTGTTCGCTGGTTCCGGAGCTCTGGGGTTTGAGGCCCTGTCCCGCGGCGCGGCTGCGTTGGTGTCGGTGGAGTTTAATCCTGACGCGGTGCAGGCCTTGCGCACTAACGTTGCCGCCCTGGGTGGACGGAGGTACACCATCACCGCTGCGGACGCCGTCACCTGGCTACAAACGACCCCGCCCCAAAACCCCTTTGATATCGTCTTTCTCGATCCCCCCTTTGCCAGCAACTTATCGTACAGGGTAGCCCGCCTGCTTGAGGACAACGGCTGGTTGAATGTCCACGCACTAATTTATATCGAAACCCCCGCACACCGTGCACCCGGTACCCCCGCCGACAAATTCCCCGAAAATTGGCAGCCGATCAAACAAAAAGTGGCCGGGGACGTCGACTATCGCCTGTATCAACGGATTTGAGGTGTATGGTTAAATTGTTTACCATCGCCGTCCCACTGAGGAACCCCCTGGATGAAAACGATTGTCTACCCTGGCACTTTTGACCCAATTACCAATGGTCACGTCGACCTGGTGGAACGCGCCTGCAAGTTGTTTGATCATGTTGTGGTAGGCATCGCCAGCAGCGAAAAAAAGAACCCTTTATTTGATCTCGAAGAGCGCATCGGCCTGGCTCGAACCGCCCTAGCACATATTCCTAACGTCGAGGTTAAGGGGTTTGATTACCTGCTGGTCAACTTCGTCCACGATTGTAACGCCGCTGCCATATTGCGCGGATTACGTGCTGTATCCGATTTCGAGTACGAATTCCAGCTGGCCAATATGAATCGGGCCCTGTCTCCCGACGTGGAAAGTCTGTTCCTGACCCCGGCGGAGAAGCACTCTTACATTTCCTCCTCACTGGTGCGGGAAATCGCCTCTTTGCAGGGTAAAATTTCTCCTTTTGTGCATCCTGCAGTAGCCACAGCGCTGGCGAAAAAATTCGCCCCTTAAACGGTTTGTGAAAAATTTTTCCGTGTCTTGCCGTATTTTTAGCGTTGGCAGCGCGCGCAATAAACGCTGCTGCGCTGTCCGATAACAGCATTTTTTAATGGCGACTCGCAGACAGTGCAGGCCTCTCCGCCGCGGCCATACACGTGCAAATGCTGCTTGAAATATCCCGGTTTGCCATCCCCACCGACAAAATTTCTCAACGTAGTACCGCCTTGCTCAATAGCCTGGGTCAGCACCAGCCGTGCAGCGTCCGCCAGCGCCCCATAACGCGCGCAGGAGATTTTACCCGCTGCCCGCAGCGGCGACACCCCGGCCATAAACAACGCTTCTGCGGCATAAATGTTGCCGACACCAACTACCACCTTGCTGTCCATCAAAAACGCCTTTACCGGAATCGCCCTGCCCCGCGCTCGCCGGTACAGATAATCGCCATCAAATTCGTCGGACAACGGTTCCGGGCCGAGATTACGCAGCAAGCGATGCGCACTCGGATCCCCCTCCACCCACAACGCCAGCCCGAAGCGACGCGGGTCGTTAAAACGCAGTAACGTATTTCCAGAGACGCCTATGTCCAGATGATCGTGCCGCCCAGGCGCTCTGCCGACGGGAACGATTTGTAAGCTGCCTGACATACCCAGATGCAGCAGTAGATGGCCATGCCTGAACGCCATTAACAAATATTTACCACGGCGACTTAACCCGACAATTTTCCGGCTGCGCAAAATCTCCGGCAATAACTCCGGAACCGGCCAGCGCAGTGCCGGGTTGCGCACCGTAACCGCTACTACGCGCCGTCCCACAACTGACGGGGCAATTCCTCTTAAGGTGGTTTCTACTTCAGGTAATTCCGGCATGGAAAGCGCGCATTCGCTCCCGATTAAATTTCTGGCATACTAGGGGAAGTTCTCTGGTGACGCCACCAGCGTGCGCGACGAGAAAACCGCGCTGAGGTAGCGTTTCGGGATACAGCTGGCCTGGTCGACAAATAACAGTGGGAAGAGTGGTATGGCTTTAGGTAGACGTCGCATTGAAGAGGAGTCGCAGATTGACCTGACGCCCATGCTGGACGTGGTGTTCATTATGCTGATCTTTTTTATCGTCACCGCGTCTTTTGTGAAAGAGACGGCCATCGACGTCAATCGCCCCCCCACAACGGATCAGCCACCGGACCTGGATAACCGCAATATCGTGTTTCGCGTCACGGAAGCAAACGATATCTGGCTCGAAAGTCGGCGCATCGATGTGCGGGCAGTACGCGCCAATGTGGAAAGGCTGCACGCGGAAAACCCGGAAGCCAAGGTCGTCATTCAGGCCCACCCGAAATCTAAAACGGACACCTATGTCAGAATTTCTGACCAGGCACGGGAAGCGGGTGTTCTGGATATTTCCCTGGCGACCAGCGTTCGCTAGGGCATTTAAGCCAGCATAAAAAAACCCGGCTTCAGCCGGGTTTTTTTATGCGCACCAATCTGTTTATTCGAAAGCTATCTCGTTACAGACCAGGCGCTGCTAGTTAGGCGCAGTTACTTGATTTTCGCTTCTTTGTAGGCAACGTGCTGGCGAACCACGGGATCGAACTTCTTGATCTCCATTTTTTCCGGCATGGTACGTTTGTTTTTGGTGGTGGTGTAGTAATGTCCTGTACCAGCGCTGGACACCAACTTTATTTTGTCGCGATTTGACTTGGCCATTAGTTAACCCTCGTGAACCTGTTAAATTCTTCCCGATTAGATCTTATCGCCGCGCGCCCGAACGTCGCTCAACACCTGGTCGATACCGCGCTTGTCGATAATTCGCAGGCCCTTGTTGGAGACCCGTAATTTGACAAACCGGTTCTCAGAGGGCACCCAGAACCGATGGGTATGCAAGTTAGGCTCGAACCGGCGCCGGGTTCTGTTCTTGGCGTGGGATACATTGTTACCACTCATCGGCCGCTTGCCGGTGATCTGACATACTCTGGACATGGTTTTGCCTCTGGCTCAGCTTAAAAATTTACGTCTTCAATCAGGCTGACGTCTTTACTCATGCAGTATCGTCGCAAAAACGGTGGGGACGGAAATCGACTGTCGTACCACCAACCCTGGCGATACGCCGGGCCCTGCAAACCACCCGCAGAAAATGAGGCGCGATTTATACCAGAGCCGGGCCTCAAAATCAAATCCAGAATCCCTTACACGTGCCCCCGGTCAGCCAGCGAGACGGTGTCGCCAGCTCCTACCACCAGATGATCGAGTACCCTCACATCCACCAGCGACAGGGCATCCTTCAGACGTTGAGTGATGCGAATATCGTCCCCGCTGGGTTCGGCGACTCCCGAAGGGTGATTGTGCGCAAAGATCACCGCTGCGGCATTGTGGTAGAGGGCGCGTTTCACGACTTCCCTGGGGTACACCTGAGCACCATCCAAAGTCCCCTGAAACAGCACTTCGTCGGCGATCAATCGATGACGGGTGTCGAGAAACAACGCGGAGAAAACCTCCCGGGGCTGGCCCCGCAGTTTGGTGCGCAGATAGGCTGCGACCGCACCGGGTGTGGTAAACACCGCTTCCCGCTCAAGCTTTTCGCCTATATGCCTTTGCGCCAGTTCAACCACCGCCTGCAATTGCGCGCACTTGGCTCGCCCCAGGCCCTTTTCGGCACACAGCGTTTTAGTGTCACTCGCCAGCAGCGGACCAAGTCCACCGAAGCGAGCCAGCAGGTCTCGGGCGAGATCCACCGCCGACTGTCCGGCGTACCCGGTGCGCAAAAATATAGCGAGCAATTCCGCATCAGACAGGGCTGCTGCACCCCTGCGCTGGAGCTTTTCCCGAGGTCGCTCCCCCTCGGGCCAACTGCTGATGGCCACTGTCACCTCCTGTGTCGCTTCGAAAATCCCTGTACCGGTGTTATCTTAGCGCTACTCGAAAATTATTGCAGACATATCATGGGTTCACTGACTAACAAACGCATCGTGCTCGGCGTCACTGGCGGCATCGCCGCCTACAAGAGCGCAGAACTTGTTCGTTGCCTGCAACAGCACGGTGCCGATGTCCGCGTGGTCATGACACCCGCGGCAACTGAGTTCATTACCCCGCTAACGCTACAGGCGTTGTCCGGGCATGCCGTGCATCTCGAACTACTCGATACCGCCGCGGAAGCCGCCATGGGCCACATCCAGCTGGCGCGCTGGGCGGACCTGATACTGGTGGCTCCGGCCAGTGCAGATTTTATTGCGCGGCTCACCCACGGCGAGGGTGGCGATTTACTCAGCACTGTATGCTTGGCCAGCCTCGGGCCAGTTGCCATCGCTCCAGCGATGAACCAGGCGATGTGGGCTAAAGCCTCTACTCAGGACAATATTGCGACCCTCGTCAGGCGTGGCGTTCATCTATTTAACCCAACCGAGGGTTATCAGGCCTGTGGCGATATCGGGCCGGGGCGCATGCGCGACCCCGACGCCCTGGCCGAAGATGTTTGCAGTATCTTTACCACGGGCGCATTGGCGGGAAAAAAACTGGTGATAACCGCCGGACCCACCCGCGAGGCCATCGACCCGGTGCGCTATATCTCCAACCACAGCTCTGGCAAGATGGGTTACGCGCTGGCGCAGGCTGCTGTGGAAGCTGGTGCACAGACGATTTTGATCAGTGGCCCGGTGGCGTTGACGGCACCCGACCGGGTCACGCTGATTAACGTGACCAGCGCCGCAGAAATGCTGGATGCCGCCCTGGCACAGATTGACGGCGCGGATATATTTATCGCGTGTGCCGCGGTGGCCGACTACCGACCCGTCGCATGTGCCACTCAAAAAATCAAAAAAGACGCGGATAGCCTGTCCATCGAGTTAACCAAAAACCCGGATATCGTAGCCACCGTCGCAGGGCGGGCAAAAAAACCTTTCACGGTGGGTTTCGCCGCCGAAACCGAAAACCTGGAAGCCAATGCCCACAGCAAACTCCTGGGCAAAGGTCTCGATATGGTCATTGCCAACGACATCTCGGATACCAGTATCGGATTTAACAGCGACCAAAATCAGGTGTTGGTGGTGCGACCGAACGGGACGCTAGCCCTGCCGGTAATGAGCAAGTCAGCGCTGGCCGGCCAATTGATTTCGCTTATCGCCACACACATGCTCGAGCAGACGCAAACAGGGGATGTTCCCCGCTGACCTCACTCCATATAATGGATCGGTACCCTCCGGGCCACCTACGCTAATTTTCGGGCATCATTTTGCAAAAAATAAAACTACCTTTGTCACTTCAACCATCGCTGAAACTACTCCGCAAACACGCATGGATAATCGGCGGTGTTGTGGGCATGCTGATCATACTGGCGATTATCTGTGGGCAACTCTATAGGGTGATGGTGGTCGAGACGCGCCTGGGAGAAGTTAAGTCAATCACCAGAGCCTACGCGGAACAGCAGGCGGCAACGGTATCGCAATATGCGCGTAACCTGATCCAGCAACTCGAGGAAGTTGGGGGCAATCACGCGCTCGCCAGCGCGCTCGTCTCCGGAGATCCAGCCGCACTCGACGACTGGCAAGCTGAGCTAAGGCGCAGGTTCCCCAGCGCCATTGAGATGCAGATTGTTGCCTCGAGTGTGGCGATTCCCGATCAGGGCAATAATTTCGCCGCGTTGGATCTACTGCGCCGCACTCTCAAGGGTGAGGTCACCGTACCCGAAGCTGTCAAAGTGGCCGGCTCCTGGTCGCTATTGATGGCCACTGCAGTCATTCGCGACGGGCAGATTAGTGGCGCGGTATTGGTAGGCCTGCCGGTTAGCGATATGCAGTCGGCACTCGCTGACAGCCCCGCAGCTCGCGTCGGCGTTACTCAGGTATTCCAATCCGCTCGCACTGCTAAGCCGCAGCCGTTTGTCAGTGTCGGTCAGGCACCAGAGGCCATTGCTACCGCCAAAAAAGACACGCAGCTGCCGGCCTGGCATGTGGTGTTTTCTGCAGCACCGCCGGTGCGTAATCAGGCCCCGGCAGAACTCGGGCCTTTTGCGCTGGCCGCCGCGACAGCAACGGCGATTGTTTTGTTGTTGGTGACGTTAATCCTACGGGTTGGGCTGCGTCGGCAACGCCAGAGTGTTGCAGCGCCACGGCGCAACAAAAATACCCCTTTGGATGCCACACTAATTTCGGAGCAGGTTTCCACACAGCAGCTTGTCGAAGCCGATGGGCCTACTCCGGCCGCCGCTGAGGAAACTGTCGCGGCAGATACCGGTTTAAGCGCTGGCGTAAAAACAGATAAACAAAAAGAAAGCGACGTTGCTCAGGACGATATTTTCGACCTGGAGCCGCCCGCGCCTGGCGACAACAACGTTGAATCTGCTGCGGGTGCAGCTCCCCCCAGCACCGCGCCGCAACCGATTGCAGAACCTGCACCCCCGTTGGAACCGGGCCCGTGGCCCGAGTCGGTATTTAGAAACTACGATATTCGCGGACTCGCTGGCCAGGAAATTACGCCCCGGTTCGCCGAAGACCTTGGCAAGGTACTGGGTTCCCGGGTTCTGAGTCAGAGTGAGACCGCAATTGCGGTTGGCGCGGATGGTCGGAATTCCAGCCCGGCCCTGAGCGCGGCGCTAATCCAGGGGGTGCTCAGTACGGGCTGCGATGTTATCGATTTGGGTCAGGTTCCAACGCCGCTGCTCAACTTTGCATTACACCACCTCAGCCGCGTCAAGTCCGGCGTGATGGTGACCGCGAGTCATAACCCTGGAAAATACAACGGTTTCAAATTTGTGCTTGGCAACCGCGCCATCAGTGGCGACGATATTACGCTGCTTCGACAGCAGATGATCGACGCTAACTGGGTGAAGGGGGAGGGTGAACTCAGCCAGCACTCCATCGTGGCCGAATATACCGCCGCAGTGCTCAAGGATGTGACCCCAGCGGCGAATCTGCACCTGGTGCTGGACTGCGCTAACGGCGTTGCCGGACCGATTGCAGTGCCGCTACTGGAAGCCCTCGGTTGTCGGGTCTCGCCACTGTATTGCGAGGTGGACGGCGATTTCCCCAATCATGCACCAGATCCCACCGTGCCCGCTCATCTGGCGGATTTAATCACCATGGTCAAACACCAGAAAGCGGCACTCGGTATCGCGCTGGATGGTGACGGCGACCGCATTGTGGCCGTCACCGCGACCGGTCGGATTATTTGGCCGGACGAATTATTGATGATCTTTGCCCGGGATATTCTCAAGCGACATCCCGGAGCGGATGTCGTGTACGATGTGAAATCTACCCGACGTCTCAACTCGCTGGTAGCTGGCTACGGTGGCCGCCCGGTCATGTGGCGTACAGGCCACGCTCACGTGCGCAATAAAATTCGCGAATCGGGCGCGCCCATTGGCGGTGAATTTAGCGGCCACCTGTTTTTCAACGACCGCTGGTTTGGATTTGACGACGGGCTGTACGCGGCGGCCCGGTTGCTGGAGACCCTGACCCTGCGCGAACAAGACCTGGATGAACTGGTAGCAGACCTGGAGCCGTCCGTAAGCACGCCGGAAATCAAAATAAAAATTGCGGATAGCGATAAATTTGCGGTGGTGAAGAAGATCATCGACCACGGCCAGTTTGAAGATGGTAAACTCATCACCATTGATGGGTTGCGGGTGGATTTTGCCGATGGTTGGGGTTTGGTGCGGGCCTCCAATACTACGCCGGCCTTGACCCTGCGTTTCGAAGCAACTACTGAAGCCGGCGTCGCAAGGATCATACAGGTTTTTCGCGAACAGCTTGCCGCCGTCGCCCCAGACCTGAACCTCGAACCTTTAACCTAGAGCCTGGCAGCAAAAACCCCGGAGTACGCCGACCCCATGTCCCTGTCCCGCGAAGGCGCCATTAATACCGCTAAAGTATTGACCGAGGCATTGCCCTACATTCAACGCTTTACCGGCAAAACCCTGGTGATTAAATTCGGCGGTAACGCCATGGTGGACGAACACCTCAAGCGCAGCTTCGCCCGCGACATCGTGTTGATGAAACTCGTCGGCATCAATCCGGTGGTGGTGCATGGTGGTGGCCCGCAAATTGGCACCCTGCTAAAAGAGCTCGGCATCCAGTCCACGTTTGTCAATGGCATGCGCGTGACGGATACCAAAACCATGGACGTGGTCGAAATGGTGCTCGGCGCCACCATCAACAAGGAGATTGTCAGCCTGATCAATAGCGCGGGCGGCAGGGCCATTGGTCTCACCGGCAAGGATGGCCATTTGATCAAGGCGCGCAAAATGACCGTAACCCATAAGACCCCCGAAATGGAAGCGCCGGAAATCATCGATATTGGTCATGTGGGCGAGGTCGCCAAAATTAATACCGACGTGATCGATATGCTTACCGCCAGCGATTTTATTCCAGTGATAGCACCAATCGGAGTCGGTGACGACGGCGCGTCCTATAATATCAACGCCGATCTAGTGGCAGGCAAAATTGCCTCCGTCCTGCAAGCGGAAAAGTTACTGCTGCTGACCAATGTCACCGGGCTGCTGAACAAAAACGGCGAGGTATTGACCGGTATCAACAGCAAGCAGGTGGATGCCTTGATCGCAGATGGCACCATTCACGGCGGTATGTTGCCCAAGATACAGTGCGCCCTAGATGCAGTGAACTCCAACGTCAAAAGCGTGCACATCATCGATGGCCGAGTTAACCATTCTGTGCTACTCGAGATTTTTACCAACGAAGGCGTCGGAACACTGATCACTAACCAGACAATTTAATAATACAGCGTTCCCGCTGTTGAGCCCGGCACGACCGGCAACCACCCACCAAGCTGACCGGGAAGCGCTGGAGACAGCAGGACTATGGCAACAGGCAAACCAAAAATACCCCGCCGCCAGCAAATTCTTCAGGCGCTCGCGCGCATGCTGGAAACATCCCCTGGCATACGCATCACCACCGCTGCGCTGGCAGCTGAAGTAGGCGTATCGGAAGCCGCCCTGTATCGTCATTTCCCCAGCAAAACCCGCATGTTCGAGGGCTTGATCGACTTTATTGAGGAGACACTGTTTAGCCGCGTGCGCGGTATTCTGGACGACACGCAGACCACGCAGGAGCGCTGCTATCGCATTGTCTCGCTGCTACTAACGTTCGCGGAACGCAATCCCGGCATCACCCGCATCCTCACCGGTGATGCCCTGACCGGCGAGACCGAACGCCTGCACACCCGCGTCAATCAGTTGCTGGAGCGGCTCGAAACTCAGCTCCGGCAGGTGCTGCGCGAAGGGGAGGCGAAGGAAAACATACGCACGGTACTGGTCACCTCTGCGGCGGCCGCTACAATACTGGCAATGGCCGAGGGCAAAATACGCCAGTTCGTACGCTCCGGCTTTACTCGCTTGCCGACGGAGCAATGGGAGGAGCAATGGTCCCTGTTGATGGCGGGCTTTTTTCGCTAGCGGTTGACAAGGGGTTGGGCTCCAGGGATGTCTTCTCGCTGACCGGCAGTTCCTGAGTCGCGGCTGAATGCGCGTCCATCGGGCCTGAGGTAGCGTCCTCGTGATCTGGCTCGGTCGAGCCCTGCTCTGCCGCAAGCGGCATTGGTAATCCCTTAAGCTCCCGGAATCTGCGGTCGTAGCCATCGTAGAGGGCCTCGATATCCGCGTATTCGACGCGGCGCTGGGCGAGCAATTGCTTGCCTTGCTCAATCTGGGCGTCCATTTTGTTCAAGGTTTCCGTCACTGTCGGGGGAATCGCCTGACCGGCGCGCTGCAAATTAGCCGCGCGCTCCAGTTCGCGCGCCCGCTGTCGACTGGTATCGCCCAGATTCGTTTCGACAATTTCGATTTCCCGCGCCAGCTGTTTCAATTTGCGCGCGCGGGCCGCCGTAATTTCCTCCGGCGCACTGTAACTGATGGTCAAGAATCGATCCAAACGGGCCTGGGCCTCGAGCTCCTCGGGGGATATTGTCGGTCCCTGCTCCTCCACAGCCATTTCCTCAGGGGATTTTTGCGCCTCCACCACCTCGATAACCTGGCCGGAGGAGTTCAACACCTCGTAACCGCCGCCGGCAAATTCCGGTGGTACCGCATAGTCGATAACCAGCACCCCCTCGGCATTGCGATAGCGGTAAAGCTCATCGGCCGCAGCGTCGACTGCACACACCAGCAGCGTTAGCAGAATGCCGCGCAGTGCCAGGTTATTGGTTTTCATAGATCACTCCATTTATGCACACATCACCCACAAGGGATAACCCTGAAACGAATCAGACGCCATATTTTTCCCGGTAACCCCTGATCGCGCCGAGTACGTCCTGGCGACCCGCATCGTCCTCAAGATAGCTAATTATATGGTCGATTTCGATGATGCTGATCACGGGGATGGCGTGCTCCACCGCAACTTCTTCGAGAGCCGACCGAGCGGCCCGCCCGCGCTCTTTACGGTCGAGCCCTATCACCACACCCGCCGCCGTTGCCCCGTGGGCCGCGAGAATACCCATCACCTCGCGAATAGCGGTACCAGCGGTAATTACGTCGTCCAAGATTAATACCCGTCCGCGCAGAGGGGCTCCCACCAGGGCGCCGCCCTCACCGTGCCCCTTGGACTCTTTGCGATTAAAACAGTACGGCATATCGCGATCGAAATGTTCCGCGAGAGCTACTGCCGTAGCGGCCACCAGCGGAATGCCTTTGTAGGCCGGGCCGAACAGCACATCAAACGCCAGGCCAGAATGCACGATAGCCTCGGCGTAACAACGGCCCAGCGTTGCCAGGGCGCGACCGGAGGCAAACTTACCGGCATTGAAGAAATAGGGACTCACGCGACCCGACTTGAGCGTGAATTCGCCGAACTTCAGCGCTTCTTCGCGTATAGCCAGATCAATGAACGCGGTTTGATAAGACGCTAACGCCACCCGGACCTTCCTCATTCGATATCTGTCTGTTCGCCCTATGTTTTTGATAAGGCTATGTTCATGTATCATACACGCTCAAAAACATAGGGGCGAGAATGCGCATCATCAGTGCTTCCATCGACGGCATTCACCAGGCGTGCCACCGGGGGTTATTTAAATGGCTGGCCGGGCAGGATGCCGAAATCATTTGCCTGCAGGATTTGCGCGCCCGTGCAGCTGAGGTCGAAGACCATCCAGAGTTTCAGCTCGACGGCTTTTTCGGTTATTTCTTTGATTCGGCCCACCCACACAGCAACGGGGTTGCCATTTATACCCGTCACGCGCCTAAGGCGATTATGTTTGGTTTTGGCCTGCCCTCTGGCGAGGACATGGATGGCCGCTACCTCCAGGCAGATTTCGAAAATGTCAGCGTCGCGTCCCTGCTGGCTCCGGTGGGTAAAGCTGACTCACCAGAGCAGGAAATCAAAGACCGATTTTTCGATGGGCTACAGAGCCATTTGCTGAAAGTCACTCGTAAGCGCCGCCGATATATTTTGTGCGGTAACTGGCATACGGCACACACCGATAACGACGTGCAAAATGCAGGGGCTCACCTTGCCGAATCCGGGTTTTTACCCCGCGAGAGGCAGTGGTTTGGGCAGCTGTACAAAGACATTGGCTATGCCGACGCTTTCCGTGCGGCGAACACCGATGACGACGAGTTCAGCTGGTGGCCGTCCGGTGTTATCGGCGAACGGGACGGTTGGCGCGTGGATACGCAAGTGATATCACGCGACCTCGTGCGCAACGTCGAGTACGCGGTACTCTACAAGGCGCAGGACTTTTCCAGCCATACCCCGGTCATTGTCGATTACGATCTGCACGACCTGTGATTGCTTATTGCGATCTTTTTTAGACCGTCCGGACACCACACGCCGCTGCCTGGTACTTACGCAATTAATTCAGGCCGGGTTATTGCTGGGCCAGCGCCATCTGCTGTACGCGCACCAGATCGGCAATGCCGCGCTTGGCAAGTGCCAGCATTTCCATAAACTCGCTTTCGGCAAAAGCCGCAGCCTCTGCCGTACCCTGCACCTCGATAAACTTGCCCTGGTTATTCATCACCACATTCATGTCGGTTTCGGCACAACTGTCTTCCGCATAATCCAGATCCAGAACCGGCTGCCCCTTGTAAATCCCCACGGAAACGGACGCCACCATATGCGCCACCGGACTGTCCTTGATCATTTTCTTGGCCAACATATGGTTCACGGCGTCAACCAGCGCGACATAACTGCCAGTAATCGCCGCAGTGCGGGTGCCCCCGTCGGCCTGCAACACATCGCAATCCAGCGTAATCGTATGCTCGCCGAGACGAGTCAGGTCAACGCTGGCACGCATTGAGCGCCCGATCAACCGCTGAATTTCCTGAGTTCTTCCCCCCTGCTTGCCACGCGCCGCCTCCCGGCCCATGCGCTCGCCCGTGGAGCGCGGCAACATGCCGTATTCGGCGGTGACCCAACCCTGACCCTTGCCCCGCAAAAACCGTGGCACACCCTGCTCAACGGTTGCGTTACACAGCACCCGCGTGTCGCCAAACGCTATGAGCACTGAGCCTTCGGCGTGTTTGGTGTAGTGTCGGGTGATCTTGACCGGGCGAAGTTGCTCGGGGCGGCGGCCACTGGGACGACTCATCTAATAATCCTTGAATTGTAGGGTGGGGCGCCGTCTGGCGCAGCGCATTGTACCCAAAAGACCTTCGTAGCGCGCCCCCGCTCTGGTACCATGATCACTTTTACAATTAAGCTCCCTCGCCATGCCCCTTAGTATGACCGCCTTCGCGACAACCACGGTCCAGTTAGACTGGGGCGTTGTGACGTGGGAGCTGCGCTCCGTCAACCACCGCTTTCTGGAGCCCCATTTGCGGCTACCGGAGACACTGAAAGAGCTGGAAATTCCCCTGCGCGAGCAATTGAAACGGTTGGTGCAACGCGGCAAGATCGATTGCGTTTTAAATGTTGAAGCTCATCGCGACGCCCGTTTTTCAACCAATCTGGAGCTGGCCAGGCAGTACATTGATGCCGGTCAGGCAGTGGCGCACCTTATCGCCGATCCGGCACCAATTTCCCCGCTGGATATTTTGCGCTGGCCAGGCGTACTGCAAGAATCAGCCCTGGACAAAGATCAGTTGCGACAGGCCGTCGTCGAATTGTTTGACGAAGTCCTGCAGCAGTTGGTGGAATGTCGCAAACGGGAAGGCTTCAAATTGGGCGAAATACTGCAGCGCCGCGTCGATGATATCAGCACCCAGGTCGCGGCCGTGCGGCGCGTGCTACCAGATCTGCTGGCCGCCCAGCGCCACAAACTACAGACGCGCCTGACGGAACTGAGTGGGGAGCTGGATCAGAATCGGCTGGAACAGGAGATAGTTTATCTCGCGCAACGCAGCGATGTGGCAGAAGAGCTCGATCGGCTCGACACCCACCTGATAGAAATTCGCCGCGTGCTGGACAGCGAGGAACCGATGGGCAGACGGCTGGATTTTTTGTTGCAGGAACTCAACCGGGAAGCTAATACACTGGCAGCGAAATCTCTCGGTGGGGGCACAACGCAGCCAGCCGTAGAAATGAAAGTGCTTATTGAACAGATGCGCGAACAGATTCAGAATCTCGAATAGCCGGAGAAAACCCGATCCATGATGAGTCCCGGAACCCTGTACACCATCTCAGCTCCGTCGGGGGCCGGCAAAACCAGTTTGGTCAACGCGCTGGTCGCCCAGTGTCCCGACATTGTGGCGTCCATCTCCTATACCACCCGCAGCCCACGGCCAGGGGAGCAAAACGGTGTTAATTATCACTTTGTCGATCCCGAGCAATTTATCGCCATGGTCAACAATGGCGATTTTCTCGAACACGCCAGAGTTTTCGACAATTATTATGGAACCTCCAAAGCCTGGGTACAGGAAACACTGGATCGCGGCCAGGACGTCATACTCGAAATAGACTGGCAGGGCGCCCTGCAAATCCGCCGCCTGCTCCCCAAGAGTCGGGGGGTTTTTATTCTACCGCCCTCACGGGCGGCATTGCGCGAGCGCCTGACCCGCCGCGGCCAGGACGATCAGGCGGTTATAGCGAAGCGTATAGCCCAGGCCCAGGAGGAAATGTCCCACTATGTGGAGGCGGACTACCTGATCGTCAATACCGACTTCGATGTTGCACTACAGGAGCTGCAGTCCGTGATTGTTAGCCAGCGGCTGCGACTCGAAGCTCAGCAACAACGCTACGGCGCCACGTTTCGTGAACTATTGTCTTAACCCTCTGTTTTTCTGTAGACTTTTTCGCTAAACTGTGCGGCCCACTGGGCACCGCTAACAGTGTGGGTTCGCGCCTGTTTCGGGCTACCAAAGCAGGCGCCTCCGCTGCCAGCGACAAACATTTGGAATTGAGAACGCATAATGGCTCGTATCACTGTAGAAGACTGTTTACTGAATATGCAAAACCGCTTTGAGCTGGTTATGGTGAGCGCCAAGCGCGCGCGCCAGTTAGCCATCGGCGGCAAGGAACCCCTGGTTCCCTGGGAAAACGACAAGCCCACCGTTGTCGCACTGCGCGAAATTGAAGAAGGCTTGATTGATGCCAGTATTCTGATTGCTCGCCCCGCAAGCGAGGAGCTGCTCTCTCTCGAAGAAATGCTGGAAGCCGATTTGACCGCGCCCCTGAGCGACGACGAGGAGGCCGTTACCCCCTCCTCCTCTGACGAATAAGGCGAGGAACGCACCGGAGGCGAACCTTGCAGGCAATCGACGCGTTAAGCAATAAACTCTCCACCTACCTCGACCCGTCTCACGTAAAAAAAATTCGCCGCGCCTACGACTTTGCGGAAAAACGCCACACTGGCCAGATGCGCCAGAGTGGCGACGCCTATATTACGCACCCCATCGCCGTGGCCAATATCCTTGCGGATATGCACATGGATCACGAAAGCATGATGGCCGCGCTGCTACATGACGTGATCGAAGATACCGCCGCCACTAAAGGACAACTCAGTCGGCGTTTCGGCAAAACCGTCTCGACGTTGGTGGACGGTGTCAGCAAGCTCACCGAAATTGAATTCTCCTCCCGCGCCGAGCAACAGGCCGAAAACTTCCAGAAAATGACCCTGGCCATGGCCAGGGATATTCGCGTGATGCTGGTCAAACTTGCCGATCGCCTGCACAACATGCGCACCCTGCACGTTCTCGAACCGAACAGGCGTCGCCGCATCGCCCGTGAAACCCTCGATATTTACGCCCCCATCGCCCAGCGTCTGGGGATGAACGATATGCGTATTGAGTTCGAGGATCTCGGTTTTGCAGCGCTCTATCCGTTGCGCTACGAGCGTATTCAACGGGCCCTGAAGGCCACCCGGGGGCACCGCAACGAACTGGTGACGGAAATACAAAGCAGCATTGAACTGCAGCTACAAAAGGACAATATCGCCGCCAGAGTCAGCGGTCGGGAAAAGCATCTCTGGAGTATCTACCAGAAGATGAAAACGAAAAAACGCTCCTTTAAGGACATCATGGATGTGTTCGCGTTTCGCATTGTGGTTGAAAACGTTGATAACTGCTATCGCGCACTCGGGGTCATTCACAACCTGTTTAAACCAGTACCGGGCGAGTTTACCGACTACATCGCCATTCCCAAATCCAACGGTTATCAATCGCTACATACCGTGCTGCTGGGATTACACGGCGTCGCCATCGAAGTACAGATCCGCAGCGAGGAAATGGATACCCTGGCCAATTATGGCATCGCCTCCCACTGGCTCTACAAGACCGGGATGGAAAATGCCAAGGGCAATCACGCGCGTGCCAACCGTTGGGTCAAGGGCTTGCTTGAAATTCAACAGCAGGCGGGCAATTCCCTCGAATTTATTGAGCACGTAAAATCCGATCTGTTTCCGGACGAGGTGTATGTCTTCACGCCGAAAGGAAAAATAATTGAACTGCCCACCGGCGCTACCGCCGTCGATTTCGCCTACACCGTGCACACGCAGGTGGGTAACACCTGTGTGGCATGTGAGGTTAACGGCAAATTAGCGTCGCTTTCCGAGCCGCTGCAAAGCGGGCAGCGGGTACGCATTATCAGCGCGCCGGGGGCACAACCTAATCCGTCGTGGCTCAATTTCGTGCGCACCGCCAAAGCGCGCAGCGCCGTACGGCATTTCCTCAAGCATCAGCAGCACGAAGAATCCGTGGATCTCGGCAAGCGACTTCTCGATCGGGCCCTGCACAGTTTCGGGTCCAGCTATAAACAACTACGTAAATCCCAGATACGGCATCTCCTCAAGGAGACCAGTGCGGCCACCTTTGAATCGGTACTGCAACAGATTGGCCTCGGCAATCGGGTGGCCTTTGCGGTAGCTAACGTACTGATGCCAGAACACAAACGCATCAAAACAACCGCGCAAAACAACGATTCCCCCATCGTGGTCGACGGCGCGGACGGCCTGGTCACCAGCTACGCGCGCTGCTGCCATCCCATTCCCGGCGACACAATTATCGGCCACATTAGTCCGGGGCGTGGCCTGGTAGTACATCGGGATTCCTGTAAAAATATCGCGGAAATACGTGGCAAGGTGGAAAAGTGTATTCCGTTGGAGTGGTCGCCGTTAGTGCACGGCGAATTTTCCGTGGAAATTCGTGTGGAGGTGGCCAACGAGCGGGGCATTATTGCCATACTCGCCACCCGCATTACGGAGAACAACGCCACCATTGAACAAATTACCGTGAACGAACGCGACCCCTACACCAGCGTCGTCAACCTGATTCTCGACATAGACAATCGGGTACATTTAGCCAATATCATGCGTCGGGTACGTAGCCTGAAACAAGTACAAAAAGTTAATCGCGTAAGAAGTTGAGGACACCATGACCAATAAAGCAATTGTTCAAACACAGCGTGCGCCAGCCGCTATCGGCACCTACTCCCAGGCGATTAAAGTCAACAACACCGTGTATTTGTCCGGCCAAATTCCGCTTGTGCCAGAATCCATGACTATGGTCGACGGCGGTGTCGAAGCACAGATACAGCAGGTGTTCACGAATCTTGCGGCGGTGTGTGAAGCGGCGGGCGGAACTCTTGCAGACATCGTAAAGCTGAATGTCTTTCTCACCGATTTGAGTCACTTTGCCACCGTCAATGAAATTATGGAGCAATATTTTTGCACGCCTTATCCCGCACGCGCTGCTATCGGCGTCAGCGCACTGCCCCGCGATGCGTTGGTGGAGATGGACGGCATTATGGTTATCTAGAGTCCCTGACCGTCCTGTCCAGCACCTCTTTTGCGAGCAAAGCCCTCGTCGGCGATCAGGTCGAGCAGACCAAACAGATTGTAGTCAACCTGGTTACGGGCGATAAAGGTGCGAAAATACTCATTCACCTGCGCTGCGAGCGGGGCGTCAAACTCGAGCTGGCTGGCCATATCCAGCACCGCAGCCATATCCTTGCCCGCGATCTGCATATCTCCGCCACTAAAATTTCCCTGCGCCACGGCGGGTAGCAAAAACTCCATAGCGTGGTTGGGTGCCACGCTGGCATCGATTGCAGCCAACACTTTATCTCGCGCAATACCCGCGCGGGTCGCCATTGCCAATCCTTCACTAAGACTACATGTCAGCGCGAAAAAAACCAGCTGGTGGCATAACTTCACGATCTGTCCGCAGCCGCATTCGCCCAGATAAAAAATCTGTTGGGCAAATGTTTCGAAAACTGGTCGACAGTGCTGGTAATCCTGCCGCGCGCCACCAACCATCATGGTCAAACGTCCCTGCTCGGCCCAGGGCACCGAGCCACTGACAGGTGCATCGACGTAGCCTATCCCCACAGCGGCAGCGCGCGCCGCCAGAACTCGGGTTTGCGCCACCGAAGTGGTGCCTATATCGACGATAATGCTCGCCGCGGGGAGTTGCGCCAGCAGTTCGCCAACCACCTCTGTCAACGCCTGTTCAGTACTCATCGACACCAGAACCAGATTGCATTGGGCGGCGACCACGGTTATGTCGGCGGCGGCAGTTGCGCCAAATTCTTGTGCGGCTGCCATCGCCACGGCATTAACATCGTGGACATGTACCCGCAAACCGCTTTCCAGTATTCGCTTCGCAATCGGCAGGCCCATAGCGCCAAGGCCTATCAAACCAATACCCGACATTATTCTCTCCGGTTACAAATGCATTTAACTACGGCCGCCGCGTTACATAACTCACCTGGCAGTGGCGCCTGTGCGCCATACCAAAAGATAACACAAGTCGCGCAACGCGCTTGTTCAACGAATTTTACCCATTGGCAGGTAATCGCTATGATGAGCAATAAATTTTTCGACTCGGCAGCCCTTGCTGCGCGCCATTAAACTTACCCCGTACCCCCTGAGTGTCACAGCTGAGATGCCAACCCTGAGACGTCCTGACCATGCCGACGCTGGATAACATCCCGGTTACGCAACTACGTGGCGTGGGCAGCCATGTTGGCGATAAACTTGCCCGTCTGGGCATACACACAGTGCAGGACGTACTGTTTCATCTGCCCAGCCGTTACCTGGACCGCACTCGGGTTACCCCGATCGGCGCCCTGACGCCCAATACCTCCGTAGTGATCGAAGGGCAGGTGCGCGGGTGTGAAGTGGTATTCGGCCGTCGTCGTAGCCTGATGTGCAAGGTTCAGGACAGCACCGGCACTGCGACTTTACGGTTCTTCCACTTTACCGCCGCGCAACGGGCTAATCTCGCGGCGGGGACCCGTCTGCGTTGCTTTGGCGAAGTGCGGCTGGGACGCGCCGGTCTGGAGCTGTACCACCCGGAATACCAGCGTCTCGATCAACAGAACCCTGCACCGTTAGCCCCCAATCTGACACCCGTATACCCCGCGCTGGAAGGCATTACCCAGCAGCGTCTGCGCGCACTCACCACCCAGGCGTTGCAGTTGTTGACGCCCGACAATCTTCCAGAACTTTTATCCAGTGCGACGCCCGCCCGGAGCGGGGAAAGCGCCGTGCAACTCAGCCTCACTGACGCGTTGACCCTGCTGCACCGCCCACCCACTGACACCCCTATCGACCAACTTGCCAGCGGGCAACACCCGGCGCAGCAGCGGCTGGCTTTCGAAGAATTGCTGGCGCATCACCTTAGCCTGTTACAACTGCGCCGCAGTGTGCAGGCGCAACCCGCACCCAGGCTGCCGGAGTGCGAGGACCTGCGGGAGCGCTTTTTCGCCAATTTACCGTTTTCGCCTACTGGTGCCCAGCAACGCGTGACTGCGGAAATTGCCGGGGATCTGACACAGTCAGTACCCATGCTGCGCCTGCTACAGGGCGATGTCGGTTCGGGTAAAACCTTAGTTGCTGCCCTGGCCGCATTGCAGGCAATTGGGGGTGGCTACCAGGCGGCAATCATGGTGCCCACCGAAATCGTGGCCGAGCAACACCGCAATAATTTCGAGAACTGGTTTGCGCCCCTCGGCATCGGTATCGCGCTGCTCACCGGAAAATTAACCGGCAAAGCCCGCGACACACAGCTGGCAGCCATCAGCGACGGCAAGGCTCAACTGGTAATTGGTACCCACGCGCTGTTTCAGGAAGGTGTGACGTTCCACAAACTCGGCTTGTCGATCATCGACGAACAACACCGCTTCGGTGTTCACCAGCGCCTCGCCCTCAGGGAAAAAAGCACTGCCGGGCATATGCCTCACCAGCTGATTATGACCGCCACCCCCATTCCGCGCACCCTCGCCATGAGCGCTTATGCGGACCTCGACTGCTCGATCATCGACGAACTACCCCCGGGACGCAGTCCGGTTACCACAGTGGTGGTGGGCGATGAGCGCCGCGCCGAGGTGGTCGCGCGGGTGCGTGCCGCTTGCGGAGCAGGGCGCCAGGCCTATTGGGTTTGTACGTTAATCGAGGAATCGGAATTACTGAGCGCTCAGGCCGCGTCCGCTACCGCCGATGAGCTGCGCCTTGCCCTGCCAGAACTCAGTATTGGCCTGGTGCACGGACGCCTCAAACCGAGGGAAAAAGTCGCGGTAATGTCCGCATTTAAAGCGGGCGACATTCAACTATTAGTGGCCACTACGGTTATCGAAGTGGGCGTGGACGTCGCCAATGCCAGCTTGATGGTGATTGACAACCCCGAACGCCTCGGTCTCGCGCAATTGCATCAGTTGCGGGGCAGGGTGGGGCGCGGCAGCGCTGAGAGTCACTGCGTGCTGCTTTACAGTTCGCCGCTGTCGCGGCACGCCAGCGAGCGCTTGCGGGTGATGCGCGAAACCAGCGACGGTTTCGTTATCGCAGAGAAGGATCTGCAATTGCGCGGCCCCGGCGAATTTCTCGGCACGCGCCAAACCGGCGAAATGCAATTGCGCATAGCCGATCTGCTGCGCGACGGGCAGCTATTGCCTGACGTTAAAATTGCCGCCGAATCCCTGTTGCGCAAGCAGCCTCAAATCGCTTCGGCCATCGTCAGGCGCTGGCTGGGAGGCGTGGAGCGCTATGCCCAGGTGTAGTTGCCACTGCGAAGAGAAACATGTGACAAACGCCGGCACCAATTCTATACTCCCGGTTAGATAACGGAACATAAAAATGGCCCTTGGCAATCCCCTTTACAATCTGTTCGGCAAATCTCCCATTAAGCCCCTGCAGGAGCACATGACAGCGGTAGTCGAGTGCGCGGAAGCGTTACAGGACTTTCTGACCGCTTCGATTGCCAACGACTGGCCTGCTGCGGAACAAGTTTACAACCGCATCTATACTACCGAACGACGTGCGGACGAGCTCAAAAAACAGTTGCGGCTGCATATGCCAAACGGGCTGTTTATGCCCGTATCGCGTACCGATTTGCTGGAACTGTTGTCCGTGCAGGACCACATTGCTAATCGCGCCAAGGACATTGCCGGCTTGATGCTGGGTCGGCAAATGCGCGTCCCCGAAACCTTACAAGATGCCGTGATAGAATTTCTGGCCGCGTCCATCTCGGCCACGCAGCAGGCGCTCAAGGCTATCAACGAACTCGACGAACTGCTGGAAACCGGTTTTACTGGTAGCGAAGTCACCTTTGTCGAGGAATTGATCGAGCAGCTCGCGGAACTGGAAAATCGCACGGATATTCTGGAGCGCGACATTCGGCACCGGCTGTTCAAACTGGAAACTGCGCTCGCGCCAGTGGAGGTGATGTTCCTTTATCAAATCATTGACAGTATTGGTGAGTTGGCCGATCTCGCGGAACGAGTCGGTGGCCGCCTGCAGTTACTGCTAGCACGCTAACCAGTCACACCGGAAATAAGCATGGCGTTATTCGCTGAATTCGGCCAAACCCTGATTATTCTGGCCTGCGTCCTGGGGTTTTTTATGGCCTGGGGGGTGGGCGCCAACGACGTTGCCAACGCCATGGGTACGTCGGTGGGCTCACGCGCATTGACCATTCGCCAGGCCATTGGAATTGCGATGGTGTTCGAGTTTCTCGGCGCCTATCTCGCAGGCGGCGAAGTCACCTCGACCATCCGCAATGACATAATCGACCCCGCACTACTGGTAGACAGCCCCGAACTCCTGGTATATGGCATGCTGGCTTCACTGCTGGCGGCTGGTACCTGGCTGTTCTTCGCGAGTATGAAGGGCTGGCCAGTCTCCACTACCCATTCCATTGTCGGTGCAATAGTGGGCTTCGCTGCGGTCGGTATTTCCCCCGCTGCCGTCAACTGGGACAAAATCTGGACCATCGTAGCGAGCTGGGTAGTTTCGCCGCTGCTGGCGGGCATTATCTCTTACTTCCTGTTTCGCAGCGTACAGATTTTGATTCTGAACAGCGCCAACCCGTTTGCCAATGCCAAGCGCTACGTACCTCTTTACATGTTCGGGGTTGGTTTTCTGATTGCGATGATCACCCTCCTGAAAGGCCTTAAGTACGTGTTCAAGGATATCGGCGTCTCCATGAGCTTCGCCGAATGTGCTTTTTTTGCGGCAATATTTGGTGCCGCGATTTCATTACTCGGTACTGTTCTACTTAGCCGTGTCAAGAAAGACGAAGTCGCCGACCGCTTTAACCGCTTTGCCAGCGTCGAGCGAGTATTTGCCATTTTGATGATATTCACCGCCTGTAGTATGGCGTTTGCCCACGGTTCCAACGACGTGGCCAATGCGGTCGGACCGCTCGCGGCCATCGTTAACGTGGTCAAGTCGGGTGCGGTAGCCGGTCAGTCGAGTATGCCCTCGTGGATCCTTTTACTGGGCGGACTCGGTATCGTTATTGGCCTGGCCACCTACGGGTTCAAGGTGATGGCCACAGTCGGGAAAAAAATTACGGAATTAACCCCGAGCCGCGGCTTCGCCGCCGAACTGGGCGCGGCGGCCACCGTGGTCGCGGCTTCCGGAATCGGCCTGCCGGTTTCCACTACCCATACGCTGGTGGGTGCGGTACTCGGCGTAGGGATTGCGCGCGGTATCGCCGCAATCAATTTGCGGGTGGTGGGCACCATTTTTATGTCGTGGTTAATTACATTGCCCGCTGGTGCCGCCCTGTCCATAGTGTTTTTTATAATGTTTAAAGCCATTTTTAGCTAAATATTTTCCGGCTTTTTAGCAACACATTGGTTCGGCATGGAGTTAACCTCAACGTCCTGACACCACAACGGAAACTTGCACTACTCAATTAATAAATCAATGGTTTACGGAGGCACGTAGCATGACCGCAGACACGATTTCCTGGCCGCAGAAACAACGTGAGTTTCACAACCACCACTTTGATTCTACCGTGTGGAACGATTTTCAATTTCGCGACGATGATATTGTGATCGCCACCTACGCAAAATCCGGAACCACCTGGATGCAACAAATCGTGGCACAGCTGATATTTAACGGTAAGTCAGATTTGCCGGTGGCGGAAATGTCTCCCTGGGTAGATCTGCGCGTACCCCCCAAGAGCGTTAAACTAGCCGCCCTGGAAGCACAAAGCCACCGTCGCTTCGTGAAAACCCATCTACCCGTGGACGCACTGGTTTTTTCGCCGCGAGCAAAATATCTCTATATTGCCCGCGATGGTCGGGATGTCCTGTGGAGTATGTACAACCACCATGCCAACGCCAATGCCGCCTGGTACGAGGCCCTTAACGACACCCCCGGTCGCGTCGGCCCACCCATCGATAAACCACCGCAGTCCATATCCCAGTATTACGACGAGTGGCTGGATAAAAACGGACATCCATTTTGGCCGTTCTGGGAAAACCTCCGGTCCTGGTGGGCAGTGCGGGATTTGCCCAATGTTCACCTGGTACATTTCGCGCAACTGCGCAAGGACATGCCTGGAGAAATAGCGCGCATTGCCGAATTTCTCGACATTTCTAGCGCCGATTTGAACTGGGACGCCATCGTGGAACATTGCAGTTTTGACTATATGAAAAATCATGCCGCCGGCTCGGTGCCCGTGGGCGGCGCCTTCTGGGAAGGCGGTGCGCAGACGTTTATCAATAAAGGTACTAATGGCCGTTGGCGCGATACATTGAGTGCTGCACAAAGTCAGCGCTACGAAGATATGGCGGTGTCCGAGCTGGGTACGGAGTGCGCCCACTGGCTGTCAACCGGCGATCTACCCCAGACCAGCTAAAACGCAAACGACCGACGATTAAATTATTTTTGTTACGCGAGGTCGCGCGAGGCACCAGTTACTATCGCCCCTGCTGTTGGAGGCTGCAAACTAGCGCTATCCTGCAAACCAAAAAAATGTACAGGGTATTTGTCTAAGCGTTCTTCATTCCTTAATACGCCAACTTGCAACGCATATTGAAATTACGTGGTGTATTGGTCTTTGTCGGACACTTCGTTAAAAACTGTGGTATCCAACAGGTTTTCACTCTTCGCCACCACGGTGGAGACCATACAATCGCCGCCAACATTGACCGCCGTGCGCAGCATATCCAGCAGTCGGTCGACACCGATAATCAACGCGATGCCCTCCACCGGTAAACCCACCTGCTGTAATACCATGGACAGGGTAATCAGTCCCACCCCGGGAACGCCAGCGGTGCCGATCGACGCCAGCGTGGCAGTCAACACCACGGCCACATAACCGCCCATGGAAATATCTACGTTAAACGCCTGTGCAATAAAAACCGTAGCGACGCCCTGCATGATGGCCGTACCGTCCATATTAATAGTAGCGCCCAAGGGCAGCGTAAACGCGGCAACTGAATTGTCGATTCCGATTCGCTGCCGCGCGACGTTCAGGGTTACCGGCAGGGTCGCACTGCTCGACGAGGTGCTAAACGCAAATAGCAGGGCCGGACGAATGTTTTTAAGGAGTGTCAAGGGGTTGAGGCGCGCCAGGGCTGTAAATAAAAATCCATACACCAGGGTGCCGTGGAGAAACAGAACCAGCACCACCGCCAGAAAATATTTTGCAAGATCCGCAATGGCGCTAATACCTAGTTCGCTGAACAGTTTGGCAAGCAGGCAGAACACGCCGTAAGGCGCCATGTGCATCAGAAACGACACCATGGTCATAATGACATCGTTAAAGTTCTGAAAAAATTCCAGAATTTTGCCGCCCGGTGCGCCGCTGTGGGTAATCGCCAGCCCCATTAAAATGGCGAACACAATAATCTGCAGCATATTGCCCTGGGCCATCGCCTGCACGGGGTTGGTCGGAAAAATATCGATTAAAACCTGTTTGGGAGATGGCGCGACCGGTGCTTCGTAAGTACTGGTACTGGTCAGCGTCAGACCTTCGCCCGGATTTATCATGTTGGCCAGCAACAGTGCCAGAGTCACTGCCACCGCGGTGGTCAGCAAATACAACCCGAGGGTTTTCCCCGCCATCTGACCCATGCGCGCATTCACCCCCATGGCGCTGCTACCGCAGACCAAAGATACAAATACTAGCGGCACCACCAGCAACTTCAGGGAGGCTACAAATATTTGCCCGACCACATCAAACACATTGCTGACCAGCCACCCGGACAACTGGGCTACCTGGGTCGATTGCGCCGACAGAACATTAAACGCGGCGCCCAGCACAACGCCGAGCAACATTCCAAGTAAAATTTTAGTCGAAAGTGTCATGTGCTACTCCGTCGCTAATTATTCGCGCTGCTATTGCGCCGCGCCGCGCAACGCCAGCACGGTAGCGTACAAACGTGCCGCGCTGACCTTCTCCGGCTCTAGCGGCGCGCCGGCGGCTACCACTACTCGACTGCGAAACCGCCGCAGTGGATTTTTAACAGCACCCGGGCCGCTGTGGCTAAAGTAACTGCCCCACAACCCACGTAGCGCGATCGGCACTACGGGAACCGGAGTGCGTTGAATGATCCGCTCGATACCCGTCTTGAATTCATTCATCTCACCGTCCCGCGTGAGTTGACCTTCCGGAAAAATTGCCAGCAAATCACCCCGCGCCAGCCCTTCAGCAATGCTGTCCATCGCCGCGTTGTATACCTGTTCATCTTCGCTGCGAGAACATACAGGAATAGCGCCCCCCACCCGAAAAATAAAATTTAGCACCGGAATATCAAAAATCGGCTTGTACATAATAAACCGTATCGGTCGTCGCACTTCGCCACCAATCAACAGGGCATCCACATAACTAACGTGATTACTCGCAATCAGCGCGCCGCCTTTTTCAGGAATATGTTCCAGGCCAGTGTGACGCACTCGATACATGGTGTGGGTCAGTAACCACACCAGAAAGCGCGCAGCAAATTCCGGCACCTGAGCGTAAATAAACGCAGCCACCGCAATATTCATCACCGCGATAACAAGATAGAACTCCGGGATACTGAAACCTGCCACACCCAAAAATAAAATGCCAAAGATGCTGGCCAGCACCATAAATAGCGCGTTCATAATGTTATTACTGGCAATAACCCGCGCGCGTTTTTCCGGCGCTGTGCGCAACTGGATCAGTGCGTACAACGGCACGATATAAAAACTGCCGAACATACCGATCAGCGCAAGATCCAGAAGCACTCGCACGCCCTCGGCACGCATAACAAATGACAGGGGTCCGACTAATTCCTCGGACGTCGCAAATTGATAGGCCTGCGCCGCAAAAAAAAGATCGATGCCGAAAATACTCAGCCCCAGGGAACCAAAGGGCACTAATCCCAGTTCGACCTTGTGACCGCTGAGGCGTTCGCACAGCAGGGCACCACCCGCGACTCCAACGATAAAAGCACTCAACACCAGGGCAATTAGCTGCGCCTCCCCATGCAGCACCGAAACCACGAAGTTGGGTATCTGAGTCAGGTAACTGGCCCCAATCAGCCAGAACCAGGAAATGCCGAGAATCGACAACAGTACATCTTTTCTTTCGCCGGCCATTTTCATCAATGCCCAGCTTTCCCGTGCCACATTCCAGTCGATGACTAATTCTGGCGCTTTAGGTTCGGCGCGGGGGATGGCCCTGCTGCACAACCACCCGAGCAACGCCACCCCGATGACCGTGCCACCAATCAGCGCACGCGATTCGGCGAGGCCGCCCAGCATACTGCCGCCGATGGTACCCAATAAAATGGCAATAAACGTACCGCTTTCGACCTGTGCGTTGCCGCCCACCAGTTCCGTTTCATCAAGGTGTTGCGGAATGATCGCGTATTTCACCGGCCCAAAAAATGCGGACTGTGCGCCCATGGCAAACAATACCGCCAACAATAATCCTGGCAGCTGCCACCACAGGGCAGCACATGCCACCAGCATAATCACAATTTCCGCCAATTTTACTTTGCGAATAATTGCCGATTTTTCATATTTGTCAGCGAATTGACCTGCCAGCGCCGAAAACAGGAAAAACGGCAAAATAAACAATCCGGCCGCGAGGTTGACCAACGTATTCGTATCCACATGGCCGACGGCCAGACCGCCGCTAACCAGTAGCACCAGCAATGCATTTTTAAACAGATTGTCATTTAGCGCGCCGCTAAACTGAGTAAGAAAGAACGGCAAATACCGTCTGGATTTAAGCAATGCAAACTGACTGCGTTCCGGGTTTTGAGGTGGATATTGCTCCACGCGTGGTGCGCCGTGTCGCTACTTGTCGGAGTAGTTGGCGGAGCGTTTTTCCAGAAATGCGCCTATGCCTTCGTCAAAATAGGGGCCGATGCACAGCACCTGGCCGCGGTCTTCCATGGCGATTACGGCCTCCAGGCTGCCGGCGTCCTGAGACAGGTTGAGCCCTTCTTTGGTTAAGCGCAGTCCCATCGGGGACATGGCCAGCATTTCGTCGGTTAATTGCTTGCCGGTTTCGTCGAGTTGCTCGTGGGGCACAACGTCGCATACAAGTCCGATACGCAGGGCCTTGTCAGCCTGGACAAAACGTCCGCCCATCATCATTTCCGCCGCGTTGGATGCGCCCACGGCGCGGGGCAGAAAATAACTGATACCGATATCGCAACCAGTCAAACCTATTTTTGCCATGGCGACATTCATTTTCGCACCCTGCGCGGCGTAGCGCACATCGGACGCCAACGCCAGCGCCAGGCCACCACCGGTGGCAGCGCCGTGCATCAGGGTAACAATCGGTTGCGGACAGCGACGCATACGCATAATAATTTCGGCAATGGCACGCTGCCCGCGTAGCGCCGTGGGCACACTCGCGGAAATATGATCGGCATCGTTTAGATCCAGACCCACGCAAAAATGCTTGCCAGCGCCACGCAGTACCACCACGCGCACTGCGTGATTAAAATACAAGTCGCTAAAATACTGGAGTAGTTCCGCGGTCATTATTTTATCGATAGCGTTAAATTGCTGCGGACGATTCAAGGTTACCCAGTCGACGCCATCTTTATGTTCGATGGCCAGTGTTTGATAGGTTGAGGGTGCCGCATTGGCCATGTTTTTCTCCCGTTCAGGATAATGTGGGTATAAGAGATAACGGATGTGTTTGAGTATATGCCAATAGTCGCCGCAGTTGCCACGCTAGCGGTATTTTGTAGCGCTCGTTCTAGAAAGTTGGCAGAACCGTGCTCTCGCCATGTTGTGACCAGCCCTCGCTACGGGCCATTTTTTCCATCGCGGTGATGCGCTCTGTGGTCAGCGGGTGAGTGTTTAGGAACTCCGGCGACTCAATGCGGCTCTGCTCCGCTGCCAGCACCTGGAATAAACTGGTACTTCCGGCGGTGTGGCCATACAGGTTAACTACCCCGCGCAGTGCGACCGCGTCCGCAGCACGTTCCTGGTCGCGCCCATATTTGCGCAGCGCGATGCCGCCCCCCAGGTTGAGGGCAATATTGGTCAGGGTCGCCTCGGATGCGCCCGCCAATGTAGCCAGGGCGAGACTCACCACCAATCCTCGGCCAGCGGCCAACAGCGGATGGCGGAAACGTACATGGCCAATTTCGTGTCCCATCACCATGGCCAGCGCATTTTCATTCGGAAGCTTTTCCAGCAGCCCCCGGCAAATCACAATATGGCCACCGAGCGTGGCAAACGCGTTAACCCTGTCATTATCGGCGTAATGCACTTCAATACTGATGCCCTCTGGCAGCGGTTGCGCGCTGACCAATTGATCGGCAAGGGTCTGTAAATAGGTTTCGATTTGCGTGTGTTTTGGCGCAACCGCCTGACTCTCCCACAGCGGGGTTGCAACACGCTCAGCAATGGTTCGCTCTACCGAAAACGGTACCAGTGGCAGCAGCTTTTGCGCCAGCAGAGACAAGGCAAACACCAATACGGCAACGACGGCGGCAACCGTAGCCAGCATCCACAAAAAATCCACTAGCGGGTGTGTCGCACTGACATTGATGCCTTCCGGCGGCTCGCGATTTTGATATTCCATCAGCCAGTTTTGGTTGCTATTAGCGCCGTGCCATAGGCCAGCACCTCAACACAGCCAATCTGGTTGCGCGCACCTTTGGTAATCGAGGCCGTTTCCAGCTTGACGTTGAATACGGCGCTCGCACCACGCTCTGCGGCGTCGCTTTTCATACGCAATAGTGCTTCGCGACGGGCGCGCTCCAGTAACGATTCATAGGCGTTGATACGCCCACCCAGCAGACCCCGTAGCGCTGCAGAGAATTGTTTAAAGTAATCCACTGAGATCACTACACTTCCGCACACCAGGCGGGTTTCAACAGACGGTAAATCGGCCGGTGGATGCCGTGTACTAAATGCCAGCACCCCAGCTAATTCTTTTTCTCGGCGCAGGATAGATACAAAATGCCGCGCTTCCTGCCAGCGCCCCACGGCGTAACCAAGAGTCAACAGCACCAGAAAAATAATCAGTTCCATGGTTGCTTACTCGACCACTACAGCGGTGCCATACACAAACAGTTCGGCGGCTCCCGCCGCCACTGAAGAAGTCGAAAAACGCACGTTGAGAACTGCGTTTGCGCCCATGGACTCGGCTTGCTCCACCATGCGGTCCGTAGCCTCCTCGCGGGATTCGGTCAATAGTTCGGTGTAGCCGTGCAACTCGCCGCCAAACACATTTTTAATACCCGCCATCAAATCCTTGCCGACATGTTTTGCGCGCACCGTATTACCCTGCACCATACCCAGATGACGCACAATGGTTTTACCGGGTAATGTTTCCAGGTTGCTAATGATCATTCACGCTCTCCTTAAGTATTATTGTCAATTACGGTCGCTGGCTCACGTGACACTGGCATAGTGTTGATTTTTTTGTTGCAATGCAACGCGCCTGCGCGGCCCCTGTCCCGTACCGCAAACAGCCGCGTCATAATTTAACGCCCTTGCCCTGGATGCACCATGAACCGGTTATCATTGCTGCCAATACTCCTGCTTGTAGCCAGCGCCGCCAACGCGGGGGACGAGCCCTGGACAGTGAACGCTTATTTCGAGAACGATCTGTTTAGCGAGACCGATCAGAACTACACCAACGGCATTCGACTATCCTGGGTATCCCCCGACATCACCTCCTACGAGACCGACCCGCGCCTGCCTAACTGGGTCCGGGAGGTTAACGATAAACTGCATTTTTTTCACGACAGTAACAAGGGTCTGGCTCGCAATTTGGTCATTAGTGTGGGGCAACTGATGTACACCCCGTCCACTATCGACGCTGCAGAGCTGCTGGAGGACGAGCGCCCCTATGCGGGCTATCTATACGTGGGTTTTGCCTACCACACTCGCAGTGACAGCCAGCTCGACACTGTCGAGGTCAATATCGGTATGGTCGGCCCGGAAGCGCAGGGCGAGCAGACCCAGGATTTAATCCACAAAATACGCGCCTTTGATAAATTTCAGGGCTGGGACAACCAGCTAAAAAACGAACCCACGCTGCAATTTGTGTACGAGCATAAACGGCGGCTATTTAAAAATGTGTTGCTCCCCCAGGGGCTGTTTGGCAGCGGGAAACTGAGCACGGTGGAGCAAGATTTTATCGCCCATGGTGGCGTCAACCTGGGCAATGTGGCCACCTATGCTAACTTTGGCGGAGAGTACCGCGTCGGCTACCTGCCCGACGATTTCGGGACCTCGGCCGTGCGCCCCGGTGGCGACAACAGCGCACCTGGACGCGGTGACCCTCGTCGACGCCGGGGTAATTTTCCGATTTTCGGTTTGCACGGATTTGTGGCGCTGGACACACGGCTGGTGGTGCGCGATATATTCCTCGACGGCAATACCTTTCGCGATAGCCACAGCGTGGACAAGGAACCGGTGGTTGCAGATATCTCGGCTGGCATCAGCTTCCTTACCGGCCACTGGAAAGCCTCCTACGCCTATGTGGTGCGCACCCGGGAATTTGAGAAACAGCCCCATCATCACCAATACGGATCCCTGAGCCTGTCCTATTCCTGGTGAAGCGCGTTGTCGCGCCGCGGTTAAATTAATGTTGTCCACACGGGTGCGGCTATAATGGCGCGCCCACAGGTTGAACTCGGAACAGAACCTGCACTGATGTCCCCAATGTCGCACCAACCCTTACCTCGCCAACCGGTGTGGCGCAACGCCCGCTGCCACGGCTCGCCGACGCTACCGACCGCGCTACGCCCCTGGCTACTGGATCGGGGCTCGCTGACTCAGCGCCTGATCGCTGCCAGCAACGGGTGCTTTCGCGTGCGGGTATTACACCAGCAAATTGCGCGACCTCAGTTTTCGGAAACGCGCGTGCTGGCTATGCCTCGCGGCCATCTGGCGTTAATTCGCCAAGTGATTCTCTACGGCTGCGATCAACCCTGGGTGTTCGCCCGCAGTGTGCTGCCCCTGTCCAGCCTTACCGGACGACTGCGGCTGCTGCGCAAGTTTGACGACCGACCCCTCGGGGACTACCTGTTTCGCGAACCGGGGTTGCGACGTGGCGAACTGGAAATAACCTGCCAGTCCCCCGCCAGCGCGGTCCTGCCCAAAGAATTTAGCGAGGGGCGAGACGCGCTATGGGGCCGACGTTCGGTATTTTTTGTGGACCACAAACCCTTATTGATCAGCGAATTTTTCTTGCCGACCTTTACCCCCTACAATAGCCCTCTCGAATAAATCTGAGCGCCTGGCATGCTTCCCGTATCGCGCAGAACGGCAGACTATTTACATCTGATGCGGGTAGACCGACCCATCGGCACGCTACTGTTATTGTGGCCCACGTTGTGGGCGCTGTGGTTTGCCGCCGGTGGCTTACCGGATATTCCCATTCTGATTATTTTTGTCCTTGGGGTGGGCCTGATGCGGGCGGCGGGCTGCGTAATTAACGACTATGCTGACCGCAACATCGATTTGCATGTGGCCCGTACTCGCGAGCGCCCGTTGGCAAACGGGCGGATTCGTCCTGGGGAAGCACTGGCTCTATTCACCATCCTCTGCGTGGCAGCGTTCTCGCTGGTATTACTGACCAATCGCCTCACCGTCATGCTCTCTTTGGGCGCTGTAGCCATTGCCGCCGTTTATCCGTTCGCCAAGCGTCACACCCACCTGCCACAACTGGTGCTGGGAGCGGCCTGGGCCTGGGGAATACCCATGGCCTTCGCAGCACAAACTGGCAGCGTACCCCGCGAAGTTTGGCCGCTGTACGCGGGGGTTGTATTGTGGACTATCGCCTTTGACACCTTCTACGCCATGGTTGATCGTAGCGACGATCTAAAAATTGGGGTTAAGTCCACCGCTATTCTGTTTGCCGAGCAGGATCTGACCATGATTGCCGTGCTGCAGGGGCTGACCCTGTTCGCGCTGGTGATTAGCGGCCAGAATTTCGCCCGCGGTGCCTGGTACTTTGCCGGACTGGCGATCGCGGGCGGTCTTTTTTTATACCAGCTCGCCATCGCTCGCCACCGGGAACCAGACGCCTGTTTTCGCGCTTTTTTACACAACAACAAGGTAGGGATGGTTATTTTTTCAGCCATTCTTCTCGATTATCATTGGCCGGACTGAGGGCGCGTCGGGCGGCACCTGGTCTGTCATACTTCCGTCTTACCACTGTCATTTAATGGCTACAAATCCTTCTGGAAAGCTGCGATGGCTGAAGCAACAATTTTAATCATCGATGACGAGTCCGCGATTCGAGATATGGTGAAAGTGGCTCTGGAAATGGCCGGCTTTAGTGCCGTACAGGCCGACAATGCCCGCGATGGACACGCTATAATCATCGACCATAAACCCGATCTGGTGTTACTCGACTGGATGATGCCTCACACCAGCGGCCTGGAATTGCTGCGACGCCTGCGGCGCGACGAGCTGACCGCCAACACCCCGGTGATCATGCTGACCGCAAAGGCACAGGAAGATAACCTTATCCAGGGTCTGGAAGCTGGTGCGGACGACTACGTCACCAAGCCCTTCTCCCCCCGTGAACTGATCGCCCGTATTCGCTCGGTGCTACGCCGCCGCGAGACTGGGGAGGCAGAAAAACCCCTTCAGATTCGCGGGCTTTGCTATGACCCGATTGCCCATCACGTGACGATCGATCAACAGACAGTGGCCATGGGGCCCACGGAGTTTCGCCTGTTGGGGTTTTTTCTCAACCACCAGAACCGGGTTTACTCCCGCGCCCAGATTCTCGATCACGTCTGGGGCGGCAATGTGTATATGGACGAGCGCACCGTGGACGTGCATATCCGGCGCTTGCGAAAAGCGCTGGCGATTGCTGGTCACGACCAACTTGTTCAAACTGTCCGGGGCGCGGGATACCGCTTTTCCGAGCAACTTGTCGAGGGCTAACATTGCATCAAGGGCTACGCACCGAACTCCAGCGCATCGCCGCGCTAGCGGTATTTCTGGTGCTGGCCGGGTGGTTGAACGGTTATCTACTCGCCACACTGATTGTAGGCGGCGGTCTGTATATGCTGTGGACCCTGAGCCGCATTCATCGCCTCTACCACTGGTTAGACGGTGGTGGACATGGATTGCCCCCCGAAGCGACCGGCGTGTGGGGCGATATTTCGGATCAGCTATATCGTCTACAACAACGCAATGAACGCCACCAGCACAGTTTTCGCGCCCTCGTCCAACGTATTCGGCAACTGACTACCGCACTCGACGAGGGTCTGATAATTCTCGACGCGGAGCGCTGTCTCGATTGGTGGAACCCGGCCGCCACCCGTTTGCTTGGGCTGCGCACAGAGGATCGCCACCTGCCGGTCATCAATCTCATTCGCACCCCAAAATTTGTCGCCTTTATTCAATCTGGCGTATTCGATACTCCCCTGACACTGCCCGCCCCCAACGACAGTCAGCGCATACTCCTTTTATCCGCAAATATTTTTGGCGATAACGAGCTGGCTCTGGTGGTACAGGACATAACCCGCCTACGTAACCTCGAACAGATGCGCAAAGAATTTGTCGCCAATATTTCTCACGAACTGCGCACACCGTTAACCGTGCTGACCGGTTATATTGAAACCCTGCGCGGCGCCGCGGACGTTCCTGCGCAGTGGCAAGCGCCGCTTGCGCAGATGGCGGAGCAAAATAGTCGCATGACTCTGCTCGCAGAAGACCTGTTGCTACTGTCGCGACTGGAGTCCGCGTCCACAATGCCAACGCGCACGCCACTTGCCCTGGCCACCCTGTTGCAACCGATAATTGCCAACGCCCGGGCGCTCAGCAACGGTCGACACCATATCGAACTTGCCTGTCCACCGGACCTGCAAGTGTGCGGCAACGCCGAGGAGTTACACAGTGCGTTGGCTAATCTGGTTTACAACGCAGTTAAACATAATCCCCAGGGTTGTCAGATTACTATTGAGGGAAGTCGAGACGAAGCTGGCGTCCAGCTGGTGGTGCGCGACAATGGTGTTGGTATCGATGCCAAACATTTACCGCGTCTGACGGAACGCTTCTATCGCGCCGATAGCAGTCGCGCCACTCGCTCCGGAGGCACTGGCCTCGGCCTGGCCATCGTTAAACATGTATTACTGCGCCACTCGGCCAGCCTGGATATTCACAGCACCCTCGGCAAGGGCAGCCGTTTTGTGTGCCGATTTGCATCCGTGTAACCACCTGTTAATGTCCTTGCTGTGAACAACTATCCGTTCCTTGAACCCGCCTTTTTAACGGCCCTCGAAGACAGCGCCAGCGTGGGGCCCGGCACCGGCTGGGAGCCCTGCCACATTACCGTGAAAACCGCTGGCGGCGAGGCATTTATGCCCCTGTACCTCAAAACTCACTCCTGGGGCGAGTATGTTTTTGACTGGAGCTGGGCGGACGCCTACCACCGCAACGGTCTCGACTATTATCCGAAGCTGGTCACGGCGGTGCCGTTTTCGCCAGCCAGCGGTCCCAGGGTCAGAGTTACGGGAGCCCTCACCCTGGAATCCGTGGCGGGAGAACTGGTGCAGCGCAGCAAGGCGTTGGCAGAAGAAACCGGTGCCAGCGGCTGGCACCTGTTATTTCCCGACCAGACTACCGCCGCAGCGTTTGCCCATCCTGATCTGTTGCAGCGCAGCGGTGTGCAATACCACTGGTTGAATCGCGACTACACCAACTTCGATGATTTTCTGTCGCGCTTTGTCGCGCGCAAACGCAAGACGGTGCGCCGCGAGCGACAGCGGGTGGCGGACCAGAAATTGCGCATTGAGATGCTGCCCGGGGAACACATAAGTTCGGAGTTATGGGATTTTTTCTTTGCCCTTTATCAGCGCACCTACATGAAACGCAGCGGCAACGGGGGCTACCTGACACGGGAGTTTTTTGCACAGATTGGCAACACCTTCGCACCTCAGGTGGCCATGGCCGTGGCCTACGACGCAGACAGCCCGGTAGCCTGCGCGCTGTTTTTTAGCGGGGATAACACCCTCTACGGCCGCTACTGGGGTTGCATCCGCGAATACGATTGCCTGCATTTCGAGCTTTGTTACTACCAGGGAATCGAGTATGCGATTCGCCAGGGCTTGCAAAAATTTGACGCTGGCGCCCAGGGGGAACACAAAATTCTACGCGGGTTCGAACCGGTGGAGACCCTGTCGCTACACTGGATTCGCCACCCGGAATTTCGCACCGCCATCGAGCGCTTTGTGCTGCGCGAGCAAGCCGACATTAGCGCCTATATCGCTCACGCCCGCACCGCTTTGCCCTACCACAAGGCGGACGAAAGCACCTGAAAAACTCTGTTAGACTGCCTGCTCATAGTTACCATCACTAACCTTGGAGGTTGCATGATGCGTACCCAGACTCTGATTGTTGTACTGCTGTTTTTGTTTGTACCACCGGCCATGTCCGCCAGCGATGAAATTGACGCCTACGTCCAGGAAGCTATGGTCAAGTTTCGCGCACACACGCCGGCCGGTGCCAAGCTTGCCGCCAACGCCAAAGGCATCCTGGTATTTCCCAAGGTTTACAAGGCCGGTTTCGTGATTGGCGGGGAATACGGCGAGGGCGCATTGCTGATTAACGGATACACCCAGGGGTATTACAGTATCGCCGCCGGTTCCTTTGGATTACAGGTGGGTGCGCAGCGCAAATCGCAGATTATCCTGTTTATGACCGATTCCGCCCTCGCCACGTTTCGCAACAGCAAGGGCTGGCAGGCGGGCGTCGACGGCAGTGTGGCTATAGCAACGCTGGGCGCGGGCGACAAAATTGACACTGAAACTGCTAAACAACCTATTGTCGGGTTTATTTTTTCCAACGAAGGACTGATGTTTAATTTGACCCTCGAGGGCGCAAAAATAACCCCGATTAAACGCTAGACCGATGCTCGGCGGATTTGCGCCACACCAGCAGGCGATTATTTGCCGGCATGGGATTGTCTTCCAGTGGCTCCAGACCCGCCAGCTGCGCCAGACGCTGTATGGCCGCGATGTCGCGGATACCCTGGTGGGGCGCCCGCAGCCTTAGCCACTGGTCAAACTGGGCATTGCTGGCCGACGTAAACTCGCCGCCATAATTAAACGGCCCATAAATCGCAACCGTGCCGTCACGCGCCAGATGTCGGCCGAAACCATCGAACATTTTGACCACGCTTGGCCAGGACATAATATGGCAGGTGTTGGCGCTGAATACGCCGTCCACGGCTACCGGCCAGGAGCCACTCACCACATTTAGTACGATGGGTCGCGCCAGGTTGCTGGCCGGTTGCTCGTCAATCCAGGCGTTGATACCCGGGTGATTTTCCGCCAGATCACTGGATTGCCAGTGCAGGTGTGCAAGGCGCGGCGCGAACCACACGGCGTGTTGACCCGTACCGCTGCCAATTTCGAGAACGTTTCGACAGGGCGCGAACACCCGTTGCAGGACCGCCAGAATCGACGTCTTATTATTTTCGCAAGCCTGGGAAAAGGGTTTTTCCACGGGTGTTACGCGCTGGCCAGGTCGCGCACAAAAACCCATTCGCGCGCCGACGACATGGCTGCATTGTACGCATAACCGTCGCCGTCAAAATCCTTGATCGACGCCACTGTTTCAAGGCGATTTTTAATAATATACGCACTCATCAGGCCGCGGGCTTTTTTGGCATAAAAACTTACTACCTTGTACTTGCCGCCTTTCCAGTCTTTGAATACCGGCGTAATAACCTCAGCGGCGAGCCGATCAGCGCGCACCGCCCGGAAGTATTCGTTGGACGCCAGGTTCACTAACACCGGCCGCTTGTGCCGTTGCAATGCGACGTTTAACCCCTCGGTTATTTTATCGCCCCAGAATTTATACAGGTTGGCTCCGCGGCTATTGGCAAAGCGCGTGCCCATTTCCAGTCGATACGGTTGCATCAGATCCAGCGGACGTAGCAATCCATACAGGCCCGACAGAATACGCAAATGGTTCTGCGCCCACTGCAAATCCCTTTTGCTCAGCGCCTGGGCATGCAGACCCAGGTACACATCGCCCTTAAACGCCAGTACCGCCTGCCGGGCATTATCGAGATCGAATGGGCGCTGCCAGTTCAGATAGCGCCCGAAATTTAGATCGCCTAATTGCGAGCTAATTCCCATCAGCTCCGACACCTGTGGCGGCGAGAGGGCACGCAGCTCGTTAATCAGGGTCTCGGCATCGTCGAGAAACGTCGGCAGCGTATGGGTTGTGGTGGCCAGAGGAGTCTCGTAATCCAGGGTTTTCGCGGGTGAAATCACTATCAACATGGAGTCTTCCGTCGGCACGTGGGACCGTTTTAGGCATAATGCTGTCATTATAACGGTCAATCCCCATTTTCGGACAAAAGGAGTTTCCCGTGTCAATTTTTGTGCGCTGCCTGACCATCGCTGCGGTACTGGCCTCCACCGTTGGCTGCGCGGTAAACCCGGTGACCGGCAAACAGGAGTTTTCCCTGGTATCTGGTGAGCAGGAGGTTGCCATTGGCAGCCAGAATTACGCCCCGTCCCAGCAATCCCAGGGTGGACGCTATTATCTGGATCCGGAGGTTCAAGTTTACGTGGCCGATATCGGTCGAAAATTGGCCGCCGTCGGCGACCGCAAAGAGCTACCCTACGAATTTGTTGTCCTCAACAATTCCGTGCCCAACGCCTGGGCCCTGCCAGGGGGTAAAATTGCCATTAACCGTGGGCTGTTGACCCATCTCGAGGACGAATCCCAACTGGCCGCCGTGCTCGCCCACGAAATCGTGCACGCCGCCGCGCGCCACAGTGCCGCGCAGATGTCCCGCGGTACCCTAATCGGCCTGGGCGCGGCAGCGGTGGGCCTCGCCTCCCAGCAAAGTGGTTTTGGACAACTCGGCGGTATGGCGGGTCAGATGGGTGCTGCCGCCTGGATGGCGCAATACGGCCGTGGTGCCGAACTGGAATCCGACGCGTACGGCATGGAATATATGGTGCGCGCAGGGTACGACCCCCAGGGGGCCGTCAAATTACAGCAGACCTTTGTAAAACTCTCCGAGGGTCGTCAGCAGGACTTTCTCAGCGGCCTGTTCGCCAGCCATCCCCCATCCCAGGAGCGCGTTTCGGCCAACCAGCTTAAAGTACAGGGTTATCCACCCGGGGGGGCCACCAACCGTGATCGCTATCAGCAGAAAATTTCCCGTATCACCAAGGATCAGGCTGCCTACGACGCTCAGGACAAAGCCCTCAAAGCACTAAAAAACAAGGACCCAAAAACTGCCCTGTCCCACCTCGACAAAGCCATCAAACTACAGCCGCGGGAAGGTCAATTTTACGAGTTGCGCGGGCACGCCTGGCGTATGCTGGAAAATACTGCAAATGCCGAGCGCGACTTCAGTGCGGCCATTCAGAAAAACCCCGAGTACTTTAGCCACCACCTGGCCCGTGGTATCGCCCGCTATGAAAATGACAAGCAGCCCAACGCGCGCACCGATCTGGAGCGCAGCTACGCCCTGCTACCCACCCCCATTGCGAGCCTCTATCTGGGGGATATAGCCGCCGATTCCGGACAGCAGCAACAAGCCATTGAGTACTATCAGCAGGCGGCCCAGGATAAGGGCGAGGTGGGCAAACGGGCGCAGGGCAAACTCGCCACCCTGGAAATGGCCAGCGCACCCCACAAATACATTGCCAGTCAGGTGTTTGTTAACAACGACGGCTATCTGTATGTGGCGATCCGCAACAACAGCGCCGTGACCGTCACCGGGCTTACCGTGGAGTTGACGGAAATGCTCAACGCTTTTATGGCGGGCAGCTCCGCCCAGTTGAGAGGCCCACGAACTCTCGCGGCTGGGCAGCAGGCGACCATTCGCACCGGCATCGGCCCCTTTAATGACAGCGGCGCCGCGAACCGCTATCGTGCGAAGGTCATTGCAGCCAAACCTCAGTAAGCACTCTTTTGACTAAACTGGCAGGGCTCGCCCAGGATTCATTTGCACATGCGCAACGGAGATAGATATGACTGACGCTAACAATGCCGCCATGGGGGACTTCTGGAACGGGGATGGTGGCTACACCTGGATGAGTTTTGAAGATCGACTGGAAGCCAGTTTATCGCCGCTGGGCAACGCCGCCATTGCCGCCGCGAAAATCCAGCCCCATGACCAGGTGCTCGATGTGGGGTGTGGCTGCGGCGGCACCTCGATTAGCATGGCGCAACAAGTCGGCGCCGGGGGCGCGGTCCACGGCGTAGATATTTCGCACCCGTTATTGCAACGGGCTGCGGCAAATGCGCAAACGGCGAATTTACACAATGTAGCGTTTACTGCCGCGGATGCGCAGGTTTACCCTTTTGAGGCGAACCGTTACGACGTGGTTTTTTCGCGCTTTGGGGTGATGTTTTTTGACGATCCGATCGCGGCCTTCACTAATTTGTGGCGCGCCTTAAAACCGGGCGGACGACTCACATTTATTTGCTGGCAATCCGCTCAGGACAACGAATGGGTGCGTCAACCACTGTCCGTTGTCGCGCAACATATTCCACTACCACCACCCTCTGCGCCCGGGGAACCCGGCCCATTTTCATTGAGCGACAAAGACCGTGTGCACGCTATTCTCACTGCGGCAGGCTTTACCGGAACGACTACCGCAGATTTGCGACAACCGTTTGTGCTGGGGGATGATCCGCAAAGAGCGCTGAAATTTTTACTGCAGTTAAGTCCGTCCGGCGGAGCTATCAGACAGTCCAACCCGGATGAGCCAACCAGGGCGTTGATTGCCCGCGATATGTTGGCGTTGTTCGAAAAATTTACGGTTGATCGCGGCGTGATTATGGACTCGGCAAGCACGATCGTTACCGCGCGAAAACCGGCGTAAGTCGCAAATCTGCTACGCCGCGATTAACAACCTGTCTGGACCTGTACCTACCCGCTGCGCGGCCGGAAAAAAGGCAACACCGCGCCGTCCTGGAGTGGCTCAAAAACCACTTCCACCGGTAAACCAATTTTAAGATCCTTAAAATCCAGGTCACGCAAACCCGCTGTGATGCGCACCCCTTCCTCCATTTCAACCACTAATACCGCGTAGGGGAAAATGGTGTCAAATTCAGGCGACATGGGCATGTGGGCCACGGTCCAGGAGTATATCTCCCCACGCCCTGACGATTGCCGCCAACCCCAGTTGGGCGATCCGCATTTGGCACACATAAAGCGCGGTATGTGTCGCCAGGTTTCACAGTCCACACAGCACTGAAAGCACAATATATTGTTCGCGCAGTGCGCCCAGAACTCTTTGTCCAGGTAGTGGTTGGGCATGGGAGGGGGATTGGGAATAAATTGTGCTTCACTCATCGAGTTATCTCCTCAAAATTGCCAGGCTGCCATCGCCAAAGTCACCCCAACCGGTCACCACGCCAATTTCCGCGTCTTTTACCTGCGCCGCACCACCATCACCGCGCAACTGTCGAGTCGCTTCGACCGTATGGTTAAGGCCCCATACGTGGGCCTGAGAGTGCAACCCACCGTGGGTATTCATAGGGTAGCGGCCGCCGATCTCTATCTGGCCATTTTTGACAAATTCTCCCACCGCGCCCTGCTCACACATGCCCAACGCTTCGAGCTGCAGCAGCACCACATAGGTAAAACAGTCGTAGATCTGGAGAAAATCCATGTCGGTGGGTTTCACCCCCGCCATAGCAAAGGCTTTTGGCGCCGAATTGCTAAGCCCTATGTGAAACATATCGGGGCGGTTGGCGATGTCGTCCGCCGGGTACGGGTGCCCTTCAGCCGCAGCCATGATATATACCGGGCGATGGGGCAGGTCTTTGGCCCGCTCGGCGCTGGTAACCACCACCGTACAGGCGCCATCGGTTTCCAGACAGCAGTCGTACAGGCGGAATGGTTCTGAAATCCAGCGCGACGCCAGATACTGCTCCATGCTCAGGGTTTTGCCCCGAGTAATCGCTTTGTCGTTAAATTGCGCGTGCTTGCGGCTGGCCACCGCGACGGCGCCCATGGCTTCGTGGCTGATGCCAAACGTTTGCATATGCCGCATGGCGATCCAGGCGTACATTTGCACCGGCGAGGCGCTACCGTAGGGCATGTAGTAGTTCATTAAAGTGCGTTCCATGGCCGCCAGGGAAATGGTCTCCTGGTGGGTGACACCCGGCTTGGGGCGCATGGCGGAATAGCCATTCCAGCCGACGGTTACTACCACATTTTTGGCCACCCCGGCAGCGATCGCCATGGCTGCGCTTTGCAGCGCAGTGATCGGACTGGCCCCGCCCATGTTTACCGACACGCTGTAACGAATATCTTCGATACCGAGATTGGCCGCGATTTCCTCGGCGGTAATATTTACGGGCGGCAGCACAATGCCGTCGATGTCCTGGGGTTTGAGGCCCGCATCGGCAATAGCAATGCGGGTCGCTTCGAGCATCTGTTCCGCGGAGGGCTTGTTTGCACCGCGCACGTAATCCGTCTCGCCAATCCCAACAATGGCGGCCTTGTCTCTAAAGTCTATTCCATAGGGCATGGACATATTTTTACCTCGAAAATTATTTTTTACTGCGCGCAGCTCGACCGTCGGCAGAGTGGGCCACGCAAACCCTACCGGCCGGTAATAACACCATACCGCCTGGATAAGGTCAATGGGCTGTGCTTATTTTTAAGCTACCTGCCACTGTGCGTCCTTTTCAACGTACCCGCATCGCAAACTTTTTCAATCAAAAATCAATGGCCAGAGCATCACACAAAAACTTCATCAGCGGTGCTCCCGCCGTAAACAGCCGCGTCACTTCTCCCATAAAACCCGGTTCCAGAATGCGCTGCTGATCGAGATATTTGAGCGCAATAAAATCCTTGCGCTTGAGATCCACAATCAGGGGGTGGTTGGCATCCACATTTTTGGGTGGCCTGATTAACGTATCGCCGCTCAATTCAAAATGGCGGGAAAACTTGCGCTCACCCACTGCCTGCTGCCACAACTTTGGTTTGGCCACGATGCGCTCGCGGATTTTGCGCAGCGCGTCAGGGTCTGGACGCCAGCTACCCACGCCGACAAATACTTCCCGTGGCTGAATGTGTAAATAGAATCCGGGAGCATGCACATCTTTACCTAACACGTGGCGAAACTGAATGCCGACATTGGTTTTGTAGGGCGTTTTGTCGTGACCAAAGCGCGTATCCCGATACACCCGCATCAACGAACCGCCCATACGCCGGGGAATGGCTTCAAAACGGGGGGAAATTTTCTGCAGGCGCGGACCCATGGCGGCGATAAAGTCGAGACAGGGAAATAGCACATCCTTTTCGTAGCGGGCTTTATTTTCAGTAAACCAGGCGCGATTATTATTACCCGCAAGCTCCTCGAGAAACGACAGCAGCGTCGGTTGAAAAACAGGGCCCGATGTCATACTTGCGGTCCAACAGCAGGGTTCGTCAAAAATTGTCTGGCGTAGCGAGATTTTTCACCAATCGCTTTGCGATACACCGCCAGCATTTTTTCAGGATCATCCACACTCATCGATAGATTATTCAGCAACCCGTCACCAATATCATAAATCCAGCCGTGTACACCCAGCGACTGCCCCCGTTTCCAGGCATCCTGGACCACCGTGGTCTGACACACGTTGACGACTTGCTCGATCACATTAAGCTCACACACGCTGGCCAGGCGATCCTGCTCACTGGTTATTTTCCCAACCCAGCGCTGATGTTTATTTTGCACGTCCTGCACATGGCGCAACCAATTATCGATCAGACCGAGTTGCTGCTTGTTGGCGGCCGCCTTGACACCTCCGCAGCCGTAATGGCCGCACACAATAATATGTTTAACCTTGAGCACATCCACCGCGAACTGAATCACGGAAAGACAGTTGAGATCGGTATGCACCACCACATTGGCCACGTTGCGATGCACAAATAGCTGGCCCGGGAGCAATCCCACAATATCGTTGGCGGGAACGCGGCTGTCCGAACAACCAATCCACAGGTATTCCGGCGCCTGTTGCATGGAGAGCTTGGTAAAAAACTCCGGGTCGCGGGTTTTGATATCCGCGGCCCAGGCGCGGTTTCTCTCAAAGAGATCTTTCATGCAATATCCTGTACTGAAAATATTATTAAGTGCGGCACCATCCCATTACGCGGTATAGATTATTGCACCTCGTCCAGATGTCCATGGCGAATGTCCTTGCCCTTGACCAGATACACAATATGTTCGCAAATATTCTTGGCGTGATCGCCAATGCGTTCCAACGCACGCAGTACCCACAACACATTCATTACCCGGGAAATACTACGCGGATCTTCCATCATATAGGTGATCATTTCCCGTAGCGCGGTTTTGTATTCCTGGTCTATCTGGTGATCCTTGGCAAGGGTCGCCAACGCCGCCGGGCTGTCAAAGCGCGTGAAAGCGTCGAGTGACTCGTTCAGCATCTCACGTACACCGTTGGCGATGTGGCGAATTTCTACATAGCCCCGGGGCGCCGCGCCGTCTTCGCTGAGTTTAATCGCCATTTTTGCAATTTTTTGTGCTTCGTCGCCAATGCGCTCCAGATCGCGAATACTTTTTATGACCGCCAGCACCATGCGCAAATCCGTGGCAGCCGGCTGGCGACGGGCGATAATCATCGCGCACTGTTCGTCAATGCGGCGTTCCATTTCATCGATACGACTCTCGGTTTTGACTACCTGCGCGGCAAGTTCGCTATCCGCATCTTCGACTGCTTTGACGGCGTCCGCCAACTGGTTTTCCACCAGGCCACCCATGGCCAGCATTTCGCTTTTGATTTTTTCCAGATCCTCATTGAACTGTCTGGAGATATGCTGATCGAGATTGAGTTTGTCCATAATGATCTCCTGTTACCCGAAGCGCCCGGTAATATACGCCTCAGTTAGTTCGTGCTCCGGGGCAGTAAAAATTGTTTGCGTGTCATTCACCTCAATCAATTGTCCAAGGTGGAAATAAGCGGTGCGCCGGGATACGCGCGCGGCCTGCTGCATGGAGTGGGTGACTATGACGATGGTGTAATTTTCCGACAGCTCGGCAATAAGCTCTTCGATACGCGCGGTGGCAATGGGGTCGAGGGCCGAGCAGGGTTCATCCATCAAAATAACTTCCGGACTAACCGCGATGGCGCGCGCGATACACAACCGCTGCTGCTGCCCACCCGATAACCCGGTGCCGGGCTGATGTAAACGATCTTTAACTTCGTTCCACAAACCGGCCTTGCGTAAACTGGTTTCAACGATTTCTTCCATTTCTACCCGGCGCTCGGCGAGGCCGTGAATTTTGGGCCCGTAGGCCACGTTGTCGTAAATGGTCTTGGGAAAGGGGTTGGGCTTTTGAAAGACCATACCAACCCGCGCACGCAACGCCACCACGTCCATTTTGCCCCGGTAAATATCTTCACCCTCCAGCAGGTAGTCGCCGCTGGTCCGGCAGCCATCGATCGTGTCATTCATACGATTGAGCGCGCGTAGAAACGTTGACTTGCCGCAACCCGAAGGACCAATCATGGCCACCACCTGATTTTTGCCCACGTCTATGCTGACATCGCTGATAGCCTGCTTGTCACCGTAAAAAATATTACCCAAGCGCACGCTGATTTTTGGGTCGTCCACGAAGGGCATACCAACCGTCGTATACGTTTGTGCAACATTGTCCTGTTCGGAAATTACCATAGTTGTCGATCACCAAAAATTATTGAGATTCGGATCTTTTTAAACGGGCTACCAGCGGCGTTCAAGACGCTTGCGCAGCCACACGGCGGCGGAATTCATCACAATCAGAAACGCGAGAAGCACCATAATCGCGGCGGACGTTTTTTCGATAAAGGCGCGTTCTGGACTATCTGCCCACAAAAATATCTGGACCGGTAGAACTGTGGCCGGATCAGTAAACCCTCCGGGAACATCCGCGATAAATGCCACCATACCAATCATCAGCAGCGGTGCGGTCTCACCCAGCGCCTGGGCCATGCCGATGATGCCACCAGTCAGCATACCGGGCATGGCCAGCGGCAGCACATGGTGCATCGTGACCTGCATGGGTGACGCGCCCATGCCAATAGCCGCCTGCCGAATGGAAGGCGGCACCGCTTTAATCGCCGCACGACTGGTGATAATAATAGTCGGCAGCGTCATGAGCGATAACACCAGCCCGCCCACCAGGGGAACGGAGCGTGGCACACCGAAAAAATTGATAAAAATTGCCAGCCCCAGTAGTCCAAAAATGATCGAAGGCACTGCGGCAAGATTGTTGATATTCACTTCGATAAAATCGGTCCAGCGATTGCGCGGCGCAAACTCCTCCAGATAGACCGCGGCGGCAACGCCAACCGGCAGGGAAAGCAGTAACGTCACTACCAGCGTCAACAACGACCCAACCACCGCGCCGCCGATTCCAGCCTGCTCCGGCTCGCGGGAATCGCCGTTCACAAAAAATTGCGTGTTCCATTTTAGTTTGATCTGCTCGCCAGATTGCAAATCATCGATCCACAAGCGCTGGCGCTGATCGACCCTGCCGATAAACGGACCCGCCGCATCGTCCAGACTTTTATAATAAGTGTCGATATCGTCATCGGCCAACAGCCAGAGGGTTTCCGTGGTGTCCAGTAGATGCGGTTGTTCCTGTAAACGATTTTGCGCCAGGTACGGCGCAGCGCTGCTGGTTAAACGGGTCAACGTCCGCTTGTCGCTACGGCCGGACACGGCGGGAAAACGTTGGTAAAGAGCTTGTTTTATAATGCCGTCAAAATCCGCCAGGGCCCATTGCTGCGCATCACCTGTGTCGGTTATGCCGAGAATCTGCTTGTCGTAGGTCACGTCGAGCTGGATATAGGTTTGCTGAAACGCACCATGGCCTTTGCCAATTATGTCGACAAACAGGACGCCCACACACAGCAATCCAAAACAGATGGCCAGCAACCCGTAAAGACGGAAACGCCGTTCGGCCCGGTAGCGTCGCGCCAGGCTGGCGCGAATACGCTGAGTTTTATCCACCTGGTTAGTCATAGCGTTCCCGATATTTTTTTACAACATTGAGCGCAATGATATTCAGCACCAGGGTCACTGCGAACAGGGCGAGGCCCAGGGCAAATGCGGCCAGGGTTTTGGGGCTATCAAATTCCTGATCGCCCACTAACAGCGTGACTATCTGCACCGTGATGGTGGTAACCGTATCGAGGGGGTTAGCGGTCATCTTAGCAGCGAGTCCGGCAGCCATGACCACGATCATGGTTTCGCCAATAGCCCTGGACACCGCCAGCAACACGCCGCCAACAATGCCCGGTAATGCCGCCGGAAAAATGACCAGTCGAATAGTTTCCGAGTGCGTCGCCCCGAGACCCAGAGAACCGTCGCGCAGGGTTTGCGGTACCGCGTTAATCACATCGTCCGACAGGGACGATATAAAAGGAATGATCATGATGCCCATCACCAGACCAGCAGCGAGCGCACTTTCAGATGAAACCGTCAACCCGACAAGGTCCCCCGTATTCCGTATAAACGGGGCCACGGTCAATGCCGCAAAAAAGCCATACACCACGGTGGGTATTCCGGCGAGGATTTCCAGTGCGGGTTTGGCAAAACTGCGCACTCGCGGACTCGCATATTCGGCGAGATATACCGCAGACATCAAACCGACCGGCACCGCCACTATCATTGCAATCAAAGAAATCAGCAGGGTGCCGACAAACAGCGGCACCATGCCAAAGCGCCCAGAGGCCCCGACCTGATCGTCACGGATCGCCGTTTGCGGACTCCACTCCAGGCCGAGTAAAAAATCCAGAACCGGCACCGACTGGAAAAACCGCAGCGACTCGAACAGTACCGACAACACGATACCCAACGTAATAAGCACCGCTATGCACGCACTCAACAGCAGCGCAACTTTAAACACTCGCTCCACTTCCTGCCGGGCTCTGCGCTGGGGCGATATTCTCAACCAGCCCCAGCAGCCACCCAACACCGCCAGGGCGAGCACGAGTGCCGCCATCAACTGTTGACTGATCGCACCCAACACATCCAGTCGCCGCGCCGCCGCGAGCAGATCTGGATCAGCAGATTTTTGGTCGAGCGCGCCACTGGCCAGGTTTTCGATACTGCCAAGCAGGAGGTTGCGCTCAGTCGCAGTGTGCGGGGCAAGGTGATCAGGCAGCTCGCTCACTATCATGCTGCTGATGACCTGCGCATCCCCCATCAGCCATAGGCCGAGCAGTAACACCGCGGGCACCGCGCACCACAGGGCAGCGCGCATGCCGTAGTAGAACGGGAGCGAATGCAGCGCCCGAATGCCGCCCAACGGCCGCGCCTGAGTCAGCGCGCGACTGCGCCCAAGTACGAACGCCATCACGGTGGCGGCGACTAAAATCAATAGTAGATTGCTGGCCTGCATACCCTCTTACCTACTTAACCTACGCTTACGGCAAACAGTTAACAGTATACCGACAAAAAAATCGCCCGGCGTGGGCCGGGCGAAAATGCATCCTGAAAGGGGAGGGTGTAACGGATGCCAGGAATCCTGTTGCCCGATTATTGTCGGCGTCTATTTCAATCCTTCAGCGCTCAGAGTTTTAAGCGCCTTTACGTCGGCTGCAATCTGACTGCGCTGGGTTTTCGGCATAGGGATCATACCTTTTTCTGCCAGATAACCATCCTCGCCCCAGGCTTTTTCACTGGTGAATTCCGCCAGGAATGTTTCTATGCGCGGCACGACGCCAATATGTGCTTTCTTGATGTAGAAGAACAACGGACGCGAAACCGGATAGGATTTGTCCGCAATAGAGTCAAATTCCGGCGCCACCCCTTCAATAATTGAGCCCTGGACCTTGTCGCTGTTCTGGTCGAGAAAGCTGAAGCCAAACACACCAAATGCATTGGGGTTAGCGTTCAATTTTTGCACAATCAAATTGTCGTTTTCGCCCGCTTCGATAAACCGGCCATCTTCCCGCACACTGTGGCAAATGGCCTTGTATTTTTCTTCGTCGCTCGCTTTCAGGGCCTTTATGGACGGGATCTCCGCGCAACCCCCTTCCATCGCCAGCTCGGCAAAAGCATCCCGTGTACCGGAAGTAGGCGGTGGACCCAGCACTTCAATATTGACGTCGGGCAGCGCGGCGTTCACCTGCTTCCAGGTCTGGTACGGATTGGCAATCAGCCGATCGGAATCGCCGTCCGGAACCTGTTTGGCAAGAGCCAGGAAAATATCCTTGCGCGACAGGTCCAATTGGGCTGTTTTCACCGAGTTGGCCAGCACAATTCCGTCAAACCCAATTTGTACCTCGACAATGTCCTTCACGCCGTGATTCTGACAGTCGTCGAACTCGGATTTCTTCATTTGCCGCGAGGCGTTGGTAATGTCCGCGTAGCTGGTTCCAACCCCGGCGCAGAACAGCTTCATGCCGCCGCCGGTGCCGGTGGACTCTATTTTTGGTGTGGCCGCGCCGGTAGCCTTGCCGAAGCGCTCGGCGACCACTGCAGAAAATGGGTATACGGTCGAGGAGCCGACCACTGAAATGTAGTCGCGGCCCGCGGCCAGCACGGGCGCGCTGGCCAATAGCAGCGCTGCGCTCAACCCAGCCGCGCCCAATATCGTTTTGCCCATGGTGATTTTGCTCATCGGTATCTCCTGATCATGAATAGGTCGTTTCTAAATAGGACGGCAGCAGCGTATAAAACGGACATGACAAGGGTATGTACAAATTGTGACAACCCTGTGACAGTCGCTACTGCAGTTTTTGTACGGTACCCGATATACTATGATCCACCGATAACCAAAGAAGAACTTTCCGCCGTGCTGTCCTGTGTCTGATATTTTTGACTCCGTCGCAACATGGATCGACCGATTCACGCGCTACAGTGGTCGGATTGTTGCCTGGCTAACCCTCGCCGTCATGGGCTTTACCTGTACTGTGGTGGTTATGCGTTACTATTTACAAAGCGGGTCAATCGCCCTGCAAGAATCGGTTAATTACCTGCACGCATCCGTGTTTATGCTGGCAATTGCCTATACATTGCAGCGCGGTGGCCACGTGCGCGTAGACATTTTCTACCGCAAGCTGTCCCGTGTAGGGCAGGCCTGGATCGACACCCTCGGCGGCCTGTTGTTTTTACTGCCGCTGTGCGTGGTGATGTTCTGGCTGAACTGGGATTACGTAATCAACAGCTGGACTGTCAAAGAAACTTCCAGCGAGTCTTCCGGCCTTGCCTGGGTTTATTTGCTAAAAACTCTGATGCTAATTATGCCGGTGACGCTGCTGTTACAGGGTGTTGCGGAAACAATTAAAAATATTCTGATTATCGTCACCGATCAGGCTGCGGATAACAGCTCGACGGACACCCAGGGCTGAGTATGGAATACCTGCCGCTGCTGATGTTTGTCGTTATTTGCCTGGTTCTGCTGTTGGGCTATCCGGTCGCCTTTTCCCTTGCTGGAACCTCCCTGGCATTTGCGTTAATAGGCCTTGCCACCGGCCACTTTGACCCCGCTTTTCTGCACGCCCTGCCCAATCGCATCTATGGCACCATGGGTAACAACTCGCTGGTGGCGGTGCCGCTCTTCGTGCTGATGGGCGTTATGCTCGAGAAGTCCAGGATTGCGGAAGACCTGTTACAGAGTATGTCCCGAGTATTTGGCAATGTGCGAGGCGGTTTAGGCCTCTCGGTGGTCGTGGTGGGCATGTTGCTCGCGGCCAGCACCGGCATCGTGGGTGCCACGGTGGTCACCATGGGGCTGATGTCCCTGCCCTCGATGCTCAAACAGGGTTACAGCCCCGCACTGGCTACCGGCACTATTTGCGCGACGGGCACTCTGGGACAGATTATTCCACCGTCAATCGCCCTCGTATTGCTGGGCGATATACTGTCCAGTGCCTATTCCCAGGCGCAGCTGAATATGGGTATTTTCACCCCCAAGACGGTATCCGTCGGCGATTTGTTTCTCGGCGCCATTATTCCCGGACTAGTGCTGGTGCTGTTGTACTGCGTGTATCTGGTGCTTTACACCCGCTGGCGGCCTCAAGCCGCGCCCATGGCCGACAACGACCATCAATCCATCGCCGTACGCGAGGTGGTGCGCTCTCTAATACCACCGATGGTGTTGATCCTCGCAGTGTTGGGATCGATTCTGGCGGGTATTGCCACCCCTACCGAGGCCGCCGGTGTCGGTGCGTTGGGGGCAACTCTGTTGGCATTATTGCGTAATCAATTGACCTTCTCGCGACTCCGGGAAGTGGTGCTGTCCACTACCGAAGTCACCGCGATGGTCTTTATGATTTTGATCGGCGCGGCTGTATTCTCCCTGGTTTTTCGCGGATTCGGCGGGGAGGAAATGGTGGAATCCCTGTTTAGACAACTGCCCGGCGGTGTGTTTGGTGCCACACTGGTGGTGATGCTGGTAATTTTTTTGCTGGGGTTTATTCTCGATTTTATCGAAATCACTTTCGTAGTTGTGCCCATTGTCGGCCCCGTGCTGCTGACGCTGGGTGTCGATCCCATCTGGTTGGGGGTGATGATCGCCCTCAACCTGCAGACATCCTTCCTGACGCCACCGTTCGGATTTGCCCTGTTCTATTTGCGCGGAGTCGCCCCGCCCGAGGTGTTAACCAGCGATATCTACCGCGGCGTGGCGCCATTTGTTGCTATTCAATTGTTGCTGATGGGCGTGCTCGCGCTGTGGCCACAACTCGCCACCTGGTTACCTTATACGCTGATGCGCTAAACACACCGATAACTGTCTAATTTCCCATACTGCTATAGACCACTTTTACCCACAGATCCGGGGCCAGAAAACCGTTGCCCCACTCGGCATCAAACGCGGCCGTCGGTTGGGCCGCGATAATTTCCGCTTCCGTTTTCCCCGCATCGATCATCGTCTGGATAGTGCCTCTAACCGTTGCCAGCATATCCCGATACGCCTGCAGCGCGGCCTTATCAGCCAACGGGCCGTGTCCGGGTATAATTTTTGTGTCGCCATTGGAGAGGCCGAGAATCACGTCCGCTGCCGCAATCATGCCATCGATACTGCCGCCCGAAGAGCTATCTATAAACGGGTAAAGTCCGTTAAAAAACGTATCCCCCGCATGGATAACATTGGCCTTTTTAAAATGCACAAACGTATCGCCATCCGTATGCGCGTTGGCCACATGCACCAGCTCGACGGTATCGCCGTTGAGGTGAAACGTCATGCCCTGCTGAAACGTAATTACCGGCAATGCAGCTTTGGGTGAGGGTGGTTTGTGCAGGTTGAACAATGCGATGGTTTTGCTTGATTCCAGCGCCGCGCGCACATTTTCGTGCGCTACGATAATGGAACCAGCCGTGCCAAAGTTTTCATTGCCCCCGGTATGATCGCCGTGCCAGTGGGTATTGATCAGAAACGTCGGCATATCCCCCGACATTTCCTTTACCGCCGCGATGATTTTCTCCGATAGTGGTGCATATTGGTCGTCAATCAGGAAGGTGCCGTCCGCACCGACGGACACACCGATGTTACCGCCCTCGCCCACCAACATATACAGGGTGTCGCTAAGACTGGTTGGCTCGATTTCCACCGCGTCCCAATGGTCATTGGCCAACAACCCCTGCGAGAGTGCGAGTAAACAAATTCCCGCCAGGTATCTCATCGTTGTTTTCATACTGAATTCTCCTGTCATGTGTTCCACGCCCCTCTTAGAAAATTGCTCCGTCACTAGGCAGCGCAATCCACTTGCGCGTCGAAATGAACTTGGCGTGGCTGAACCGACAAGCTTAGCGCAAGCGGCGGCACCTGGGAAACCCATGCACTCGCGCTGCAACAAATCCTGTTGATCGCTCGTCACTGATTACTGCAACCGATATAATTGCACGGTGCACGCGGCTGTCTTGTTGTGATTGGCTGACCGGACGCGACTGATCGTAACGAGTAACGAGGAAAGCTAGTGACAACGACAGCTCCCGATATTGGCACTTTTCAGGGATTGATTTTGGCGCTGCAACAATTCTGGGCGAATCGCGGCTGCGTGATTCTGCAACCACTGGATATGGAAGTCGGTGCGGGAACATTCCATCCAGCGACGTTTTTGCGCGCCATTGGCCCCGAGACCTGGAATGCCGCATACGTACAACCCTGCCGTCGCCCGACTGATGGCCGCTACGGCGAAAACCCTAATCGTCTACAACACTACTACCAGTTCCAGGTGGCGTTGAAGCCATCGCCAGAAAATATTCAGGAAATGTATCTCGATTCACTGCGGGCCTTGCACATCGATCCTCTCGTCCACGACATTCGTTTCGTCGAGGACAATTGGGAATCCCCCACACTCGGTGCCTGGGGGCTGGGGTGGGAAGTGTGGCTCAACGGTATGGAGGTTACGCAATTTACCTACTTTCAACAGGTCGGCGGACTGGAATGTTATCCGGTAACCGGGGAAATCACCTACGGTCTGGAGCGCATCGCCATGTACCTGCAAGGCGTCGACAGCATTTTTGATTTAGTCTGGACGCGCAACGAGCAGGGCGGTGTGGTGACCTACGGCGATGTGTTTCATCAAAACGAAGTGGAAATGTCCCACTACAATTTTGCCCAGGCGGACGTACCCTTTTTATTCCACAGCTTCGACGTCTACGAGCGCGAAAGCAACCGGCTGATCGAGCACAACCTGCCCCTTCCGGCCTACGAAATGGTGATGAAAGCGTCCCATGCATTTAACTTACTGGATGCCCGCCACGCCATCTCTGTTACCGAACGGCAACGCTTTATTCTGCGCGTGCGGACCCTGTCACGCGCGGTTGCGCAAGCCTATTTCGATTCCCGACTGGCCGCGGGATTTCCACTGGCGCCCCCGGCGCTGGCTGAAGAAGTGCGGCAACTGGCTCTGGGGTCACGCTCATGAGCCGCGATTTTCTGTTCGAAATCGGCACGGAAGAGTTGCCGCCAAAAGCACTGAAAACCTTGATGACCGCTCTGATGGAGCTGGTCGCGGAAGCCTTGCGTCACGCGTCTCTCGAACACGGCAGTGTACGGGGTTTTGCCACCCCGCGGCGGCTGGCACTTTACATACAGGCTCTGCCCGAACACCAGCCGGACAGCACCCAGGAACGTCTTGGCCCCGCGGTAAGCGCCGCATTTAATGCCGCTGGCGAACCGTCTGCCGCCGCCCAGGGGTTTGCCCGCAGTTGTGGCGTTGAGGTACAGCAACTGACGCAGGTAGAAAGCGATAAGGGTCCGCGCCTGGCGTACCGCAGTGTCCAGCCCGGCCAGGCAACGGTAGCGCTGCTCCCCGCCATGGTGAACACGGCCCTTAAGGCGCTGCCTATAGCGCGGCGCATGCGCTGGGGTAGCGGACGCGAAGAGTTTGTGCGTCCCGTGCACTGGGTCGTCATGCTGTTTGGAGAAGACGTCATCACGGGCGAAATTCTAGGCATAATGGCCGGGCGACAAAGTCGCGGCCACCGCTTCCACTGCAATCAGCCGGTTACCATCTCCGCACCCGCAAATTATGTTGATTTGCTACGCACGGCGCATGTAGTGGTGGACTTCGATGAACGGCGCGCGCTGATCCGCAATGGCGTCGAGGCTCTCGCCCAGAGTGCGGGCGGACGGGCTGTGATCGACGATGCGCTGCTGGATGAAGTCGCCGCGCTCAATGAGTGGCCGGTACCCTTGATGGGTGATTTCGAACCGCGGTTTCTGGAGGTTCCCGCCCAGGCTCTGGTGTCGTCCATGAAGGCGCATCAAAAATATTTTCATCTAGTGGACGGTAACGGCGCCCTGCTACCGCGATTTATCACGGTAGCCAACATCGACAGTCGCGATCCCGCGAGCGTCATTGCCGGCAATGAGCGGGTTATTCGCCCGCGGCTAAGCGATGCCGCCTTTTTCTTTAATTTCGACAAACAAACCAACCTGACGGCGCAGCGGGACAAGCTCCGGGATATTGTGTTCCAACAAAAATTGGGGTCGTTATTTGATAAAACTGAGCGGGTAGCGACGCTCGCCGCATACCTCGCCCCCAGCTTTAAAGCGCCCGAAAGCGCAGCCCGCCGCGCTGCGCAATTAAGTAAATCCGATCTGGTCAGCGCTATGGTGCAGGAGTTTGCCGATTTACAGGGGATCATGGGGCACCAGTACGCCCTTTACGATGGCGAAGAAGCTGGCGTCGCCGCAGCCCTTGAAGAACTGTATATGCCGCGTTTTGCGGGTGATGCGCTGCCCCCGTCGCCGCTGGGCGCGACCCTGGCCACCGCCGACCGCCTTGACACGCTAACGGGAATTTTCGCGATTGGTCAAGTGCCGTCCGGATCCCGAGACCCGTTTGCCCTGCGCCGCGCCAGTCTGGGCGTGCTACGCATTTTAATTGAGGGGCAAGTAGATCTGGATTTGCGCACCGCGCTCACATTTGCAGCGACACAGTATCCGGCTTTTGCAGATGATACGGCGTTGGTTGACCGACTTCTAAAGTACGTTCTCGAGCGTCTGCGATCCTGGTACGAAGAACAGGGCATTCCAGCCGAAGTATTTCTCGCTGTCACCGCCCGCCCTGTAACTAACCCGCTGGATATCCATTTCCGAGTGCAGGCAGTTAATGCCTTTAACCAGATGCCCGACGCGGCGGCGCTGGCCAGCGCCAATAAAAGGGTCGCCAATATTCTTGCCAAATCTGAAACCGCTACGTCCTCTGCGAGCATCGACCAGGCCCTGCTTCTGGACCCGGCCGAACTTGCTTTGGCACAGGCCGTTGCGTCCTGTAATACGGTGGTCAGCCCTCTTCTGGAGCAGCGGCGTTATACTGAGGCGCTGACGCAATTGGCATCCTTACGCAAACCGGTCGACGAGTTTTTCGACCAGGTGATGGTTATGGCGGAAAATTCCGAGGTGCGCAACAATCGTCTCGCACTGCTAAAAACTCTGCAAAATTTGTTTCTAAACATCGCGGACATCTCGCTGCTGGTTGTGGATAAGGGCGCGGCTAAGCAATGAAACTGGTTATTCTGGATCGGGACGGCGTCATTAACGCAGACTCTGAAAACTTTATTAAGAATCCTGACGAATGGGTACCCATTCCCGGTGCATTGGACGCCATTGCCAGACTGACAGCCGCCGGGTATCGCGTCGCTGTGGCGACTAACCAGTCGGGATTAAGTCGCGGGCTGTTCGGCCTGGATGAACTGGAGGCCATTCACCATAAAATGTGTACCCAGGTGGAAGCCGCTGGCGGTTTAATCAGTGCTATTTTTTACTGTCCGCACCTCCCCGATGAACATTGCACCTGCCGTAAGCCCGCCCCCGGCATGCTCGACGCCATCGCCCGAGAGCTGGACTGCTCATTATCCGGTGTTGCCGTTATCGGCGACAGCTTGCGCGACCTGCAGGCAGCTGTTCAAAGGGACTGCACACCAATTTTGGTGCGCACCGGTAAAGGTGCTACCAGTGAGACAGCTTTGGCCCAGCAAACTGACCATGCACTGCGCGATGCGCCGGTGTACGACGATCTGGCTGCGGCTGTTGATGCATTGCTTGGCGCGACGCCTCCGATTGACGGTTCTACTAGCGAGTGTTCCCGTTGAAGCTAATGTGGTCAGGTGCCCGGTCACTGTTGTTCTACGCAGGCTACATTCCGGTAGTTTTCGTATTTTCGGTATTAGCCTTTACCGTGGGGTGGTTACTGCCCTTCCGACCCCGTCAAACGTTGATTACGTCTGCTAACGGTTTGATTATCCTCTGGCTCCGCATCACCTGCGGCGTTCGACTACGGATTATCGGGCGTGAAAATATTCCACGAACACCGTTCGTGGCGCTTAGCAAACATCAATCCAGTTGGGAGACGTACTTTCTACAACGCCTGTTTCGCCCGGCCAGTACGCTGCTAAAAAAAGAATTGTTATACATTCCATTTTTCGGCTGGGGGCTGGCCATGACCCGACCAATCGCCATCGACCGCAGCAATCCGCGGGTGGCCCTAAAACAGGTCCTCGCCCTCGGAAAACAAAGGCTTGCGGAAGGCAATAACCTGGTTATCTATCCAGAAGGTACCCGCATCAAACCAGGGCAAGTGGGTAACTATGGGCGCAGCGGCGCAGCCATCGCCATTGCGGCACAGGTACCCATTGTCCCGGTGGCGCACAATGCCGGAAATTGTTGGCCAGCCCATCGCTTTATCAAGTATCCAGGCACGATTACGGTGGTCATCGGCGCGCCAATTGCGACGGCTAGTCAAGATAGCAAGGCACTTACAGACGTGGTGCAACACTGGATAGAAACGGCTCTCGCTGCCAATTTGCCCCTTGACGAAGAACGTTAATTACAGTCAAATTTGTATTTCGAAGCGTTTGAATCGCGGGCTCTGCACCCAATTATGCAAATAGAGGATACCAGTTACCAGGGGCCGGAGCGTCGCCGCGGCTTGCGCCGAACTCTCGCCGAGCGCCGTCAGGAAACGCGGATAGATCTTTATCACGAGGATCGACGCGCGGGCCCCGGGCGTCGAAAAACCGACACCCGGAACACCTAGCCACCTGCTCCGAAACCCCGCATTTTGCACCGCGAGTATCGTGATGGGAGAGTGTCGCAAGCGGAGTCCATTCCGTAGGACACTGTATTAACCACCTTAAATATCCAGGTTAGCTACCGATAACGCATTGGTTTCAATGAAGTTTCTGCGCGGCTCTACCTGATCACCCATCAATGTATTAAACATCTGATCGGCGCCAATCGCGTCTTCCACAGTGACCCGTAACATACGCCGTGTTTCCGGGTTCATAGTGGTGTCCCACAACTGCTCCGGGTTCATTTCACCCAGCCCTTTATAGCGCTGAATAGTAAAGCCACGACGTGACTCATCCATTAGCCAATTTAACGCCTCCGGAAAACTTTCCACGGCCTTGTTCTTATCGCCACGTTGTACGTAAGCGCCATCCTCAAGTAAGCCCTGCAGCTCTTCCCCCAGAGCAACGATAGCTCGATACTCCCCGGATAAAAAGAAATCTCTTTTGAATTCATAGGTTATGCGCGCGCCATGGGCAACCACCGCCGCCACCGGTAAAAACAGGTGGCGCTCGACATCCTCGTGCACAAAAAACTCGTAATGGTGGCTGCGAGAATTGGTGCCGCTGTAAAAGGCTGTTTGCAAATGTTGACACCATTGTTCGACAGCGCTTCGATCAGCCAACTGGGTGGCATCAATTTTTGGTATGTATACCATTTGGTCAAGTATTTCCTGCGGGTAGACGCGGGACATGCGTTCGATAATCCCCATGACCCGACGATAATGCTTGACCAGCGCTTCGAGCGCTTCTCCGCTCAGGGCTGGTGCTTCCCCGTTGACATGCAGAGCTGCCGTCGCCAATGCAGACTGCGTTAGAAACTCCGTTAAAGCGACGTCGTCCTTCAGGTATTGCTCTTGCTTACCTTTGCTTATTTTGTACAGGGGCGGCTGGGCGATAAAAATATGACCGCGGTCGACAAGCTCACGCATCTGGCGAAAAAAGAAGGTGAGTAGCAAGGTGCGAATATGCGAACCGTCCACGTCCGCATCGGTCATGATGACAATGGTGTGGTAGCGCAGCTTGTCCACATTAAATTCCTGGGGACCGATCCCACAACCCAGCGCGGTTATCAGGGTTCCGACTTCGGCGCTGGACAACATTTTGTCAAATCGGGCTTTTTCCACATTCAAGATTTTCCCTTTCAAGGGCAAAATCGCCTGATTGCTGCGGTCCCGCCCCTGTTTCGCCGATCCACCCGCCGAGTCGCCCTCCACCAAATAGAGCTCGGACAATGCCGGATCTTTTTCTCGGCAGTCTGCGAGTTTACCGGGCAGTCCGGCGATATCGAGGGCGCCTTTACGGCGAGTCATATCTCGCGCCTTGCGGGCGGCCTCCCGGGCACGCGCGGCCTCTACCATTTTCATAACAATGCTTTTGGCTTCCTGAGGGTTTTCCAACAAGTAGTCATTAAATTTAGTGCCAACTTCCTGTTCCACCGCTGTCTTCACTTCAGAGCTGACTAATTTGTCCTTTGTTTGCGACGAAAATTTGGGATCCGGGACTTTTACGGAAATAACGGCGGTCAGCCCTTCACGGGCATCCTCTCCGGTGGTGGCAACCTTAGTTTTAGCAGCGATGCCCTCCTTCTCAATGTAGGTATTCAGGCTACGCGTCAGGGCCGAACGAAATCCGGCCAGATGGGTTCCACCGTCCCGTTGCGGAATATTGTTGGTGTAACAAAAAATATTTTCCTGAAACCCGTCATTCCATTGCAGTGCAGCCTCTACACCAACCCCATCGTCGCGCTGGGTGGTGAAGTAAAAAACGCGATTGACCCCGGTCTTGTTCAGGTTGAGAAATTCGACGAAAGCCTTCAGACCACCCTCGTATTCATAGAGCTCTTCTTTTCCCGTGCGCTCATCCTGGAGCACGATGCGTACCCCGGAATTGAGAAATGACAGCTCCCGCAGGCGCTTGGCTAGAATATCGAAATGGAAGTTGATCTGTGTAAAGGTGCCGGTGGACGGCCAAAATGTCACATCTGTTCCTTTACCCTGTGTTTCGCCCACAGCAGCCAACGGCGCCTCCGGTACCCCGTGGTGATAGATTTGCTCGTATACCCTGCCATCTCTACGAATCACGAGCTTAAGGGTCTCAGATAGCGCATTCACCACCGAAACCCCTACGCCGTGTAACCCGCCAGACACTTTGTAACTGTTATCGTCAAATTTGCCTCCTGCGTGGAGTACCGTCATGATCACCTCGGCGGCGGATACCCCTTCCTCGTGCTCATCGACAGGGATGCCCCGGCCATTGTCCGTTACCGTCACGGACTCGTCCGGATGAATAATCACCTTCACTTCGGTACAGTGGCCAGCGAGCGCTTCGTCGATGGCGTTGTCTACCAGTTCAAATACCATATGGTGAAGGCCAGTACCGTCGTCGGTGTCGCCAATATACATACCAGGGCGCTTGCGTACGGCGTCAAGCCCTTTCAGGACCTTGATACTGGACGAATCGTAGTTCTTTTCCTCGCTCATGCGCTATCCTTCTTCCGTTTGACACAAAGACTAAACACGACTAACTACCCCCTGTTCCACGTGGAACACTGTTTTATCAATCTCTCCATTGTTGCGCTGGGACCAAAGAGATGACAGCTCCACTTCATCGGTTCCCGTGATAAATGCCTGAGCCTGCATCTCGCCCAGGAACGAAGCCACGGCGTGACGGTGTACCAAATCGAGCTCCGCTGGCAGATCATCGAACAAATAGACACAGGTGCGGCCAGTGGCCTCAAAATAAAACAGCCCCTGGGCCAATAGCATTGCCGTAACCAGAGCTTTCGATTGCCCCCTCGACAGCACCTCCGCAGCCGGGTGATCCCCACATAATATTTTCAGGTCTGCACGATGAGGTCCATGGTGGGTGACCCTGCCCTGCTGATCCCGCCGCCGATCTTTGACCAGCACTTCTGCAAGCGACAATCTCTCATCCCAGCCGCAATGAAATCGAAAATGCAGGTCTTTGACCGGGGAAAGACGCTGTAACACCTGGCTAATACGCGGCGCAAGCGCGTCTAGGTAGCGTTTTCGTTGGGCGGTTACGCGTTCCGAAAGCTCAATAAACTGGGCGTCCCACAAAGCGATTTCTGCGGGGTCTATTCTATCATGACGAAGCAATGAATTGCGGTGTTGCAGACAGCGGGCCAGCCGACGCCAAAGCTCCTTAAAGTCGTGTTCCACGTGGAACACTCCCCAGTCCAAATACTGCCGCCGGCCCTGCGGCCCCCCTTCCAGCAGCTGAAAGCTGTCGTTGTTTAGCAGTAGTAGCGGCAGGGTTTGGGCCAGTGCAGACGAAGCATAGACCCGCTCGCCATCCAGTTTGAAATGAAAAGCGCCTGAGCGGTTACGGCTCACCCCCACGGGCACGTCGCGCTTCTGACCGCCTTCGCCGCCAGCGATAGCTTCTTCCCGGCGCACCAGGCCAAACACCGTGCAGGCATCTGTTTGGGTATTAATTACCGATTTAAGGGTGCGCGTACGAAAGGAGCGGCCGCGACCGAGAAGGTAGATAGCCTCCAGCAGACTGGTTTTTCCGCTGCCGTTGGGCCCACATATCGTGTTGATGCGCGGGCCGGGCGATAACTTAACAGACTGAAGATTACGCAACCCGTGGACATCGAGCTGCCTTAGATACATAGGAGAGAAAGCATGGTTTTATTTTTACAGACGCATGGGCATGATAACGTAGACCGCCTGTTCCTGCTTTGGATCCTCCATGAGCGCACTGCTATTTGCGTCTGAAAATGTAAAGCGCACCTGTTCGCCGCCAAGCACGTTTAACACGTCGATGATGTAACTGACGTTGAAGCCTATTTCCAGATCTTCACTACTGTAACTGACTGTGAGTTCTTCCTCGGCTTCCTCCTGCTCGGGATTGTTTGCCACCATCTTGAGCTGGCCGTCACTGAGGAGCAAGCGAACACCACGATATTTCTCGTTAGATAAAATAGCCGTTCGACTGAAAGCGCTGCGTAAATCGTCGCGACCCCCTTCGAGAAGGCGGGTCCCCCCTTTTGGCAATACTCGGTTATAGTCAGGGTAAGCACCATCCACCAGCTTTGACGTGAACAGGAAATCATCGCCACTCACCCGGATGTGGTTATTGCCAATAACCACCTTAAGATCTCCATCCTCATTTAACAGGCGGGACAGCTCCACCACCCCTTTACGCGGCAGGATGGCCCCCACTTTTTCGCTGATGTCCAGGTCGTTCACCGCCAACGTACTCATAGCCAGACGATGTCCATCCGTGGCGACAGCCCGCAGCTGACCGGCGCTCGCTTCCCACAACATACCGTTGAGGTAGTAACGAACGTCCTGGTGGGCCATCGCAAATGCCGTACTGTCCAGCAGGCCCTTGAGGTTGGTGCGTGTGGTGGCAAATTCCAGCTGACCCGGACCATCGTCGACGCTGGGAAATTCATTGGCTGGCAAGGTAGCCAGGGTGAAACGGCTGCGCCCACTGGTCAGCACTATGCGCCCACCGGTGTCACTAACAAACTTGATGGTTGAGCCGTCGGGCAGAGAGCGGCAAATATCTACCAGTTTGCGCGCCGGAACCGTTACCTCACCACCTTCACCCGCTTCAGCCAGAGTAGCGCGTCCGACTATTTCAACTTCCAGATCCGTACCAGTGAGTGACAATTGATTACCGTCAAGCACCACCAGAACGTTGGCAAGAATCGGTAAGGTTTGTCGGCGCTCTACAACGCCAGCAACAAGCTGCAGGGGTTTGAGAAACGCTTCCCGGGAAATACTGAACTTCATTGTGGTATCTCTTCTACAAAATAGTTGGTTATCTGTTTTTTGTTAGTAAGCGCTCGCTTTCAGGTTGTCAATAGCCTCAAAAGGAGTTTCATGTCTTCACCGATGTCCCTGGAGGTGTCCTTTAGCTCTTTCACCTTACGGCAAGCGTGTAATACCGTGGTGTGATCCCGGCCCCCAAAGGCCTCGCCAATTTCCGGCAAACTGCGGTTGGTCAGATCCCTTGCAAGGGCCATAGCCACCTGCCTGGGTCTCGCAATTGAGCGGCTACGACGCTTGGATAATAAATCTGACAGTTTGATCTTGTAGTACTCCGCCACCGTACGCTGAATATTGTCTATAGTAACCAGCTTGTCCTGCAGGGCCAACAAATCCTTGAGCGAGTCGCGAATTAATTCGATGTCGATGGGTCGGCCTGTGAAGTGTGCGCTGGCGATAACGCGTTTTAATGCCCCCTCCAGCTCGCGAACGTTGGAGCGAATACGCTGGGCAATAAAAAAAGCCGCCTCGTGGGGTAGCTCGATTTTCGCCTGCTGTGCTTTCTTGATTAAAATAGCTACCCGAGTCTCCAGCTCCGGCGGCTCGACGACGACCGTCAGGCCCCAACCGAATCGCGATTTAAGTCGCTCTTCAACACCGTCTATCTCCTTTGGGTAACGGTCGCTGGTAAGGATCATTTGCTGACCACCTTCCAGCAACGCATTAAATGTATGAAAAAATTCCTCCTGGGAGCGCTCCTTCTTGGCAAAAAACTGTATGTCGTCAATCAGTAGCGCATCCACCGAACGATAAAAGCGCTTAAAGTCATTGATCGCGTTTAACTGCAAGGCCTTAACCATATCCGCTACAAAGCGCTCGGAGTGCAGATAAACGATTTTGGCATCTGGTTTTGCGATCCGCAACGCATTGCCCACCGCGTGCATCAAGTGGGTTTTCCCCAGGCCCACACCGCCGTAAATAAACAGGGGGTTATAGCCCCCACCCGGGTTTTCAGCAACCTGCCGGGATGCGGCCAGAGCCAACTGATTGGACTTGCCTTCGATAAATGAGTCGAACACGAAAGATTTGTTTAGATAATCCCGCGGGTCGTCTTCCTGCTGCGGGCGGGTGGCCCGAGGCCGCAAAGGTTGTTGAGGAGCGTCATTCGCGCGCTGCATACCTGTGCCGTTCTCTTCGCTGACGGTCGATCCAGGCGACGCACCTGACGTCCCCAGGGCACCGGTGGTGGCCGTCATCGCTGGGTAGGCGCGTGATTCTGCCTGCGGCGTCTCCACAAATTCTGGCTCCGACTCGTGCGCGGCGACCATTAACTGCGCAGCACCCATGGTGTTGCCACAAACTCCTTGATACAACTCGCGGATACGATCGATAAACTTATCGTTCACCCAATCCTGAACAAACCGGTTGGGTGCTATGAGTCGCACACCGTCCGCCATCAAGTCAGCATCGAGCCGCAATGGCTGAATCCAGGTGTTGAACTGTTGCGCGGGCATTTCTTCCCGTAATTGACCCAAACATTGTTCCCACGCCCTCTGCACCAAGACTTTCTCCATTTTATAGTTAATTAGTTGCTGCTATTTATTCTTCGCAAGTTGCGCTCGTGAAGGATCGTTAGTCTAAGAGGTATTGATGCTGTTATCCACATCTTTATTTAAAACGAGCGCGTTTTTTTAAAACAAATATAACTTTATATTTCAATATGTTAGGTAATTTGCTAACACTGTTTTTTTACACAGGTTAGCGAATAAAAACGCTTATTTTTTGATCACATATTGTGGATAACCTGTTAATTTCTTTTGGGTTGCCAGTGGGCTTTCTGTGTTTCGACAAAGACTTCGACGATTCGAGAAGGGCGAGCGCCAGCAGGGAAGTCTTGGTGACCAAAAACCTTCTATTTGTCATTATTTCCCCACACAAAACGTTGAAAATATTTCCCCCAGTAAATCGTCGTTAGTGAACTCTCCGGTAATTTGACCAACCAGACGCTGGGCTTGTAACAAATCCGCAGCCAATAGTTCACCCTGACCAGAGGTACGTAGTTGCTCGGCAGCGTCGCGCAACACCCTCTGGGTATTGGTGAGGGCGTCGAGGTGGCGTCGACGCGCAGTGAATAATCCCTCCGTAGTACCCCGGTAACCCATGCACTCCGCGAGGTGTTCTCGCAAGTCATCAAACCCCGCGCCGGTAGTCGCGGACAGGCGCAGCACCGGGTAGGTTTTATTTTCCTTTGTCACCCCACCAAGATTGATGTCCCGACCTGCTGGCAGACCAGATATATCAATTTTGTTTAACAGGAAAGTCAGATGCTGGTGTTCGGGCAGGCGCGCAAAAAACTCCGGCCATATCTGCTCCGCAATAACACCTCTGGATTCACTGCTGTCGACCATAAATAAGACCCGATCAGCTCGGCTGATTTCTTCCCAGGCGCGGCGCATACCCTCCTGTTCGACTTCATCTGCACTCTCTCTGAGACCAGCAGTATCGACGATGTGCAGCGGCATCCCGTCGATATCGATACGCTCGCGCAGCAGGTCGCGGGTGGTGCCCGGTATGCTGGTCACAATAGCGCTATCGCGCCCCGACAACCGGTTTAGCAAGCTGGATTTTCCGGCGTTCGGCCTGCCGGCAATTACCACCGTCATACCTTCCTGTAGCAACACGCCCTGGCCAGCGTCTGCCACCAGGCTGTCAAGCTTCTGAACAAGGTTATCGAGGCTCTCGGCTACGCGTCCCTCCGATAAAAAATCGATATCTTCTTCGGGAAAATCAATGGCCGCCTCCACATATACGCGCAGGCGCACCAGGTCTTCCGTAAGAGAGTGGATGCGTTGGGAAAAAGCGCCCTGCAGGGTGCGTAGCGCGTTGCGCGCTGCTTGATCAGAGTCCGCCGCGATCAAATCGGCGATACCCTCCGCCTGGGCCAGATCCAGTTTGCCGTTCAGAAAAGCCCGTTCGGAAAACTCTCCCGGCCTGGCGAGCCGGGCACCAAGCTCTACAACGCGCGCCAACAGTGCATCCATCACCACCGGGCCACCGTGACCGTGCAATTCGACCACGTCTTCGCCGGTAAAGGATTTTGGTGCTGGGAAAAACAGGCTCAATCCCTGATCGACCACCCCACCCATCCCGTCGCGGAATTCGCTGTAGTAAGCCTGGCGCGGGGGCGTTATCTTACCCACCAGCTGTTCCAACATGGGCCCAAGGTTTCGACCTGACACCCGCACGATGCCGATGCCCCCACGCCCGGGCGCGGTAGCAAGCGCAGCTATTACATCTGTGTCATTGCCCATGGGACTGTCGCCACCGGGTTTCGGTAACCAGCGGCCCTAGTCGGCCGCTTCTATTTTGCGCGTGATTGCCCACTGTTGGGCAATTGATAGCACGCTGTTCACCGTCCAGTACAACACCAGGCCCGCGGGAAAGAACATAAAAAAGAAGCTGAAGGCCACGGGCATTATTTTCATAACTTTGGCCTGGGTGGGATCCGGCGGCGCGGGTTGTAGCGTCTGCAGGAAAAACATACTCAGGCCGTTCAGGATCGGCAACACATAAAATGGGTCTTTCACTGACAAATCTACTATCCAGAAAATCCATGGTGCGTGCCGCAACTCGACGCTCTCATTCAACACCCAATACAGGGCAATAAACACCGGCATCTGAATTAACATTGGTAGACACCCACCCAGCGGGTTAACCTTTTCCCGCTTGTACAGGTTCATGGTTTCCTGGGACATTTTCTGCCGGTCGTCCCCATGCAAATCCTTGAGGCGCTTCATTTCCGGCTGCAACTTGCGCATGCGCGCCATGGAGCGGTAGCTGGTAGCGGACAGGGGGTAAAAAATCCCTTTGATCAAAATAGTCAATAGCACGATGGACCAGCCCCAGTTGGCTACCACGCTATAAAAGAACGTCAACCCGTAAAAAAGCGGCTTGGCAACCCACCACAACCAGCCGTAATCAACCGTTAGATCAAGATACGGGGATATTTTTTCGAGGACTTCCTGATCCTTGGGACCAACGTAAAACGCGGCGCCAAAACGACCCTCCTCCCCGGGAAGCACGGTCTGCGCTGGCGACGTAAAACCCATCGTATACAGGTCACGATCACCCAGCTTGCGCAATAGAAATTCATTCTTTTGTTGTTGGTCAGGTACCCAGGCGCTGATGAAGTAATGCTGCACCATCGCCACCCAACCACCGACCTTGGCAGTTTTGATTGGCTCTTCGGCAATATCACCAAAGTCGTTCTTAATGTAGTTATGTTCTTCAGAGGTTAAAGCCGCCCCCAGAAACGGGCTGGGCGCCAGGGCGCCACTACTCGCATTTGGGCTGGAAGAGTCCCGTTGAATTTGCCCGAAAATATGGGCCTGCCAGGGTGTCGCACTGTGATTTTTTACCTGATACGCCACGTCCAGTAAATAGTCGCCGCGGCGAAACACAAACTGCTTCTTAATGGTCACCTCACCCTGCTGCAAGTGCAGTGACACCGTTAAGGTGTCGGCGTCTGCAGCGAGTGTGTAACTGTCCTGCGCGGCGCTGAACAGTGGCCGCGAATCCCCAGTATCCGTACCGTTCTGGCCAATCAACCCACTTTGTGCAATGTAGGTGCGCGTCGCCGTACGATTCAGCATCACGATGGGTTCTGCGCTGTTTTCCACCGACACCCGATGTTCACGCAGCGCAACGCGCACAATGTCCCCCCCATAAGTATCAATCACTACATCCAGCACATCCGTTTTAACGGTAATCAACCGTGCCGAATGCTGTTGTGGGGCGGTTTCCGCCGCGGTACTGTCCTGTGTTATCTGAGGGATCGCAGAAGTGCTGCCAGTCAGCTCCGCGCTCGAATCAAGACCAGGCACAACTACCGCCTCTTCAACACTCGCTGGCGGTGGTTGCCGGGTTTCCTGAAATTCATTCCAGCGAATGAACAGAACCCCAAACACCAGAACCATGGCGCCGATCAAAAGACTGCGTTGCCAATCCATACGCTAATTCACTCGCTTTTGTGCGGGACCAGTTGGCCCGAATCCGGAACTGGGTCACAGCCGCCGGGGTGAAAGGGATGACACTTGGCAAGTCTGCACAGGGTTAAATACCCGCCTTTGGTGGCGCCATGCTTTTCGAGCGCCTCCAGAGCATAAGCTGAACACGTGGGGTAAAAGCGACAGTTGGGGCCAAGTAACGGGCTGATCAGATACCGATAACCTCGAATGAGCGCGCCCAGTAGTTTGCTAATCATTGTCGGTCGCTCGTGTGAACCGAGCGGCGCGTCAGGCGCTGCCAGTTATTTTGAAGGCATTGGGTTTGCGCCTGAGGAGCCAGCAAATCCAGGCCTTTATGTGCAATAAAGACTATATCCATGGGCATCAAAAATTGCTGCTGCCGTCGAAACGTGTCTCTAACCACCCTTTTTATTCGGTTGCGGCCGACTGCTCGACGAACATTTTTTTTGGCGACCACGCAACCGAGGCGCGAGTAATCTAACCCGTTGGGGCGAGCTAACAACAACATATGTCGATCAGAAACTCGAAAAGGCGGGTTTTTAAATACCGCCGCGTAGTCTCTCGCTGTTAACAGGCGCTTGTCTCTGCCGAACGCTGCTCCTGCCACCGTATTGCCGCGAGTGGTGCTGCCGGTCTAGGCGGCGAGACGCTTGCGTCCTTTCGCTCGTCTGCGGACGATAATTTGCCTGCCATTCTTGGTAGCCATCCGGGCACGAAAACCGTGAGAGCGCTTGCGTTTTATAACGCTGGGTTGAAATGTTCTTTTCATGACCGGAATTCCATATTAGGCAGTGTGTGCCAAGCATTCATTTGAAAGGGCGGCCATTCTAATGAAAAACCCCATTGCAATCAACGAATACAATCGGCATGGCGGAGACTAACGGCAAAAAAGCCTTTTCGAGGTGTGTGTAAATTCTGTATGTTCGCGGTATTATTCTGTGGACAAAACCTGAGTAAACAGGTGTTCTCAGGCAAAGAGGCTAAATAGCGGCCAGCAAACGAGAAACTATCCATACGGGTAGCACAGGCTATCCATTGGCTGGAAGGAGGTTGTTAACCGGCAACCATTCAGGAAAAGGGTTAACTTTTATCTACTTAAGGCTGTTACTCACAGACCACCATAACCTAATAACAGTAATAATTATCTATTTAACTAGTTTAATATTATTACTCTTTGTCTTTTGCTTTTTATCGGATTTCCTCTTTTTCGCTCCTGTGCCTTGCTGTCAACACCGGCTATACTGCCCGGCTGGATTTCCCTTTTGCGAATCAATTGTATGCACCACTCAGTCAACTTTGATGTCCTCGTTATCGGTGGCGGCCACGCCGGGACTGAGGCAGCCCTGGCTGCAGCCCGCATGGGTTGTAACACGCTGCTGCTGACTCACAATATCGAAACACTGGGTCAGATGTCCTGCAATCCGGCGATCGGGGGTATCGGCAAAAGCCATCTGGTCAAAGAAATAGACGCCCTGGGTGGCGCTATGGCCGGCGCCACCGATTTAGCCGGAATCCAGTTTCGCGTACTCAACGCACGCAAGGGTCCCGCGGTGCGGGCCACCCGCGCTCAGGCGGATCGCGCGTTGTACAAGGCGGCTATTCGGCAAGTCCTGGAAAGTCAGCCGAACCTGAGCATTTTTCAACAATCGGTGGATGATTTGATTGTCGAAGGAGAGCGGGTGGTTGGGATTGTTACCCAGTCGGGACTGCGCTTTCATGCGCCAGCAGTGGTGCTGACCGCGGGTACCTTTCTGGGGGGCAAAATCCATATTGGTCTTGAAAATCACGCTGGCGGCCGCGCCGGCGACCCGCCCTCGATAAAGCTGGCGCAGCGGCTCCGGGAAATGCCATTTCGCGTCGATCGCCTGAAAACGGGTACGCCGCCGCGTATAGACGCTCGATCGGTAATGTTTGATGACTTGCAAGAACAGTGGGGCGACCAACCCGAGCCGGTGATGTCCTATCTGGGAAATATTGCCCAGCACCCTCGCCAAACCTGTTGCTGGATTACGCACACCAACGAGCGTACCCACGATCTTATCCGTGCGGGGCTGGATCGCTCCCCGCTGTATGCGGGTGTGATTGACGGTGTTGGCCCCCGTTACTGCCCGTCCATCGAAGACAAGGTGGTGCGCTTTGCGGAAAAAACCAGTCATCAAGTGTTTATCGAGCCCGAGGGTTTAACCACCCGGGAGTTGTACCCCAACGGTATTTCCACCAGCCTGCCGTTCGATGTGCAGTTGGCCGTTGTGCAATCCATGTCAGGGTTTGAGCGCGCCCATATCACACGCCCAGGCTACGCTATCGAATACGATTTTTTTAACCCCCAGGACCTCAAATACTCTCTGGAAACACGGTTTATAAATGGCCTGTATTTCGCCGGTCAGATTAATGGCACGACAGGTTATGAAGAGGCTGCCGTGCAGGGACTGCTGGCCGGCACCAACGCGGCGCTACAGATCCAACAAAAAGCCGCCTGGTGTCCACGCCGGGACGAGGCGTACCTGGGTGTGCTGGTGGACGACCTGATCACCATGGGCACTAACGAGCCCTATCGGATGTTTACCAGTCGCGCGGAATATCGACTGCTGCTGCGTGAAGACAATGCGGATTTGCGGCTGACCGAAAAGGGCAGGGAGTTAGGTCTGGTCGATGATGCGCGGTGGCGGGCATTCAATATCAAGCGCGACGCTATCGAGATGGAATGCCAGCGTTTGCGTTCTACCTGGGTGCAACCGGGTAGTGCCGCGGCGCAAAAGATCAACAGCTTGAGCGATAACCCTGTCAGCCGGGAATACAGTTTGTACGAACTACTTAAGCGACCCGAACTCGATTACGCGACGGTGGCGGGCCTGGCGGGCGGGCCCGTGGCTGATCAAACCGTTGCCCAGCAGATCCAGATTGCGGCCAAATACGCGGGTTACATAGAGCGTCAGCAGCAGGACATCGAGCGTCTGCGGCGGCAGGAAAACACGCAGATCCCAGCGGATTTCGATTACCGGTCGATAGCGGGGTTGTCCAACGAGGTGAAGCAAAAGCTCGAATCAGCTCGCCCGGATACCCTGGCACGCGCGGCACGAATTCCCGGGGTGACCCCCGCCGCTGTTTCTTTGCTCCTGATTTTTCTGAAAAAAAAGACGGCCTTGATAAAAAAAACCGCCTGATTAATCTGGTCAAACAAGGTCCAAAAAGTGGCGGAATTATCGGAAGATCAACCAACGGCGCTGCAAATCCAACTTAGAGAGGGGCTGGCCGCGCTGCAACTTGGTCTGAACGATCAGCAGGTACAAGTGTTGCTTGACTTCGTCACCCTGCTGGGACGCTGGAATCGGACCTATAACCTGACGGCCATCACCGAGCCGCACGAAGTTGTCGCCCGCCATATACTCGACAGCCTCAGCATCTCGGCCCACCTGGAAGGTAGCGAGTTTATCGACGTCGGCACCGGCGCCGGGTTACCGGGACTGCCGCTGGCGGTGGTAAACCCCCAAGCCCGGTTTACATTGCTAGACAGCAACGGCAAGAAAACCCGCTTTCTGGTGCACGCCAAAACCGCGCTGCAGTTGAAAAATGTGGATGTTGTCCAGCACCGGGTGGAAAGTTATCAGCCGCCCCGACAATTTGACGGGATTATCAGTCGCGCGTTCGCGGCAGCGGGCGAGATGGTCACCGCCTGCGCGCACCTGAAAACCACCCAGGGGAGGCTGTACGCAATGAAAGGGCATCTTCAAGAAGATGAGTTGAGGGCGCTGCCAAAACCCTATAAGGTCGTCGCCAGCCATACATTGCACGTACCGGGCGTGGTTGGCGCGCGACACCTGATTATTATCAGTAACGCACTAGCGGCGCCTAATTAAAGTGCCGGTATAATTCATCATAGAAACTGGAACAACCTTGAGCCATATTTTCGCCATAGCCAACCAGAAAGGCGGCGTTGGAAAGACTACCACCAGCGTTAACCTGGCGGCCGCTCTTGCCACGTACGGCAAACGCGTACTGTTGATTGATCTGGATCCCCAGGGCAACGCTACCACCGGCAGTGGCGTCGATAAAAACACCCTCGACACCACGGCTTACGAGGTGCTGACGGGCCAGGCGGCCACCGCGGATGTCATCCGGCCGTGCCCGGAGGCTGGTTACGACCTGCTCCCGGCGAACAGAGATCTTACGGCGGCCGAAGTGGAGTTGCTCAGCCTGGATAATCGGGAGAGGCGGTTGCAAAAAGCCCTGGCCGACGTCGCCGGGCGCTACGACATCACCATTATTGATTGCCCACCCTCCCTGAGCATGCTGACGGTCAATGCGCTGGTGGCAAGCGATAGCGTTATTGTGCCCATGCAGTGCGAATATTACGCTCTGGAGGGCTTGTCAGAACTGATTAACACCATAGCCGGGATCGCCAAACGCCTTAACCCGAAACTGCGGGTCGAGGGGATTCTGCGCACCATGTATGATTCGCGCAACGGCCTGACCGACGAAGTTTCTAAACAGCTGCACAGCTATTTTGGCGAGCGGGTTTACCGCACGGTCATTCCACGCAATGTACGGTTGGCCGAGGCGCCGAGCTTTGGTCAAACAGTGTTGACCTACGACCGGCACTCCAAGGGCTCGGTAGCGTATCTCGGGCTGGCGGGCGAGATATTGCGGCGCCACAAAACGGTAATCAGAACTACAGCCCAGTCTGTGGCCCCTGACAACTAGAAAGCTCAGGGTAAGCGGCGAGGTAAAAATCGCTCTAAAAATTGCGCAAAGATGTTGCTTTTAATGACCGGATCAACACCAAATTTGGAAATGTGGATTAAATGAGTGTGAAACGCAAAGGGTTGGGCAAGGGGTTGGATGCGCTGTTGGGGCTGGACAATAGTGCGCCCGAAGCGGGTACAACACAGGCTACTGCAGCGCAGCAAAGCGCCCGGGAATTACCGGTGGAGTTATTGTGCCGCGGCCAATACCAACCTCGTCGCGATATGCGCCAGGACTCCCTCGAAGAGCTGGCCGAATCCATTCGCCGACAGGGGGTGATTCAACCGGTGGTGGTGCGCCCCATCGGTATAGACAAGTACGAAATTATTGCGGGCGAGCGGCGCTGGCGCGCCGCGCAGCTAGCTGGATTGGAGAAAATACCGGTAGTTATAAGAGAAGTGCCGGATCAGTCCGCCATTGCGATGGCGCTGATCGAGAACATTCAACGGGAGGATCTTAACCCGGTTGAAGAATCCCGCGCACTGTTGCGGCTGCAGGAAGAGTTTGGTCTCACCCAACAACAAGTGGCCGAAGCCGTGGGCAAATCCCGGGCCACGGTAGCTAACTTGATGCGACTGTCCACCCTGTCAGGCGATGTTTATCGCATGCTGGAACACGGCGATCTGGATATGGGTCACGGTCGGGCATTGCTTGCCTTGTCTGGTCGCGAGCAAATCGACGCGGCACGCAAAGCTGTGCAGAAAGGCTTATCGGTCCGACAAACCGAGGAGTTGGTGCGTAGCCTCTTAAAGAGACAGGCAAAACAACAGGGCGGTGCGGCGCCGAAACCCCAGCAACCGGGAGCGCACGATGTCGGTGCCCTGGAGGAAAAACTGGCCGAACAGGTGGGAGTGCCGGTACGCATACAGCATCAGGCCTCCGGGCGGGGCAGATTAATATTTAGCTACAACAGCCTGGATGAGCTCGACGGTCTCCTTGGACACATAAAATAGGGTTTGCGTCCGTGTGGTTTGTTCACAGCGGCAAGTTAACCACTCTCGCCGGGAGTTTCTATTGATTCGTCGCGACGACCTTACTATAATGCGCGGCGCTTTGGTTGGGACCCACCAGAGCGTTGAATTTCAAGGGAGTTTTCCCTGCCGGGTTAGATTTAATCCCGCGCGTAACAGGTTAGCAAGACTCCTCGGTAGTGCGCTGCTGTGAGTATTGCGCTACGGCGCGACCGGATGCTGGCTTATCGGCTGATCGGGGCGCAGTTTGCTCTGTGTGGATTACTGGTTGGCGTCGCGGCCCTGTATGACGCCGCAGCGGTGGTCGCAGCGGCGATTGGCGGCTTGAGCAATGCCGTAGCCAACAGCTTTTATGTCTGGATGGCCCTTAAACCGGCCATCGCCGCTCCCGCAGCAGAGGTGGTGCGGAATTTTTATATTGGCGCTGCGGGAAAGTTTCTGGTGGTGGTAGTAAGTCTGGCGGTGGCGTTTAGCGTGCTGGACACGCTTGGCGACACCCGCAACGCGTTGGTGTTGTTTGCAGCCTTTATTGTTGTACAAAGCGTGTATTGGGCGGTCCCGGCCCTGGAGCCAACTGCAAGTAGCGGATCGCGCCGCTAGAATAGCGCGCTGAAAGAAAACGACAGTTGGCTACAAGTTGCGACAGGTTAAAAGAAATCACAAACCATAGGCAGGAATTACATATAGATGGCCAGTGAAAAAATGACTTCCGGGGAATATATTTCCCACCATCTGACCAATCTGACCTATGGTCGGCATCCGGATGGCAGCTGGGGTTTTGCCCAGGACGGCGCAGAAGCAGCGCAAATGGGTTTCTGGGCGCTGAACGTGGATACCTTTGGGGTTTCGCTTGCCCTGGGCCTGCTATTTTCGTGGTTGTTTTACAAAGTGGCGAAAAATCCCACAGTCGGTGTACCCTCTGGCTTGCAAAATATGGTGGAGATGGTTGTCGAGTTCGTGGACAGCAACGTCAAAGGCATGTTCCACCACAGCAACCGCATGATTGCCCCGCTGGCCCTGACGATTTTTGTGTGGGTATTGATGATGAACATCATGGATCTGGTGCCCATCGACTTTATTCCCCACGCAGCCAGCCTGGTGGGTGTGCCCTATCTGAAAATTGTGCCATCCACGGATGTGAATATCACCATGGGGCTGGCTCTCAGCGTGTTTTTGCTCGTACTTTATTACAGCGTTAAGCAAAAGGGGCTTAAGGGTTTTGCCGCAGAACTCTCTCTACATCCTTTTGGTAAATGGGGTTTGCCGGTCAATCTTTTTCTCGAGGTGGTCAACCTGATCGCCAAGCCTGTGTCACTGGGTCTGCGGCTATTTGGCAATCTGTACGCTGGCGAGATGATCTTTATCCTGATTGCCCTGTTGCCATTTTGGGCACAGTGGGCGCTGTCGGTGCCCTGGGCGATCTTCCATATTCTGATTATTGTGCTGCAGGCGTTTATCTTTATGGTGTTGACCATTGTGTATCTGGCAATGGCCTATGATCACCACGAGTAAGTGCGGCATTTAGGTAGTT
>JBFIHG010000002.1:0-102630 GCA_041601945.1 Porticoccaceae bacterium | reverse complement strand
TCATTAACGGGCTTTGCGGAATCCAACAACCGCATCTCAGCACTCATGCGGAAGTTGAGCGACTCTCCCAAGTTTAAAGACCCCAACCTGACCAAAGTTGAAGCTGACGAAACCCTCGGGGAGCAGGGAAGTCGCTTCGAAATGCAGGTTAAGTTGCGTGCACCCGATCCGGTGCTGAAAGACAATGGAGAGGTGTGATCATGGCGTTGCTTGATACGCTGGGCCTCAAGGATATTAATTTTGACGAACTGGAATTTGACACCATCGGCGTATGGCCACTGGGGGTACGGATTCTGCTGGTAATTGCGGTATTTGGTGCGTTGTTGGCGGGGGGGTATTTTTTCCACGTCAAAGATTTGAAAATGGAGTTTAATCGGGTAGCGGGTATGGAAAAGGAACTGAAGGCGACTTATCAGACCAAAGCGTTTGAGGCCGCCAATCTCGACGCCTACCGCGCGCAAATGGAACAGGTTGAAAAGTCTTTTGGTGCGCTGCTGGCCCAGTTGCCGAGTGACACCGAAGTCCCGGGCCTGCTTGAGGACATCACCGAGTTGGGTTACGGCAGTAGTCTGGAAATTAAAACGATCTCACTGCAACCGGAAAAAGTGGCGGAATTTTATGTCGAACTGCCGATAAAAATTATTGCCGAGGGCGGGTATCACGATGTAGGCACTTTTGTCAGCGGTGTTGCTGGGCTGCCGCGCATCGTCACGCTGCATAACTATTCCATGAAAGCCAATGATGGCGATCATCGTCTGGTGTTCGAAATAGACGCCAAAACCTACCGCTACAAAGGGCAGGAAGAATAAGTCATGCGCATGGTAACGGCGGTTGAAAAAGTGGCATTAATCCTGTGTACGTTGGCTGTCCTGGCTGGTTGTAGCGGAAGTCGGGAGCACGGTGATCTGGTGCGGTTTGTGGAAAAATCGCGCAATGAACCGGTGGGAGAAATTGAGCCATTACCGACGTTTCATCCCTACCAGTCCTTTAAGTATGGTGTGGTGGCACTGCGCAGTCCGTTTGAGAAACCACTGCAGCTAAAAGACGCGGGACCGGCGGCGGGGAAGGCCACGGTTAAACCAGACGAGAATCGCAAGAAAGAATATCTGGAACGATTCAATTTTGCCGCTTTTACCATGGTGGGTTCGGTCGAACAGGACGGGCTTAAATGGTCGCTGATTGATGACGGCCAGGGGCGGGTACACAGGGTTAAACCGGGCCAGTACCTGGGGAAAAATCATGGCTTTGTTGTGTCGGTAAGCGACACCCGAGTAGAAGTTAAAGAGATCGTGCCGGATGGCAAGGATGGCTGGGTAGAACGGCCCCGGACCCTGGCTATCAAGGAGACTAAATAATGACGCATCTTAGGGTAGCAGGTATGAAAAGGTATACGGCGCTGACGCGAAAACTGGTGGCTCTCGCAATGCTCAACCTGGGCTTGATTCTGTCGCATGGGGCCGCTGCGGGCACCCTGGATGACATCAAGTTTGCGGCACTACCCGGCGACAAATTCGAAATACAAATGGTGTTTTCAGAGAGTGTTCCTGAACCGAAAGTGTACAGTATCGACAACCCAGCTCGAATTGTGCTCGACTTTGAGGGCGCTCAAAGTACCTTAGCGGAAAAAAAATACGCGTTGCCGTTTGAAAATGCACAAAGTGTTGTGGTGCTGACGGCTGGTGACCGCACGCGGGTTATCGTTAATCTCAAGCAGGCGGCACCTTACGCGGTGGAAATGGCAGGCAATATCGCCTCCCTTAATGTTGGCGGTGGGAATGCTGGCGCGGTTGCGGGTGGTGACCACGCGTCAATAGAACGGTCAGCTTCGGGGGCGTCGCGCTCGGCTACTGGTGGTGTGACGGATATCGATTTTAAGCGGGGTGAAAAAGGCGAGGGTATGTTGACGGTGACCCTCGCTAACCCAAAAACAGAAGTGGATATTGCCCAGCAGGGTAAAAATATTGTACTCAAGTTTTTCCGCACCTCGCTTCCGGAGTATCTGGATCGCAAACTGGACGTGCTTGATTTTGCGACACCCGTATCTGTTATCGATAGTGTGGCTAACGATGGCACCACAACCATCACTCTTACAGCCTCTGGCGAATACGATTATCAGGCCTACCAGGCCGACGATCAATATGTGGTCAGTGTCAAACCTCTGACCCGTGCGGAACAGGAAGAGCGGCAGAATAAGTTTGCCTTTGTCGGCAAAAAACTGTCGCTGAATTTTCAGGATATCGAGGTGCGCTCGGTACTGCAGTTAATTGCTGATTTTACCGACCTTAATTTGGTGGCCAGCGACACGGTGACCGGTAATATTACCTTGCGACTGGAAAATGTCCCCTGGGATCAGGCGTTGGCCATTGTGTTAAAAGCCAAGGGGCTGGATAAGCGCCAGGAAGGTAACGTATTGATGGTAGCGCCCGCGGTGGAAATAGCTGAGCGTGAGCGGCTGCAGGTAGAGGCCAACAAACAGTTGATCGAGCTGGCGCCGTTGGTCACCGAATTTGTGCGAATACGCTACGCCGATGCCGGCAAGCTATTTGAACTGTTTAATGTTAAAAAAGGCCAGGGTGGTGGTGGAGGTGCGAATAAGGGCGCAACATCGAGTATTTTGTCTGAGCGCGGCACTGCTATTGTGGATAAGCGTACCAACACGATTATTTTGACGGATGTCGAAGAGAAGCTTGCTGAATTTCGCCGTCTTGTGCGGGAAATCGATATCCCCATTCGCCAGGTGGAAATTGAGGCGCGCATTGTTATCGCCAACACCGAGTTTCGCAAGGAAATGGGTGTGCGGTGGGGTGCGCAGGGGTTGCGTAATCCCGGCAATGGGCAGCTCGGATTTGGCGGGTCGCTTGAAAACTTCTCTAGTCCAAATAACCCGATTGAAAATTTTGGAGGGTCCGGGGGAACTATTCTGGTGAATGAGGATGCACTTGCGGTCGATCTGGGTGTAGCCAATCCAACAGGCAGGTTTGCCCTCGAACTTCTTACCAATAATACATTTCTCGATCTCGAACTGAGTGCAGCGCAGAACGATGGCACTGCAGAAGTAGTTTCGCAACCAAAAGTATTGACTGGCGATAAACAAAAGGCGGTTATCAGGGCTGGTACCGAGATTGCCTATCGGTCGCAGACGTCGAGCGGGGCCACTGATGTAGAGTTTAAGGAAGCAGTGCTGAAGCTGGAAGTGACACCACAAATAACACCGGACAATCGCGTTATTATGGATCTCGTGGTGTCGAAGGATTCTGTACAAGAGGTCGAAGGCGGTGGTGAGCCGAGAATTAATATTACGGACGTAACAACCCAGGCCTTGGTGGGTGATGGTCAGACTCTGGTGCTTGGCGGTATATTTGAAATGGAGGAGGAGAGGGTTGTGGCTAAAGTCCCTTTACTGGGCGATATTCCTCTGGTGGGTAATTTATTTCGCAATAAAATTGACCGCCGTAACAAAAGAGAAATTTTGATCTTTATTACCCCCCGAATTGTTAATGATGCACTACTCGATAGATGAGCCCGCAGGGCAATGTGATTCTTGTCGGTCCTATGGGGGCCGGCAAGACCACCATCGGCAAGCACCTCGCACGTTTATTTAATAAACAATTCCTCGATCTCGACCATGAAATTGAAACCCGTTGTGGGGCGGATATTCCGTGGATTTTCGATGTGGAAGGGGAGCAGGGCTTTCGGCAGCGGGAAACAGCGCTGCTCGGCGAGCTGCTAAAGAATAACAACATCGTGCTCGCCACCGGCGGCGGCGTGGTAGTTAGTGCCGACAATCGCCGCCTGTTAAGCGCCAACGGGTATGTGGTGTATCTCGCCGTAGGAATCGAAGATCTTTACGAACGCACGCGTCAGGATACGCGCCGCCCCCTGCTGCAGGTTGCGGACCGGCGCAAGGCAATCGAACGTATATTACAGGAGCGAGACCCGTTATACCGGGAAGTGGCCGATCTGGTGTTTTACAGTCAAAAACAAAGCCCCGCGCAGGTGGCTGAAGAATTGGCGGACAAGATAACCCTCGCTCCAGGTTGATATGCTAGAGTGACTCTTTTTTAATTTATGAAACTTCATGCACACGCTAACCGTTAACTTGGGTGTTCGCAGCTACCCAGTGTTTGTAGGTCCAGGGCTGCTTGAACGCAGCGATCTGTTCGCGGATTATATTCGCGGCAGTCAGGTGCTGGTGGTCACCAACGCCACCATAGCGCCTTTGTATCTTCAGAAGGTTGTCGATCAGCTGAAGGGCAAAAAAGTGGATCAATGTATTTTACCCGACGGCGAGCAATTTAAAACATTGGAAACACTGAATGGTATTTTTGACAAACTACTGTCCAATGGGCATCAGCGTTCCACCACACTGATTGCTCTCGGCGGCGGAGTGGTTGGCGATGTTACCGGTTTCGCCGCAGCCTGTTATCAGCGGGGCGTCGATTTTATCCAGGCGCCGACCACGCTGCTTGCACAGGTGGATTCTTCGGTGGGTGGTAAAACCGCGGTCAATCATCGGCTCGGCAAAAACATGATTGGTGCGTTTCATCAGCCGCGGGCCGTGATCGCGGATACCGATACCCTGACCACCTTGCCAGATCGGGAATTTCGTTCGGGGTTAGCGGAAGTTATCAAATATGGACTGATGGCGGACGCAACGTTTTTTCGCTGGTTACAGAAAAATATGGCCGGGTTGTTGGACAGGCATACTGCTTTATTGGTCGAGGCTATCACCCGTTCTTGTCAGGCGAAAGCTGATATCGTCAGTGCCGACGAGCGAGAAGGTGGGCAGCGGGCATTACTCAATCTGGGACACACCTTTGGACACGCAATTGAGACCGCGCAGAATTATCGCGCCTGGCTACACGGCGAAGCGGTGGCGGCGGGCATGGTCATGGCAGCAGAATTTTCCAGGGCCCTGGGTTGGTTAAAGCCGGGTGAAGCCGAAGCGATCACCGTGCTTATCGAACGCGCAGGATTGCCAACTGCGCCGCCTGCGGGAATCACCGTTGAGCAATTTCTGTCGTTGATGGCAGTAGACAAGAAGGCACAAAATGGAGCGTTGCGGCTGGTGTTATTGCGAGGCATTGGCGACGGGCGGGTGACAGCTGATTACGATGCCGGATTGTTGCACACCACACTGGCTCAGTTGGTTAGTTAGTGCGCTAGGGATCGTCGAGCGAGTAATCCAACAATTGAGCCATAGTCGGTAACTATTGCAGCGTAGCAGTGCTATCTGGTGCCTCCAGCGGCCAGTTGCTTTATTGATTTGTCCCACTGTCATCCGGCGTGTAAAATGTCCCTCCTTTTGCCTCATCGCACTGTGCCTCGGATGCACTATGGTTTTGTAACTTCCTGTATTAATTAGAGTTTTTTATGTCGAAAGGTTTGTATCGGCTCGATGAGTTTCGGGACAACTGTGGCTTTGGGCTGATTGCTCATATTAAGGGCCAAACCAGCCACGAACTCCTGCTCACGGGTATCGAGGCGCTGACCTGCATGACCCATCGCGGCGGTATCGCAGCGGACGGTAAAACCGGGGATGGTTGCGGGTTGTTGCTACAGAAACCGGATGAATTCCTGCGCGCAGTTGCGCAGGAATCCTGTGGGCGCGACCTGCCCGCACTCTATGCTATTGGTTCCCTGATGCTCAATCAGGATACTGTTCTGAGAGAAGCGTCCAAAGCCATTCTTGCAGAAGAGTTAAGCGCACAGGGATTAGCGGTATTTGGCTGGCGGGTGGTGCCAACCTCCAATCATTGTCTGGGCGAGATTGCACTGCGTACATTACCAGTTTTTGAACACCTGTTTGTGACTCCGCCGCAGGGAATGGCGGCGCAGGTATTCGATGCGCGACTGTTTATTGCGCGGCGCACAGCGGAGAATCGATTAGCCGCGGACCCGGCGTTTTATATCGCCAGTCTGTCAGCCACGGTGCTTAGTTACAAAGGTTTGATGATGCCGGTTGACTTGCCGCATTTCTATCAGGATTTATCCGATGCGCGTATGGCCACCGCGATTTGTGTTTTCCACCAGCGTTTTTCCACCAATACGATGCCGCAGTGGCCACTGGCTCAGCCCTTTCGTATGCTGGCCCATAACGGCGAAATTAATACCATTTTGGGCAACCGCAACTGGTCGGTGGCGCGTACGCCCAAATTAAAATCGCCGTTGTTGCCCGATATCGACCAGGCGGCGCCGTTGGTTAACCGTACCGGTTCTGACTCGTCCAGTCTCGACAATATGCTTGAAGTGCTGGTGACTGGCGGCATGCCACTGCACCGCGCCGTGCGCATGTTGATTCCACCGGCCTGGAATAACGTCGAAGATCGCGATCCCGATGAGCGCGCCTTTTTTGAATATAACTCCATGCACATGGAACCCTGGGATGGCCCTGCTGGGCTGGTAATCACCGATGGCCGCTACGCGGTATGTGCGCTGGATCGCAACGGGCTACGTCCGTCCCGTTGGGTGTTGACCGACGACGATATCATTACTTTTTCCTCAGAAGTGGGCGTCTATAGCTACGCACCAGAAAACGTCGTCGCCAAGGGGCGCCTTGGTCCCGGGGATATATTGTCGGTGGATGTCGTTACCGGCATCATCGAGTCCAGAGAGGATATTGATCAGCGCATGTCCCGCGCACAACCGTACAAAAAATGGTTGCGTGATGGGGCATTCAAGATCGAGTCCACCATGGAGCGGGACAGCATCGAAATCGAGGGAACGCTGACGCGCGAGCAAATCAAAACCTACATGAAAATGTATCAGGTCTCCTTCGAAGAGCGGGATCAGATTATTCGGCCGCTGGCGGAGTCCGGCCAGGAGGCGGTCGGCTCCATGGGTGACGATACACCGATGGCAGTCCTGTCGCGTACTCATCGCAATTTATTCGACTACTTTCGGCAACAGTTTGCCCAGGTCACCAATCCACCGATCGATCCGTTGCGCGAAGGGATAACTATGTCCCTGAGTACGCACCTGGGCCGCGAACGGAATATTTTTGAGGAAACTGCTGAACACGGTTGTCGTATCAATCTCAATAGCCCGGTGCTATCGCCGCGCAAATATTTTGCATTGAAAAATAATGGACATCCGGACTATCGCAGCGAAAAATTTACACTGTTATACGATCCTGAAGAAATAGATTTACGCACTGCCATTGTTAATTTGTGCGATAAGGTCGAGGCTGCGGTGCGCCAGGGTGCAACCATTTGTATTCTGTCGGACCACGATATCGAACCCAATTTAATTCCCATTCATATTTTGTTTGCAGTCGGCGCCGTGCACAGCCATTTGCTCGCCAAAGGTCTGCGGTGCGACGCCAATATCATCGCCAGTACCGGTTATGCTCGCGACCCGCATCAGATCGCCACGTTATTCGGTTGTGGTGCTTCGGCGGTTTATCCCTATTTAAGCTTTCAGGTGCTGTGCGATCTGATTGCCAGTGGCGAGTTGCGCAGCGATGTAGACACCGCGTTTAAAAACTATCGCCGGGGCTTGAATAAAGGGTTGTTAAAAGTCCTGTCAAAAATGGGCATTTCGACTATAGCTTCCTATCGCGGCGCCATGTTGTACGAAGCGATTGGTTTGGGCGACGACATTATCGAGCTGTGTTTTCCCGGCCTAGTTAGCCGTATTCAGGGAGCGGATTTCAACGATTTTGAAGCAGAACAAAAAGTGCTGGCGCAGGTGGCCTGGCGCGCCCGCAAACCGATTAGCCCCGGCGGACTACTTAAATATATGTACGGGCAGGAGTACCACGCATTCAATCCCGATGTGGTGCAGGCCCTGCAACGGGTCGTGCAAAGTGGTAATTACGCAGATTGGCAGGTCTACGCGAAATTGATAAACCAGCGTCCGGTGGCTACGTTGCGAGATTTGATGAGGGTGCGCAGCGATACCCAGCCTATTCCCCTCGATCAGGTCGAAACGGCCGAAAATATTTTCCCTCGCTTTGACTCGGCAGGCATGTCCCTGGGCGCTTTGTCCCCGGAAGCCCACGAATCACTGGCGGAGGCCATGAACCGTCTGGGTGGTCGTTCCAATTCCGGCGAGGGTGGTGAAGACCCGCGGCGCTACGGCACCATGAAAAGTTCAAAAATTAAGCAGGTCGCCTCTGGTCGTTTTGGCGTTACGCCCCATTACCTGGTAAATGCCGAAGTGATTCAGATAAAAATTGCCCAGGGTGCAAAACCCGGTGAAGGTGGGCAGTTGCCGGGTGGCAAAGTCAATGAGTTGATCGCGTCCCTGCGCTATTCGGTGCCGGGGGTTACCCTGATCTCGCCGCCGCCCCACCACGATATTTATTCCATCGAGGATCTCGCCCAGCTGATATTTGATCTTAAACAGGTCAACCCACTGGCGCTGGTTTCGGTGAAATTGGTGTCCCGACCCGGTGTGGGCACCATTGCCACGGGCGTCGCCAAGGCCTATGCAGATTTGATTACTATTTCCGGATACGACGGGGGCACGGCCGCCAGTCCACTCACGTCTATCCGGTATGCAGGTTCTCCCTGGGAACTGGGCCTGTCGGAAACGCACCAGATGTTGCGGGCCAACGACTTGCGGCACAAAGTGCGTCTGCAAACCGATGGCGGATTAAAAACCGGACTTGACGTCATCAAGGCAGCAATTTTGGGGGCGGAAAGTTTTGGGTTTGGCACGGCCCCAATGGTAGCGTTGGGCTGTAAATATCTGCGTATTTGCCATCTGAACAACTGTGCAACAGGGGTTGCGACCCAGGATCAAACACTGCGCGATGGCTACTACAAGGGCACGGTAGAGCTGGCGATGAATTTTTTCCGGTTCGTTGCCGAGGAAGTACGCGAGTGGTTGGCGCAACTGGGGGTGCCAAGTCTGGAGCAGCTTATTGGGCGTGTCGATTTGCTGGAACTGCTGCCGGGTGATACGCGCAAGCAACAGGGCCTGGACCTGAGTCCCATCCTGCACACCGACGCGCTACTTGCCAGCAAACCACAGTTCTGCGGGGTGAGTGCGAATTATCCGTTTGATAAGGCCGAGCTGGCCGAGCGTATGGTGCGCGATATCTTGCCCGCGATTGAAGCCAGCTCGGGCGGCGAATTTGAGTACTCTGTGTCAAATTGCGATCGTACCATTGGTGCGCGGCTGAGCGGTGAAATAGCGCGTCGCTATGGCAACCAGGGTATGGCGAACGCGCCGATCAAGCTGCGCCTGACCGGTGTGGCGGGGCAATCCCTGGGGGCGTGGAACGCAGGCGGTCTGGATATCCATCTGGAAGGGGATGCCAACGATTATGTGGGCAAGGGTATGGCGGGCGGAAGGATAGTGCTATACCCGCCCCGGGTCAGCCGTTTTGAAAGTCGGCACACGCCGATCCTCGGTAACACCTGCTTGTACGGCGCCACGGGCGGAAAACTGTTTGCAGCGGGTCGTGCCGGGGAACGCTTTTGTGTGCGTAATTCTGGCGCTCAGGCGGTGATCGAAGGTGCTGGGGATCACTGCTGTGAATATATGACTGGTGGTGTCGTGGTGGTGTTGGGATCGACCGGTTACAACTTTGGCGCGGGCATGACCGGTGGTTTTGCCTATGTGCTTGATCTTGAGAGAAGCTTTTACGATCGCATCAATATGGAGCTGGTGGAGCCGCAACGTATTACCAGCGAAGCGGTAGAAAACCATCGGCATTTCTTACGCAGTGTGATTGCGGAATTCGTGGCGGAAACAGACAGTGTCTGGGGCAGGGAAATTCTGGATAATTTTGACGACTTTGTCGCGCGGTTCTGGCTGGTGAAACCCAAAGCGGCGTCGCTGGGTAGCCTGCTCGAAAATACCCGTGCCGGTCCCCAGTAAATACGCGCAGGTTGCGTGCAGAAGGTTGCGTAAATATGGCTGAGAAATTAAACAACAAGTTCCAGTTCCTGCAAGTGCAGCGTCAGGATCCGCCTAAAAAGTCCCTGGCCGAGCGCACCGAGCAGTTCGTGGAAATCTATGCGCCGTTTCAACCAAAGGAAGCGGCGCATCAAGCGCATCGCTGCATCGAGTGTGGCAATCCGTATTGCGAGTGGAAATGCCCGGTGCACAATTACATCCCGAATTGGCTGAAACTAGCGACGGAAGGCAACATTATGGAGGCGGTGGAGTTATGTCACCAGACTAATACGTTGCCGGAAGTCTGTGGTCAGATCTGTCCGCAGGATCGCCTGTGCGAGGGTGCTTGTACGCTCAATGACGACTTTGGCGCGGTAACTATTGGCAGCGTTGAGAAATATATCACCGAAACGGCGTTTGCGCTGGGCTGGAAGCCGGACATGTCGAACGTGGTGTGGACCGATAAACGTGTCGCCATTATTGGTGCCGGTCCCGCGGGTTTGGGTTGTGCGGATGTGCTGGTACGCAATGGCGTTAAACCGGTGGTGTTTGATCGCTACCGTGAAATCGGTGGGTTGCTGACGTTTGGTATCCCCGAGTTCAAACTTGAAAAATCGGTAATGGCGCGCCGCCATAAAATTTTTACTGAGATGGGCATTGAGTTTCGTTTGAATACCGAAGTAGGTCGCGACATTAGTTTTGCCGCCCTGCTCGAGGAGTACGATGCGGTGTTCCTGGGCATGGGAACCTACACTTCCATGCGGGGTGGTTTTCCCGGTGAGGACTTGCCCGGGGTGTACGAGGCGTTGCCCTACCTGGTCGCAAATGTGAACCACAACCAGGGCTGGGCGCAAAACCCGGATGACTTTATCAGTGTGCGCGGCAAGCGGGTGATTGTCCTGGGTGGTGGCGATACTGCCATGGACTGTAATCGCACGGCCATTCGTCAGGGAGCGAGCAGCGTCACCTGCGTGTATCGTCGCGATGAGGAAAATATGCCCGGCTCGCGGCGGGAAGTGGAAAATTCCCGGGAAGAGGGCGTGAAATTTCTGTTTAATCGCCAGCCCATTGAAATAATCGGCGAGGGGATGGTGAGCGGAATCAAGGTGGTCGAAACGCGTCTGGGTGAGCCGGACGAGAATGGCCGTCGTCGCCCCGAGCCCCTCGCCGACAGCGAAACTACGATCCCGGCCGACGTGGTTCTGGTCGCGTTTGGATTCCAGCCCAGTCCGGCGCCGTGGTTTGGCGAGTTCGGTATCGACTGCAACGGGTGGGGCGGCGTGGTAGCGGCAGAACAGCAGGAACATCCCTTCCAGACCAGTAACCCCCAGGTGTTCGCCGGTGGCGATATGGTGCGTGGTTCCGACCTGGTGGTAACAGCGATCTGGGAAGGGCGCGAAGCTGCCAAAGGAATCCTCGACTATCTCGATGTCTGATAGCGGCCTGCGGGACCAGATCATTCGCGTTTGCGCGCGCAATGCAGCGGGTGCGGGGCTGTTGTGCAACCTCGACATGTGGGCCCACGTCGCTAAAACCTCCATGCTGGAAAGAATCTACTTATGATTGAGTTGAAAAACGATCGTTTGTTGCGTGCCCTGCTGCGTCAACCAGTAGATGTCACTCCGGTTTGGATGATGCGTCAGGCCGGTCGCTATTTGCCGGAATATCGCGCCGCGCGAGAGCGGGCTGGCGATTTCATGTCCCTGTGCCGTAATCCACAACAGGCGTGCGAGGTTACCCTGCAACCGCTGGAGCGCTACCCCCTCGACGCAGCTATTTTATTTTCCGATATTCTGACAATTCCCGATGCACTGGGACTCGGCCTGTATTTCGAGGAGGGTGAGGGACCACGCTTTCGTAAACCGTTAGTAACCACTAAGGATATTGAAGATCTGCCAGTACTGAACACCCAGGCGGATCTGCCCTATGTGCTGGATGCGGTGCGTTTGATTCGTCGGGAACTGAACGGGCGCGTGCCGTTAATCGGTTTTTCCGGCAGTCCATGGACCCTTGCCACCTACATGATCGAAGGGGGCAGTAGTCGTGATTTTGCCAGGACCAAAGCCCTGCTTTACGACCAGCCGGAGCTACTTCACCTCCTGCTCGCCAGGCTGGCGGACGCGGTGGTGGACTACCTCAACGCGCAGATTGCCGCTGGTGCCCAGGCGGTACAGGTGTTCGACACATGGGGTGGCGCGCTAAGCCAGCGTGCCTATCAGGATTTTTCGTTGCAATATATGGCGCGAATCGTCCGCGGCCTCACCCGGGAGGCGGAAGGGCGACCAGTGCCGGTGATATTGTTTACCAAGGGGGCAGGCCCCTGGCTGGAGCTTATCGCCGATACCGGATGTCACGCGGTTGGTGTCGACTGGACCGTGGATATTGGCCAGGCCCGCCGCCGGATAGGCGACCATGTGGCCCTGCAGGGCAATATGGATCCGGCGATATTACGGGCGCCGGCCACCGTTATCGAAGCGGAGGTGGAAGCTATTTTGCGTAGTTTTGGTTCGGCAAACGGCCATGTGTTCAATCTTGGGCATGGTATTACCCCGGATATCGACCCGCACAAAGCAGGCCTGTTTGTTGACGCAGTTCACAGATTGTCTGAGAGATTTCACTAGCCGATACAGTTAGTTATGACGTTTGTCGCCAGATTGAACCGGTCGAGCATCGCGCCTTGCAAACCCCTGCCGAAGGCTTATTCTTAGCTCACAAATGAGTCGAACGGTACCCGCCAGTGTGATCGGGTGCGGATCAGAAGGAAGATCAGTATGGCGATTAAACAAGTACAAATCAGCGTCGAAGACTTAACCAGTGGAATGTTTGTTTCCAAACTGGATCGACCCTGGGCGCAGACGCCATTCCCGTTGCAGGGTTTTCATGTGCGCACGCCCCAGGATATTACGTCGCTTAAAGCCTACTGCAGCAACGTTTACATTGATATCACCAAGGGCAAGGCGCCGCTGCAACTGGGGTCGCTGGATGCCAAATCCCAGAAATCGAGTCCCCAATATAAATTCCTGTCAAAGAGCAATATCTCAAAAAGAGATGACTCTGCAGGGTTCGCCCCGAGCGCGATCGTGGTGCGCAAGGGTATCTACGAGACAACTGTCTCACTCAAGGCAGAGGTCCCTCGCGCAAAAGCCATCGTGAGTCATCTAAAGGGTAACTTGACACTGGTTTCCAAACAAATCGCCAAAGGCAAATCTGCTGATTACGGCAAACTCAAAGCCGATGTCGATGATATGGTGAGCAGCGTGATCCGCTGTCCGGATGCGTTTACCTGGTTGATCCGCCTGCGCCAGAAAGATCAACATACCCATGATCACAGTCTGCGTTCGGCACTGTGGGCCGTGCAGTTCGCGCGCTTTATCGGCATGGCCAAGGAAGAAATCAGTATTTTGTGCATGGGCACACTGCTCAAGGACATCGGTAAGCTGAAGGTGTCCAACGCCGTGCTGCGTAGCGTTAACCGCTCCCAGGAAGAAGAGCTCGAGTACCGCAGCTTCGTGGAACACGGTGTTGAAATGTTACGCCAGAGCCGGCAGGTGGAGCCCAGAGTGATATCGGTGGTGCGCTATCACTGTGAGCGCCACAATGGTAACGGGTATCCGGAAGGGGTGGTAGGCAACAAAATTCCGTTACTGGCACGTATCGCCGGTATTGCCACCACTTACGATGCCATTTCAAATCCCCGTGAAGCCGTTGAACCAGTGGCACCATCGCGGGCTGTCAGTCTGCTGTATAACATGCGCAGTAATCAGTTTCAGGAAGATTTGGTGGTCAAGTTTATTCAATCCATCGGTCTGTATCCCACCGGCACACTGGTGGAGTTGACGACTGGTGATATTGGCGTAGTCATAGAGCAGCACCGCCAGTCGCGTTTGATGCCGCAAATTGCGGTGCTCGATCAGGAGGAGACCACTCTCGGCGGCAACTGCGTGCTGGTGGATCTTAAGGACGAACAGGAAACCCGTAGATTACTGATGGAAAATGGTCGGGAAAGAGTTATGAGCGTTGCCAAGGTGGCGATTGCCCGGGATCTGGAGCCCACCGGTTACGATGTCGATCTCACCGCGATTTCGAGCCTGTTTATCCAGGCTGAAGTGAACAAAAAGAAAAGCTTTCTGGCGGGCCTGAAAGGTCTCGTTACAGAGAGATGAACTAGATGCAGCTGCTAAATTAAACCCTCCCCACCGGGGCCTTGCCCCGGTTTCTTTTTGCCCTGTCAGGCCTGGAAGTCCCCCAATTTTTCTCCCATCAGCACGCTGACACCGGGTTCGAAGCTCGTCTGCCATGTTATGGCGGGCGGTAACAACATTATCACCGTCGACCCGAATTTGAAGCGACCCATTTCAGCGCCTTTTGCGAAAAACGTACTGTCTGTACTGAGGGTCGAAAATGTTTCGACACAGTCAATTTGCGGCGTGTAATGGGGCTTCCATACGGTCTCGATACCGGCCACGAACATGGCGCCCACCAGCACCAGAACCATCTCGCCAATGTCGGTAGCAAACGTACACACCAGCCGTTCATTGCGCGCAAACAGGCCGGGGATGCCCCGTGCAGTCACCGCGTTGACGGCAAATAATTTACCGGGCACGTAACGCGTCGCAACCAGCTGTCCCGCCAGAGGCATATGTACCCGATGGTAATCTCGCGGCGACAGGTAAATAGTAGCAAACGCGCCATTGGCAAAGCTTTGTGCCTGTTGCTGGTCTCCACCGAGCAGCTCCTGCAGCGAGTAAGTGTGATTTTTGGCCTGTACTAAGCGACCCTGTTGGACTCTGCCTATTTGACTGACAACGCCGTCTGCGGGACTGGTTAAGCTCCGTGGTTGGTTATCTATGGGCCGTGCATCAGGTTGCAGTGCCCGTGTGAAAAAATCGTTAAAGGTGGCATAGCGCTCGGGCTGAGCGGGCTCCGCCTCGGCGAGATTGACCTGATAGTGGCGCACAAACTGCCTGATCAAAAAATTTTTGACTGCCGGTGTGCGGGTATTCGCCAATTTGGCCAGCAGTCGGGAGAGGGTATGTTGGGGCAGGAGACGTTGCAAAGCGGTAAACAAATCTGCCCGGTGATCGTGTTTTGACATAGTTCAGTTACATCTCTATCGGTGTGTCGGGGAGATTTCCCCATTCGGACCAGGAGCCATGGTAACCGCGAAGGTTCGAATGGCCGAGTAATTTTCCTACCAGGTAGGTGTATGCCGAGCGGTGGTGGCTCTGGCAGTAGGTAATAATGGTCTTGTCGATAGTCAGCCCCAGTTGTTGCACATAGGCGCGTACATCTGCGCGGACACGCATATTTCAAGAACGGTCCATTAACGACGTCCACTCGCAATGAATCGCCCCGGGAATGTGGCCACCGCGTTGGCTCAGCACCCGGATGCCGTCGTACTCCTCGCGGCTGCGGGCATCCCAAATAACAAAGCTGTTCTCGCCGAGGTGGCCGATGACATCCTGGATCCATAGTAGACGACCCGCCCAGCCTCCACCTTCGTCATCGTAGGCGACCACATGGGTTTTCGGGGTCAATCCAAGGCGTGAAAACAGCGTGTTGAGGCGAGCAGCGTCCGGTAGTTTTCCCGGTGCGGGCACCTCACCTCGCATAAGTTGCGACGGCGATACATGTATAGCCCCAGGGATATGAGCGCGTTGGTATAGCTGCTCTTTGCACAGATCGACATTATCATGATTGAGGTGTTTCTCGAGCTCCGTCGGCTCAAGCAGGCGCGCCAGGGTGTCAGGCATACGGATTGTCCTCCAGGGGCGACCATTGTAACTGAAGTCCGTTCAGTGGGCGCTCAAATCGGCAACTATGGAGTGATAGCTGTCGAGCCGTTGGGCACGCACCCTACCGTCGTTTACCGCCGCGATCAGTGCACATCCCGGCTCACTGCGGTGTTGGCAATCGCGAAACTTGCAGCGTCCGAGCAATGGTCGAAACTCGACAAACCCCGTGGCAACTTGTCCTGTATCGAGATGCCAGAGGCCGAACTCTCGAATACCTGGCGAATCGATCAGCCCGCCACCACCGGGCAGACGAAATAACTGACTGGAGCTAGTGGTGTGGGTGCCCTTCGCGTTGCGGTGAACAATGCCTTGTTCGGATTGGCCGGATCGGGCAGATCCACTGGCTTTAGTTTTAGTGGATAGCGGGCCGGTTTGGCTGTGTGCATCGGGAATGAGTGCGTTAATCAACGAGGATTTGCCAACCCCCGACTGACCTACCAGTACGCCCGTTTTATGTTGCAGGTTGGCGGCCAGCTGTGCCATGCCCGCGCCGGTTTTAGCCGAGACAAAAAGCAGCGGGTAGCCCAGCTGCGCATACGTGTCTAGCAGCTGTGTGAGATCTTCAGTTACCCCCATATCGGTTTTATTCAAGACCAGCAACGTGTCAATGCCACGCACTTCGCTGGCCACCAGATAACGATCGATAAGGTTGGCGTGGGGCTGTGGTTGCGGTGCCAGGACTATGGCAATGCGGTCGATATTCGCCGCAACGGGCCGCAGTTTTCCCCGGTTATCCGGTCGGTCTAGATAATTTTTACGGGGATGTACCGCAGTGATTACGCCCCAGGAGTCGCCGTCCCGCCACGCTACTCGATCTCCGGCAATCAGCGAATCGAGGTTGGCGCGAAAGTGACAGCGGCGTACCGCCCCCCCGGCCTCATTCACCACATCGGCGCTGTCACTGTAGCGTACGGCAACGATGCCCGTCTGCTCTGAACCCAGTCCCGACTCTGGTGTTGTTGCTTCCTGTTCACCCTCGTTGTCGGCCTGGGCTCGGCTACGGTCCTGTTGGCCGCGAATTCTGCGCTGCTGCTGCAATGTCAGTTTGCGTTTAGCCATACCCTCGCGGTCTCGGCCTGGTAGCTGTGGGGTGTGTTGGCGGGCAAGCATATAGCATAATGGGACGCGGTAGTACCCGACACCAACACTGTGAGAATAATCGCTATGGAGCCATTACTTGCCGTCTGGCAAGGTTCGCAAACCCTGTTATTGACCGGGCTTATGGTGATCGGTGGATTGTGGTTGGCGCACGTGCTGATTATGCGCCGCGGGCTTGCCATGGGTCGACCGCGCCTTGCCCGGCAGGTGGTGATGCTCGCCCTGACCGCAGCGGGTGTTATTGCGGTGGTGCTGGCGTTGCCAATTTCGGAGAGTACCCGTAATTCTTTGTTGGGTTTACTGGGTTTGGTCATCACTGGAGTGATTGCACTTTCGTCGACGTCGTTTATCAGTAATGCCATGGCCGGTCTGATGTTGCGTGCCGTCAGAAGTTTTAGCCCGGGAGATTTCGTGCGGGTGGGTGAGTATTTTGGCCGAGTGACTGAGCGTGGACTGTTTCACACCGAGATACAATCCGAGGATCGGGACCTGGTCACCATCCCCAACCTGTATTTGTCGTTAAATCCGGTCACAGTAATTCGGTCCTCCGGCACCATTATCAGTTGTGATTTATCGCTCGGTTACGACGTGCCGTATTATCGAGTGGAGCCGCTGCTAAAGTCGGCCGCCGAGGACGCCGGGCTGCAGGACCCTTTCACTCAAATCCTGACGCTGGGGGATTTTTCGATTACCTATCGCATTGCGGGATTCTGCACCGAGGTGGCACAGTTGCTCAGTCAGCGCACGCGGTTGCGCCGGGCGGTTCTCGACCAGATGAATGGCGATGGTATAGAAATAGTGTCCCCCGCCTTTATAAACCAGCGTCGCGTGCCAGAAGGCGTCAATTTCACATTCGCGCCCAGGCCAGCGTATGATGCTCAGGATTCGGAGCAGGTCCCAGAAAAAAGGATTTTTGACAAAGCCGATCTCGCTGATAAAGGCGCTGCCATCAAGGATGAACAGTTGAGTTTGGCGCGCGAAATTGAAGAATTGAAAAGCCGATCTCGCCACACTGATGGTGAGGAAAAAATGACGCTGGACAAACAGATTGACGCCAGGACGAAGCGCCTGGCGCACCTGACGTCATTAGTAGATGTCGCCAGCCAGGATCAGGAGTAAAAATACCGATGCCGAACGTGAGCGACCCACAACACCAGTCCAATCTGATTTGGATTGACCTGGAGATGACCGGGCTGGACACCATTAACGATGTCATTATTGAGATCGCTACGATTGTCACCGACAAACACCTCAACGTGCTGGCGGAGGGCCCGGTATTTGCGGTGCATCAGCCGGACAAAGTGCTCGATGCCATGGACGAGTGGAATACCCGTCAACACGGCAAGTCTGGGCTGACCGAACGGGTGCGTCTCAGTAGCGTGACGGCGCGGCAGGCGGAACTGGCTACGATCACCTTTTTATCGGAATGGGTAGTGGCGGGACAGTCGCCCATGTGCGGTAATTCCATCTGTCAGGATCGTCGCTTTCTGGCGCGCGAGATGCCGGAGCTGGAACGCTATTTCCATTATCGCAATCTGGATGTCAGCACCGTCAAGGAAATTGCTGCTCGCTGGCGACCGGAATTACTGACCGGGCTACGTAAAAACGGCAGTCATCTGGCCATGGACGATATTCGTGATTCCATTGCGGAGCTGAGCTACTACCGGCAACATTTTTTTCGTCTCGACTGACTTTTTCAGCCTGTCTGTCATAGCGGTAAAGGTTACCGGGCGTTAGAAACTGATTGAACGTCGGGTAAAATTTCGCTATGTTTAGCCCCCGGTCTGTTCTGGAGAGTCCCGCGAAACTTCGGTCCAACTGCCGCCGTGCCCGATCCCGGAAGGGTCATCGCTAACTACTAAATTCGATATGTGTCCCACGGACTGTCACTGGGAGCGTCATGCTGTTTACAAGTGAACATGAGACCTTGCGCCAGTCGTTGCGTCGATTTATCGACCGCGAAATTGCGCCCCATGTGGATCAATGGGAAGAAGAGGGTATCTGGCCGGCCCACACTATTTTTAAAAAAATGGGGGATGCCGGGTTTTTGGGCATCACCAAGCCTGTGGAATACGGAGGCCTGGCGCTCGATTACTCCTACCAGATGGTGTACTCGGAGGAGATTGGCAAAATTCGTTGTTCCGGGGTGTCCACCGCATTGGCCGTGCAGACGGATATGTGCACACCGGCTCTCGCCGTACACGGCAGTGAAGCATTAAAACAAAAATATCTGGTACCCGCGATTGCTGGTACCAGTGTTGGCTGTATTGGGGTCAGCGAGGTTGGCGCAGGTTCAGACGTGGGCTCGATTAAGACCACGGCGCGCCGCGACGGTGACGAGTACGTAATTAACGGCAGCAAGATGTGGATTACCAGTTCCACGCAAGCCGACTGGATATGTCTGCTGTGCAATACCAGCGAAGACAATGGGCCACACCGCAATAAAAGTATCATTATCGTGCCGCTCGACGCGCCGGGGGTGACCCGCGGCAAGCGTCTCGACAAACTGGGCTGTCGCAGTTCAGACACCGCGCCGGTATATTTTGATGATGTGCGGGTGCCGGTTGGCAATCGGGTGGGGGAGGAAAACAGGGGTTTCATCTACCAGATGGAACAGTTCCAGGAGGAGCGCCTGGCCGCCGCCACCAAGTACCTGAGTCAAATCGAAGACGCCATACATATCACCATTGACTACACCAGGCAGCGCGAGCTGTTCGACAAACCGCTGTTGGAAAATCAGGTAGTGTATTTCAAGTTGGCAGAGCTGCAAACCGAGGTTATGGCAGCGCGCGCGTTGCTGTATTTTGCCGCCGAAAAATACGTGCGCGGCGAAAATGCCCTGAAAGAAGTATCCATGGCGAAATTCAAGGTGGGTCAGCTGGGTCAGACAGTGCCATCGGCCTGCCTGCAATTTTGGGGTGGCCAGGGTTTTATGTGGGACAACCTGATCAGTCGTATCTTTCGCGATGCGCGCCTGTGTTCGATTGGTGGGGGTGCCAACGAGGTTATGTTGCAGGTGATTGCCAAGGAAATGGGAATTTATCCGTCGTCTGGTGGTAAATAAGCTGATGAAACGAATGGCAAAAATAAATAGCAAGGTACGGTAATGTCAGTACTGCAAACCAGGGTGGACAAAAGCAGCGCGGCATATCGCCAAAATCGCAAAGCAATGCTGGCGTTGGTGGACGAAGTGCGCCGCCTCGAACAACAGGTTCACAAAGTGTCCGCCAGCAAGCGGGATTTGTTCGAGGAGCGCGGTCAGATACTGCCCCGAGAGCGCCTGGCGCTGTTGCTGGATCCGGGTGCGCCCTTTATCGAACTGGCCACGTTGGCTGGGCTCGGCGAACACGACGACGACGGTGTCGAAAACGTATTTGGCTCCAGTATTATTGTTGGAATCGGCGTTGTCTGCGGTACGCGCTGCATGATTTATATTAATGATGCGGCAATCAAGGGCGGCACTAATCAATCCAAAACCTATGACAAGCTGCATCGCGCACAGGACATCGCCAGGACCGCGTGTCTGCCGTTTATATCGCTGATGCAAAGTGGTGGCGGTAATCTGCTGAATCAGCACATCGGTTTTAATCAGGGCGGCAACCGCTTTAAAAAACAGGCCCAGGCTTCTGCGGCCGGCATTCCACAAATTACCGTAGTGCATGGCAATTCCACCGCTGGCGGTGCCTATGTGCCAGGCATGTCTGATTACAATATTTTTGTACGCAATCAGGCGCGGGCATTTTTGGCCGGCCCGCCGTTACTGAAGGCGGCGACCGGTGAAATCGCCGAGGAGGAAGAATTGGGCGGTGCCGACATGCACGCCCGGATCTCTGGGCTGGCGGAATTTGTCGCGGAAGACGATGCCCACGGCATCGAAATTTGCCGCGAAATCGTGCGCCAATTGCGGTGGAATGATCGCTTGCCGCCGAGAACGGTTAGCGATTACAAAGAGCCCTTGTACGCCATCGACGAACTGTGCGGGCTGGTCCCCGTGGATTACAAACAACCCTGCGACTGCCGGGAAATTATCGCGCGGGTAGTGGACGGCTCCGAGTTTATGGAGTTCAAGCCGGATTATGATCCCTACACCATCTGCGGCTTCGCCGAAATTGGTGGTCAGCCGTGTGGGATTATCGGCAACAATGGCCCGATCACTAATGAAGGGGCAAATAAAGCGACTCAGTTTATTCAGCTGTGCTGTCAGGCCAATCGGCCGCTGTTATTTTTACAGAACACCACGGGATTTATTGTCGGTGTCGACTCTGAGCAAAAAGGCATGATCGTCAACGGTGCCAAATTGATTCAGGCAGTTGCTAACTCCACGGTACCGAAGATAACCATTTTGGTCGGAGCATCCTTTGGGGCGGGCAACTATGCCATGTGCGGTCGCTCCTTCGACCCACGTTTTTTGTTTGCCTGGCCGAACAGCAAATTAGCCGTGATGGGCGGGGAACAGGCGGCCACGGTAATGTCGATCGTTTATGAAAGTAAACAGAAGAGTCGCGGTAAGCCAGTGGACGCGGCGTTTCTCGAACAGCAACACAAGGAAATTGTCGAGTATTACGATCAATACTCACGGGCGCTGTATTGCACATCTCAGGTCTGGGATGAAGGTATTATCGATCCGCGCAAAACCCGACAGTTATTGATTGAACTACTGGATATCTGCGTGCGCTGCGAACGTACGCGCCTTAGCCCGAACACCTTTGGTGTGGCGCGCATGTAAGTGTGCAGGAATAAAAATGAGAAACGTATGAACGCCGAATTGCCCAGCTGTGAAACCTTGCTGTTAAGCCAACGGCAAGGGTGCCTGACCATCGTGCTGAATCGCCCGGCGCTACGCAATGCGATGAATAATCGCATGAGCGACGAATTGCAGGCAGTGACGGAGTATCTCGCTGGCAATCAACAAATCCGTGCACTGGTGTTGCGTGGTGCGGAACACAACTTTTGCGCGGGTGGTGATATTAAGGAACGGCGCGCGCAGGTTGACGAAAAAACTGGGGGACAGGATCCCGTGTACGAGCGCAATGTGCGCGCCGGGCGGCTGTTTAAAAAAATTGCCGAATTACCGCAAACCACAATTGCATTTGTGGAAGGTGCGGCCATGGGCGGGGGGTTTGGTTTCGCCTGTCTGATGGATATCACGCTGGTGGCCGCCAGTGCCAAAATGGGCATGCCAGAAACCACATTGGGGGTGGCGCCTGCACAGATTGCGCCTTATGTGGTACGGCGTATTGGATTGAGCAGAGCGCGCCATTTGGCACTGACCGGTGGTCGCATCAGTGGTGAAGAGGCCTATCAGTTGGGTGTGGCACACTATTTATTTCAAACGCCGGAGGAAGGGGAGCAACAGTTGGGGCGACTACTGGAACAGATTGCGGCCTGCGGGCCTCGCGCCTGTGCGGTCACCAAGGAGATTATGAACGCGGCGGCCGGGGGTCTGGACGATAGCCTGATTGAATTTGCAGCCGAGCGTTTTTCCGAACTGAATCGCGGTGGTGAAGGGCGCGAAGGACAAGCTGCCTTTGTGGAAAAACGTAACGCCCGTTGGCTCTCTTTGTCGGGAGAGGAATAGCTGTGGCATTTACCCGAATACTGGTGGCCAATCGTGGTGAAATTGCGGTGCGCATCATACGTAGCGCTCGCGCGCTGGGTTATCACACGGTGGCAGTGTATAGCGATGCGGATCGCGGTGCTCCCCATGTGATTGCGGCGCACGAGGCGTTGCGCATTGGCGCTGAACCGGTCGGCGACTCCTACCTGAACAGTGCGGCAATATTGACTGCTGCGCGACACAGCGGCGCCGAAGCCATTCATCCCGGTTATGGATTTTTTTCTGAAAATGCCGAATTTGCCCGGGCCTGTATTGATGCCGGACTGGTATTTGTCGGACCGGATCCCGATGCTATCGAGATCATGGGCAATAAAAGTCGGGCGCGGGCGCGGGTTATCGCCGCCGGTGTGCCCTGTGCTCAAGGTTACGAGGGGGATAATCAGGACGCTGAGTTTTTGCGCGCCGAAGCAGATCGCATTGGCTACCCGGTGATGATCAAAGCGGCGGTGGGCGGTGGCGGTCGCGGTATGCGCCTGGTGGCGGCAGCAGCAGAATTTGGCGACGCACTCGTCCAGGCGACGGCGGAAGCGCAAAGCGCTTTTGGGGACGGCGCAGTGTTGCTGGAAAAAGCGTTAATTGATGTACGCCATGTTGAAGTGCAGGTGTTTGGCGATCGACATGGAACAGTTTTGCATCTCGGTGAACGGGATTGTTCGGTCCAGCGCCGCCACCAAAAAGTGCTGGAGGAAGCGCCGTCGCCAGCCGTGGATGCCGAGTTACGTGCGCGCATGGGCGCGGCCGCGGTCGCCGCCGCGCGAGCCGTGAACTATGTGGGTGCGGGCACCGTGGAGTTTTTGCTCGACGCCAACGGCAGTTTTTATTTTATGGAAATGAATACGCGTCTGCAGGTGGAACATCCGGTGACGGAGCTGGTCACTGGGCTCGATCTGGTGGAGTGGCAGTTGCGCGTAGCGTCGGGTGAAGCGTTGCCGTTGACTCAGGATCAGATTGAACTGAAGGGGCATGCTATTGAGGTACGCCTGTATGCCGAAGACCCGAGCGCGGATTATTTACCGCAAACGGGGCGCATTGTCGCGTGGCAACCAGCGCAAGGTGCTGGTATTCGTGTTGACAGCGGCATTGCCGAAGGTCGGGAAGTCACGCCCTACTACGATCCGATGCTGGCCAAGGTTATTGCCCATGGCGTAAATCGCGACCAGGCGCTGCGACGTTTGCGTACAGCACTTGAGGATACACATTTGCTGGGTGTGGTGATCAATCGGGAATTTCTACTCAATATTTTGCGCGACCCCTGTTTTGCTGGTGGTGGCGCGACTACCGCTTTTTTGCCGGAACGTCCGCACCTTTGCGCCAGACCTCAAAGTGACGGGGCTGCAACAGCGCTGGCGGCGGTGTTATTGGCACAGCGAGGAGTTATCGTTGATGCCTCGGGGGTTGCCAGCGCGCGCAATTACGGCTGGTGTAGCGCTGGCACATTATCCTGGCCGATGCGTGTGCAGGTCGGTGAAGATCAGCCCGCAACAGTGCGGCTCGAACAGGACGGGTTAAGGTATACGCTTACTCAGGTCAATGGGGATGTTTATCAACTGGCATTGACGGCGGCACCAAGGGGCGTTACGGGTGCTATACAGTTTTTACAGGATGGCCAGTTGCGCGGGGCCTGGTACGGGTTTCTCGACGATGGACGACTCGCGTTGGATCTGTCCGGCGTCACCAGTTATTACCGTGCTGTCAGTTTTTCCGAGCGACGGGAGGCGAGCGCCACTAATGGGCTGTTGAGTGCGCCCATGAGCGGAAAAATTGTTGCGGTATCGGTTGCGCCCGGAGACAGGGTTAGCAAAGGCCAGGTATTGGTCACGCTCGAAGCCATGAAAATGTTCCATCAGCTGGTTGCCGAGTGTGATGGTACGGTGGCAACGGTGCATGTGGTTGCGGAGCAGCAAGTGGACATCGCGTCAGTATTGGTAGCGCTGGAACCGCAAGCTGCGGAGCTCGCGTGACCGGTCGGCTTTTGAGCTGGTGCATAAACCGCGTTCTCGAGATTCGCGCGACGAACAGTTAAGCTCAGCCATACGGGAAAAAATATGGGCGATAAAATAGTGAAAATCGGTGGTGCAGCAGGCTACTGGGGCGACAGCTCGGAAGGTGCCGCACAGCTGGTGAAATCCGGCGGGGTCGATTATCTGGTATTCGATTATCTTGCCGAGGTCACCATGTCTATTCTCGCCAAGGCCAAAAGCCGTTCGGAGGATGCGGGTTATGCCACCGATTTTGTTACCGGGATACTTCAGCCTCTGATCAAGGATATCGCCGCGCAGGGAATTCGAGTGGTAGCGAATGCTGGTGGCGTAAATCTAAAAGCCTGTCAGAAAGCAATTCAACGGGTAACCGAAGAGGCGGGTGTCGATCTTAAAATCGCTATCGTAGAAGGCGACAATTTACTCGACCGCGAGCAACAGCTGCGTGCCAGCGGCGTAACGGAAATGTTTTCCGGCGAACCGTTTCCCGAAAAAACTGCGAGCATCAACGCTTATCTGGGCGCGTTTCCCATTGCGCAGGCGCTGGCGGATGGGGCAGATATTGTGATTACCGGGCGGGTCGTTGATAGCGCCGTCACGCTGGGGCCGTTGATTCACGAGTTTGGCTGGCGCCCGGACGATTTTGATCGCCTTGCGGCGGGCACGTTGGCGGGACATTTGATTGAATGTGGTTGCCAGGTAACGGGGGGAAATTTTACCGATTGGCAACTGTCCTGCGATGGTTGGGACAATATGGGGTATCCCATCGCCGAATGCGCGGCGGATGGCACTTTTGTGATTACCAAACCCGAGGCTACCGGTGGTTTGGTGTCGGTTCACACCGTGGGCGAGCAAATGCTGTATGAAATAGGCGATCCACAGGCCTATATTGTCCCCGACGTGGTGTGTGATTTTTCCCAGGTCACCCTGGTGGATCAGGGCGATGATCGCGTACTGGTGAGCGGCGCGAAAGGATATCCGCCCACGGAGACCTACAAAGTGTGTGCGACTTTTCCAGATGGGTATCGCGCTACCTTTACACAAACCATTACCGGGTTTGACGCCGAGGCCAAGGCCCGTGCCATGGGGCAGGCTATATTGCGTCGTAGTAGTCGCTTGTTTACGGAACGCGGCTGGCCTGACTTTCGCAAAACTCGCATTGACCTGCTGGGTGCCAATGCCCTGTGGAATCCCCAGCAATTTGAGCGGCAGACGCCGAGCAGTGAGGTGGTGTTGAAAATGTCGGTACACCACGATATGGCTCAGGCAGTGGATCTATTTACCCGCGAAGCTATGGGCTCCGCGTTAAGTTCCACCACGGGCCGCTGTGCTGCCGGGGCGCCGGGACGACCAAAAGTATCGCCGGTGGTGCGCCTGTATTCTTTTTTGCTGGATAAAAAATTGGTTTCCGTTGAGATCGACGTAAATGGGATGCGGCACAGCTGTGCGCCTCTGTTCACTGGCACTACAACCTTCACACCTGATATGAAAATACCTGTCAGCGCAGTGCCGGCGGCAACTCCCGAGTCAGGTTACGCAAAAATGGTACCCTTGCTAACCCTCGCGGTCGCACGCAGCGGTGATAAAGGCGACAATGCCAATATCGGCGTGATTGCGCGCAAAGCAGAGTATTTGCCGTACCTGCGCGCGGCACTAACCCCGGACAGGGTCGCAGACTGGTTTTCCCATGTATTGCAGGGAGGCGTTACGCGCTTTGATTTGCCCGGCATTGGTGCCATGAATTTTGTGCTGGAAAATGCCCTCGGCGAAGGGGGCGTGGCGTCGTTAAATGTCGATGTACAGGGTAAAACCTACGCGCAACAAATGCTCGCGATGTCCGTGGCCGTGCCCGGAAATTTAGTGTAGTGGACGCTGGCGAACGCAGCACCATCCAATAATTTAATGTGTTAGACGAGGAAAGAATAATGATAGTTGATCCCATTTTACCGGCAGCGCGTGTGGAAAAAATGCAGCGCGAGGGTTGGTGGCGCGACAAAAATCTACTCGATTATTTTGACGCTGCGTTGGCCCAAAATCCCGATGAAATTGCCATTGTCGATTTTCGCGCTGAGAGTGGCAAAAAAATCACGGTTACCTATCGCGAGCTGGATGAGCGCGCTAACCAAGTTGCCGTAGCGCTAGCGCACTTTGGAATTGAAAAGCAGGATGTGGTGTCGTTTCAATTGCCTAACTGGTGGGAGTTTGTCGTTATCCACCTGGCCTGCTTGCGCATTGGTGCAGTGAGTAATCCGCTGATGCCGATTTTTCGCGAACGCGAATTATCGTTTATGGTGGATTATGCGGAATCAAAAATACTGATCGTACCAAAGCTATTTCGTGGTTTCGACCACGAACAAATGATAGAAAACATGCGGGACAAATTGCCCCATTTGCGGCATTTGTTTGTGGTAGGCGGAACGGGCGATAACAGTTTTGAAAAATCTCTACTCAAGCATAAGGTCTCTGGTGACACGCAGGCCCTTTTTAAGAAACGAGAATTAAATCCCAACGACGTGGTGTTGCTGATGTACACCTCAGGAACCACAGGTATGCCCAAAGGCGTTATGCATAGCGCTAATACGTTTTTGTTTAGCGTGCATCAGATGATAGAGCGCTGCGCGCTAAGCGAAGACGACAATATTTTTATGGGTTCTCCGCTGGCCCATTTAACCGGTTTTCTGGCGGGGATGTGGTTGCCGATTGTACTGAAAACCAAGGCGATTTTGCTGGACACCTGGAATGTGGGTCTGGCGTGGCGTTTGATGGCCGAGGAGCGGGCATCATTTGCTATGGGCGCGACACCCTTCCTGTCGGATTTAACTAACTCGGAAAGTGCGGACGAATGTAATTCCGAACGCTTTCGAGTTTTCGTGTGCGGCGGCGCACCTATCCCCAGAGTCCTCGCAGAGAAGGCCGTTGCGAAACTCGATATTCATCTTATTGCGGTATGGGGTATGACCGAGTGTGGCGTGGTTACGACCACCCAGCTGGACGACCCGCGCGAAAAAGTGGTGGGTACCGATGGTAAGGCGGTGCCTGGTAGCGCGGTCAAAGTGGTTGACGATCAGAACAACCCGCTGCCCACGGGTGTCGAAGGGCGTCTGGTGGAGGCCAGTCCCTCAACGTTTGTTGGATATTTAAAGAAACCGGAAGCCTACGTGCTGGACGCGGACGGATTTTTTGATACCGGCGATTTGGCGACCATGGATGAAGATGGTTACATCCGTATTACCGGTCGCTCCAAAGACATTATTATTCGTGGCGGCGAAAATATACCGATCGTAGAAGTTGAAAATCTTCTATATACGCATCGTGATATTGTGGATTGTGCGGTGGTGGCTATGCCTGATGAGCGTCTCGGTGAAATTGGTTGCTGTTTTGTAACCCTGGAGGAAGGAACAAATTTTACGTTTAACGATATGAAGGCATTTCTTGTTGAGCACAAACTGGCGAAAAACTATTTTCCGGAGCATCTCGAAGTAATCCCGGCAATGCCGCGCACGGCCAGCGGCAAAATTCAGAAATTTGAACTACGAGAGATCGCAAAAACCTTACGCAATCCTGCGCAATAAATTCACTAACGTTACACGCTGAAAGTACGAGGAAAATACATGACTATGCCCTGGTTGTCGGAAGAAGATTTATTTATTAAGGATACTGCCGAGCGTTTTGCTCGCGAACGGCTTAAGGACGGCTACATGGCGCGCGACAAAGTGAATGTTATTGATCGCAATCTATTGCGGGAAATGGGCGCCCTCGGATTGGTGGCGCCGACCCTGGGAGAGGAATACGGCGGGATTGGTGGATCTAGCGTGGTAGCCGGCCTGGTGTGTGAAGCGATAGCTTATGCCGATCTTAGCCTGAGCTACCCCTGTATGACGTCGCCGCTTATTGGCGGTGTGATTCAGGATCACGGCAGTGAGGACATGAAAGCAGATATTCTGCCTAAGGTAGCCGCTGGGGAGATATTGATTCAGCTGGGTTTGACGGAGCCCCGCGGTGGGTCGGATGCGGCTAGCCTGATGGTCAAAGCGGAAAAAAAGGGTGATCGTTACATACTGAATGGGGAAAAAACCTCCATCACTTACAGCGATCAGGCAGAGATGATGCTGTTGTTCGCGCGTACCGATCAAAACGAACCTGGTGCTCGCGGCGTCTCCGCGTTTCTGGCACCGCTCAATGTGCCGGGGGTGACCTGTACCAGTTTCGATGATGTGGGCACCAAACCGGTTGGTCGCGGGCAAGTGTTTTTTGATGATGTAGAAATTTCCGAAACCTGTTTGCTCGGCAAGGAGGGTGAAGGTTTTACCAAGGTGATGGTAGGGTTTGACCTGAGTCGGGTCTTGATCGCATTACAGTGCATCGGTTCGGCACAGGCGTCGGTTGACGAGACCTGGCAATACATTCAGGAGCGCGAAGCTTTTGGGCGCCCGCTGGCTAAATTTCAGGGTACCACCTTCCCACTTGCCGAGCACGAAAGTATGCTGGCTGCGGTGCGCGCACTGTGTTACCAGACCCTGGCGATGCGCGATCGTGGTATCGAGCATACCAAGGAAGCGGCGATGGTGAAGTGGATGGGCCCCAAATGGTCCACCGATATTATTCAAAACTGCCTGTTGCTGCATGGTCACTACGGCTACACCATGGATCTGCCCCACCAGCAACGGCTGCGCGATGTGATGGGTCTGCAAATAGGCGATGGTACCGCACAGATTATGAAAACCATTATCGCCAGGGAAACCATCGGCAGTATCGGCGTGGCGTATAAATAGCTGCTGGTTAGCTAAACGTTTCGGTGCGATAATTTTTGGTCGGCACAAATAAATGTCCACTTCCGGACATTCAGCGAAAGGAGAGTTATATGACAATCAAAGCAGGTGATCAGGTCCCGGAAGGGCGTTTCACCATAATGAAGGCAGACGGTCCTGGCTCCCTGACCAGCGATGCGTTGTTCAGCGGCAAAAAAGTTGTATTGTTTTCCGTGCCGGGGGCGTTTACCCCCACCTGTTCCCGCGAGCATTTGCCGGGATTTGTTGAACAGGCGAGCGCCTTCAGGGCGAAAGGTGTCGATACCGTCGCCTGCATGGCCGTCAACGATGTATTCGTGATGGACGCCTGGGGCAAACAGGCCGGCGCCGATGGCAAGGTGACCATGCTGGCCGATGGGAACGGCGATTACAGCAGGGCACTGGGGTTGGAGCTGGACGCCAGCGGTTTTGGCATGGGTAAGCGCGGCCAGCGTTTTGCGCTGATCGTCGACAACGGCAAGGTGGTCGATGCACTGATCGAAGAGCCGGGCAAGTTTAAGGTTAGCGCCGCGGACCATGTGTTGAGCAAGTTATAACTGAGCTGCGGGGTTGCCAGGGTCTACTTTTTGGGCCCTGGCAATGCTTTGTCACGGTTTGTCATAGCTACGTATCGCCCAAAAGCTTCCGTAATTTTTGCAGTATCGGAGAGTTTGCGAAACCCGTCGATACATCATTCGCAAATTTGCGCAGCTGGCGGTGATTTGTCCGTTGCCGTCACAGCTTTTGCAGGTACGCAGTACCGCCAAGCTGATTCATCTGCCCGATGATCCAGCGCACCCGTTGCCAGACATACGCCGATGGGTGAGCGGCACTAAAGCCTTTTGGGTTTGGTAACACAGCGGCCAGGCGCGCCGCCTCGGTTTGGCTGAGTCGCGACGGCGTGGTTCCAAAAAACTGTTCGGCCGCGGCATTGACGCCGTACACGCCATCGCCAAATTCGACCACATTCAAATAGACTTCAAGAATGCGCTGTTTCGACCACAGGGTTTCAATTAGTAGGGTCAGGTAGGCTTCCAGTCCCTTTCTGATAAAACTGCGCCCCGACCATAAAAACAGGTTCTTGGCCACTTGCTGGCTAATGGTGCTCGCACCGCGCAGGCGGCCACCGCGCTGATTGTGGTCGAGTGCTGCACTAATCGCGGTAAAATCAAAACCCCAGTGATCGGGAAATTTTTGATCTTCGGCGGCGATTATGGCCAGCGGCGCAAATGGTGAAATCTGCTCCCACGGCGACCACCGATAGTGAAGTTTTGCGTGTACAGGTGGATTCTTGAAGCTATGGTCGATATGCCACCCCAGCATAAAAGCACTGGTGGGTGGCGGTATCCAGCGCAGGCCCACTATCACCAGTACCGGAAGGCCAACTAACGCTGCAAGGGCACACCAAAAAGCCCTGGTGAGCCAATGACGACCCCGAGTTGTTGGGCGATTGTTTTTACGCATCACAGTTATTAAGCATCAATTTTATTACGCATCAGGGTGTTTGCTGTTCTGGGCTACAACAGGTGTAATTATGGCAGACCTGTCGACGCCGCCGCCTCCCTGATTCGATGATTTTGGGCACAGCGATTGGGGGCTTCCTGTTGCAGGTAACCCCGCGATAGTCAGGACGATTCGGGTGGCTCTAACTGCGCAGCCGCGCGCCACAGGTCGCGGTAATCGTAGTCGGTTTGCAGTACCAGATTAAGGCGATTGTACGACGCAAAATCACTAACCAGGTGCACGAGCTGCACAATACCTTTGTCAGTTAGTCCCTGAGCGCGCAACACATCCATATCAGCGTCGGTTGTAGTCTCCGGATGTTTGTTGATCTTCAGAGCGAACGTCAGAATCGCTTTAAGGCGCGGGTCGGTCACTGCGTCAATTCCCTGTCTGGCTAGCGTTTCAACGTCGCTGTCAGGATTTCCCAAACCATGGTTGAGAATCGTACAAAACGCCGCCGTACAGTAGGCGCAGCCATTATCCCGAGAAACCAGAATACCAACGTGCTGAATCTCCTCAAGGGATAACTCGCCCATTTCCCACAGCACACGAGTGGCGCCGAGTTTTGCCTTGAAGTGCTCCGGAAAATTCATCTCGACAAAAAAATGATTGGGTACAGCGCCTTCCATTTGAGTTACCCAGTCAAATATTGCCGTGATGACCGGATCGTTGCTGCTTGTTTCTTTAACTATTGCCACGCGTGCCATAGTGATCCCCGTATGTTATCTGGAATTTTACAAAGTGTAGCATTGTTGCGTAGCAGGAGCGTTGTCGTGCTTCCACTGTTTGTATCTACTAATGGATTGGCGGTTTACAGAGTGACCACATCAAATTGCTCAACCCAGATCAGTTCGCAGGCGCCTCTGCCGGTGTCCTGACGTGTCAGGGAGCTTTTCCACATCCATCCGTCCCTGGCTTTGACGTTTACCAGGTGGCCAGACAGTGTGATGATATCCCCGTGGCGCGCAGCCTTTATTTTACTCGCAATAATTTTGTTGGCTGGAATCATGTGCATATTGGCACTGTTCGTTTCGATCTCGCGACGGGGGATCGGAAACTCCTCCACGCGCCATCGATAGAAGCGATTGCTTTGCGAAATTTGTATTTTCTGCAAAATACTTTCGTCGGACATGGGCCCCCATCCTAAAGTGAGATCAATCGGTGACACATCCGCTTCGCGTCCAAAGGTGTAGCTCTTGCTGCCCAGCACCTTGGCCCTGATATCAAAGCGCGCCGCCGGAATGATTTCGTAATCGTCCAGTTGGAATTTTTGTAGAGAAACCGCATCCTGTTGCACAGGGGCCTCCTTCGCCATGACGCCAGGGCCGAGGGTTACCTCGCCTGGCCCGTTGGATAGTTTCCAGGCGACGAATATCAATAGTGCGATAAACAGAATTTTTTTCATGGACGTCATCGCTATGAATGTTATTTTTTTAGCATGGCTTAAGCAGAAAGTGGTTTAAGGGCAGCGTGGCCTGCGCAGATCGTGTGCGAATTGGTTAAACAGGCTTCGCGCCACGATTAGAGCTTAGCATACGTCCGGCGGGCTACCAAAATCGCGTTTAAAACGTCCAAAAATTAGCTCAAGGCGGGACGACATATTATCCTGCCGCACTGGTGATCCTCTCACTACATGCCGCAATCGAGGATCAAGCTGCCGCGATAGTTGCCCGAGTTTGCAGTCCGTGGCTACTGGTTGCAGGACGCGCGGAATAAACTATGCCGACGAATCGGTGTGCACTCGGGAAGTATTCTGAGAGGGTCCCGATACATCAATCCAGCCCACCCATAAATTGCCGCACCTGATCCCCATATCCGAATAATTCTAAGTCCTCCTTGTAGCGCTCAATCGCGATTTCTGCGAGCCGGCGTGTGAACTGGTGCCCAGTTTGCATGCCCATCGCACTACTCGAATTTTTATGCGATAAGTGGGGTAAGCCGAATTTGTTCTGGAGTATGGTCCAGTCAGCCGAAAAAGTTTCCATCTTTCCGACGTAGTTTACAAACAGTCGACCTTCGTAGGTCAGGAACCAGTGCTGAGGTCTAAGATGACGATCTAGTTCATTATTCTTTAATTCCGCAACGCGCATAACAAAACTTTCGAAGTCCATGCCCATTGGCATATCCATGTGAGCAAATATGTTGCGGCTATCTCTCGACTGTGGATCGATGAGCTTGTTCATATAACCGGAATACAGGCGGGCGAGAGGGTTGCGCACAAATGCGAATAGAAAATTATCTTTACTCAGGCCCGCGAGTTTTCTCTGTTGCATGTGGCTGCTAAATTGTTCTTCTACCTCCGAGTCAGATATTGCTTGTGGGGCCGTGCCGTGTTCCATTTCCCCCCGCGCCATTTCTATAATACTGGCGCGTATGGAGCGGCTCGCTACTTTGGGGATTTGTATATATCCAAGCCGGGCCTTCGGTAAAAGCCACACTTGCGGCGTTTGTCGGCGCACCTTTCTTTTTTTAAGAAAGATTTTTACGTATTTTTCTGGATTTAACATGCAGCAATATCCGCGGGAGCTGGAGAATGGCGGCGGTGTATTTTTTTTGATTCCAGGCGCAACTCAACGGACGTATACAGCAGGCTACGTACTATTTTTAGTGTCCTGGTTGGCATCAGTTTTTACCCGCTGCGAGCGCGCATGATCGTTTCTCTGGAGATCGCTCATTATGCCATAGTGATGTGATTGGCTGTGCTCAACCAGCTAGTCGTCGAAGGAGCGCACCCAGAACAGTTCGTGAGCGCGTACCGCTTTGCGAAAGAATTTGTCCTCGCCCGAAGTTGGCCAGCGGCGAGCGGCAAGCAGGCGTTGAATCAATCGGCGAACGCGCTGCTTGATCGGCGGTTTCTCCTGCAGGTCATGGTGCATGGCCAGGGCCATAGCTTTGTCCGTTCGCGACGCGGCATCGAGGCTCGGGCTCCATAATCCTTCCACTGGCAGGCTCCGGATAGCAGGGCGCAGCGCGATGCCGTACGCGCAGGCCTCATCGGCCAGATAACGGATAACCACTCTTTAAAACACAACTGCCCGTGGCCAAAGCATGCCCCTTTTCAGCGCTTTTCGGCTCCGTTTTTTAGGAAAGCGCGGATGGCTTTACCGGAGTATGACCATTTAAATAATACTCGCCAATTTAACTTTAGTGCGGCGATAAACAAAAGGTAACAGGCCTTATGGTCGCCCGCGATGAAGAATGTGCGTGACAGCGACAGGTTGCGCTGTATGCGAAACGGTTTTTTCAATACTTGTAAGGCACCAGGCATCCTATCTGGCGAAAACACCTCGTCCACAAGACTGTCGCCAATGGTTCTGGCGTGGTGAACGTTATGTCGCAAACTATCTGTATGTAAGTAGACTTTGGCGATGGGCTGGTTGATGGCGGATACTGAAAAATTAGCCAGGATATAAGCAAATACCGGAATGTCCTCGCTGCTCCTAAAGTGCGCCGGATATCTGTATTGATCAAATACATCGCGGCGTATAGCGCAGGCCCCGTTTGATATCGTCAAAGATTTATCCAGCAGGTAGGCCCGCAGCCGGGATAACGAATCAACAGGAAGAATGCCGGGTGAACGATAACGTGCTTGCTCTTCGGTTCCGCGTTGGCTGATACTCAAATGGCCGCCGATTATTATTCCAGCATCAGGTTGTAGGTTAATTCTATCGCGGAAAAGCTGCAAGGCTGATTCTGTCAGCGCGTCATCGGCATCGAGGAAAACTAGATAGCGAGCAGTGCTCACATCTATACCTCGATTGCGGGCAGCGGCTGGGCCGGCGTTTTCCTGGGTGTAATATGCGATGCGAGAGGGATGCTTTGACTGGAGGGCGCTGACAACATCTGCGGTATTATCGGTGGAACCATCATCGATAATGACTAGTTCGTAATCGTCGCCAACCTGACACAGGGCTGATTCAATCGCACGGCCTAGTGAAAGCCCGTAGTTGTATGATGGGATAATTATGCTGAATAACAGTTGATGGGCTTTCATCCAATATCTTTCTTCTATTATGGCCAGGGGTGATTAAATTTGATATGGCTCATTATAGTCTTGGAGGGGGTTCTTTTTGAATACATTGAGGGCTTATAGTTCGTCGCTCATCTCCAGGCCTTTTTGTGAGAAGGAGTAATGCGCCAAATTCGATAGGCGTATGGCCGTATTGAGGTGTGTTAACGTCGTGTCTCTTGGGGGGATGCTTACATGTTGGCCAGTTTTGGTATGCAAGTGGGAGCGTGGCTTACCGTTGTCAGATTGTTGTCGGATGAAGAGTTAGCTTCTTCAAACGGTAATAGGTACAAGTAACCCAAATTTAGGAGTACTTAAGAGATACGTGCCCTCATATCACTCAGGGCGAATTCGTGTCTAGCGATCTGGTCGATTGGGTACAGGTTGTGATTTGCTCACTAGAGTAGCATTAAAGCAGGTTACATTTGCACCGCGTGGGTGATTTCGCTTGAGGTTGGCCCACCCTTTTAGAACTGAGTTTTGACTATTGATTTAACAGAGTTTGGTGCGTCGCGTGCTTGGTGCAAATATAGCGAAATTTGGTGATACCGTGGATGCTGTGGTTGTACGGCGTAATGGTCTTCAGGTAAAATTCTCCGACATAAGTGTTACATAACAGGGAAGATGAGTCTGGCCCTATGGCATTAACGGACGAGGACATAACAATAACGGGTGGTGTCGTTAACGGCAATCGGGTGGATTACGACCTGTCCATTAATGGCCGTAGTTACCACCTGTACTTTGCATCAGACGATGTAAAGCTCAATGCCAGCGCAGAGTCTGCGGTCGCGATGGGTGCATTGGGTGGCATGAAACATGGCCTGGATCTTCACATTATTGATCCGATCTCCTCTGCATTCATTCATAATCAACAACGATTAATTGAGACATTCACTGATTGGTTTCCCAGTTACCAAAAAATCAAACTGGTTGCGGACACAGTCATTGAGCGAGACATGCCTAAAACGGGGAGGGTTGGTAGCTTCTTTACCGGCGGTGTGGATTCATTCTATACGTTTATTAAGAATAAGAGCGATATCACTGACCTGATCTATGTTCACGGTTATGATGTGAAGCTGACTGATACCCCCAGGAGGGCGGCGATTACTGCTATGGGGCGAGCTATAGAGGCTGAAACCGGTGTTCGCTTCGTCCAGATTGAAACAAACAGTATACGGGTATACAGAGACTATGGTCGCTGGGGAGCCCACGCACATGGCTATGGTCTTGGTGCCGTTGCGCGGCAATTGAGCGATTATCTGGATCGCCTATATATTCCATCTTCGTTTGAGCATAAAAATTTAATTCCCTGGGGTTCGCATCCCGAAACCGACCCGCTGTTTTCCGATGGAAAACTTGAAATTATCCACGATGGCTGTGAAGCAAGCCGGTCAGAAAAAATTACAACGATTGCAAAAAATCAACTTGTATTAAATCACCTTAGAGTATGTTGGGAGAGTGTCGATGGTGCATACAACTGTGAGCGTTGTGAAAAATGCCTTAGAACCAAGACAAGCCTCTACGCAATGGGTGTGCTTGATATGGCAACGACGTTCCCCTCCCGATTGCGGGCGACTGACATCCGTAAGTTGCTTATTTACGACGAATCGCTAGTTAAATTTACTCAGGATAATATATTGGCCATGCAGTCGGCTGGGTTGAGTGGTACCGATATATATCAGTCATGGCAGCATATTGTTGATCGACCAAAATATATGAACAAAATTATTATGAAAGGGCGAAGGGTGGTTAGTAATATGAGGCGTATTGTAAGAAAGATACAGCGAAAAATATAATGGTAAATGTTCTATTTAAAAAAGTATGTGTCTTGGAGTATACGGGAAAGGTTTTTGAAAACTCTTTTAATCTCGGCGACGATATTCAAACGCTGGCGGTTAGTCGGCTTTTGCCTCGAGTTGATGGATATGTATGTCGCGAGGCTCTAAATCAAGTAACAGAATCATGCGCCGTACCGCTAAACGGGTTTTTTATGAATACCGAAAATTGGCCTCCATCCCCGATGGTAAAGCCAATTTTCTTCTCATTTCATATGACGTCCAAAACGGAAAAAGTTGTTTGTAGTGATAGTGGGATTGCTTATCTTAAACGTTGGCAGCCCATTGGCTGTAGAGACAAGGGTACAATGGAGATATTGGCTCGACATGGTGTTGAAGCTTATTATAGTCGTTGTGTCACGCTCACGCTTCCCAGGCGCAAAGACGTGCCGAAAGATGGGCAAGTATTTATTGTTGGGATTTCAAAAAATGCCCGTTACGCCATTCCAAAGGAAATTCGCCGTCAGGCGATCATGGTTGATCAGGCCAGAGTGCGGCTTCCAATTACCAATACCCAACTCAAACTGGCACTCGCGGAGGAGCTTTTGGCGCAATACCGCGATCGGGCGAAGCTCGTGATAACCTCAAAAATACATTGCGCAATGCCTTGCATCGCCATGGGTATCCCTGTGATTTTTCTTTATGATTCGGCTAAGCGCGATGATTATCGAGTAAAAATAATTTCTGATCTTATTAAAATTAATTATGTAAAAACGTCAGGTATTTTGGCGCCATTAATCAACGCTAAGTTAGCAAAAAAAATAGACTGGTCACCTGCGCCAATTGAATTAGGCGCTTTGAAAACGGAAATAACTCAGAATTTTCAAGCAGCTTTCGAGCGCATAGCAGGTCCTTCTGGTTAATCTATGAAAAGGATAAATGGCGCATTGCAATACGATTCATCAAATCATTGGGGTGGTTTGGATTGGGCGCCATTTTTATTCGAATTTCGATCTGCCTTGCGGATTAATAGGTTTATAACTCTCCGCCGTAACGTGCCTGCCGCCGTTGTAGTTTGGCGGCTTTTTTAATCAGCGGTCGCCATAACCATTCATGTTCGACCATGGCCTGCTTCAACGGCAGGCCCGTGTAACGACGCACGAAGCGCTGCAAATCCCGCTCGCTCAAGCCAATGTTCAGTACTGAAAAATATAGCGCTGCAAGATCCTTGATGATCCAGCGTCGCGGTGTTTCAACCCGTAGCTGAGCACGGTGCAGGTCGATCAGATATAGTCGCAAATCGCGGGGGGTGAGCGCAGCGATGCCGTTGGGAATTTTTAATAAAAAATGACAGATGTAGTAATCGCGATGATTGATGCCGTTGTCGTGCAGGCGTCGGCTGATATCCGCAACCTGATTAATTAACGCCGTTTTCAACCAGTAGGGTGGCGGGTTGCGCGGCCAGTCTTGGCATAAATCTTCGAGGCTGATGGTGTGCACCAGATCCTCGGTGACGATAAACGATTGCCGCCGCGCGGGATTGCGGCCTCTTACTCCAAAGGCAACCGGCGACATGGTCTGCACGTGCAGGCGCTCACAGCGGCGAATGGCGTCGTATTCATTGCGCGCACTAAGCACTGGCAAGCGCAACAGAGCCAGATTTTTGATAATTTCCAGCCAGCCGACACCCAGGTGCAATTTCAAAAAATACGACTCGTCGCCCTCCTGGAATTGTAGTGTGCGTCGGCCCGACATCTCCCGATAAATTTTCCCTTTGATGTTTTTTACACGCGCAAAAGGGTCGCCATCGCCCCAGATTTTTTTTAAATCGTTGCGCAACCAGATCATGTGCTGACCTTGGTAGCAGTATTGGTTGGAGTGTGCAGGCGAGCGCGAGCCATAATTCGCTCCGCGGCCCGTTGCGGCAAGCTGTAAATATCTGCCCGGTCGGCAAAGGCCAGCGCATTGCGTTGCCATTCTACACGTTGTTCCGATGTCAGCATGGTTGCGAGGGTGTTGTCCAGATTGGCTTGCTCAAAGGGGGAGGTCAGCACCACGCCCGCGTCAGCTTCTGCGATGTAATGGGCGTACCCGCATACGTCCGTACACAGTACCGGTAAGCCGGCGGCCAGCGCCTCGAGTAAGACAGTGCCAGTATTTTCGTTGTAGGCGGGGTGAATCAGCAAATCGGCACCGAGCAGAAAACGAGGAATATCGTCCCGGCCGGCAAAAAATGTGACGCGCTCGCCAATTCCCAGGCGCGCGGCCTGAAGTTTAAAGAGCCGCGAGTTGTCCTGGCCAATCACAAACAGGAGCGTGTGTGTGCGTTGGGCGGGCGGCAGTGCGGCCAGCGCGCGCAACGCCCGATCCAGGCCTTTGGTTTTGAATCCCGAGCCGATCATCAGTATTAACCGCTCGTCCTCGGCCAGCGCAAACTCCTTACGGAAGTCCGCGCGCAGCTGTGGCGCATTGGTGGGTGCGCGACGATCCCTCGCAATACCCGGGGGCAGCAGCACAAAGCGTTCCGGTGGTGTGCCGTAGTGGTGTTCGAAAAAAGGTTGTTGTACCCGGGATATCATCATGATTTCCGTATTTCCGTGAGCTGCAAATACTGCCTGCTCGTTGCGCGCAAAATGACGGTAACGACCCAGGTGTTTGTACCAGCTGCCCCGCTGGCTGCTGATTTTGGCCTCGTAACACCCATCTGCCGCATAATACACATCCAGTCCTGCCATCTTGTTAAAACCGACCACGGCATCCACAGGTCGCTGTGCAAGATCCGTATACACCCAGCGCTGAAACCGTTCGTTGCGGCTGTGGCCGGTAAGCGCAAATGGGCGCCACAGGCGGATTTCCCAACCTGGTTCGTGTTCACCTTCCCAGTCCATGCTGTACACGCGAATCTCGCAACCCTGCGCGGCGCACTCCCGAGCGATACGTAAAAAGTCCCGCTGCAGGCCGCCATAGGGAAAATATTTGTACAGAATAAAAGCAATCTGCATGGCTAGTCTATTACCGTTGGCAGTATGTTGTGGAAGGGATAGAACAACCAGGAGCAGAGCGTGCTACTGACCATAACCACTCGGATTAGCCGTCTGCCAACGCCATACATCGCGCACCATATCGTCCAGGGTTTGCGTGGCACGCCAATTGAGGTCCAACTCGGCTTTGCCTGGGTCTGCATAGCAGGCGGCAATATCGCCGGGGCGCCGCTCGCTGACCACGTAGGGGATATTTTGCTCGCTGATGCGTGCAAATGCCGCCACCACCTCCAGCACGCTATAGCCTTTGCCCACACCCAGGTTCCAGGCGTCACACCGGCCCGGCTCGGCGCTTAATTTGCGAATCGCCTGCACGTGCCCTCTGGCGAGATCGACCACGTGAATATAGTCTCGCACCCCCGTGCCATCCGCAGTGTCGTAATCGTCGCCGAACACCTGTAACTGTGGCAGCGTGCCGGCGGCCACCTGGGCGATATAGGGCATCAGGTTGTTGGGGACACCGTTTGGGTCTTCGCCAATCAGGCCGCTGGGGTGCGCACCGGCAGGATTAAAATAGCGTAGTAGAGCGATGCTCCAGGCGGGATCGGACCGGTACAGATCCCGCAGTATTTCCTCAATAATCAGTTTGGAGCGACCATAGGGGTTGGTCGCCGACAGTGGCATATCCTCGGTTGCGGGTAGCAACGCAGGCTTGCCATACACCGTGGCCGACGAGCTGAATACCAGCTGTTTGACCCCGTGGGCCGCCATCGCCTGACACAGGGCAATGGTGCCGCTCACGTTGTTTTCATAGTAGGTAAGGGGCATTTCGCAGGATTCCCCCACCGCTTTAAGCCCTGCAAAATGCACCACCGCGCTGAACTGATGGCTGGCGAAGAGTCGGTTCAACAGAGCCTGATTGCGCACATCACCGGTAACCAGCGTCACCGGTTTCCCGGCAATCCTCTCAACCCGCTCCAGGGCACGGGCAGAACCACTGGTTAGATTATCGAGCACCACCACCTGGTAGCCCGCTATCAGTAGCTCCACGCAGGTGTGGGCGCCGATATAACCCGCCCCGCCGGTCACCAGAATGGTGTCTGTCATACGCTACTCGTAGGTTGCATCCGGGGCCATTTTACCGGCTGGGTGCACCGAGTGCACAACCTAAGTTGATAAATTGAAGTGCACTAATGGGGTGCGGGCTGATATTGGGCGCCATACACCTCGCCAAACACCCATGCGCTGCGACAGGGGAGGGGTACAAAAGTGTATGCAATCAAACCTGTTTGGTACTATCTTAGGTAAATCGTCATACAAGAGGCAATAATAATGACCATTACCAACCAGCAGTCCGGCACCAACGTCCACGAAGTCACCAACGGAATTTATCGCATCAACACGCCCCTGTCCTTTCCAAATGGCGTGGGGTTTTCGTTTAACCAGTATCTGATTGCCAGCGACGAGCCCCTGCTGTTTCACACCGGGCCGCGGCAGATGTTCCCATTGATTAGCGAGGCCGTAGCCACCGTGCTACCGGTGGAAAGCCTGCGCTATATCGCATTTTCCCACGTGGAAGGGGACGAGTGCGGTTCGCTTAACGAATGGCTTGCGGCAGCGCCGCAGTCGGTGGCCCTGTGTAGTCGGGTGGCGGGCATGACGTCGATTAACGATATTGCCGAGCGTCCCCCGCGGACTCTCGAGGACGGCGAGCTGGTGTCGCTGGGCAGCCACAGCGTGCGCTGGTTCGATACCCCCCACCTTCCCCACGGCTGGGAATGTGGTTACCTGTTTGAGGAAACCACCAAAACCTTGATGTGCGGCGATCTGTTCACCCAGAGCGGCACCGACCTGCCCGCCGTCACAGAAGGCGACATTCTGGGTCCCAGCGAAGTGTTTCGCAAACAGATGGACTACTACTCCCACGCGCCCAACACCCGCGCTATGCTCGAACGTCTCGCCGCCACTGAACCGAAAACCCTGGCCTGCATGCACGGTAGCGCGTGGCGCGGCGATGGTGGCAAATTACTGAGGGCGCTTGCCGATGCGCTGGGGGCTTAATTTATGCACGTGACTGACAGATACATCGAGCAAATTGGAGGGTTGGGTGCTCGTTGCGTTATAGGGTTTTGAGATGATGGATTAATTGGTGGGCCCACCAGGACTTGAACCTGGGACCAATCGATTATGAGTCGACTGCTCTAACCAACTGAGCTATGGGCCCTTAAACTTGTCTTTTTGCTGCGATGCTGTGTCGCATGCCCAAAACGCATCGCGGGGCAGGCTCTGCTCGCAATCTTCCGTCACATACTTTATGTATGCTCCCTCATCTTGCTGCGCGGCTCCTTGCCTGGCAGCAAAAATTCAACGGCAGCTCCGGTCGATCCGCGGATATTGCGTTAAAACCCGCCGCCCTGGCACCAGGGGCGGCATTATAAAAGGCTCGGGGGTAGTTCACCAGCTGTGCTGTGTGCGCCGCTAACGGTTTATTCGTCGAGAAAGCTGCGCATATGATCGGAGCGGCTGGGGTGGCGCAGTTTGCGCAAGGCCTTGGCTTCAATCTGGCGAATACGCTCGCGGGTGACGTCAAACTGCTTGCCGACTTCTTCCAGGGTATGGTCGGTGTTCATGTCGATGCCAAAGCGCATGCGCAGTACTTTGGCTTCCCGCGCGGTAAGGCCGTTAAGCACTTCGCGGGTCGCTTCGGTCAGGCTTTCCTGGGTGGCTGCGTTGACCGGGGAGTCGGCGTTGACGTCCTCGATAAAGTCCCCCAGATGGGAGTCTTCGTCGTCGCCGATAGGGGTTTCCATGGAAATGGGTTCCTTGGCGATTTTAAGGACTTTACGTATTTTGTCCTCCGGTAACTCCATACGTACACCCAGCTCTTCTGGGGTGGGTTCGCGACCCATTTCCTGAACCATTTGTCGAGAGATGCGGTTAAGTTTGTTGATGGTCTCGATCATATGCACCGGAATACGAATGGTGCGCGCCTGATCCGCGATGGAGCGGGTGATGGCCTGGCGAATCCACCAGGTGGCGTAGGTGGAGAATTTGTAGCCGCGCCGATATTCAAATTTGTCCACGGCTTTCATCAGACCAATATTGCCTTCCTGAATAAGATCGAGGAACTGCAGGCCGCGGTTGGTGTATTTTTTAGCGATGGAAATCACCAGGCGCAGGTTGGCCTCGACCATTTCCTTTTTGGCGCGGCGCGCTTTGGCTTCGCCGATGGACATACGCCGGTTGATATCCTTGATCTGGGTGACGGTCAGGCTGCATTCTTCTTCAATGACCAACAATTTTTGCTGATGGCGTTGCACGTCTTCCTGCATCAGTTTGATCTGAGCGGCGTAGGGCTTTTTACGGCGCGCCAGATTGCTAATCCATTTGTCGTTGCTTTCGTTGCCGGGGAAGCTTTCGATAAAGTCTTCGCGCGGCATTTTCGCCTGGCGCACGCACAGGGCCATGATGGCCCGCTCCTGTACGCGGATTTTGTCCAGGGCGCGACGTACATCCACGATCAGCGGGTCGAACTGGCGCGGCGGCAGCTTCAGGTATTTGAACAGCTGGCCGAGCTCTTCGAGATTCTTCTGCGTAGTTTTGTGGTTGCGACCCTGGCGGGCCAGTGACCGTTTGGTTTTTTCGTTCTGTTTGCTGATGGCGTCAAAGCGGCGCACGGCCTCTTCGACGTCGAGACCGCCATCGTTGTCGCTGCTCGAATCGTCGTCATCGCTATCGTCGTCGCTGTCGTCGTCGCTGTCGTCTTTGTTTTTCTTTTCGTTTTCCTGAAGATTTTTCAGAATGCTCTGTTCGAGGGCGGATGGTACGTTTTCAACCGGATTCAGGTAGCCGGAAATAATATCCGTCAGATTGCGCTCGCCGGTGGCTACCAGTGCGTATTCGGCAAGAATCTGGTCAACCGCCGTGGGCCATTCGGAGAGGGCGGACATGATTTCGCGAATGCCTTCCTCGATACGTTTGGCGATGGCGATTTCACCTTCCCGGGTGAGGAGTTCCACGGAGCCCATTTCGCGCATATACATGCGTACCGGGTCGGTGGTGCGGTGTTGCTCGGTTTCCACGGCGGCGAGGGCCGCCGCCGCCTCGGCAGCGGCAATTTCATCGGCGGTGTTGTCGCCGGAGGTAATTAACAGAGTGTCGGCATCGGGCGCGGTCTCAAAGACGCTAATCCCCATGTCGTTGATCATTTGAATAATGTCTTCGACCTGATCTGGATCGGAAATGTCTTCCGGCAGGTGGTCGTTCACTTCGGCGTAGGTCAGAAACCCCTGTTCGCGGCCTTTGGTAATTAGTTCCTTGATCCGCGACTGTTGCTGGGTGGCATCGCTCATAGAAATCTCATCGTCTGGGTGGGGCTGGGTGAGGGCGCGCAAATAAGCGCGCGATTATAGCGAATAAATGGGGGCGTGTCCCAATAAAACAAGCACTTGTCGCTATCCGATTGTCTCCTGCCCGTTATTGGCGAGAAGTTGTTTTATTTTGAGTATCGACTCGTGCTCCGGTTCACTTTCGGACAGCGTGTGCCAGATGGCGAAGGCTTGTTTACGGTCTTCTGCGTCGAGGATGCCCTTGTTAAGCAGGTGTTGTAGTTGGGCCTCTGGTGGTTCGGCGCGCCGCGCGTCGCGGGTCAGTCGCGCCAGAATGTCAGTCAGCTCGCGGCGCCTTTCTTCCGCGGTTCGATCCGGGGCCTGCGCCAGGTCGGTGGCGGCGATATGTGCCAGTAATTCCCCCTGTTCCTGACCATAGACGCCGCGCCAGTAGCCGAGAATATGGTTCAGGGTGTACTCGGGGTTGTCGCGTAACACCCCCACCAGGGCAGTCAGCATGGACATGCCCTCCATCTCCAGCAGACGCAACGGTTCGATATCATCCACGCTGGTGAGCAGGCTAGGTTCGTGGACCAGGATGGCGATCAGGCGTTGTACCGGCGGCAGTTTCACGCGCTTGGCGAGGGGGCGAAACGGCGCGCGCAACAGGGGCTGGTGAGGCCTTCTGGCGATGACCTGATAGGGCGGGGGAGCGTCCGCATAGCCCGACATGTCGCTATCATCCGGTGTGGCGCCCTGCCAATGATCGTCCTCCCAGGCCGGTGGCGGCGGATCGGGTGGCGCCATAATTATACCAAGCGCTTCGACCTCCATGCCGGTGCGTTCGGCGAGTTGTTTAATCAGCAGCTGGCGAAAGACACCGTTGGGCAGGCGCTGTATCAGCGGTCCGGCCAGTGTACTGAGGCGCGCGCGATCGTCGGGGGTTTCCAGGTTGAGTCCGGCGCTCACGGAGGTGAACAGGAACTGCGACAACGGAGCGGCGCCCTCTATCAGTGCGAGAAATGCATCCCGACCGATGCTGCGGATCACGGAATCGGGATCTTCGCCTTCGTCAAGGAACAGAAATTTTGCGCTGCGCCCGTCATTCATAATAGGTAACACGGTATCCAGGGCGCGTACTGCCGCCTTGCGCCCAGCGTCGTCGCCATCGAAACAAAAGACCACTTCGCTGGTGTAGCGGAACAATTTGTCGAGTTGCTCGACAGTCGCTGCGGTGCCAAGAGTGGCTACGGCGTTGTGCACGCCGTGTTGGGCGAGGGCCACCACGTCCATATAACCTTCCACCAGTAGCAGTTTGGGGATTTCCCGCAGGCTGCGGTGCGCCTCGTACAGGCCGTAGAGTTCGCGGCCCTTGTGAAACAGCGGCGTTTCCGGCGAGTTGAGGTATTTGGGTTTATCGTCCCCCAGTACACGTCCACCGAAGCCGATGGTACGGCCGCGCGTATCGCGAATCGGGAACATAATGCGTTGCCGGAAACGGTCGTAGACACGATTGTTCTCCTCCTTTTCCGCCAGCATGCCGGCTTCTTTAAGTAGTCCGATGCGGCTTTCGTCGTTACCGAGGGCGTGCAACAAGTTGTCCCAGCCGGGTGGGGCGAAGCCAAGGCCAAAGCGTTGCGCGATTTCGCCGGACAGGCCCCGTTGCTTGAGGTAGTCGATACAGGTTTTGGCCGCCGAGTGCTGGCGCAATTGCTGGCGGTAGTAGTGGTCGGTCTGCTCAAGAATTTGATACAGCAGCTTGCGGTGCTGGTCGCGACCGCTGTCGCGGTTGGTGGTTTTGGGCACTTGCATGCCTGCCCGATGGGCCAGCGACTCAACCGCGTCGGGGAAGCCAATGCGGTCGTAGTCCATCACGAAGCCGATGGCGTTGCCGCCGGCGCCGCAGCCAAAGCAGTAGAAGAACTGTTTGTCCGGGCTGACGGAGAAGGAGGGGGTCTTTTCGTCGTGGAATGGGCAACGTGCCGAATAATTTTTGCCGGATTTGCGCAGATCCAGCCGTGAGCCGACGATATCCACGATATCGACACGATCCAGCAGGTCGTCGATAAAAGCTTGCGGGATGCGTTCAGCCATGCAGGGCTCGCGGTCTAAGCTTGCGGGAAGATACGGAGTATTGAAGCACGCCGCTGGTGCACTGTTTAGTCTCTTTGGTAAAGTTTAGGCTATTCGCAAAAGATTGGCCGTTAAGTGGCCCGCGGTGTTGGCCTATTCGGCGAGGAGGGCTTTGATGCGCTGGCTGACGGCGCCCATGTCGGCGCGGCCCTGCACCTGGGGTTTGAGAATGGCCATAACCTTACCCATGTCGCGCACGGATTCGGCACCACTGGCCGCGACGGCCTGGCTGATCAGGGTGTCGAGCTCGGGGGCGGAGAGGGCGGCGGGTAAAAATTCGGCGATCAGGTCGAGCTCGAACTGCTCCTGAGCCGCAAGATCGTGGCGCTCGGCCGCCACAAATTGTTGCATGGCGTCGCGACGTTGCTTGGTCATCTTGTCGAGAATGGCAAGGATGCGCGTGTCGTCGACGGAGCAGCGCTCGTCCACTTCAATACGCTGGATATCCGCCAGAATCAAACGGATGGCGCCGAGTCGGGCTTTATCCCTGGCGCGCATCGCTTCTTTCATGGCGTCGCTGAGGCGGGTTTTAAGCAGACTGCCGCTCATGGCCAGTGTCTCTGTGCTGGTGAAAAACTAATTATCGCTACCGACAGCGGTGTTACCGGCATAGAACTCGCGGGGTAACACCGGACAACGTTAATGTCGGCGACGCGGCAGGTTGCGCCGCAGGTTAATACAGACGGACAAATTTACGGGTTTCGCGCTGTACTTTTTTGGCATGACGCTTAACGGCTGCTGCGGCCTTGCGCTTGCGGCTCCAGGTCGGCTTTTCGTAAAACTCGCGGCGGCGTACTTCGGCGAGAACGCCCGCTTTTTCGCAGGAACGTTTGAAGCGGCGCAGTGCAATATCAAATGGCTCGTTTTCTTTTAAGCGTACTGAAGGCATGAATCCTCTATCCCATTGGGTGGTTAAAATTCGGCGTCCCACTGACGGCCGGTCTCAGGGTCGCGTATTCTAAACGCGCTGAGGCCCAGTTGCAAAAGATTTTTACCCGGTTGGAAGTAGATAACTCGCTGAAATTGGAGTGGTTTTAACCGCTTAACACCCTTATCATCGCACCCTGCACCGGTTCTGCACCTGTTCACCCACCAATTTGGACACGAAATGCGCGTTTTAGGCATCGAAACATCCTGCGATGAAACGGGGGTAGCCGTTTACGATCACGAACGGGGACTGCTGGCGGATGCGTTGTACAGTCAGATCGGAATTCACGCCGAGTACGGTGGTGTGGTGCCGGAACTCGCCTCTCGCGACCACGTGCGCAAATTACTGCCGATGATCCGCAAAGTACTGGCGGAGTCGGGTTCCCAGCCAGCGGATATCGGTGGCATTGCCTATACCGCGGGCCCCGGCCTGGTGGGCGCGCTGTTGGTGGGTGCCTCCCTGGGCCGTTCTCTCGCCTATGCCTGGGGCGTCCCAGCAGTGGGGGTGCATCATATGGAAGGGCACCTGCTGGCGCCGATGCTGGAGGAAAATCCGCCGCAATTTCCGTTTATCGCCCTGCTGGTATCTGGCGGGCATACCCAGCTGGTCAAAGTCGCCGGGATTGGGGAGTATCAAATTCTGGGGGAATCCCAGGACGATGCTGCGGGCGAAGCGTTTGACAAGGCCGCCAAGATGCTGGACCTGGATTATCCCGGCGGGCCACACATTGCGCGTCTGGCCGAGCGTGGCGATGTGACGCGGTTCAGGTTTCCCCGCCCCATGACCGATCGCCCGGGGCTGGATTTCAGCTTTTCCGGATTGAAAACCTACACGCTGAATACCATTGCGGCCCACAGGGGCGACGATGTGCTGCCTGACCAGCAAACCATGGCCGATATTGCCTGTGCATTTCAGGAAGCGGTGGTGGATACCCTGGCGATTAAATGCCGTCGCGCGGTGATGGAAACGGGCTTACACACCCTGGTGGTAGCCGGTGGTGTATCGGCCAATCAGCGTTTGCGGGAGCGTCTGGAGGTGGAGCTGGCCAAGCTTGGCGCGCAGGCATATTACGCGCGACTGCGTTTTTGTACTGATAATGGCGCGATGATCGCCTATGCAGGTTGCCAGCGACTGCTGGCCGGTCAGGCGGACGACCTGACAATTCGCGCGGTGCCGCGTTGGCCCATGGATACCCTGCCTGCGCTGCATAACCGGGAGCGTGATCTGTCGACCGACGCTGCCGGACCGGCAGGATCATTTGCCGGTAACACACAGGAGTAATGATGGATATTGTGTATATTCGCGATCTGCGGATCGACACCATTATTGGTATCTACGACTGGGAGCGGGAGGTGCGCCAGACTATCTCCCTGGATCTGGATATGGCCGCCGATATTGCGCGCGCCGCGCAAACCGATGATATTCAATACGCCCTCAACTATAAGGCCGTGGCCAAGCGCTTGATTGCGTTTGTGGAAGCCAGCGAATGCCTGTTAGTGGAGCGCCTCGCCGAGGAGATCACCGCAATTGTCCTGTCCGAGTTCCAGGTGCCCTGGGTGCGCTTGCGGCTGAGTAAGCCGGGCGCGCTGCGCGGTTCGCGGGACGTGGGTATCGTGATTGAACGGGGTACTCGCCCGCAATGACCCGCGTCTATGTCAGCATCGGTAGCAACATAAACCGCACGCAGCACATTAATGCCTGTCTCGACGCGCTGCATGAGTGCTTCGCGCCATTAACATTATCGCCAGTCTACGAAAGTGAATCCGTAGGTTTTACCGGGGACAATTTCTATAACCTGGTGGCGGGGTTTGACACGCAGTTGTCAGTCGCCGCGCTAACGCAGGTGCTGCGGGATATCGAGGAGGCCAACCAGCGCAATCGTAGTGGGCCGCGATTCAGTGCGCGCACGCTGGATATTGATATTCTTACCCATGGGGACGCTTTTGGAGAAGTCGACGGCGTGCAATTACCACGCCCGGAAATTGTGGAAAATGCATTTGTCCTGTTACCTCTGGCGGATATCGCGGGTGAGGAGCGCCATCCGTTGCTCCGGCAAACCTACGCTCGTCTCTGGCGAGACTACGACCAGGCACGCCAAAAACTGTGGGCGATACCTTTTTGCTGGCAGCCCCACTAGAACGTCGGCCGCGACTTTCGTGGTTACCCTCGGCACGCGGTAAACAGTACGGCGAAAGCAGGACTTTCGCCGCACTTAACTTGGCTGCTACAGTAGCGCTCAGTGTCAATGCACTTCGATACGCCGTTGTTTGGGCGAGGGCTCCGGAATTTTCGGCGCTTTGACAGACAGTACACCGTCCTTGAACGACGCCGTGATATCTTCCTCGTGCACGTTGCCGCCCAGGTTGAAACTGCGCAGGTACTTGCCATAGCGCCGCTCCTGGCGAATAACCTTGCCTTTTTTCTCCTCTTTTTCTTCCTTGGTACATTCGGCGGTAATGGTCAATATACCGTCGGTCAGACTGATGTCGACATCTTTTTTGTCAACGCCAGGCAGCTCCGCGGTAATTTCGTAATGGTCATCCAGTTCCTTGATATCCACCCGCGGGGAGAAAAAACTTTTTTCCGCAAGTTCGCCCTTGGCCACCGGCGTCCAAAAATCCTCAAACAACCGGTCGATATCGAACACATTGTTTCTGGGTATAAGATTCATAATGGTTAACCTCCTTGGTTGGGTTACTTTGTGCGTTTGCACTACTCAATTTAGGGGTTATTGGTGCCATTTCAAGGGTGACAGAAGGTTTTTGCCTGCGGGGGTTGATACAGGTCAAGCGCGCTCGGGAATTACCATCAGGAAAGGTGTTTTCCGCCATCTACGGCGATGATCTGTCCGGTGATGTAGGTCGCGTCTTTGATTAAAAACAACGCGGTTTGTGCAATATCGTCGACACTGCCCAGGTGTCCAAGGGGTACAGTTGCAAGAATATTGTCACGGGCCTTTGGCGAAAGTTGGTCGGCGTTTTCCGGCCACAGGATCGCTCCGGGTGCGATGCCGTTAACCCGCACGCAGGGTGCCAGATCCCGCGCCAGGGATTTGGTGAGCATGGTGTTGCCCGCTTTGGCAATGCAATAAATACTATGGTTGGCGAGGGGCTGGCGGGCGTGTATGTCGGCGATATTAATAATGACCCCCCGTTGCGCGGTTAAGCTGTCGGCGAGCGCCTGACACAAAAAATAAGGCCCCTGCAAATTGCTACCCAGTAAATCCTGCCATTGGTGTTCGTCGGCCTGGGCTAATGGCGTCGGATAAAAGGTAGATGCGTTGTTAACCAGCACATTCACTCGGCCCCAGCACGCCAACGCGTCGCAGGCGAGGTTGCGCACGGCCTGCATGTCGGTTAAATCGGCGCGCAGGAGCGTCGCGGAATCGGCCGTGCGTCGATTAAGTTCGTCACACAGACCCTGTGCTTCCCGCGCAGACTGATGGTAGTGCAGCACGATGCGGTAGCCTGCGCTGTGTAACGTTCGGGTGATGGCGGCACCGATGCGGCGCGCGGCACCGGTGACCAATGCGACGGGCGCCGTGTCGGCTAGCAATTGGGTTCCGCGCGGGTGGCGGCGGGGCCTGAGGCCTTGAAGGCGACGAGCATTTCCAGACGCCTTGTATCCAGGGCTTTACCGATTGCGCCTCCGGTCAGGCCGCGCTCGACAAATTCCTGTGCGGAAATATCTCGCACGGCGGCAAACGCGGCATTTAACCAGGCCGCCGATGGGTAGGGGCGATCTGCAAAGCCGGTGCGCCCCCTGGCGTCTGCCTCGCAGGCCAATAAAAATTGTGCCATGTTATCCGGCTGACGAAAGGCATCCAGTCCTTTGAGAATTTTCAAAATTGTGGCCGGTCGCAGGCCTTCAATTTTATGGCACAACAGATGATAACGGGTCACCGCGACCGCCAGTTGCCGGTAGCGTTGCGGTACCCGCAAGCGGTCGCAAACCTGGTTCACCAACGGTACGCCGCCTTCCTCGTGACCGATGTGGCGGGGCAGGATATCCGCCGGGGTGATGCCTTTGCCGAGATCGTGTACCAACACGGCGAAGCGCACGGCGGCGCTATTGCTGAGCGCGGTCGCCTGGTCGAGTGCCAGCAAAATGTGCAGTCCAGTGTCAACTTCCGGGTGATAGTCCGCGCGTTGGGGTACGCCAAATAGCTGATCGACTTCCGGAAACAGCGTGCGTAGCGCGCCGCATGCGCGCAGTACTTCGATGTAGGTACGCGGTGATGTCTCACTCAGTGCGCGTTCGGTTTCCTGCCAGACGCGTTCCGCGGAAAGATCTTCGAGCTCGCCGCTAGCGGTTAACGAGGTCATCAGGGCCAGGGTCTCGTCCGCCACGCGAAAGCCCAGATGCTGGTAGCGGGCGGCGAAACGTGCGACCCGCAATACCCGCAACGGATCTTCCGCGAATGCGGGCGACACATGGCGCAAAACTTTGTCGGCCATATCCCGTTGCCCGCCATAGGGGTCGATCAACTGGCCGTTGTGATCTTCGGCGATGGCATTAATCGTGAGATCCCGGCGCGCCAGATCCTCTTCCAGGGTGATGCCCGGATCACTGGTGAACTGAAACGCCGTGTGGCCTTTGCCGCTTTTGCGTTCGGTGCGGGCGAGGGCGTATTCCTCAGCGGTGCGCGGGTGCAGGTAAACAGGGAAATCCTTGCCGACCGGACGATAGCCCTGGTCCAGCATCTGCTGTGGTGTGGCGCCAACCACTACCCAGTCCCGATCCTTGACGGGAAGGCCGAGCAATTTGTCGCGCACCGCGCCGCCGACACTAAAAATTTTCATGAAGGGATGGTGCCACAGTGCCGGTGAAACAGAAAGATGCGGGTCTGCATTTGCCGGAAAACTCGGCGCGCCAGATGCATGTTGGCCCTACTTTTTTGCGGTTTTTTTGCGCACGGTTTTTTTGCGTGCCGGTTTTTTCAGCAATTCTTTCAGAAAATGGCCGGTATGCGATCCCCCAGTCGCTGCGACCTGCTCCGGTGTGCCCTGGGCGATAATCTGGCCACCGCCGCTACCGCCCTCGGGGCCCAGGTCGATCACCCAGTCGGCAGTCTTGATAACGTCCAGGTTGTGCTCGATAACGACCACGGTGTTGCCGTGGTCGCGAAAGCGGTGCAACACGTTTAATAGTTGCTGGATATCGTGAAAATGCAGGCCGGTGGTGGGTTCGTCGAGAATGTACAGGGTGCGCCCGGTGTCGCGCTTGGACAGCTCCCGGGACAGTTTGACCCGCTGTGCCTCGCCGCCAGACAGGGTAGTCGCCGACTGCCCGAGCTTGATGTAGGACAGACCTACGTCGATCAGGGTTTGTAGTTTGGTGGCGACACTCGGCACTGGGTCGAAAAACTGACGGGCATCTTCGATGGTCATGTCCAGCAGTTGGTGAATGGTTTTACCCTTGTAGCGAATCTCCAGGGTTTCCCGGTTATAGCGCATGCCCTTGCACACATCGCAGGTGACGTAGACATCCGGTAGAAAGTGCATTTCCACTCGAGTTACGCCGTCCCCCTGGCACGCCTCGCAGCGACCGCCCTTGACGTTAAAGCTGAAGCGTCCCGGTTTGTAACCCCGGGAGCGGGCTTCCTGCGTGGCAGCGAACAATTCGCGAATGGGGGTAAAAATACCGGTGTAGGTGGCAGGATTAGAGCGCGGGGTGCGGCCGATGGGACTCTGGTCGATGTCGACACACTTGTCCAGATACTCCAGCCCGGCAACGGTTTTGTGGCTGGCCGCCTTGAGGGTGGTCGCCTTATTCAATGCGGTTGCCGCCAGCGGGTACAGGGTTTCGTTGATCAGGGTGGATTTACCGGACCCCGACACCCCGGTGATACAGGTAAACAGGCCGATGGGAATATCGAGATCGACATGTTGCAGGTTATTGCCGGTGGCGCCGGTGATTTGCAGTAATTTATCGCTGTCCCGTGGCGTGCGCGTCGCCGGGCCAGTTATGCATGCTTTGCCGGACAGATAAGCGCCGGTCAGGGATGCCTTGCAGGCGACAATGTCCTTTACCAGCCCCTGGGCCAGAATCTGACCGCCGTGCACGCCTGCGCCGGGGCCGATGTCGATAATGTGGTCGGCGGCGCGGATCGCCTCTTCATCGTGTTCTACCACAATGACCGTGTTGCCCAGATCTCGCAGTCGGGTAAGGGTCCTTAACAGACGTTCGTTGTCGCGCTGGTGCAAACCGATGGAGGGTTCGTCGAGGATGTACATAACGCCCACCAGGCCAGCGCCAATTTGGCTGGCCAGACGGATACGCTGGGCTTCCCCGCCAGACAGGGTTTCGGCGCTGCGATCGAGGGTCAGATAATTGAGCCCCACATCCACCAGAAAGCGCAGGCGATTGTGGATTTCTACCAGAATTTTCCTGGCGATTTCCCCGGGGCGTCCGGCAATGTCCAGTTGCTGGTAATACTCGGCGAGGGCGCCTACGGACAGGGCGGTAATTTCCGGCAGGGTCCGTTCGTCCACAAACACATGGCGGGCTGCCTTGTTAAGCCGATGGCCGCCGCAGTCCGGACACTGGCGTGTGTTGACAAAACGCGTCAGCTCCTCGCGCACGGTTTGCGACTCGGTTTCCCGGTAGCGCCGCTCCATATTGGGGATAATGCCTTCAAAGGTGTGGGTACGGGTGAACACCGAGCCCCGTTCATTGACGTAATTAAAAGTGATTTCTTCCTTGCCGCTGCCAAACAGAATCCGCTGCTGATGTGCTTGGGATAATTGCTTGAACGGGGCGTCGATATCGAAGCCGTAGTGTTCCGCCAGAGAGGTGAGCATATTGAAGTAGAACAGGTTGCGCCGGTCCCAACCGCGAATCGCCCCCTGGGAGATGGTCGCTTCCGGGTGCTGGACAACGCGGTCGATATCAAAAAATTGTTTTACGCCGAGGCCGTCGCAGCCGGGGCAGGCGCCCGAGGGATTGTTGAACGAAAAAATACGCGGTTCCAGCTCGTTGATGCTGTAGTTACACACCGGGCAGGCAAAGCGCGCGGAGAACGCTTTGTCCGGCTGTTCGCCATCCAGAAAATGAATAATGGCCAGTCCTTCGGACAGGTCGAGGGCGGTGGCAAAGGATTCCGCCAGGCGTAGCGCCAGATCGGCCCGCACCTTGATCCGATCGACCACCACTTCGATGGTGTGTTTTTTATTTTTTTCCAGTTCCGGCATATCATCGAGTTCGTAGACCTGACCATCGACCCGTGCGCGAATAAACCCCTGGGCGCGCAGATGGGTAAACACGTGCAGGTGTTCGCCCTTGCGCTCGCGAATCAGCGGCGCCAGCAACAACAGGCGCGTGTCGTCGTCGAGGGCCAACACCTGATCTACCATCTGGCTAATGGTCTGTGCGGCCAATGGTTCGCCGTGGTCCGGGCAACGCGGCTCGCCGACCCGGGCGTACAGCAGGCGCAGGTAGTCGTAGATTTCGGTGATGGTACCGACCGTGGAGCGCGGATTGTGGGAGGTGGATTTTTGTTCGATGGAAATAGCCGGTGACAAGCCTTCGATATGGTCCACGTCGGGTTTTTCCATCATCGACAGAAACTGGCGGGCGTAGGCCGACAGGGACTCCACGTAGCGTCGTTGGCCCTCGGCGTACAGGGTGTCGAAAGCCAGCGATGATTTGCCTGACCCCGACAGGCCGGTAATGACGATCAACTTTTCCCGCGGCAGGTCGAGATCAATATTTTTCAGATTGTGGGTGCGCGCCCCGCGTACACTGATGAAGTCCATAATACTCGCGGTCTGGTTGCAGCTTGGCGGCTGGCTAGGTGGTTGGAAAAGCCATCCATTCTACGCGGGCTGAACGGGCGCTGCCAGTTAAAGGCTGTCGGAATGTCCTGTACAGATGGCAGCGCAATTATCTGAGGGGCAAACGCTTGCTACTCTGGCGCCATTCAAGGTTTGCCTGGCGCGGTAAGCTAAGCGCCGACCGTGAAATTGCCATATAATCGCGCCCACTTTTTACAGTGTCCACGGCAGTCCTCAAACAATATGTTCAATCGCTTCGAAACACGCTCGTTACTGGCTCTGGTTTTTCTGTACGCGACCCGCATGCTGGGCTTGTTTATGGTCTTGCCGGTGCTGGCACTGTTCGCGCCGCAGTACGCGGGCAGCTCCACGTTCTGGGTGGGCGTCGCACTCGGCATCTATGGGCTAACCCAGGGGTTGTTGCAGATTCCGTTTGGCCTGCTGTCGGACCGTCTCGGGCGCAAGCCGATATTAATGGCGGGGATGCTGCTATTTATCGTTGGCAGTGTGATTGCGGCGCTGGCGGATTCCATGTTCTGGATGATTATCGGTCGAGCCTTACAGGGAACGGGCGCGGTCTCCAGCGTTATTATGGCGCTGTTGTCTGATTTGACCCGGGAGCAAAATCGCACCAAAGCCATGGCGGCGGTGGGGGGTAGCATCGGTGCGTCCTTTGCGATTGCGATGATCCTCGGGCCGGTGGTGGCCAGTTTTTGGGGTTTGTCTGCCATTTTCTGGATCACCGTAGGACTCGGTCTGGTGGGGATCGCGGTGGTGGCGGGATTGCCCAATCCCCACTCTCAGGTCTCGGGACAGGCGGTGATACCGGTGCCCAAAATGATAGGGGTTGTGCTTGGCGACCGCGAATTAAACCGCTTAAATCTCGGCATTTTTGTCCTGCACTTCGCCCAGATGGCTACCTGGGTGGCGGTGCCGGTAATACTCGAACAGGTGGTGGGCTTCCCCCGTAGTCAACACTGGTGGCTGTATCTGGCTACCATGGGCGGTGGCTTTGCGTTGATGGTGCCGTTTCTCTGGTACGGTGAAACGCGACGCAAAATGAAACCGGTTTTCGTGGGCGCGGTGGCCGTGCTGATTGCCGCGGAAGCGGTGTTATTGATGGGTGGCTCCACCCTGCTGCAAACCTTCGTAGGCCTGCTGCTGTTCTTTATGGCGTTTAATTTACTGGAAGCGTCGTTGCCGTCGTTGCTGAGCAAACAGAGTCCGGCGGGTGTCAAGGGAACCGCCATGGGCGTGTATTCCAGCTGCCAGTTTTTCGGTGCATTTTGCGGTGGGTTGGCGGGCGGAGCGGCTGCGCATTATTTTGGCTTACAGGCGGTGTTCGCTCTGTCGTTGTTGGGTGCGGTAATCTGGTTGGTGGTGGCTTCGAGCATGGGCGCACCGCGCCACCTGCGCAGCATGACCCTGGCGATGGACAACGGCGAGAGCCTGGATTCGTCGCGCTTTGTGGGGGTGGTGGCGGGGGTCCGGGATATCATTAATATTCCGGAACAGAAGCTGATTTACATCAAGGTCGATGAACAGAGTTTCGACCGTGCGCATTTCGAAGCCGTGCTGGGACGCCCGATGGCGAGCAGCTGAGCGGAGCATTGGCTTTGCCTTTCGCGAGGGGTTAAACTCTCGGCGTATTTACGGCAACAATAATCGACGGGAGCGGGTCATGGCGCGGGGCATCAACAAAGTTATTCTGATCGGTAATCTGGGTAGAGACCCGGAAACCCGGTACTTACCTTCCGGCGGCGCGGTGACCAACCTCACCCTCGCGACCAGTGAATCATGGAAGGACAAGAATACCGGCCAGCAACAGGAACGCACCGAGTGGCATCGCGTGGTGTTTTTCAACCGTCTGGCGGAAATTGCCGGAGAATATCTCAAAAAGGGCAGCAAAGTTTATATTGAAGGCGCGTTGCGTACCCGTGAATGGGAGAAGGATGGCGTCAAACGCTACACCACTGAAATCGTCGCCAATGAGATGCAGATGCTGGATAGTCGTGGTGGGCAGGATCAGGGTGCGGGTGGTTACCCATCACAAGGCGCTGGCAAGCAATCCTCCGCCGCGAGCAATTACGATGATGCGGGTGCGGCAAGTGATGCGGGCGGTGGCCCCAGCGGGGGTGGCTCGGGTGGTGGTTTCGACAATTTTGACGACGATATCCCGTTTTGACCGGGCGGCTGAACAACGTTGCTGGACACCGTTATGAGCAGTAACCTGACCTGGCACGACGCAGTGGTTTCAAAGCAGGAACGGGCGCAGCGTAAGCAGCAGAAACCCTGCGTGATCTGGTTTACCGGTCTGAGTGGTGCTGGCAAGTCCACCCTGGCCAATGCGCTGGAGCGGGCGCTGTTTGAAAAAGGACACCATTGTTATCTGCTCGATGGCGACAATGTACGCCATGGTTTGAACCGGGATCTGGGGTTTAGTGACGCCGATCGGGTGGAAAATATTCGCCGCATCGGTGAAGCCGCGAAGTTGTTCGTGGACGCCGGCCTGATTGTAATGACGGCCTTTATTTCTCCGTTTCGCGTCGAGCGCCAACTTGCTCGCGATCTGGTGGAAGATCAGGAATTTATCGAAGTGCACGTCGCGACAGCGCTGGATGTGTGCGAACAGCGGGATCCCAAAGGTCTGTATAAGAAAGCGCGCGCCGGAGAAATACCCAACTTTACCGGTATCGATTCCGCCTACGAACCCCCCGAGGCGCCGGAAATTGTGGTCGACGCGGGGAGTAACGACATCGCCACCTGCGTAGGGCAGTTACTCGTCTATCTGACCCAGCGCGGGTTTATATAAGTTGCCTGCCCAAACGGGTTGTCTTGGCGGTCGATATTTGCATTATCAATTGTCTGTCTGCCCCGCATCCGCGGCGAGGCGTTTAGCCAGAGCCTGAAAGGCGTCTCCCAGTGACTGTTCAAACAACGCCGCTTCGGCATTGCTAATATGGGTGCGCAGACTGCGCTCCAGCAAACTTTCGACGTGGTGGCGAGCGCGTTCGCGACGCACCTGATCCGCGGATTTAGTGCGGCGCACCCAGAGCTGGTGTGCGTCAATGGCATCGTGCAGCTCATCTATCCCCGTCCCCGCAAGCGCAGACACCATCAGCACCCTGGGTTGCCAGTCTGTCGCAGAATAAGCGTGGCGCTCGATAATCGCGCTCAGTTCGAGGCGTGCTTTGTCGGCCTCCGGCAAGTCACTTTTGTTGATAACGATAATGTCCGCAATTTCTACGATACCGGCTTTCATGGCTTGCACGGTATCCCCGGCGTTGGGTGGAATGATGAGCACCACGGTGTCGACCTGATTGCGCACCGCATACTCCGCCTGGCCAACGCCGACGGTTTCCAGCAGAATTTCGTCGAAGCGGTAGCCTTCCAGTACCAGCAGTAAATCTGCGACGTTGTCGCATAAACCGTCCTGGGAGCGACGGCTGGGGACAGAGCGAATATAAAACCGCGGGTCGCCAGCCACTTTTGCCATACGTATCCGATCCCCGAGGATCGAACCTCGGGAGAGCGGGCTACTCGGATCAATGGCGAGCACGGCCATGCGCCCCGTTACGGGGTCGTAGCGTTCGATGCGACGCAGGGCTAACTGGTCGATCAGGGTGCTTTTACCCGCGCCCGGCGCTCCGGTGATGCCAATGCGTGGGGTATAGCCATGACGGGCCTCCCCGAAACTCGCCAGGGATTGGTGCGCGCTGGCTTCCAGTGCCTGGGTCAGGCGTCGTGCTAATGCGCGCCGATCCAGGGCGTCGGCGGGTGCGGGGTGGGTCATTGCGCTAATACCCGGTCGATGGTCTGAATCATGTCGTCAAGGGTGTTTTCGTCGGTAAACACGCCGACTACGCCGAGGGCGCGCAGGGGTTCCCTGTCTTCCGGGGGAATAATGCCGCCCACCATAATTTTTATATCCTGGGCATTCAGCGCCGCAAGGCACGCCAATGTTTGTTCCACCAGGGCGATGTGACTGCCCGATAAAATGCTCAGTCCGAGCACATCGACATCTTCGTCTACCGCTACCTGGGCAATATAGTCCGGACTTTTGCGCAGGCCGGTGTAAATGACGTCCGCGCCAGCATCGCGCAACGCCAATGCAATCACTTTGGCCCCCACGTCGTGGCCATCCAGTCCGGGCTTGGCGATTAAAAAGCGTTTACCTTGTAGTGACATTGAAGCTCTCTCCTGTGAGTCGGCGCCGCGCTGTTAGAAATGCTTGGCTAAAACTGAATGGGTTCCTGGAATTCGCCCCACACGGTTTTCAGCGCGTTGACCATTTCGCCGACGGTGGCGTAGGCGTGGCAGCAGTCCACCAAATAGGGCATCAAATTATCGTCGTCGTTGGCAGCCGCCTGCGTTAATTTCTGCAATTGTTCTGCGACGGCGGTCTGATCGCGACTGTCCTGCATTTTCTGGTATTTTTGCAGGACATTTTGTTGTGCCTGGGGATCCATTTTGAATATTTCCCCCCGTTCTTCCGGCCGCGCTTCGCGGCGGTATTTGTTCTGCCCGACCACGATGCGCTCGCCGCTGTCGGTGCTTTTTTTGCGTCGCATGGCCTGTTCGGCGATACGCATCTGCATATAGCCATCTTCGATAGATTTTATAACACCGCCGTAGTTGTCCAGCTCATCCATAACCGCAACGATGCGCTCTTCCATCTGATCGGTCAGCCATTCCACATAATAACTGCCCCCCAGTGGGTCTACGGTGTTGGCGATACCGCTTTCGTGGGCGATTACCTGCTGGGTGCGCAGGGCGATTTCCGCGCTGTGTTCGGTGGGAATTTGATACGCCTCGTCGAAGGCGCAGGTAAAAATCGACTGGGCGCCGCCCAGCACGGCTGCCATGGTTTCCACGCTGACCCGTGCCACGTTGTTGTAGGGCTGCGGGGCAATCAGCGACGAGCCGCCACACACCACGCCAAATCGAAACAGCAGCGCCTTCGGGTCGGTTACCCCGTAGCGTTCGGACAGCAGTTTTGCCCACAGGCGGCGGCCGGCACGAAATTTTGCGACTTCCTCAAACAGATCCATGTGCACATAAAAGAAAAAGCTGAGGCGTGCCGCAAATTTTTCAATATTGCCACCGCGCTTGAGCAGCTCGTCGACATAGGCCAGGCCATTGGCCAGGGTGTAACCCATTTCCTCGACGGCGGTAGAGCCCGCATCGCGCACATGGGCGCCGGCGATACTGATGGCGTTGAAGCGCGGACTTTGTTGATTGGCATACAAAATACTGTCCGCGACCAGGCGCATGGAGGGTCGTACCGGGAATATCCAGGTGCCGCGTGCGACAAATTCTTTGAGGATATCGTTTTGGATGGTGCCGGTCACTTTGCTGCGCGGCACGCCCTGTTTGTCGGCAACGGCCAAATACATAGCGTAAATGATCGCGGCCGTACCGTTGATGGTAAAAGAAGTGGAAATACTACCTACGTCGATACCATCGAACAGCAGTTCCATCTCCGCCAGGCTGGAGATGGAAACACCGACCTTGCCGATTTCGGAGCTGGCGATGGGATCAGTGGGATCGTAGCCGCACTGCGTGGGTAGATCGAGGGCGACAGACAATCCGGTCTGGCCGTGTTCGAGTAACCATTTGTAACGCGCGTTGGTTTCTTCCGCGGAGCCAAAACCGGAATATTGACGGAATGTCCACAGCCGACCGCGATACCCATCCGGAAAAATTCCCCGGGTAAAGGGGTATTCAGCGGGTCTTTCATTGTGGTCTATGGCCACCATGTCCGCGGTCACCAGCGCCGGGATATCGATACCGGAGGGGGTGCGAAACGTGGGTGCGTCGGCGTGTGTGTCGCTACTCATTAAAAATTCTCCAGGGGGACTATTTTTTTCCAGGGTTAAAGACTTCGGCCACGGCGGTCCAATGGTCGTCGTGGACCCAGGTGGCAACCAGGGATTGCTGTTCCAGCGCGGCCAGTTGGGCGCAACTTGCGCCCTGTTTTTCGGCTCGACTGAGGCTTTTATAGCCACGCGCTACCAACGGCGTCAGCGCGCGGAAGGATTCGATAAACTGTTCTATCAGATCGCTCAGAGGTTGCTCGGGGGTGGCGACGGCTTCTATCAGGCCCATTGACTGCGCGGTTTGTGCATCGATTAGTTCGCCGCTGGTCAACAAGTGTAAGCCCCTGGCTGGCCCCACCAGTTTCATCAAATCTACACCGCCGCCCCAGGCGGTGGTGATATTCAGCCGTCGTTGTACAAAGCCGATACGCGCCTGATGGGTGCTGATGCGCAGATCACAGGCGACCGCCAGTTCGGCGCCACCGCCCCGGGCGTGACCGTTGAGCGCGGCTATTACCGGTACCGGAAAGTCGCGCACGGCATCCAGTGCGCCCTTGGCCAGGGTGCGCATGTCGAGCACCTGCTGCGCCGTGCGGATACTGTCGAATTCCACCAGATCACCGCCGGCAGCAAAACTTTTCTCCCCGGCACCCGTGAGCACCGCCGCTTTGAGGTTAGCGTTCCCGGCATACTTGAGGAAAGTGTCTCGCAGAGTGTTTAGTGCGGCGCTGCTGAGGGCATTGTGCTTTTCCGGGCGGTTGAGGGTGATATACAGGATATCGCGATCGGTCTGCACGAGAAGCAATGGACTAGCAGCCTGATTGGTGGACGTGGTCGTTGTTGTCGGATTCAAGATAATTCTCCTGTGGTAGCGAATCCAGCCTCGCCGAGACGCGATTCGGCGGCGCGTAGCGCCTCGATCTGTTGCTCCAGTTTGTCTTGCATACGTTGCAAAGGTCCGGCCACGGCAAGGCCCACAGGATCCTGACCACCGCCGAGGTCGATGGCAATGGCGATGGCCATCACATCGGATACATTTTCCCCTCGGGTGAGACTATAGCCCCGTTGTCGCGTGAGCTTGATGTCAGCGCGTAATTTTCGGACTGATGTGATGGTGTTGTCGGTTACCCGTATCAGGGGTAATGTTGCGATGGTTTGCGTCAGCATGTGGGGATCCAGATGCGCCAATAGCGCCTTGCCGATGGCGCTGGAGTAGAGGGGTTTTTGCTCCCCGGCCTGCGCGGTATAGCGCACCGTAGATGTGCCTTCCATCACTTCCAGATAAATCACGTTATTGTCGTGATTTTTGCCCAGAATAATGGTTTCCCCGGTGGCGTCCCGCAGGGCCTGCATATGGGGCACCAAGTGCGCCAGGATGGGGTCGTGGCGGGCGATGGCCAGCGCCATCTGCTGCAGGCGTTTGGTGGGATAGAACTGGCGACTACCCTGTAGTGCATACAAATAACCACGTTGTTTTAACGTGTGCAGGAGGCCGTGGCAACTGCTGATGGGGGTCCCGGTCAGGCGTGCCAATTCGCTCAACGACAGAGGTTTACCGAGGTCGCTAAAGACTTCGAGAACGGCGAGGGCGCGATCTGCAGATTTCACATTCATGAAAAATAATTCTAAATATTGAAAGATAGGGTGTCAAGGTGTGTTGTGGGTTAATCCCCGCCCGCGGTAGTTTGCGTCCAGGTATATGCGGCTTCGATCATGCGCGATGGGGTATTGGATGGGGTATTAATAGTACCGTTACTGTCCGGCGATATTGTTGCAATGCAGGCACAACCTGACCCTCCACGGCCAATTGTTTTGACAAAGATTGTCGGGGTGCGTAAATTATGTTTTTTATTAATAACGATCTTCGGTTCTATCGCCCTCGCGACAGCAGGAAAGTCACTTCAGCGGAGTAGCAGACCTTCAGTAGGTCGATTACCTCGTCTGACTGTGAGCTGTTTTGTTCCGTTGTGCATAGGCCGAAGCCTGGGAATACGGGCAATGCAGGGTAAAAATCCCATAACGGTGATGCGTGGCATCATCGCGACCATGTGGGCAGCAACGGGTGCGCATCGCGTACTTGGCTATGGGTGTTCAATGCTGTGGTTGAGCACGTTGTGTTTGTCCGCGCCCATGGCAAGGGGCGACAGCTTTTCCTTTGACGCACTCGAACGGAACCTGGCCACCTTTGACCCAGGGGGGCGCTATGTGACGCGGCCTCTGGAGCAGCAGTTCCCCGATCTGAATATCAAAGGGTCCTATTATTTCTGGTCCGACAGACTGCTCTCCGACAAAGAAACTATCGGGTTTCGCGAGCGGGATTACGACTGGCTCCAGGCGCAGAGTTTGCTGGAGCTGGCGCTTTCCTATCGCGTGTCGTCCCATGTTGAAATCACCAGCGTTAATCATTTGATGTACGACGCCCTGTACGATATGGACGACGCTAACGGCTTATATGCCGATCGGGTGGATCGATCGTTTGAGCAATACGACGACTTTGATCACATTGCTCGCGAGCTCTATGTTTCCTACCGGCGGCCTAAATTTGATTTGGTGCTGGGCAAACAGCAGATCGCCTGGGGAAAAATGGATGGGCAATTTATCGATGTTATTAACCCCATGGATTTTCGCGAATCAGTGCAGCTCGAATCCAGCGACTATGAACTGCGACGTATCCCGCTGTGGATGGCAAACGTTACCTACTATTTTCAGGGCGCCTCGCTCAATTTATTGTGGATTCCAGATTTTGAAAAAAATTTACTGCCCGTTTACGGGTCGCCCTGGTCCTCACCCTTGCGTCCTCCGCGGGATATTGACGCACGTAACAACGGGATATTGTTAAATGAACATACCAACGCTGCCGGCGACCGCATTCTGAATAGCGAAGAACCAGACTGGTACCGATTTCGCGATCATCAGTTTGCCGCGCGACTGGACTCTGCCAATGGGGCGTTGACCTGGGGGTTGATTTATTATTATGCGTGGACTCGGGACGCGTCGCATTCAGTGGTCGGACGTTTTAGCGACGGGGATGGCGAACACCTGATATTACAACCGCACTTCAAGCGACTACATCACTTTGGTGTAACAGCGGATTATTCCTGGGAGATGCAGTCGGTACCGTTTGTCGGTAGTTTGCCGATTGTGGTGCGCGCGGAAGCACTCTATACCAAAGGTGTCGCCTTTGCGGATTTTGATAAGCTGGCTGCAGCGCGCTCCGGGGCGTTAACCAACGGGATCAGCGAGCGGGACACGCTGCGCGGAGCCTTGGCTTTTGATTTTGCATTTCCCGCCAGCGTCTCAGTGATAATTCAGCCTTCTGTCTATTACACGTTTGACTGGCATCCAGGGCTCGGCTCCGGTTTTGGCGGTGCTAGTGGGGATCGCTGGAACTTTGCACCTGTCATGCATATAGGACGACCGATTCGGGCGACGGGTGACCGGTTGCGCCTGGGCCTTACTGTAATTCCGATCTACAGTGGGCCGAATCGTGGTTTGCAGGGCGTTAAGAGCAAATTCGTTACTTCCTATGAGCTGTCCCAGTATATTCAGGCGCGTCTGGTGTACACCAATTATAGTGGCGGCGATCCAGACGACCGTTACGGGCAATATGATCAATGGGACAATATCGGTGTTGAGTTACAGTATGAATTTTAAACAACTACTCGCAGGCCTGTTACTGGCTGCGCCGGTATTGGCTTACGCTGAAGAACCTCCGACGAACAATGGGCAAAAACCGTCGGCGCAAACCTGGCGGACCCTGGCTGCACTGACCACTGAGGAAAAGAAGGTAGTTGATTTACGCAGCGCGACCCCGCGCAGTAGTGAATTTCCGTATATGCCCGCGGAGATGTATCCCTTTGTGGCGCCCTATACCGCGGAGGAGGTGGGCTACCGACTGATGAACTACACTCATCGCGGTCGCTGGTCACACATTCTCGCGGATTCGTTTGGCACCATCACGCACACCGGATACCTGACCCAGGGCGCGCTGTTGGCAATGGTAAATCAGGTCGGTGGTGGTCATGGTATTGCAGGCCAGCTCAATGCGACGCCAGGTGAAGTCCATTCACTGCAACTTTTTCACCACGTGTACCCACCGCGCAATAATGGTAAACAAACCCTGTGGGTAATGCGTCGCACCGGGCCCCAATATACCAGCAAGCTGGATAACTTCTCCTATTCGCCGTCCCTGCGGCGTGTGCGACGCTCACCGGCGCCGCGGCGCGAGGAGTCCTTTCCCAACACGGTGCCCGGTTACGACGATGTGGCAGGGCGCGATGCATGGGAGTTGTCGTGGCGCTTTATTGGCGCCGACGTGTTGTACGAAACGGTGCGCTTTCCCGATAACCGTCCCAAAATTACCATGACTCGGGCCAACGGCAAGTATTATGAACAGGCCACAGCGGATATTCGTATGATGGGTGATGAGTACCCCTATTATCGCGTGGACGGTGGTATCGACACTTTCGTTGTGGTGGCGGAACCCGATCCTGAGTGGCTCCCGGACTATGGTGTTTCGAAAATTGTGTATTGGGTAGATCAGCATTATTTCTATCCGCTGCGCACCGAGCGTTACGATCGCGATGGCAAACTGAAAACCATTGAAGTGCGGGTTGCAAAGCGGGAAAACCGGGCGTTGCCGGACTGGCAGGGGTACGCGAGTCTGTTGTTTGTACACCATGAAGTCAACGCTGATTTAATGAGCTATTACGTGCATACCGGGCATTTGGCGCGGGAGTGGAGCGAGGAAGAGCAGACTTATTTTACGCCGGATTTTATGCGTCGCGACTGGTTAATCTATGCGCGTAAAAGTCACGCCCTGATCGACAGGCCGGAGGAGTTTTTCCTGCGACCCCAGTTGCTCGCGGACCATTTCCCCGCCGAACGGCCGATTGTCATTGCACCCGAGGTGGTGGCGCGTAGCCAGGCTCAGGACGAAGCCGGGCACCTGCTGTTTAGTTCTGGCGAGTAACGGAGGAGGGGGCAACTGTGGCTGTTCCGCACCTTAAATAAATAGAGACGGGAGCGAGCCGGACAGCATTTCCCTGCGCTATGCCCAGCGCCACCACGCTCAGTTAGTTATTTAAGGGCGAACGGGCATGCGCAGAGCGGGGTTTAGTCCTGAAAGCGCTGGAACTAGTCTTGATAGCGCTGGAACACCAGGGTCGCGTTAGTGCCGCCAAAGCCAAAACTGTTGGACATCACCCGCTCCAGGCGCACATTGTCGATACGCTGGGTCGCGATGGGCATATCCGCCACTTCCGGGTCGAGGGTTTCGATATTGGCGGAGCCGGCGATAAAGTCGTTGTGCATCATCAAAATGCTGTACAGGGCTTCGTGTACACCTGCCGCACCGAGAGAATGTCCAGACAGGGACTTGGTTGAGGAAATAGGCGGCCCATCGGTACCAAACACTTCGCGAATCGCTTCGATTTCCTTAACATCCCCCACTGGAGTGCTGGTGCCGTGAGTATTGATGTAGTCAATACTGCCCTCGGTAGTCTCCATAGCCTGGCGCATGCAGCGCACGGCGCCTTCGCCTGATGGTGCAACCATATCGAAGCCGTCCGAGGTGGCTCCGTAACCGACGATTTCCGCATAGATTTTCGCGCCGCGTCGCCGTGCGTGCTCCAGTTCTTCGACTACAAAACAACCGCCCCCACAGGACATCACAAACCCATCCCGATTGGCATCGTAGGGTCGCGAAGCAATTTCCGGGGTGTCGTTATACTTGCTCGACAGGGCACCCATGGAGTCGAACATGCTGACCATGGACCAGTGTTCTTCCTCCGCGCCACCGGCGAACAGAATGTCGTGCTTGCCCAGCTGAATTTGTTCTACCGCAGCGCCAATACAATGCGCGCTGGTTGCGCAGGCGGATGAAATACAGATATTTAACCCTTTGATCTCAAACGGCGTGGCCAGGCAGGCGGCCACAGTACTGCTCATAATTTGCGTGACTCGATATGGCCCCATTTTGCGCACACCCTTGTTGCGCAGGGTATCGATGGACTCCACAAATTTTTCGCCGGAAATGCCCCCGGACCCCATGATAATACCGGTGCGTGGGTTGGAAACCTGGTGGTGCTCAAGCCCCGAATCGGTAATCGCCTGTTGCATCGCCACATAGCCATACACGGCGGCCATACTCATAAATCGCAAGTCCTTGCGATCGACATGTGCTTTCGGGTCTATATCAATTTGGCCGGCAACCTGGCTCTTAAGGCCCATTTCCCGATAATCGTCCTTGACGCGTACGCCGGAGCGCCCGCTTTTGAGCGCGTCGAGAACCGTATCCACATCGTTACCGAGGCACGAGACGACGCCCATACCAGTGATCACCACACGTTTCATCAATGACCTCGAATCATATGTATATGCAAATTACGCCCGGAACTGCACAGGCGCACTGTCCAGGGTCGCCCATTGTACGAATTTATCTAGAAGTTGTCAGTGGAAGTAAACAGGCCGACCCGCAAGTTCTTGGCGGTGTATATTTCTCTGCCATCGACGCTCATTGAAGCATCGGCGATGGCCATCACCAGCTTGCGCTCGATAATGCGCGACACGTCCAACTTGTAGGTGACTTTGCTGGCGCTGGGTAGTACCTGGCCAAAAAACTTTACTTCTCCGGAGCCCAGTGCGCGGCCGCGACCGTCGTTACCCCGCCAGGTCAGGAAAAAACCAATCAGTTGCCACATAGCATCGAGGCCCAGGCATCCGGGCATCACTGGGTCGCCGACGAAATGGCAACCGAAAAACCACAGGTCGGGCTTAATATCCAGTTCCGCAATAATTTCGCCCTTGCCATAATTGCCACCGCTGCCGCTAATGTGGGTGATACGATCTATCATCAGCATGTTGGGCGTTGGCAGGCGTGCGCTATCGGGGCCAAACAGCGTACCCTGGCTACAGGCTAGTAGTTCATCGTAATCGAATGCGTTCTGTTGCCTGGCATCAGGTTTTGTCAATTGCGGCCTCGTACGGACGGGAATTAAAGGAGAATGGTGGTGGGTTGTTTTAGGAAAGACGCGCCATTTTAGCGAATTGTGAAGGGAAGTCCAGCTTGGGAAGGGCTTTTGCTGCGGCCCAGTCGTCAGGTCGGCTCGGTACTCGTGTCGCCGATAGCCACTCGGGTTTAGTCCGTGTCTGGGCAGGTGACACAAGCGAAACTAACCTGGAACGCCGTCATAGTTCCCGATTTTTACGCTGCGTTGCGTAGCCGCCTGCAACCAGATTACGTGTGCACCCAAATGGCGAGTGTAACCGGCGCCCTTTTCAGGCACCGGTTACCAGGTAATTTGCATGGTTACGGCTTTTTGTCAGCCCTCCTTCAGCGCGCTGGTAATGTCCAGCACGGCCTTCTTACCGTCGCCGAACACCATCAGACAATTGTCCTTGGCGAACAGGGGATTGGGTAGACCGGCGAAGCCCGGGCTTAGCGAACGTTTAATCACTACCACGGTTCTGGCCTTGTCGACATTGAGAATCGGCATGCCGTAGATGGGGCTACCTTTGTCTTCCCGCGCCATTGGGTTGGTGACATCGTTAGCGCCAATGACGATGGCTACATCGGTTTGTTCGAAGGTCGGGTTAATGCGCTCCATCTCCACCAACTGGTCGTAGGGAACCTCGGCCTCGGCGAGAAGCACATTCATATGCCCTGGCATTCTGCCCGCCACGGGGTGAATGGCGTATTCGACTTCGATGCCTCTCTCGGCAAGGACGTCGGCCAACTCGCGCACGGCGTGCTGGGCCTGAGACATAGCCATGCCAAAGCCCGGGACGATCACCACGCGCCGCGCCGTTTCCAGAATCATGGCGATTTCTTCCGCCTCGGCACTCTTGATTTTGCCCGCATAAATTTCATCTGCGTCAATGGCCTCGCTGCCCTCAGCCATCACGCCAAACAACACGTTGGTGAGGGAGCGGTTCATGGCGACACACATGATTTTGGTCAAAATCAATCCCGATGCACCCACCAGTGACCCGGCCACGATCAGTACTGTGTTGCCTAGAATAAATCCCGCGGCGGCGGCGGCAATACCAGAATAGGAATTCAATAATGCGATGACCACTGGCATATCGGCACCACCAATGGGCAACACCAGCGATATACCGAGCAGCAATGACAGCCCCAGCACCAGCCAGAAGATATTGAGATTGGTGGGGTCCAGACAAAACGCGCCGAGCAGGCCTGTTGCGGCGATAAAAATAGCGCCGTTAAGGTACTTCATGCCTGCGAATCCGATCGGCTTGCCGGAAATCAGTTCCTGTAATTTGGCAAATGCTACCAAGCTGCCGGTCATGGTTACGGCACCGATCAGTACGGTTAACATTACAAACAGCACGGCGATGGTGCCCATGGGCCCGGCTTCGTAACCGGTGCTCTGCGCGGTTAACAAATGGCTGGCCGCGGCCAGTGTGAGGGATGCGCCACCCCCAAAACCGTTCAGCAGGGCAACCATCTGCGGCATGGCGGTCATGCTGACTTTAAGCGCCATGATGGCGCCGATTACAGTGCCCACGGCCATGCCAGCGGCAATGAATTCAAAGCTAAGGATATGGCGATCAAACAGGGTGATAACGATCGCGATTAGCATACCCAGAGCAGACAGCGTATTGCCACGCACGGCAGTTTTGGGACGGGTCAGACCCTTGATGCCGAGGATAAAAAGTATCGCGGCTACCAGATAGGCCAGGTGCTCAAAAGAAGCATTCATCGGTTAATCCTTGCGTTTGAACATGGCCAACATACGATTGGTGACCAAATATCCGCCAATCACATTCAGCGTGGCCATTACTACTGCAGCAAAGCCGAGCCAGGACACCAGCAGCGAGTCGGTTTCGGCGCCAGCGGCCAGTAAAGCGCCGACCAGGGTGATACCGGAAATAGCATTGGTGCCGGACATAAGCGGTGTGTGCAATGTCGGCGGAACCTTGTTGATCAGTTCCACGCCGAGAAACAGCGCGAGAATGAACAGCGCCAGTTGCATAACCAGTAATTCCATCAGGAAGCCCTCTCTTGTTGTGCGGCGCTCGGCTCCGTCACCAGTGGCGACAGGCCGAGCAGTTCGCGCAGGCGCTTGTGGCGGACGTCACCGCCGTAGGCCGTGACAGTTTCGATAATAATTTCATCACTGAAATCGAGCTGCAGGTTGCCTTCCTGGTCGAGGAGTTGGCCCAACAGTACTTCCATATTTTTACCGTACATCTGGCTGGCGTGCTGCGGGACACTGCTGGCGATGTTGTCCGGGCCGATAATGGTCACGCCGTTGACCACCACGGTTTCATCCAGTTTGGTCAGCTCGCAGTTGCCACCCCGTTCGGCGGCGAGGTCCACAATGACCGCCCCGGGTTTCATATTAGCGACCATTTCCGCGGTCACCAGAATGGGGGATTTTGCGCCGGGGATTGCAGCCGTAGTAATTACCAGGTCCTGGCGGGCGAGGATGGCGGTCATTTGTTCCCGCTGGCGACGCAAAAAATCTTCGCCCTGTTCCTTGGCGTAACCGCCCTTGTCCTCGGACGCTTCGGTTTCTAGATCCAGCTCCACCGGTTTGGCGCCTACGGATAGAATTTGTTCGCGGGCGGCGGGCCGCACATCGTAGGCTTCCACCACACCACCGAGCCGTTTTGCGGTCGCACAGGCCTGCAGTCCGGCCACGCCGACACCCATGATAAACACACGCATCGGGCTGAGTGTGCCCGCGGCAGTCATCAGCATGGGCATAATGCGCGGTGACAGCGCGGCGCCCATTAGGACCGCTTTGTAACCCGCCAAAGTGGCCATGGACGACAGTACATCCATGCTCTGTGCGCGGCTGATGCGTGGTACCAGTTCCATGGCGATGGCGGTCGCCCCAGTGGGCGCAATTTTTTCTGCGGCCTGTGGAGAGCCCAGAGGATCCATCATGCCGGCCACCACCTGACCTTTGCGCAACAGGACGAGATCGTCGTCGCCGTTGACATTATTGGCGCCAAAGGACTGTACCTGCAGGATAATGTCAGCCGTGGCAAAAATTTCGGCGCGACTGGGACAGATTTTCGCGCCGGCCGCAACATAGTCCGCATCCGGGTAACCTGCGCCAGAACCAGCGCCGTCTTGTAGCAGAATCTGCGTGCCTTTGTCGCACCAAAACTTCACGTTGGCGGGGGACATGGCAACCCGCATCTCGCCGGGCTTGGTTTCCCGTGGTATGCCTACTATCACAGATAGTCTCCCGTGTTGAAAAAGATGTTTTGGGGTGGGTCCTGGCGGGCAATTCTACCGCAGGGGCGGCAACTCTACCTGAACCTTTGGCCCAAAAACAAGGCTTGGTTCGCCAGCTTGGGCCATTAATTTTTTGTAGAATTTTTACATTTCCACAGATGCCAATCTGACGTGCGCACTACTACCGAGCGATTGTTGGTCGCGTCGGAGTAATGCTACGCAGGTGCGAGTGCCGCCGCAATAGCGCTGCCAATAACGGATTGCCATGGGCTGATTTTGAGTCTTTAAAAATCGCGGTCAATTGCGAAACTGGCGAGCTCCAGTAGTGCTCGTTGCTGCTCGGACGATGCAAGATCAGCGATACTTTGTCTGGCCAGATTACTGTGGGTGCGAGCCTGGTCCATGGTGTAGTCGTCGGCGCGAGTGGCGCGAAGGATTTCGATAACGGCGTCGAGAGAAGCGTCCTGACTTTCCTGAATCGCAGCGCGAATGATTTTACGTTGCGCGTCGGAACCGGTGCGCATGGCGTAGATTAGCGGTAAAGTGACTTTCCCTTCGGCCAGGTCATCGCCAATATTCTTACCCATCTGCGCGCTATTGCCCCGATAGTCCAGCGCATCGTCGACCAACTGAAATGCCATCCCCAGATGGTGGCCATAGCGACGCATCGCGTCACAGGTGGCCGGTGCTGCCGCCGCCAGGGACGCGCCTGCAAGGGCCGCTCCGGCAAATAGACAGGCAGTTTTCTTATGGATCACGTCCATATAATCCGCTTCTGAGATCGTCGCGTCGCGAATATTGATTAACTGCTGTACTTCACCTTCGGAAATGGTGTTGGTGGTGTCGGCCAGGATGTCCATGATCCGCACCTCCCCCATTGCCACCATCATTTGAAAGGCCCGCGAGTAGAGAAAGTCCCCCACCAGCACACTGGGCGGGTTGCCCCACTTGGCGTTAGCCGTGTGCAGCCCGCGGCGTAAATCTGAGGTATCCACCACATCGTCGTGCAGCAGGGTTGCGGTGTGGATAAATTCGATAACAGCGGCAAGATTAATGTGTTTGGTGCCGGAATAGCCGCAGCTGCGCGCCGCGAGCAGCGCGACCACGGGGCGCAAACGTTTGCCCCCCGCGTTCACGATATGGTGGCCAATATCCTCAATAAGCGGAACATTGGAATGCAGTTCCTTGAGAATAAGCTGGTTGACGGCGTCAAAATCCTCTTTGACGACCTGGTGAAACGTGAACATTGCAGCGGGGCCCCGGGTGGAATAGCGCTGGCATCCTAGGCGGGCGGGGAGGGGGTGTCAAGGCAGTGACGGGCGTTTTTGTAGCCAGCGATATACGGTTGCGTTACCGCCGGCAGACGCTTGCGGCGCGGGCTGCTTTGCCTTAGAATTGCCGCCCTTCCGAAACCGGTCTTCGCGTTAGGCGAGGTACTGGCAGCAGCGCGAGTAATTGGAGCACAACATGTACGCGGTTATTGAGAGTGGCGGTAAGCAACATCGAGTGGTGCCGGGGGAAACCCTTAATCTGGAAAAGCTTGAGATAGCTACCGGCGAATCTATCGCTTTCGACAAAGTGCTGATGGTTGGTGACGGCGACAATATCACTCTGGGTGCTCCGTATGTGATTGGCGGCAAGGTGACTGCTGAAGTGGTTAGTCACGGTCGCGACAAAAAAATCAGTATTATCAAGTTCCGGCGGCGCAAGCATCACCGCAAGCAAATGGGACATCGCCAGTGGTATACCGAAGTCAGAATTACTGATATTCAGGCGAGTTGATAGCGCCTCTTTGCCCTAAGAACGCAAAGAGCACGTACAGTTAAGTGAAGTACACGAACACAGGAGAGACAGGTTATGGCGCACAAAAAAGCCGGTGGTAGTACCCGTAACGGGCGCGATTCAGAAAGTAAACGTCTCGGCGTGAAACGTTTCGGCGGCGAACAGGTTAATGCCGGCAGTATTATTGTTCGGCAGCGTGGCACCCGTTTCCACCCTGGCGTGAACGTGGGTATCGGTCGCGATCACACGCTGTTTGCCACGGTCGATGGCGCGGTCAAATTTGTGGTGAAAGGGCCTAACAATCGCAAATATGTGAATATTGTTACCGCCTGATTGCGTGCGGTAGCGTGAACAAGGCCCCGCGTGCGGGGCTTTTTTTATGGTCTTGGGTTATTATTCAAGCGCTATGCGGCGCGGGATGCCACTGTGAAATTTGTTGATGAAGCACCAATCAGGGTCGAAGCCGGAAACGGTGGGGGCGGACGGCTGGGTTTTCGCCGGGAAAAATATATACCCAAAGGTGGGCCCGACGGCGGTGACGGCGGCGATGGCGGCGATGTGTTGCTGGTGGCGGATGACAATTTTAATACCCTGGTGGATTATCGCTACCAGCGAGTATTTCGCGCCCAGCATGGCGAACCTGGTGGTGGCGCGCACTGTCGCGGCAAGAGCGGTGATGATCTGATTTTACCGGTACCTGTGGGCACCACCGTTATTGATGAGGACACGCAGGAAATTCTCGGCGATCTGACTACGATCGGGCAGCAAATGGTGGTGGCGCGCGGGGGCTTTCACGGGCTTGGCAATGCGCGATACAAATCCAGCACCAATCGCGCGCCGCGACAGACCACCCCAGGGCAGGCCGGAGAAGCTCGCAATTTACGTCTTGAATTGAAAGTGCTTGCCGACGTGGGTCTGGTCGGTCTGCCCAACGCCGGTAAATCTACATTTATTCGCGCGGTATCCGCAGCCCGGCCCAAAGTGGCGGATTATCCGTTTACCACCCTGGTACCCAATCTCGGTGTCGTCAAAATGCAGCGCTATCAGAGCTTTGTGGTTGCCGACGTGCCAGGCTTGATTGCAGGGGCTTCCAGTGGTGCGGGGTTGGGTGTGCGTTTTTTACGTCATCTAACGCGCACGCGGTTGTTGTTGCATCTGGTGGATATGGCTGGGTTGGACGGTTCGGACCCGGCCGATAATGCGCGGGTAATTGAGGAAGAGCTGGCGAATTTCAGTCCAACGCTGGCGGCTCGCGATCGCTGGCTGGTGCTCAATAAAATAGATTTACTGCCCCCCGAGGAAGCGGCACAGCGTTGCGCCGACGTGGTATCCAAACTTGGCTGGAGTGGCCCGGTGTATCAAATGTCTGGATTGGCGGGTTCTGGCACCCAGGCGCTATGCGCCGCCATTCAGAACTATCTGGAGGAGCGACGTGTGCGGGAGCAGGAGGACCCGGATAGCGCGCGCGCCGAGCAGGAGCTGCAGTTGCGCATGCAGGCTGAGGCCCGGGAGCGCATTGAAATGTTGCGCCCACCGCGCGGCGACGATTTGGTCCCCGGCGAGGACGACGATGACACGGGCGATGACGGTGGGGCGGAAGTTATATACACCCGGTGACCGTCACGTTCGATGGGAACATCATTGTGGCGTTATACGGTAACGGCTCGCTAACAATACAATAACCTCATGACTATTCCACCATTATTCGATAATTGATATGAGCAGAGAATGCGTCACGACATCCCGGCGCTGGGTTATTAAAATCGGTAGCGCGCTGTTGACCAATAATGGTCGCGGTCTCGACCGCGAGGCGATTGGGGAATGGGTGCGGCAGATGGTGGCCCTGCGCGATGCCGGTATCGAGCTGGTACTGGTGTCGTCCGGCGCGGTGGCGGAGGGTATGACCCGGCTGGGTTGGACTTCACGTCCCACGCTGATTCACAAATTGCAGGCCGCGGCGGCGGTTGGCCAGATGGGATTGGTGCAGGCCTACGAGTCGCAGTTTCAGAAATTTGGGTTACACACCGCACAGGTGCTGGTGGATCACGACGATTTGTCCAGCCGCGAGCGCTATCTGAATGCGCGCAGCACGTTAAAGACATTAGTTGGTCTCAATGTCGTACCCGTGGTTAACGAAAACGACACGGTGGTGACCGATGAAATCCGTTTTGGTGACAACGACACTCTGGCCGCCCTGGTGGCGAATTTAATTGAAGCGGATCTACTGGTTATTTTGACCGATCAAAAAGGGATTTTCCGCGAAAATCCGAGTGTTAATCCACAGGCCGAACTGATTGGCGAAGCCAGTGCTGCCGATGTGACACTGGATCAGGTGGCGGGTGGCAGCAGTAGTGGCCTGGGCCGCGGCGGAATGATCACCAAGCTGCGCGCGGCGCGGCTGGCCGCTCGCTCTGGGGCCAATACCGTTGTGGTCGGCGGGCGCGAACCCGACGTGCTGACCCGTGTGGCGGCCGGCGAGCAGCTGGGAACTCTGTTGATATCCGGGCAGGAACCGATCGCGGCGCGCAAACAATGGTTAGCCGGACACCTGCAGGTGCGCGGTACGCTGGTGCTGGATAACGGTGCTGTTAACGTGTTGCGAGATCAGGGCAAGAGTTTGCTGCCGGTTGGAGTGCGCGCCGTGGAAGGCAATTTCCCACGGGGTGAAATGGTGCGTTGTGTCGATGAAAATGGCAACGAAGTGGCGCGCGGACTGGTCAACTATAGTGCGGCCGATGCGCGCAGAATCATGGGTCAGGGTAGCGCGCGCATTGCAGATATTCTGGGCTACAAAGATGATGATGAATTAATTCACCGGGACAATCTGGTATTACTGTAGCCAAAACCCATTGCTGCCGACGTACGCCTGCGGGGCTTAAGGTTGTCTGGTAAAAAGGTTTGCCCAATGTAAAAAACCGACCATCAGGTCGGTTTTTTTGTGCTGCTCAGTTGCGCCGACTGCCTTAGGGGTCGAGTTACCTCAAACCTGCAGTCCTGGCGCAGCGGTTAAGCACTTACTGGGCGGCCAGGGCCTTGATCTTACTGTTGAGACGACTTTTGTGCCGAGCCGCCTTGTTTTTGTGCAAAATACCTTTGTCTGCGACGCGATCCAGTACGGGCACTGCGGCGCCGTACGCGGCCTTGGCGTCTTCAAGGTTGCCAGAAGCTATCGCGACGTCTACTTTTTTCAAATACGTCCGCGCCATGGACCGCAAGCTGGCGTTGTGTTGACGTCGTTTTTCACTTTGGCGTGCGCGTTTTCTTGCTTGGGCTGTGTTTGCCAACTGACATTGCTCCTGTCAAATCCCAACGATTTTGAGGACGCGGACTATACCGAGTTTGTGCCGCTTAAGCAACTGTCGAGCTGCTGCCATGGCCGTGTTGGGCGAGTGCCCATTGTACGTGTTCGCGCACCATTGCGGAGGGGTGTTGGGCGCGTGTTTCAAGTGCTTTGATAACCCGATCGGAGTATGGTGCGTTGCCCAGCCCTACGGCCAGATTGCGCAGCCAGCGCAGATAGCCGATGCGACGAATGGGTGAACCCGCAGTGTTGCCGAGAAATTCCTGTTCCGTCCACAGAAACAGGTCGGTCAGCTGGCTATCGTCGAGCTGGTGGCGCGGGCGAAAATCGGGCTCGGTGCTAGGTTTGGCGTAGCGATTCCACGGGCAAATCGTCTGGCAATCATCGCAACCGAAGACCCGATTACCGATAGCGGCGCGGAATTCCAGAGGAATACTGTCCTTGTTTTCGATGGTCAGATAGGAAATACATCTTCTGGCATCTAGCACATACGGTTCTGGGAACGCATTGGTCGGACACACTTTGAGACAGGCGCGGCACTTGCCACACCGATTTTCTGTGGGAGATGTATCCACCGGTAACGGCAAGCTGGTGAACAACTCGCCGAGGAAAAACCAGGAGCCAGCCCTGGCGTTTAATAACAAGGTGTTTTTGCCAATCCAGCCCAGGCCAGCTTTTTCCGCGAGGGGTTTTTCCATCACCGGCGCGCTGTCCACAAACGGGCGTTGGATAACTGTACCGGGATACAGGTCGTCGATTTTTTTGGCGAGCGAGGCCAGGCGTTTGCGCATCAGTTTGTGGTAGTCCCGCCCTATCGCGTAGCGGGAAATATAGGCTTTATCCGGCTCGCGCAGGCGCGCGACCAGTTTCGATTCCGGTGCCAGATAGTCCATGCGTACGCTGATGACGCGCACCGTGCCGGGTAGTAACAGATCGGGACTCCAGCGTTTGGCGCCGTGGGCGGCCATCCAGTCCATGCTGCCGTGCAGGCCCCGCGCCAGCCAGGTGCGCAGGCGCGCACTGGCGATGCTGAGATCGAGGTCGGCGATGCCCGCCTGCTGAAAACCCAGTTCCCGCGCCATGCGTTTAATGTCGTCCGCAAGTCTGCTGTAGTCTGTTGGTTCGGTGCGCTGGGGATTGACAGGCATGGTAGTCGTCTTCGGTTGCCGTATAATTCTGCCAGAAATCAGGCGTACGGTGGAAAATTAATGGCGACATTCCCGGACCGGCTATACACCGCAGACGAGGTGCGTGCGTTAGATCGTTGCGCGATAGAAGTGCACAATATTCCCGGAATCACATTAATGAAACGGGCGGGGCTGTTTGCGCTGGAGGCGTTGTTGGCGCGTTGGCCACAACCCACATTGATTACGGTTTTTTGTGGCAGCGGCAACAACGGGGGCGATGGTTATATTGTCGCGGGTGCGGCGGCTCAGCGGGGATTGCCGGTGCGAGTTGTGAGCGTCGCAGCGCCGGAAAAACTGACGGCGGATGGTCAACGCGCGCTGCAATTTGCCCAGGCCCAGGGTGTGACGATAACGCCGTTTAGCGACAACATCGCGTTGGCTGAGGGCGTGTTGGTGGATGCGCTGCTCGGTATCGGTATCGCCGGAGAAGTACGCGATACCACCCGCGCCGCAATCAACGGGATGAACGCCAGTGGCCTGCCCACACTGGCGCTGGATATTCCATCTGGTCTGTGTAGCGATACGGGCTGCGAACTGGGAGTAGCAGTACACGCGCAGGTTACCGCGAGCTTTATTGGATTAAAGCGCGGACTTTATACGGGTCGTGGTCCTGCAGTCTGCGGTGACCTAGTATTTTCCGATCTGGGGGTGCCAGATGCTGTCTATGACGCGGCGCGAGCAAGTACGGTGCGTCTTGATTTGTCAGTGGCGCGTCGCTTATTGCAACCGCGACAGCGGGATGCCCACAAGGGCCACTTTGGGCATGTGCTGGTGATCGGCGGGGATAATGGCTACGGCGGTGCCGTCGCCATGGCCGCCGAGGCGGCATTGCGGGTTGGGGCCGGCTTGGTCAGCGTTGCCACCCGGGCCCAGCATGTACCAGCATTGTTGGCGCGACGCCCCGAACTGATGGTTAACGGCGTCGCGTCAGGCCAGGAGCTGGAACCGCTGCTATCGGGCCCCACCCATTTGGTAATCGGGCCCGGGCTGGGGCAGTCCCCATGGTCGGAACAGATGTTGCAACAGGCCCTCGGTAGTGGGTTACCGTTGGTAGTAGACGCGGACGCCTTGAATATTCTCGCTGCCGGACGTATTGGGCGAGGTGTGAACGCGAGTCGCTGGGTTATCACGCCCCATCCGGGTGAAGCGGCGCGGCTGCTTGGCATTGCCACTGCGCAGGTGCAACAGAATCGATTTGCCGCCGTTCAAAGCTTGTGGCAGCGGTATCCCGGCACGGTTTTATTAAAGGGTGCCGGAACGCTGCTGTACCACGGCGAGAATTCGGGCGCACAGCCTGCGTTTGAAATTTGTACACAGGGTAATCCGGGTATGGCCAGCGGTGGGATGGGTGACGTATTGAGCGGTGTAATTGGTGGACTTATGGCGCAAGGTTTGACGCCATGGGAAGCGGCTCGAGTCGGTGCCTGTGTACACGGGGCCGCGGCTGATCGGGCGGCGGCGGTGGATGGGGAGCGCGGTCTACTGGCGACGGATCTGCTGCCGCATTTACGGCGTCTGGTGAACGGATGAGTGCGCAATGCGAGTTGCTATGCAATCGTTAACAGTGGTTCTGGCCGATGAACAGGCAACGGTGGATTGTGGCGCGCGCCTCGGCGCAGTTATTGAGAATGCCGTGGTTTTTCTGGAGGGTACTTTAGGCGCTGGCAAAACCACGTTCTGTCGCGGCGTACTGCGCGCTCTGGGTCATGCCGGGCCGGTTAAAAGTCCGACTTATACTCTGGTAGAACCCTATATACTCGCGCGCGCAAATTTGTATCATTTCGACCTGTACCGCCTTGGCGATCCCGAAGAACTGGCGTATATCGGTATACGGGATTACTTTGATGAACAGGCAATCTGCCTGATAGAATGGCCGGAACGCGGTGTGGGTATGTTGCCGATACCGGATATACGGATTCAGCTCGATATTGCGGGGGCCGGGCGTATTGCCACACTGGAGCCGGTGTCTAAATTAGGCGGTGCGGTGGTTGCTGCACTGGTTGCGGGGCAGCTGGCTGGTGGGCCTGACGAGATTAATTACAACTGAGCGTCAAAGAACACTGGCGATTAGTAGCATAAGAGGAAGCATATTGCCGAGGGGCACATCGAGAAGCAGGTTTGTGGCGACCGCATTTTGCTTTGGCCTGATGCTCACGGCCCCCTTCTCGGTTGTCGCGGCCACGATTGAAGGTGTGAGGCTGTGGCGAGCGCCCGATCACACGCGGCTGGTTTTTGATCTTAGCGACGGTGTTGAACACAAATTATTTTCCCTGCAAAACCCTGAGCGGTTGGTGATTGATATCGCCAATGTCACACTGCCGCGTGGTTTGCCGGCGCTTGATCTGGCGCCAACTCCGTTAACTGCCATGCGTAGCGCCACCCGCGAACCGTCCGGGTTGCGCATCGTGCTCGACTTGCGCACCCACGTAAATCCGCGCAGTTTCCTGTTAAAACGCAATGAGCAGTACGGCGACCGGTTGGTGGTGGATCTGTTTGACAGTCAGCAGGCCACCGCAAAAACTGTGCAAAATGCGGTGCCGAACAACGATAAACAGCGCGCGATTGTGATTGCCATTGATGCGGGTCACGGCGGTGAAGATCCCGGCGCCATCGGCCCCAATCGGGTACACGAAAAAAAAGTTGTACTCGACATTAGTCGTGCGCTGAAGCGGCGCCTGGATCGAGAACCCGGTTATTCGGCGGTGCTGGTGCGCACCGGAGATTACTATATTCCGTTGAACCGACGCGCCGCTATCGCGCGGGAACAAAGGGCGGATATGATGATTTCGGTGCACGCCGACGCGTTCAAAAATCCGGCTGCGCGAGGCGCATCGGTGTACGCGCTATCGCGGCGCGGCGCGACCAGCGAAACCGCGCGCTACCTGGCTGAACGAGAAAATCGCGCGGATTTGATCGGCGGGGTGGGCAGCGTCAGCCTTAACGACAAGGATAAAATGTTGGCCAGTGTGCTGTTGGATCTGTCCATGACGGCGACGCTGGACAGCAGTCTGGAGGTGGGTGCGGAAGTGCTCAAGGCGATGGGGACGTTTGCACATCTACACAAACGACACGTCGAACAGGCGGGGTTTATGGTACTGAAATCCCCCGACATGCCGTCCATCCTTGTGGAGACAGGATTTATCTCCAATGCCACGGAAGCACAACGCCTTAATCAGGCGGATTATCAACAAAAAATGGCGAATGCTATTTTTTCCGGGGTGCACCGCTACTTCACCGCGCGTCCACCACCGGGAACTCGTCTGGCCTGGCAGCGCGGACGGTCGGCAGATCGCGAGTACATTATTAGTCACGGCGATACGTTATCGGATATTGCCCAGCGGCATAACGTCTCGGTCAAACGATTGCTGGAGCACAATAGACTTAATTCCACCACTATCCGCACTGGTCAACGTATCAGTATTCCAACCTCTTAATGTGAGCGCCATGCAATCAATTCGTTTACTCAGTCCGCGGCTGGCAAACCAGATTGCGGCTGGCGAGGTAGTGGAACGACCCGCATCAGTGGTGAAAGAACTGATCGAAAATAGTCTCGATGCGGGCGCCGATCGTATCGATATCGATATTGAACTGGGGGGCGCCAAATTAATTCGCGTGCGCGATACCGGCATTGGCATCGCCAAAGAAGATTTGCCGCTGGCCCTGAGCCGCCACGCCACCAGCAAAATTATTGAGCTGGAAGACCTGGAAGGAGTGGCAACACTCGGCTTTCGCGGCGAGGCGTTGGCCAGCATTGGCTCCGTTTCCCGATTGACCCTGAGCGCCAATGCGGAAGCCGGCAACGCCGGCTGGTGTGCAGTGACCGAAGGCCGCGAGATGGCGGTCGCAGTGCAGCCCACACCCCACAGGCGCGGTGCCACGGTAGAGGTGCGAGATTTGTTTTTTAACACCCCGGCGCGACGCAAGTTTCTGCGCACCGAAAAAACGGAATATGCGCGTATCGAAGAGATCGTCAAAAAGTTGGCATTGAGCCGTTTCGATGTGGATTTCAGTTTGCGTCATAACAACAAAACGGTGCATCAGTTTCGCGCTGCCACCGATCAAACCCAGTGGGAACGGCGCGTGGCGGCGGTGTGTGGCGCCGCGTTTATGGCTGCGGCCCGGTTTATTGACGTCGAGCGCAACGGTTTGCGTTTATGGGGTTGGCTGGCAGCGCCGACTTTCTCTCGCAGTCAGGCCGATTTACAGTACTTTTTTGTCAATGGGCGCTGCGTGCGGGACAGGGTGGTGACCCACGCGGTGCGCCAGGCTTATCGCGATGTGATGTACCAGAATCGCCACGCGGCATTTGTGTTATTTATCGAACTCGACGCCAGAGCGGTGGATGTCAATGTCCATCCTACCAAGCACGAGGTGCGTTTTCGGGACAGTCGTGCGGTACACGATTTCCTGTTTCATCATTTGCACCGGGCTGTGGCCGCAATGGGACCTGGCGAACAACGCAGCAGCGCACAAATAACCGGGCCAGCGGGTGATGAGTATTCGGGCGTGCATAGCGGGCCAAAAAACGAGCACGACCTTCACGGGCGCGCACCAGATTATCAACAGCACACTATTGATCTGCGACAGAAAAGTGGCGGCGCGCTCGGGGAGATGCGGGAGCTGTACAGTGCTGCCAATTTGGCTCCCCATTACGACCGCCAGTTGTACACCAGTGCACCGCTTGCAGGGGTGGGCGAGCAGGGCCAGTCGGAAGGGCAGTCGGTTCCGGCGTTGGGCTACGCTGTAGCGCAAATACTCGGCATATATATTTTGGCGCAGAACGAACGTGGGTTGGTTATTGTGGATATGCACGCCGCCCATGAACGCATCACCTATGAGCAGATGAAAACTGCGTACGAGAGACAGGCAGTTGCCACCCAGCCGCTGTTGGTACCGGAAAGCCTCAGTGTCAGCCAAAGCGAGGCGGATTGCGCGGAACACAGTGTGGAGCTATTTCGCGATTTGGGTTTTGACGTGCATCGCGCGGGGCCGGAAAGTCTGTTAGTCAGGAGTATTCCTGCGTTGCTTCGCGGCGTAGATGTTGCGTTACTGGTGAGGGATGTGCTGGCGGATATCTTAACCCACGGAAACAGCGATCGTCTTAATGCGCGCAGCGACGAAATTTTATCGACCATGGCTTGTCGCGGTTCGGTGCGCGCCAACCGGCAGTTGAGCATTGCTGAGATGAACGCATTGCTGCGGCAAATGGAAGTCACCGAACGCAGTGGGCAGTGTAATCACGGTCGCCCGACCTGGGCGCAGATGACCCTGGAGCAACTGGACAAACTGTTCTTGCGGGGACGTTAGGTGACTGTTGCCAGCGCAGGGCAAGCGCGCGCCCTGGTTTTATTTTTGATGGGTCCCACCGCGTCGGGCAAAACGGACCTGGCGCTCAGTTTGCGCGATCATTTGCCGGTGGAATTAATCAGCGTTGATTCGGCGCAAATTTATCGCGGTATGGACATCGGCACCGCCAAACCCGATGCTGAAACGTTGGCACGGCATCCCCATCGCCTAATCGATATTCGCGACCCGGTTGATCCTTATTCCGTCGCTGACTTCGTGGCGGACGCACACCGGGAGATAGCGGATACTATCGCCGCCGGGAAAATTCCCCTACTGGTGGGAGGTTCCATGCTCTATTTTCGCGCGCTGCTCGATGGGCTGGCTGATCTGCCGCCACCCAACCCGCAAATACGCGCACAGATTGCCCGCGAAGCCGGGGATAATGGCTGGCCTGCATTGCACGCGCAGTTGGCGTTGGTGGATCCCGACAGTGCCGCCAGATTCCACCCCAATCATTCCCGGCGCATTCAGCGCGCACTGGAAGTCTATCGCGTCACCGGCAAGTCACTGACTGCAGTACATCAGGAACAGTTGCGTTGTGGTCAGGGCACAGCCGCCCTTACCGAAAACTATCGGGTGGTGGCCTGCGCATTGTCAGGGGGAGCGCGCGGGGATTTGCACAACCGGATTGCCCAGCGCTTCGGACTGATGCTGGAGCGCGGCCTGGTAGAGGAGGTGGCGAAACTGCGGGCGCGGGGTGACCTGCTACCCACAGCCACAGCCATGCGCGCCGCCGGCTATCGCCAGATATGGTCGTTTCTCGAAGGCGATTGCAGCTATCAAAGCGCGGTCGAGAAGGCGGTGATCGCTACCCGGCAATTGGCAAAGCGGCAGCTTACCTGGTTGCGCGGGTGGCCTGATTTACACTGGCTGGATATCGACGGCACAACGGCAACGTTGTTGTCGACGCCAGAAATTTTGATTAATTACTTGAAAATTTTGGAAAAAGAGACCATATACTAAAGCGATAGCCGGTAGTATCATGGTTGGCCCGGATGACATGCTGCCGCATCTGGCGTTTTAACCTTATGGTTTTATTGGGTATTTAATGTTGTATGGTTTCTTAGATAAGGAGAATAACAATGTCAAAAGGGCATAATTTACAAGACCCTTTCTTGAACGTGCTGCGCAAGGAGCGGATTCCCGTCTCTATTTTTCTGGTTAATGGTATTAAGTTACAGGGCCAGGTCGAGTCTTTTGACCAGTTTGTTGTATTGCTTAAAAATACCGTCAGTCAGATGGTCTACAAGCACGCGATATCCACCGTAGTGCCGTCCCGTCCCGTCAAGTTGCCCATGGCTGTGCCGCCCTCAGGTGATGGCGACAGCGATTTGGACGACGAGGACCAGGGGGGCTGATTGTTTTTTGACCGTCCGGATTCCGGCGAGCTCGCAGTACTGGTACACCTCGATATAGCCAGTGAGCGGGAGCCGGAGGACAGCAGGGAGTTCGAAGAACTGGTACTGTCTGCGGGTGGCGATCCGGTGGCTGTTATCGGCGGTCATCGGCAAACCCCGCAGAGTCGCTACTTTATCGGCACTGGCAAATTGCAGGAACTTACCGATCTGGTGCGCGAGCACGACGCCAAACTCGTTATTTTTAATCACCCTCTAAGCCCGAGTCAGGAACGCAATCTGGAGCAGGTATTGTGCTGCCGGGTGGTGGATCGTGTCGGGCTTATTCTCGATATTTTTGCTCAGCGTGCGCAAACTCACGAAGGCAAATTACAGGTTGAGTTGGCTCAGCTCCAGCATTTGAGCACCCGCCTGGTGCGCGGTTGGACCCATCTGGAGCGCCAGAAAGGCGGTATCGGCTTGCGCGGCCCGGGGGAAACCCAGCTGGAAAGCGATCGGCGTATGGTGCGGGCACGTATCAAAGCGATTCAGAAACGCCTCGAAAAAGTGCGTAGTCAGCGTGCGCAGGGTCGGCGCCGGCGGCGGCGTGCGGAAATTCCTACCGTGTCACTGGTTGGATATACCAATGCTGGTAAATCGACCCTGTTTAACATGCTTGCTAATGCCAGTACTTTCGTCGCTGATCAATTATTTGCGACGCTCGATCCCACCATGCGGCGTCTTGATCTGGATCAGGTTGGACCGGTAATTGTTGCGGACACGGTGGGCTTTATCAGTCATTTACCCCATAAATTGGTGGAAGCCTTTCGCGCTACACTCGAAGAAGCGGCGCAGGCCAGCTTGTTGTTACATGTTGTCGACGCGGCCAGTGATACGCGCCATCAGAACATCCAGCGCGTCAATGAAGTGCTGGACGAAATCGGTGCTGCGGATATCCCGGTACTGATGGTGTACAACAAAATTGATTTGCTCGAGGGTGTCGAGCCACGCATTGAGCGCGATGCCCGCAATAAACCGGTTGGCGTGTGGTTGTCCGGGCACACTGGCGCTGGACTGGCGTTGTTGATGCAGGCCATGGTGGAATTATTAAGTGGCGCGATCCATCAGGGTACCTATTATTTAACGCCACAGCAGGCGCGCTTACGTGCGCAGTTCTACCGAGCCAACGGCGTCGTCAACGAACGGAGCACGGAAAATGGTGGTACCATATTGCAGGTGAGACTGGCACAGGCGGACTTTAGTCGCCTGCTAAAAGCCGCGGGTATCGAGGCGCAGGATTTGGCGTCGGTTCCCGATGAACCTGTTCCTCAAACGTTGGCGCGTAGCGCCTGACAGTGAATTGCACGACCGCTTTGTAGAAGTGGTGTATCTGGAGTAATCAATGGCCTGGAATCAACCTGGTGGCGGTAAGGATCCCTGGGGCGGTGGTAATACGCCACCCGAACTCGATCAGGCGCTACGTGAACTGAAAGAAAAGTTTTCAGGAATTTTTGGTGGCGGTGGTAAAGGAGCGGGGGGCGACGGCCAGCCCGGCGGTGGTGGCTTCGCATTTTTTGCGGGTGCCATGCTGATTATTGCTATTGTCTGGTCACTGTTCGGCATTTATCAGGTCGACGCGAAGGAAAAAGCGGTCATCCTGAGGTTCGGCAAATATCTCGAAACGGTTGGAGACGGCCTGCACTGGAACCCGCCGATCATCGACTCGCGTACGATCGTGCGGGTAACCGAGGAACGGCAGTACCAGGTCAATGAAAAAATGCTGACCGAGGACGAAAATATTGTCGAGTTGCCGTTGACCGTGCACTACAACATTCGCGACGTAAAGGCATTTGTACTCGGGGTAAAGGAACCGGAACTGAGCCTGCGCGAGGCGACTAACAGCGCCCTGCGCCACGTGGTTGGCAGTAGCAAGCTCGATGATGTGGTTTCTACCGGCCGGGAAAAACTTGGCGACGATGTGGAGGCGCGGCTTCAAAATTATCTGGATAACTACGGCACCGGTATTCATATTGTTAAAATCAATATTCAGGAAGCCAAGCCGCCCAGCGAGGTCAAGGCCGCTTACGATGATGTGATCAAGGCGCGCGAGGATCAGGAGCGCCTGGTTAACGAGGCTCAGGCCTACGCCAACGGCATCATTCCCGAGGCGCGGGGACGCGCGCAACGCGTTATCGAAGAAGCTACCGCGTATCAATCCCGGGTGGTGGCTGAGGCAGAAGGTGAGGCCCAGCGATTTGAAAAATTACTCGGCGAGTATCGCAAGGCTCCGGAGGTTACTCGGCAGCGGCTCTATCTGGACGCCCTGCAGAACGTGATGTCCAATGCCACCAAGGTGATGGTGGATGTCGAGGGGGGCAATAATATGCTGTATTTGCCACTCGATAAAATACTCTCCCAGCCATCATCCGCCGGGGGGGCTCAACGTTCTTTGTCAGAGTCGGATATCAGCACTATTGCGGAAGAAGTGATTGAAAAACTGCGTCGTCAACCTTCTGCAACGCCACGTCGGGAGGCGCGCTAATGAATCCGAAATTTTCCACGTATGTGATGTTCGCTGCGCTGCTGGCGATAGTTCTGAACAGTACCCTGTTTGTGGTGATGGAAACTGAACGGGCCGTGAAATTGCGCTTTGGTCGGATTATCGAAGCGGATATCGGACCCGGGTTGCACTACAAGTTACCCTTTGCCGACAAAGTGCGTAAATTCGACGCCCGAGTTTTGACTTTGGACGCGGAACCGAAAAGTTTTTTTACGGTGGAAAAAAAGCGTTTGATAGTCGATTCGTTTACCAAGTGGCGGATTATCGACGTGGAGACCTATTACAAGGCAACTGGTGGTGATGAAGTGGTAGCCCACAGTCGCCTCGCGGATCGAGTGAACGACGGGCTGCGTAACCAGCTGGGCACGCGAACCCTGCATGAAGCGGTATCTGGCGAGCGCGATTTGCTGATGAAGAATATTACCGACCAGCTTAATCAGTCGGTGTCGTCATCGCTGGGCGTACAAGTAGTGGATGTGCGGGTCAAGGGCATCGATCTGCCCCCCGAGGTGAGCGATGCGGTATATCGACGTATGACGGCGGAGCGTGAAAAAGAAGCGCGGGAACTGCGTTCCAAGGGACACGAGGCGGCGGAGCGCGTGCGAGCCGATGCCGACCGTCAAGAAACGATTATCAAGGCCAACGCCTACAAAAAAGCCGAACTACTGCGTGGCGATGGTGATGCCATGGCCACCGGGATCTATGCGGCTGCGTACAGTCAGGACCCGGAGTTTTACGCGTTTACCCGTAGTCTTGGGGCCTATCGCGAGGCGTTTAGCAATAAGAGCGACATCTTGCTGGTGGAGCCGGACAGCGATTTTTTCCGTTATTTAAAAAATCAAAAGGGTCGGTGACAGACAAAAAAATGCGGCGCCTGAACCGCCAAGCTGGTAGAATTTTAAAACCGGGGAGACCCGGTTTTTTTATGGTTTTGAGAAAATTCGAAGGCCGTCGGCGGACTTGATTAAGCAGGTGAGGCGTGAGTAATTCCTATGTGGCAGGATCTGAGTGCAGCGTTATGTCTGGTATTGGTCATCGAAGGGGTGCTGCCGTTCGTTGCTCCCCGACGTTGGCGCGGCGCAGCTTATCTATTGTCCCAACTGGAAGACCGCGCGCTGCGCGTAGCTGGTCTGTGTAGCATGCTACTCGGCGCCAGCTTGCTTTTTATTGTCAGGTAAGATGGCTACGCTGCCCGTTAATGGAGAACATTATGGCCGGAGTTGAACGCTGGTTGCTGCCCGATGGCATAGCCGAAATACTTCCCAACCGGGCACTCAGAATAGAGCGCTTGCGTCGTCGCCTGCTCGATCTGTATCACAGTTGGGGCTACGATATGGTGATTCCGCCATTGGCGGAATTTACCGATTCCCTGCTCAGTGGGTCCGGTTCCGATCTGGATTTGATGACGTTTAAAATCACTGACCAAATCAGTGGTCGCATGATGGGGGTGCGCGCCGATATCACCCCGCAGGTGGCGCGCATGGATGCCCACAGTCTGCGCCGCAACGGGCCTAATCGGCTGTGTTATGCGGGGCAGGTGTTGTACACCCGCGCGCGTCAACCTCTGGCTTCCCGCTCGCCACTGCAGGTGGGCGTTGAATTGTTTGGCGAAGATGGGCTGGGTGCCGACGAGGAAGTGATCGCGCTGATGATTGAAACCCTGCGCACTGTGGGCGTTAACAATGCACTCATCTGTCTCGGTCACGTGGGTATTTATCGTGGTCTGGAAGAGTGTGCGGAGCTTAGCGTCACCCAGCGTGGTGAGCTGTTTCAGCTGCTACAGAGTAAAGCGTCGGGTCTCGGAACCTGGCTGGAAAACAATGTCCACGATACAGTGATCCGAGCGGCGCTTGGCGCACTATCTGATCTGGCCGGAGGGGTGGATGTTCTAGAACAGGCGCGTTCGGCCCTCGAGAGTGCACCAGCCGAAGTGGGAGCGGCGTTAGACGAACTGATGGCCGTGCTGGCCACTACCCAGGCGCGCTTTCCAGAGGCTACGTTATGTGTGGATTTGGCGGAATTACGAGGCTATCACTACCACACCGGTATTGTGTTTGCCGCTTTCGCACCAGGCACCAGTGAGGCACTGGGCAACGGTGGCCGCTACGACCATATTGGCGAAGCTTTCGGGCGCTCACGTCCGGCCACCGGCTTTGGCGCCGACCTGGAAACGCTGGCAGCGCTGGCCAACGACGAACAGGATATCGCCTGCGGTATTTTTGTGCCGCACAGTGAGACGCCGTCAATTAATACCGAGATAGCCCGTTTGCGGAAAAACGGCGAGCGGGTGGTATGTGGTTTTGCGGGGCAAACGCCGGATTACCAGGAATTACACTGCGACCGCGAGCTGACCCTTGGTGCCGATGGGCAGATTCAAATTAATGCGGTGTAGCCACACAAAAAAACAACTGCTGACACCCGCAACGGCGGGTCAGTGGTAAACAGTAACGCGTCAAAAGTAGAGGTCAAGAGACAGCGATATGGGTAGAAACGTGGTGGTGTTGGGCACGCAGTGGGGCGATGAGGGTAAGGGCAAGATCGTCGATCTGCTGACGGATAAAGCATCGATCGTCGCGCGTTTTCAGGGCGGGCACAACGCTGGGCACACGTTGGTGATCGACGGGAAAAAGACAGTACTGCACCTGATTCCGTCCGGTGTTCTGCGCGACGATGTCTCCTGCCTGATCGGCAATGGCGTGGTGCTTTCTCCCGAGGCGTTGTTGCTGGAGATGCGCGAGCTGGAGGAGCAGGGGGTACCGGTGCGCGAGCGACTTGGTATTTCGGCGGCCTGCCCGTTAATTTTGCCGCACCATGTGGCCCTCGACCAGGCGCGGGAAAAGGCGCGCGGCAAAGATAAAATAGGTACCACCGGTCGCGGTATCGGCCCCGCTTACGAAGACAAGGTGGCCAGGCGCGGATTGCGGTTGGGGGATCTGTTTAATCTGGATCGCTTTGGTGAACGCTTGCGTGAGGTGCTCGATTATCACAACTTCGTACTCACCGGATATTACGGATGCGAGGCCGTGGATTTGGGTAAAACCCTTGCCTGTGCGGCTGAGTGGGCGGATCTGCTGCGACCATTGACGCGCGATGTTACTAACTTGCTGCACGACGCGCGGGCGGCTGGTAGCAACATATTATTCGAGGGCGCTCAGGGTTCCCTGCTGGATATCGATCACGGCACTTACCCCTATGTGACATCTTCCAATACCACTGCAGGCGCCACGGCCACCGGCAGCGGCTTTGGGCCACTGTATCTGGATTATGTATTGGGCATAACCAAGGCTTACACCACGCGCGTTGGTTCCGGACCTTTTCCCACGGAATTATTCTCCGCTGTGGGCGAGCGCCTGGCGCAACGCGGCCACGAATTTGGGGCAACCACTGGACGGGCCCGCCGCTGTGGATGGTTCGATGCGGTGGCGGCGCGCCAGGCGGTGCTGATCAATAGCGTATCGGGATTGTGTCTGACCAAGCTCGATGTGCTGGACGGACTCGACAGCATTAATATCTGTCGGGGTTACCGCAATGCACAGGGGGAGGAAGTCACGACCGCACTACACCACGCGGACGATTACGAAAATCTGACCCCGATCTACGAAACCCTGCCCGGCTGGCAGGAATCTACTCTGGGCAAGCGCTCACTCGACGAATTGCCTGACACTGCGCGCGCCTACATTGCCCATATCGAGGAGGTGGTTGGCGTACCTATTGATATCGTTTCAACCGGGCCCGAGCGCAACGAAACTATCGTGCTACGCCACCCGTTCGGTTAACTCAATGGCACCCTGGCGGTGTCGGGGTGGCTGGGCACGGCCCTGAAACGTGCCAGGGCGGCAGCTAGTCGTCCGCTTTATTCGCCAGCGCTTTCAGTTGATACAGTTTTTCCAGCGCGTCCTTTGGCGAGAGCAGGTCGGGGTCCAGCTTGGCGAGTGCCGCGGTTAAGCGCGCTGCGCCCCGGTCGGCAAATAATTCTGCCTGGCGCGGCGCATTGGTGTTTTGGACGATGGCACTGTAGTTAGTGGTTTCCAGACGCTGTAGTTCGCGCCGGGCATTGGCAATGACTTCGTCGGGAATGCCAGCGAGTTTGGCTACCTGAATACCGTAACTCTGATTGGCCGGTCCCGGTTGCACACTGTGTAGAAACACAATGTTGTCGTCGTACTCGCTGGCGTCGAGGTGCACATTGGCGATACTGTCGATCTGTTCCGGCAAGGCGGTGAGTTCAAAATAGTGTGTGGCGAACAGCGTGTAGGCGCCGATGCGTGTGGCCAGGTAGGTGGCGCATGCCCAGGCCAGGGACAGGCCGTCAAACGTGCTGGTGCCGCGGCCAATTTCATCCATCAACACCAGGCTACGCGCGCTGGCGTTGTGCAAAATGGTCGCGGCCTCGGTCATTTCCACCATAAATGTTGAGCGTCCTCCTGCCAGGTCATCAGATGAACCGATACGGGTAAAGATGCGATCCACGGGACTCAGGGTGGCGCTTTCGGCGGGCACAAAGCTACCGATGTGAGCCAGCAGCACAATCAACGCCGTCTGGCGCATGTAGGTGGATTTGCCGCCCATGTTGGGCCCGGTAATGATCAACATTTTGCGCTGTTGATCAAGCAACAGATCGTTGGCCACAAACGGCGTGTCGAGAACTTGCTCGACCACCAGATGGCGACCACCGCGAATCTGGATACCGACACCATCGACGAAGTTGGCTGGCGTCAGCCGCAGGGTATGTGCCCGTTCCGCAAGATTGGCGAGCACGTCGATGGTCGCGACGGCATTGGCGGATGTCTGTAGCATCGCCAGTTGCTCGGCGATTAACTCCACAAGCTCTGCATACAACGCTTTTTCGCGACTCAGAGATCGGCTGCGTGCGCTCAGGGCCTTGTCTTCAAAGCTCTTGAGCTCCGGGGTGATGTAGCGCTCGGCATTTTTCAGTGTTTGACGGCGTACATATTCTACCGGTGCCTGGGCGCTCTGCGCCCTGCTGATTTCGATGTAATAACCGTGCACACGGTTGTAGCCGACCTTTAGAGTGCTGATACCGGTGCGCTGTTTTTCACTTTCTTCCAGCGCCACCAAATAGTCACCGGCGTTGCTGCTGATGGCGCGCAGTTCATCCAGTTCCGCATCGTAGCCAGCGGCAATGACGCCGCCATCGCGCACCACGGCGGGTGGGTTGTCCACCAGGGCGCGCTGCAGGATTGCCTCGAGATCGGGGAAGGTGGCCGCCTGTTCGCGCAGCTCGTCAATATAGGTATCGGTGATTGCGTCCAGTATCTGACCCACGCCGGGCAGGGCGGCGAGAGAATCTCGTAAGCGGGTCAGATCTCGCGGCCGGGCGGAACGTAACGCGACGCGTCCCAAAATACGTTCCATATCGCCGATGTCCTGGAGTGCGGCTGCCAGCTGTTCGTAGTGGTAATCGTCGTGCAACGCCGACACTGCCTGGCGGCGGCAGTCGATGGCAGCGCACTGGCTGAGGGGACGATTGAGCCAGCGGCGCAGCAATCGGCTGCCCATGGCAGTGGTAGTCTTGTCCATCACCGCGAGCAAGGTGTGCTGATCCTGACCGGTTAAACTGGTGTCCAGTTCCAGGTTGCGCCGGGTGGCGGCATCGAGAATAACGCTGTCTTCGCGGCGTTCGTGGGCCAGCGCGCGAATATGTGGCAGAGCACCCCGTTGCGTTTCCCGCGCGTATTGCAACAGGCAGCCCGCGGCGATGATGCCCAGTTCCATATCCTCACAGCCAAACCCGGACAGATCCCGCGTGCCGAATTGGGTGCTCAGCTGACGACGTGCGTTATCCAGATCAAATTCCCAGGGCGGTCGACGACGCAGCCCCCGGTGTTTTTCGAGGCTCTCGGCAAGGGATGAATCCGGTGCGCTGAACTCGTCGCTGATCAGCAACTCGGCGGGTCGCAAGCGTTCCAGCTCGCCGTGCAGAGCTTCGGTGCCGCTGACTTCGGCGATTAGAAAACGACCGCTGCCGATATCCAGTGAGGCGATACCATAATGAAAGGCGGCGTGTCGCTGACGTTGACTTACCGCAACCAGCAGGCTGTCCCGGCGGTCGTCGAGTAATGCCTCGTCGCTGATGGTACCCGGCGTGATAATGCGCACGACTTCCCGGGCCACGGGGCCTTTGCTGGTCGAGGGATCGCCAATCTGCTCGCAGATGGCGATGGATTCCCCATGTTTGACCAGCTTGGCCAGGTAACCGTCCACCGAGTGGTAGGGAATACCCGCCATGGGAATCGGCTGACCATCACTTTTTCCCCGCGCAGTGAGTGTAATGTCCATTAGCTGGGCGGCTTTGCGTGCGTCGTCGTAGAACAGCTCGTAAAAGTCACCCATACGGTAAAACAGCAACTCGTTGGGGTGCTGGGCTTTGATGCGCAAATACTGCGCCATCATTGGCGTGTGTGCGCTAACGGGTGTTTCGGGGGCTGACATAGGCGCTGATTCGAACCGCAAGTTGGCGGATTCTACGTGATTCAGTGCTGGTAATAAAACAGGGTTGCGGGGAGTTGCTGTGTGGCTTACCGTAGCGCGATGCTAAATACTGACGACGTCGATCCGTATACCCTGGCGCAGCAGCTGGGGGTGGAGTTATTACGTCGCGGCTGGACGGTCACCTGCGCCGAGTCCTGCACCGGCGGCGGAATTGCCCATGGGATTACCGCCGTGGCGGGAAGCTCTCAATGGTTTAACGCGGGCTTTGTGACCTACAGCAACACCGCAAAAGTACAGTTGCTGGGTGTTGAGGCGACCGAGCTGGCGGAGCACGGCGCGGTCAGCGAAGCGGTGGTGTGTGCAATGGCGCAAGGGGCAGCACGTGCCACCGGTGCGGACGTGGCGGTGGCCGTTAGTGGTATCGCTGGACCGGACGGGGGCAGCGTCGACAAGCCGGTGGGTACAGTATGGCTGGCGTGGTTTGGCCCAACGGGTACGACGGCACGGCGCTACCAGCTTGAGGGTGATCGCGAGCAGGTCAGGCAACGGGCGATTAGCCTGGGTCTGGCCGGACTGGTGGCGCAGGTTACTGGGCGGGGCACTGTATAGCTATACAGGTATAAGAAATTGCGGTAAGCTCATTTGCGATGTTCTGTTGAACGGCTCGGCCGGTGGTTTGGCCAGGTATTTTTACCATAATCTATAGATGCGAGGTGTAAAAAATGGACCCCAATAAGGAAAAGGCGCTACAGGCGGCACTGGGACAAATAGAGCGCCAGTTTGGCAAGGGAACTGTGATGCGTATGGGTGATCGGGAACACGTGGCGATGCCGAGTATTTCCTCCGGGTCCCTGGGGCTGGATATTGCGCTGGGTATCGGCGGCCTGCCGAAAGGGCGCGTAGTGGAAATTTACGGGCCGGAATCGTCCGGTAAAACCACGCTTACCCTGTCGGTGATTGCCGAAGCGCAGCGGGCCGGGGGCACTTGCGCATTTATTGATGCGGAACACGCTCTCGACCCGATGTACGCCGAAAAACTCGGGGTCAATGTGGACGACCTGATGTTGTCCCAGCCCGATACTGGCGAGCAGGCGCTGGAAGTGACCGACATGCTGGTACGTTCCGGCGCCATCGATGTACTGGTGGTGGATTCCGTGGCGGCACTGACTCCGAAAGCGGAAATTGAGGGCGACATGGGCGATCACCATGTGGGATTGCAGGCGCGCCTGATGTCTCAGGCATTGCGCAAGCTAACCGGCAATATCAAGAATTCCAATTGTCTGGTGATATTTATTAATCAGATTCGCATGAAAATCGGCGTCATGTTCGGTAACCCGGAAACCACAACCGGTGGCAACGCACTGAAGTTTTACTCCTCCGTGCGTCTGGATATTCGCCGTATCGGAGCGGTTAAGGACGGCGAGGAAGTGATCGGCAACGAGACCCGGGTGAAAGTGGTAAAAAACAAGGTTGCGCCCCCATTTAAACAAACCGAATTCCAGATTCTGTACGGATCAGGTATCAATCGCCTGGGGGAAGTTATCGATCTTGGGGTCAAATGTGGCCTGGTGGATAAGGCCGGTGCCTGGTACGCCTACAACGGGGATAAAATCGGTCAGGGGAAAAGTAACGCCTGTGATTATTTGAAGGCCAACCCTGCGGTGGCGGCTGAAATCGAAGGCAAAATTCGTGAGCAGTTACTGCCCCCGCCCGTCAAGAAAGATGCGGCTAAAAATGGTCAGGCTAGCAAGGAAGAGGCAGCGGACGTCGAGGCGGGAAGCGAGACGAGCAGCGAGGTGTGAGCTAGCACTGGCGCTGGTGGCTCATGAATTCGCACCCTGAGCAGATACCAGATTTGGTCCGTAAATCTCGATAAATTGTCGTGGCAGGCGCGCGGGTCGGCCGGAGCTGATATTGATACAAACCAGCTGCCAGCGGCCGGTGAACAAAGTTTTTCCGTCCGCTTCGCGGACAATTTGAAAGCGGCGCTCCATAGTCAGCTTCAGGTCCGATGTGACGAGCCAGGTGGCCACGCTGAGTTGTTCGCCGGTAAAAGCTGCCGCCAGATATTCGTAGTCGGCCCTGGTAATCGCCATGGCCCGGTCCACATTCAGCCAGTCAGCCATCGTCAATCCCAGGTGCGCCGAATGCTGCCACGCCGTGTCTTCACACCACTTTAAGTAGGCAATATTGTTGACGTGTCCCAGGCCATCAATACTTTCCTCAGCAACAGTAAGTTGCTGAATAAAGGGTTTGGGATAGAGCCATGAAATCGGCATGGTCAATACTCGCCCTGGTGGAGGATAAGCGGTTCCGAGCGCGGTTTGTAGATCGGACTGCGGCTACAATGTAGCAGTATCCAGTGTTGCGGGACAACGTGGCCGCTGTTGAATCGGTTGGTCAGTACCGCTACCCTTACCTGAAAGGTCGCCTGGACTTGGCGGGCCCGATTGATTTTAACCAACTGGCGACACGCGCTTAACTGATATTTTGCCGGACTCAGAGCAACGCATATGGATGCTTATCAGGAAATGATCACCACCCTGGCTTTGGTCATGGGTGTGGGCTGGGCCAGCGGCATCAATTTGTACGCCGTGGTGGCGGTGCTTGGGCTCCTGGGTATCAGCGGCAACATCGATTTACCGCCTAACCTGGACGTGTTGCAGAATCCTCTGGTGATTGGGGTTGCCGGGTTGATGTACGTGGTGGAATTTTTTGCCGACAAAACCCCTGGTGTGGATACCGCCTGGGATACCTTGCACACATTTATCCGCATTCCCGCTGGCGTGCTGCTGGCGGCTGGGGCTGTTGGCGATGTGACACCGGCGTTGCAGATCAGCGCCGGGTTAATCGGCGGCGCCATGGCTACGGGCAGCCACTTTACCAAGGCGTCATCGCGGGTGCTGATCAATACTTCCCCGGAACCGTTTAGCAACTGGGCAGCTTCTATCGGCGAAGACCTGATGGTATTGGCCGGGATCTGGGCCATGCTGAATCATCCGGTGCTGTTTATTATTTTGATGCTTTTGTTTATTGCATTGGTGATCTGGTTGCTGCCGAAAATATGGCGTCTGGCCGGTGCGGTAATGCGCCGTATCGGGCGCTGGTTGGGGCTGGTCAAAGACGCCGAACCGGTATCAGGAGCGCATAAGCGTTCCGACGGCCCACCTGTTTAAGCACTGGCCGCTTCGAGGGATTGAGCGGCAGGTTTGATGTGTTGGTGAGAGTGGTGTTATGACCGAAACCCAAACAGCCGACGCCCGTGCCGTCCAACAGCCCGGAAAAAACCTGCGCGTAGCCGCCATGAATCTGCTGGCGCGGCGCGAACATTCGCGGCAGGAGCTGGAGCGTAAGCTGATCTCTAAGTTAGCTCCGGATGCCGGCCAGTTGGGCGCGGTGCTGGACCGCCTCGAGCAGGACGGTCTCCTTTCTGATAGCCGCTACGCGGAGGCGTTTTGCAATGCGCGCATGCGAGTCGGTAAGGGTCCGGTAAGGATTCGAGTGGAATTGCGCGAGCGCGGTGTCGCGGAAGATCTGGTGGAGTCGGTGTTGCGCGAGCTCGACGTCGATTGGGTGATGCGGGCGCGGGAGGTGCTGCAAAAACGGTTTGGCTCGGGGTTGTCCCCCGACCAGCGCGCCACGGCACAGCGCATGCGGTTTTTGCAGTACCGGGGATTTACCTCTGAGCAAATTCGCGCCGCTCTGAAATCCACAGCGTCCCTGGATTAGTCGTCATCACGCAGGCCGCAAAGCCGTGGGTGCTGTTTAATCATCAAGACTAACCGCGCAACTCGCTAAAAATCTCTACCAGACGTTGTTCGACCCAGCTGTCGAGCCGCAGGTTGCGCAAAAATCCACAGTGTCCCCCGTTGTCGGTGCGTTCGATGGTCAGCGAACCCGGTGGTTGTATTGCGCTGAGATCGGCCGCGGGAACCAGCGGGTCGTCGGCACTGGTAATCAACCACGCGGGACAGGTCAGATGTGCGAGGCGCTGGCCGGTCAGTGCGTAGGAAGCGAAATAATCCGCAGGGGTTTGGTAAGGTGTGTGCTCGGGAATAAAAAACTGGTTAATGTCGTGCAGATTGCGGCACCGGGACAGTAGTGGGCCGTAGGCCAGGTCGGGAAAATAATACAACTTGGTGGCCAGGGATCTCTTCCATTTCGAAAAAAAGTAGTACTGATAAATTGACAGTCGTCGCTCCAGAATAGCCATGGTGTGGGCTGGCACCAGTGGCGGACTAATGGCCACGGTGGCGGCCAGGTTCAGCTCGGCGCCGCTGTCCGCTGCGATGCGTAGCGCAAAATTTCCACCCATGGAATAACCGGCAAGCAAGGTGCGGCGCGCGGGGTACAGTTGTTGTATGCGCTGGATAGCTGCGGTGACTTCTGGTGTCAGTGTGGCGTTAAACAGACCGCGATTGAGGTGCAAACTGGGGCCGTGATCCCGTAGGTTGAGCCGAAAAACATTGAATCCGGCGTTCAGCAGCGTAGCTGTGGCGGACATGACGTAGGTCGAGGTAAAACAACCCTCCCAGCCGTGCAGCATAATCACCAGACTGTCGGTGGCGTGCTTACTTTTATTAAAAGCACCGATCAGACGCACACCCTCACCACAATCCAGCAACTGAAATTCCTGCTGTGCCGCCAGGGCGTGACGCTGCCTGTCCATTAACCAGCGGCGCGGGCCGGCACTGTTGAGAATACTCTGGGTATGGCCATTGCGCAGCAATAACGGTGGCGTAAACAGGGTCACAGCGCGAGGGTTTCCATTGTATGATTCTGCCTGGTCCAGTTAATTACGGATGGGCTGTTTTTTTCCGGACAATATTGGAAACGGTGTAATGGTTTGAAAGTTGGTGCAGTAATAACTGACTGTGGGCGTGGTTGCAACTGCGATTAATAGACCGATCAATGGGCCGGTTTATCTATATGGGGATTAAGATGCACAGTTACCACAATGGCGCCATTAAACTAAACGGGTCAAACGATACAGCAACGCAGAGATATTGCCGATGAAGAACGTAGCGCGCGCCGTAACCCGCCTGAAATATTTTTGCGCCATTACAATGGCTTTTTCAACCGGGTGCCTGGGGCTGGAATTTCAGGGAGTCTGGACCCAGGGTGGATTGATAGTCGGCAATATTGCGCCTGGCGCAATAGTACGCTTCGATAATAAAGTGGTACCCGTGACGCCGTCCGGCCATTTTGTTGTTGGACTGGGGCGCGATACACCACCCCAGGTGGCCCTAACGGTAGAGCGCAACGGTGCCATAACCACCCACACATTTAAGGTTGTACAACGCCAGTACGACGTGCAACGGGTGGATGGTGTGCCCCAGGAAACTGTGACGCCACCCAAATCCGTACTGGACAGAATTAATCGGGAGGCGGCGCTGGTCAGCCGGGCGCGTGCTCATAGCGCGTCCCGCGAAGATTTTATGCAGGGTTTTGTGCGCCCTATGGAAGGCCCCATTACGGGTGTGTACGGTAGTCAGCGCGTTTACAATGGCACCCCGAAAAATCCGCACTTTGGCCTGGATATTGCCGGACCCACTGGCACTCTGGTCAGGGCGCCCGCACCGGGCAAGGTCAAGTTAGTGCATCGGGATATGTATTTTTCCGGGGGTACGCTGATTGTCGATCACGGCTATGGTGTGTTCTCGACATTTATTCACCTGAGCGATATTTTAGTAAAAGAGGGTGACCAGGTGCAGCCGGGTGACGGAATTGCTCGTGTCGGCGCCACCGGTCGCGCCACCGGGCCGCACCTTGACTGGCGCATCAACTGGTACGACGTGCGCGTCGATCCGGCGTTGGTGCTCGAGTATTTCCCCGCGCGTGCCAGCGCCCACAGCGCTCCCCACGCTGCTACAAAAGCCCCCGCGCACTGATCGCCTCCGCGACATCGACCTGAACGGCTGCGGTAAGTAGGCGGCGCGGTCCCGTGGAGTTGTCGCGGTGTTTGCCTTACACTATTCGACCCAATTAGTTGGCCTTCAGGGCGAGTGCGGCATCGATGATCGATAAACAATTGCTGAGTATTCTGGTGTGTCCGGTGAGCAAGGCGCCCCTCGAATACGACCGGGTGCGCCAGGAGCTGGTGTGTCGCGCCAGCGGACTTGCCTATCCCATTCGCGACGGCGTTCCCGTGATGCTTGAGACCGAGGCGCGGGCTTTGACTGTGGATGAAAAGCTGGATGGTAAAGCGACGGCTCGCCCCGCGCCCCGATAGTTGCGAATCGAGAGGTCTTCATGAATCAAGAAACCCTGTTCACCAAAATCATCAACGGCGCTATCCCGGCTGACAAAGTCTACGAGGACGAGCATTGCGTCGCGATCAAGGACATATCACCCAAGGCGCCAATACATATACTGGTGATTCCACGCAAGCCATTGCCGCGTCTCGCGGATGCTGGCCAGACAGACCAAAATCTGCTTGGACATTTACTGCTGGCCGCCAACGAGATTGCGCGCCAGGCAGGTATTGGCGACGGATTTCGCCTGATTATCAATAACGGCGCGGAGGCCGGGCAAACGGTATTTCATTTGCACCTGCATATTCTCGGTGGTAAAAATTTTTCCGAAAGCCAGCTAGGTTTCTAATCGATCAATAAACGTTCTGGTAGCGCCCGCGCCCCTGGCGGCAACGGCGTGACACAGATGATGAATGCACGACAGGAATAACGAGTTAATGAACAGCGCCGATATCCGCCAGGGTTTCCTGGATTTTTTCGCCAGCAACGGCCACACCGTCGTGCCCAGTAGCAGCCTGGTGCCGGGCAACGACCCGACTCTGTTGTTTACTAATGCGGGCATGGTGCAATTTAAAGATGTTTTTCTGGGAGCGGATAAGCGGCCCTACAGCCGCGCGGCTTCTTCCCAGCGTTGCGTGCGCGCCGGGGGCAAGCACAACGACCTGGAAAATGTCGGCTATACAGCCCGTCACCATACTTTTTTTGAGATGCTCGGAAATTTCAGTTTTGGCGACTACTTTAAGGAAGATGCTATTGCCTACGCGTGGGAATTTCTCACTGGGGTACTGGGTCTGCCGGAAGATCGCCTGTGGGTAACCGTGCACGTCTCCGACGATGAAGCGGCGGACATCTGGCTAAAAAAAATAGGCGTCAGTGCCGAGCGTTTTTCTCGCCTCGACGAAGATAATTTCTGGCAAATGGGCGATACCGGGCCCTGTGGACCCTGCTCGGAAATTTTTTACGACCACGGTGCCGATGTGCCGGGGGGGCCACCGGGCAGCGCGGGGGATGATCTCGATCGCTACATTGAGATCTGGAATCTGGTGTTTATGCAGTACGAGCGTAGCGCCGATGGCACGCTGACGCCGTTGCCCAAGCCTTCCATTGACACCGGCATGGGACTGGAGCGCATTGCCGCAGTCATGCAGGGCGTGCACAACAATTACGACATCGATTTATTCAAACACCTGATTAGTGCTGCGGCGGTCGCCACCCGCACGGCAGATTTAGCCAACAAATCTCTGCGAGTGATTGCCGACCACATTCGCTCCTGCGCGTTTTTAGTGGTGGATGGAGTACTGCCGAGCAACGACGGTCGCGGTTACGTTTTGCGGCGCATTATTCGCCGCGCGTTGCGTCACGGCCACCAACTGGGCACCACGGAGGCATTCTTTCATCGCCTGGTAAAACCCCTGGTAGAAGTGATGGGCGACGCCTATCCCGAACTCGCCAGGCAACGGGTGCAGGTAGAGAAAGTACTGAAGGGCGAAGAGCAACAGTTTGCAAAAACCCTCGAAAAGGGGATGGGCGTTCTGGAAACTGCCCTGGCCACAGTGCAGGGCTCACAAATTCCCGGGGACGTTATTTTCCAGTTGTACGACACCTACGGTTTCCCTACGGATTTAACCAACGATATCGCCCGCGAACGGGGGCTGTCCCTGGATATGGACGGCTACGAGCACTGTATGGCTGAACAGAAAAAACGTGCGCGTGCCGCCAGCAATTTTGGCATGGATTACGCTGCAACGCTGGCGATAGACGGTGAAACGGTTTTCGACGGTTACGATAATGTGGCGCGGCGCGCCACCATTGTCGGACTGTTCGTCGCGGGCGTGGCAGTGGACGAAGTGGCAGAGGGGCAAGACGCCGTTGTGGTTCTCGACCACACACCATTTTACGGCGAGTCCGGTGGGCAGGTTGGCGATACGGGCTATTTGACCACCCTCGACGGGCGTTGCGAGGTACTGGATTGCCAGAAACAAGGTGCCAATCACTTGCACATTAGCCGCGTATTGCACGGTATTTTGCGGCGTGGCGATGCGGTTACTGCCGAGGTCGATGGCAGTTTGCGTAGCGCTATCGCGTTGAATCACTCCGCCACCCATCTACTGCATGCGGCGCTGCGGGACATACTGGGTGAGCATGTATTGCAAAAGGGTTCGCTGGTGGATGCAAAACGCTTGCGTTTTGATTTCGCCCACGGGGAAGCTATCAGCACAGGGCAGCTAAAGGCAGTGGAGCGACGGGTCAACGACGAAATTCGCCGCAATACACCCGTAAAAACGGCGCAAATGTCTATGGCAGACGCGCAGCAGAGCGGCGCGATGGCGCTGTTTGGCGAAAAATATGGTGAGACGGTGCGGGTGCTGACCATGGGGGACGGATTTTCCGTCGAACTATGTGGTGGTATCCACGTCAATCGCACTGGCGATATCGGCTTGCTGCGCATTGTATCCGAGTCGGGTATTGCTGCCGGTGTACGCCGGGTGGAAGCGGTGACTGGTACCACGGCGCTGGCACTGTTTGACGAGTTGGAACAGCGTCTCGATGCGGTCGCGGAGGTGCTTAAAACCAACCGCACCCAGGTGCTTGAAAAGGCGACACTGGTGGCGGAACAACAGCGTGTTCTGAGCCGCGAAATCGACGGCTTGAAGAAGAAGCTTGCGGGCGCGGCGAGCGGCGATATTCTCGCGGACGTTTGCGAGATTGCGGGGGTCCAGTTGCTGGTCAAACACATTGATGGGGTGAATGCCAAAACTCTGCGCGAAGTTGCCGATCAGGCTAAATCTCGTCTCGCCTGCGGCGCACTGCTACTGGCGGCTACCGATGAAAATAAAGTCCTGCTGATTGGCGGTGTAACTAAAAACCTGACCGATCGAGTGCATGCCGGCGATCTAGTGCAATTTGTCGCCGCGCAACTGGGTGGCAAGGGTGGCGGCAGGCCGGATATGGCCCAGGGGGGAGGCACCAATATACAGGCTTTGCCCGCCGCTTTGACGTCTGTACCAGGCTGGTTACAGCAACGACTGGGCGGTTGAATTTCGGCTGATCGGTTCGTTTCCCCGGGAAAAAATGTTAAATTTGCGCCCCCGCGCAGCGGGGCCAGTTTATTAATGGATTGAGTAATGAGTTTAATCGTACAAAAATATGGTGGTACGTCCGTGGGCAGCGTGGAGCGTATTGCCGCCGTGGCGGAAAAAATAGCGGCGTTTCGCGCCCGCGGCGACGATATTGTCGTGGTGGTGTCCGCCATGAGCGGAGAGACCAATCGGTTGATCGCGCTGGCCAAAGAAACCATGGAAAATCCCACGCCACGGGAGCTGGATGTGCTGGTCGCCACTGGCGAGCAGGTCACCATTGCGCTGCTGAGCATGGCCCTGAATGCGCGTGGGTGTCCGGCCCGCTCCTACACCGGTGGCCAGGTGCGCATTCTGACGGACAGCGTGCACACTAAGGCGCGTATCGAAGATATCGACGTAGATCGTATGCGCGCGGATCTTGCCGCTGGCAACGTGGTGGTTGTGGCCGGGTTTCAGGGGGTCGATGGCGAGGGCAATATCACTACTCTGGGGCGGGGTGGTTCCGACACCACCGGTGTAGCGCTGGCGGCCGCACTTAAGGCCGACGAATGTCAGATTTATACCGATGTCGACGGCGTCTATACCACCGATCCGCGGGTGGTGCCGGAGGCGCGGCGCCTGAATCAAATTACCTTTGAAGAAATGCTGGAAATGGCCAGCCAGGGCTCCAAGGTATTGCAGATTCGCTCCGTTGAATTTGCAGGTAAATACAAAGTCCCGCTGCGCGTGCTATCCAGCTTTGTG
>JBFIHG010000001.1:0-150007 GCA_041601945.1 Porticoccaceae bacterium | reverse complement strand
TGGTGCCCGGGGCCGGAATCGAACCGGCACGGCCGTTACCAGCCGAGGGATTTTAAGTCCCTTGCGTCTACCAATTTCGCCACCCGGGCATATCTATATCAACCAACAACTCTATTATCGTAATATCGCGGCATCTGTGAGCCACCAACAACTCGCCTGACGCCAACACGGGGCGTCGTTTCCCTTTGCTGGCATATTGCCATTACCTCTCCGGCACGATAATGCGGCCACCGAGGCTTTTAGCAGGAGCATCTATTCCGTCTTCAGGCTGCCGCTGTCATATTGGAGGCTGGGGTCGGAATCGAACCGGCGTACACGGAGTTGCAGTCCGCTGCATGACCACTCTGCCACCCAGCCCAAAAGAGGCGAAATTGTACCCGACGACCCCGTGGATGAACAGCCATATACGCCGTTAGATGGGTTAATTTCCTGTATATCAAGCGGATTTACTGCGTTAGGAATGTTTTTGAAATTCTGGCCAGGCTATTTTCAGATATAGCAGCATTGACCAGACAGTTAGCAACGCTGCCACATACAAAAGGGTAAGGCCAAGGGCATGCATTCCCGGAAACGATACTGGATTGAAGGTTAACAGGACGATAATCGCAACCATTTGAAAGCCGGTTTTCACCTTTCCTAAATTGGATACACCCACGCTGGCACGCTTACCTAGCTCCGCCATCCATTCGCGCAGCGCGGACACCACTATTTCCCGACCTATAATTATCATGGCTGCTATCGCAAAATAGATTGTCGCCTGGCTTTGCAGTAATACGACCAACGCTACTGCGACGATTAGTTTATCCGCGACTGGATCGAGAAACGCTCCAAATGGTGTAATTTTATTTAACTTTCTCGCCAGGTAGCCGTCCAGCCAATCGGTCATGGCCGCAAGTCCAAACAAGGCACCACTGGCAATAAAGCGCCATTCCCACGGTAAATAGAAAATGATCACGAGCAGCGGAATGAGTACGATACGCAGCAACGTGATTATATTGGGTAGATTGTACATAGAATGGGGTCCGTCAACTGCAGTGCACGTTACTCGTTGTGCAGAATGCTGTAAATAGTTTCTGCGACTTTTCGATTAATAGTAGGAACTCGCATCAGATCTGCGACGCTGGCTTTGGCCACTGCTGTACTGCCGCCGAAGAAGCGTAATAACTCTCTGCGTCGTCGCGGACCCACACCGGGAATTCCATCGAGTACTGAAGTGCGACGCTGGCGATCGCGACGCTGGCGGTGGCCAGTAATCGCAAATCGATGGGCTTCATCGCGAATTTGCTGAATCAGCAGCAAGCTCGCCGCATCCGGAACGATCTCTCTCTCGGCATTTACGGTGCTAAGTATCAGTGTTTCCAGCCCGGGTTTGCGGCTGGTGCCTTTTGCTACGCCCACTAGCGTGATTCCCTCGATTTCAAGCTCGTCAAGCACCGTGCGGGCGATTCGCAGTTGTCCTTTGCCGCCATCGATAAACAACACATCGGGGAGCTTGGCCTCACCAGCACGCAGCCGTATATAGCGTCTGCGCAACGCCTGTTCCATAGCGGCGTAATCGTCCCCACCCTGAATACCGGAAATATTAAAACGTCGGTAATCTGTTTTCAGCGGACCTTCCCGGTTAAACACCACGCACGAAGCGACCGTAGCCTCACCACTACTATGGCTAATGTCAAAGCACTCCATACGTTCCGGCACCGTTGCTAACCCAAGCAACTGACACAAAGCTGAAAAACGGTTATCAATTGCCCGTTGCGCTGCCAGACGCCCTGCCAAATTCTGTTCCGCGGTGCGGATCGCTAAATCCAGCCACTTGACGCGAGTGCCCCGCACGGGAGACTTGAGCTCTATCCGGCGTTTCGCCACGGTGGATAGCGCCTTCTCCAGCACTGACCTGTCCGCGAGCGGCTCGCGCAAAATAATTTCCCCGGGAATATCTGCGGCACCGCCCATTTTGAGATAGTACTGGGGAATAAATTCTGCCAGCACATCGTCATCTTCAGTATCCAGCGGTATTTTAGGGTAAAAACTACGGCTTCCCAAGATACGCCCATGCCTGATATACAAGATGTGGACACAGGCCTCTCCACCTTCAACCGCGCTGGCCACAACATCCAGACTTCCGCGCCCGGACTCTATCACCTGTTGCGCCTGTACTTCGCGCAGCGCGGTTATTTGATCGCGACATGCGGCGGCCTCCTCAAACGCCAGGCGCTCTACGGCCTCGTCCATAGCACGCTCTAATTCGTGCATCAGGGGCTGGTTTTTCCCTTCGAGAAACATCTGCGTGCGCCGCACATCGCGGGCATAGTTCTCTTTGCTGATCAATCCGACACAAGGCGCCGTGCAACGATTAATTTGATACTGCAAACAGGGGCGCGTACGATTCTTGAAAAAAGAATCTTCACATTGGCGGACCTTAAAAGTTTTTTGTAAAAACCCCATGCTCTCCCTGACTGACGATGCACTGGGATAGGGTCCAAAGTAAGCACCTTTGCTACGTTTGGCACCCCGATGCACACTAATGCGCGGGAAATCATCCTGGGCCGCTAAAAAAATATAGGGATAGGATTTATCGTCCCGCAGCAAAATATTAAACGGGGGCCGGTACTGCTTAATGAGATTTTGCTCGAGAATCAATGCTTCTAATTCGGTTTCAGTAACGGTGACATCAACGCTGTGAATACGACTTACCAACATCGTTGTTCTTGGCGTTAGACCAGTTTTTCGAAAATAACTGCTGACTCGGTTGCGCAGATTGCCGGCCTTACCGACGTACAAAACCTGGCGCCGAACGTCCAGCATCTGATAAACCCCGGGGAGCGTGGTCAGATTTTTGAGAAATATTTTTGAATCAAAGGCCATATAATTGGGTCGTAGAAAATTATAGTACGAAGTTAACTAAAGCCAATATCGGTAACCGTCAAATGACTTCACCGGGATTAACCAGTCCGTATTTTACAGCGACCAATGTTAATTCAACATCATTACTGACGTTGAGCTTTTGGTAAATGCGGTACTTGTACGTGTTTATAGTTTTGGGGCTGATATTCAACACCCCGGCAATTTCGTTGGCGCGGTGACCACTGGTTATCATTTGCGCAATCTGTAGTTCGCGTTCGGAAAGCTGTGCCAAAGGTGATGATTTTTGGTTTCCAGACAGGCCGTGTACCACCATCATCTGCGCGATAGCCGGACTGACATACACTCGCCCGTCGGCCAGAGTCCGCAAAGCCTCTTCTATTTCGTTGGCGTCGGCATTCTTGGTGATGTAACCCGCCGCTCCGGCCTTGAGAAGCTGAGTCGGATACATCTCGTCGTTAAGCGCGCTGATCACAACAATCTTGAGCGTGGCATTAGCCAACAACAGACGTCGCGTCGCTTCCAGGCCACCTATTCCAGGCATGCGAATATCCATAAACACGATATCGGGCTGATATTCCCGAGCGAGCGAGATTGCCTCTTCCCCACTGGCTCCTTGCGCAACCACCTTTACATCGGCAATTTGCTCCAATAAACCACAAATTCCCAGACGCACCAGATCGTGATCATCAATTACAATAACTTTCAGCAAGAAAGATCCTCACCCTGGAAAAATATTCATGCGAGGTTAGCATTTTGCCCGGTATTACACCACGTGCAGAATGTTGCGTAAGGTCAAGTTAACACGTTGCCCAACGTCGCTATGTGTTTTGGCCACGCGATGCTGCCAGATACGCTGTGTACCCGTACCCATCAACAGTAGTGAACCGTGGGTCAATGGCACCTGTATTTGCCTGCGCCCCAGCGAAGACTTAGTGCGCAAATCGAAACGTCGCGTGGCGCCGAGGCTCAACGAAGCAATCACCGGATCCGAACCCAACTCCGGTTCATCGTCACTGTGCCAATCGACGCTATCCCGTCCATCGCGGTAAAGATTAAGCAGTCCGCTATTAAACACAGCGCCGGTGAGTGCACATATATTTTCTTTAACAAGCTTCAATTCCGGTAACCAGTCCTGCCGTACCAGTCGCACGCCCGAATAACTGTAATCAGCATCCGCATCGCCAAACCACGCGTTCATTCTTGGAATCAGGTGTTTTTGACCGCCAATCAAAATACGATTTTGCTCCCACGCTACCCGGTGCACCAAATTGTTTAGCAATGCATCGGCGCTCTCACCGTCTAGAAACTGTGGCCAGATTTGCACATGACCGCCACCCGGGAGCGCAATGCTGTCGACCTCGTTTAACAAGGTAAATTGCTTCACGCCTTAAGTCTCGACACAAGAAAATCTAACACCGGCCATCATCACTAGCATTACAAACCCAAAACGCTGGGTTCGATTTCAAGATTTATATCAAATCGTTTGCTTATATCAGCGCGCATATCCTCGGCCAGAGTGAGTATCTGTTGTGCCGTACTACCGCCATAATTTACCAGCACCAGCGCCTGATCCACATGCACGCCTGCACATCCGCTGCGCCGCCCTTTCCAGCCAGCGTGCTCAAGGAGCCAGCCAGCAGCAAGCTTGACGCGACCATCAGGCTGAGGAAAACATACCAGTTCCGGGTGGCGAACTAACAGTGCGTCGGCGACCTGACGACTAACCAGTGGGTTTTTAAAAAAACTACCTACATTCGGCAATGCCGCCGGATCGGGTAACTTTCTTCGGCGGATGGAACACACCGCTTCATACACAAGCTCGGCGGTCACGGGTGACGATAGCTCTTTAATTTCACGGGCCAGCGCCGGGTAATCAAGACGTAATTGTGGTTTGGTAGTCAGACCGAGGACTATTTCCATTATGGCTACGCGGTTTTTTAACGAACCTTTGAAAAGACTATCGCGATACCCAAAGCTGCAATCGGCATTGGACAAAGTAAGTACTTCACCCGTGTCTATATCGATGGCGCGCAACATCACCAACGATTCGCTCAGCTCCACACCGTAGGCCCCAATATTCTGAATCGGTGCGGCTCCAACCTTGCCAGGAATCAGCGCAAGATTCTCAAGCCCGTACCAGCCACGAACCAGACAATCCCGTACCGTCTCGTCCCAGCTCTTACCCGCACCGATCGACACCTGCACCCCGTCTTTATTCTGCTCGACAACCTGCATGCCGCCGATATCGATCAGCAATACCAGGCCCGCTAGATCGCCAGCCAGCACGATATTACTGCCCCCGCCAAGACAGGTCACAGGTAAGTGCTTATTACGCGCCCAATCGAGCACCTCCCGCAAAAGTTCGACGCTGGTGACGCGACACAAATACTCGGCCCGGGCCTTCAATGCCAAGGTGTTGTAAGGGGCTAGTTCGACGCCTTGCTGAATATGCAAAGCGGCACTCATATTTTGAGAATCTCGTCTTTTTGTCGGAAAAAAAAGCGCATCACTGAGCAGTGTCCCGACGCAACAACGCTGTCACCCGGTGCAGATCGTCAAGAGTATCGACACCGCCAGGCACGGGCGTACCCGCTTCCGCCACATGAATCCCCTCGCCATGCCACAAAAACCGCAGTTGTTCGAGCGCTTCTACGGCTTCGAGCGGCGCTATCGGCCAGGCCACAAATTGCTTGAGCGTACGCACCCGATAAGCATACAAACCAATATGGCGCTGGGCCACGCTTGCCTGTGGTAACGTCTGGAACCTATTATTAAAATGGTCGCGGGGCCAGGGAATAGCCGCCCTGCTAAAGTACAGCGCCAGGCGGTTCACGTCAGTGACCACCTTGACCACATTGGGATTAATAAAATCAGCGTAGGTTGCAATGTTTTCGCACAGGGTCGCCACCCCCAACTGCGGCCGATCCGCCAGGTTGCGGGCAACCTGGTCGATTACCTGCGGCGGAATTAAGGGTTCGTCCCCCTGCACATTGACAAGAATGGTGTCTTCCGCCAAGCCAAGGCGCTCGGCCACCTCGTGGAGCCGATCTGTGCCTGAACTATGGGCTGCCGATGTCATAATTGCATCGCCGCCAAACGCTGCCACGGCGTCGGCAATGCGCTGATCATCAGTCGCCACCAGCACCCGATCCGCAGCACTTTTGGACGCTTGCTCGTAAACCCGATTAATCATTGACTTGCCGGCGATATCCAGCAACGGCTTACCTTCCAGACGACTGGAGCCATAGCGTGCCGGAATTACAATAATATAGTTATTATTCAATTGGCTACCTTGCTTTTATAATCTATTTTATTACTTAATTTTTCAATATCATTGAGAAGAGACTCGGGCACCTCAGTGGTTACTTCAAGAACCCAGATATGGTGGTCGACAAAGGCCTCACATTTAACCGCATCCTTGCTGGTTACGATAACGGGCGCGCCATCCGCAAACTGAAAATCCTCCCGCCGAAATTTATAGTGGTCGGGAAAGGTTTGCAATGTCGCGCTAAAACCCAACTCCGCCAGGGTGTCGGCGAAACGTTGCGGGTTACCAATGCCGGCCATCGCATGCACAGTTTTCGTCAACGCCCACTGGCCGGGAGAACACACTTTGCCACTGGCAAGATGACGAAACCGGGCAGGTCGCACCTGTATGGCCAGACTGCCCGGCCAGACGGTACGCGCCCGAGCCATCTCACCATTGATAATAACCGCGTCAACACTACGCAAACGCGCCACGGGTTCGCGCAAGGGCCCCGCAGGAAGACAGAAGCCATTGCCAAAACCACGCGCGCCATCTACCACCGCGACTTCCATATCCCGGTACATGCGGTAATGCTGCAAACCATCGTCACTCAACACCAGGTCGCAATCACCACTTTTTAATAACTCGGCAATAGCTCTGCATCGATCCGCACAGATAACTACCGGGCAGTTGGTTGCTCTAACGACGACTACCGCTTCGTCACCGGCAATTTCCACTGCGGTATCGGCCGTCACCACTAGCGGCTGCCGATTACCTGAACCACCGTAACCCCGACTCACAACGCCGGGGCGATAACCGCGCGCACGTAATTGTTCTACCAGCGCGATTATTAACGGTGTTTTTCCGGTGCCGCCAACAGCGATATTTCCGACCACAACAACCGGCACCGGAAACTGTCTTTGATTATAACGACGACACAGTGCCCAACGCCGCACGCGGGCGATAGCGTAGAAAACGCCTGTCAGTGGCAGTAGGGCAAGCGTCCAGCCATAGGGTCGATACCAGGCTCGCTCGATGGCGCGCATAGCTATACCGCATCATCCGAAAATTGTTGTCGATACAGCTGTGCATAGCGCCCATTTTCAGCCAGCAGTTTTTGATGGCTGCCCTGCTCCACTATTCGCCCCTTGTCCAGCACCATAATTCGATCGGCTTTTTCGATGGTGCTGAGACGATGGGCAATGACAAACGTTGTACGACCGCGCATTGCGGTCTCCAGCGCCGACTGTATATAGCTCTCCGACTTACTATCGAGGGCTGAGGTCGCCTCGTCGAGAATTAAAATGGGGGCGTCCTTGAGCAGCGCACGCGCGATGGCCAAGCGTTGGCGCTGACCGCCGGACAACATCACACCGTCGTCGCCGATGCGCGTGTCAAAGCCATCGGCAAGGGTTTCGATAAACTCCAGTGCGTAGGCCATGCGCGCCGCTTCATACACCTGTTCCCGGGAAACAAACTTCAACTCGCCATAGGCGATATTGTTATACACGGAATCGTTAAACAGGGTGACATGCTGACTCACCAGTGCAATCTGCTTGCGCAGGTTTTTAAGGCTATATTCGGTAATCTCCGTGCCATCCAGCAAAATCTGTCCACTCTGGTAGTTATAAAAACGCGGGATCAGACTGATCAGCGATGTTTTACCACCCCCTGAGGGACCCACCAGCGCAATACTTTCGCCAGGCGCCGCGGAAAACGTCAGGTCATGCAGAACCTTGTCTCCTCTGGCGTAGCCAAAATTAACATTCTTAAATTCGAATTGCCCCGCCACCCGCTCTTTCTCTATTTTCCCTGTATCCCGCTCTTCAATCCCGTCCAGGGTTTCAAACAACGTGGAACCTGCAGCGATACCCCGTTGAATGGTACTATTAATCTGCGTGATCTGACGTATCGGTTTAGCCAGTAGTGATGCGGTAAACAAAAATTTGGTGAAATCTCCCGTGGTCATTGACGATATAATTTCCGGAGTCAGTGCCAGCCAGATCAACAGACCGAGGGATCCGGCGAGTAACAACTGAATCACCGGCGTACTCAGACCTTCTGTAAGTGCCAACTTCAAATTTTGACGTCGGTTGGTTTTCGATGCGTGATACATGCGCTTGCGTTCGTAGTCCGTGCCACCAAATAAATGCATTTCTCGATAGCCCGCTACAGTTTCCTGTGCGACGTGAGTGATCTCCCCTGCCGCGCTTTGAATACGTTTGCTCAAACGCCGGAACCGTTTGCTGACGGAATTAATGATCAGCGCAATAACTGGCATGATCACCAGAAATATCAATGCTAGCCGCCAGTTTAAATAGAGCAGGTAAACCAGTAATCCAATCACCAGCGCGCCCTCGCGCAAAATTACCTTGAGCGCGCTGGTTACGGCCCCCATGACCTGACCGACGTGGAATGTTAACTGGGCTACCAGATGACCGCTCATGTTTTGATCGAAATAGGCGCTCGGCATACGCGTGTACTTGTCAAATACTTCGTTGCGTAGTCCATCGACAATCGACTGGGAAACATAGCTCATACCGTAATTACCAATCAAAAACCCTATACCACGTAATACCGCAAGGATTAACATAAACAGCGGCACCACTACCCGGCTTTGCTCCAGAACATTGCCATCGCGCATATACCATTGCGCAAAACGGGACGTGATTCCAGAATCAATAGTGGCCATATTGGCAGGAAGATCTTTGATATTTTCACCGGTTACCACGGTCAATACGTTAATCAGGTAGCCGAATAGATCGACAAACGCGATTTCCATCAAACTGAACATCCACAAACCCAGGACACTAATGCCAAATACCAGGGCATAACGCCGTAGATAGCCGAGCAAGCGTAGATAGGTCGCGAAACTACTGACAGGTGTGACCGGAGGGACAACGTTCATAAAATGCCAATTAATTAGTGGGTTCGGGTAACTGGGTGGTAATACTCAAATGAACAAATCCGGCCTGTCCCGCCGCATCCATCGCTGTGACGACGGCCTGATGGCTACTGGTCGCGTCCGCCGCGATCACCAGTGGATTAGTTTTATCGACGTCCCCAAGTTGGCGCAGGGCGCTAATTAGAGTTTCCGGCTGACGATTAACCAACGCTACGCCGTTTACGGAATAGCTGCCATCACTGGCCACCAGTATCTCGATATTATCCGGAAGAGATTCGGCGGGCACACCGGACGCTTCGGGTAAATCAATCACCAGATGAGTTTCTTTGGTAAACGTGGTGGACACCATAAAAAAGATCAGCAACAAAAACACCACATCAATCAGCGGTGTAATATTAATGCTATTATCGAGTACCGAGCGACGGCGAAACTTCACTGCTTCGCGGCCTCCTCCGGTTGCAACAGGCGATCGCCGTGCAGCGCGTCCACCAGCTTGACCGCCTGATCCTGCATATCTACCACTAACGTGTCAATCCGCCGTTCAAAAAAACGATGCGCTATCAATGCCGGAATACCTACGGAAAGTCCCGCCGCTGTGGTAACTAATGCCACGGAAATACCCCCGGCCAACACGCCAGCGTTACCGGACCCTTCCAGCATAATAGCTGTAAATACATTAATCATTCCGAACACGGTGCCGAGTAATCCAATCAACGGTGCAACGGCCGCAATGGTTCCCAGAATCGAAAGATATCTTTCCAGATTATGCACCACCTGAGCAGCGGCCTCTTCAATACTATCCTTCATCACGTCGCGACCGTGGCCTGAGTTACTCAACCCCGCGGCGAGAATAATGCCGAGTGGCGATGAATTACGCAGTTCAAGGAGTTTTTCCCGGTCCAGCTGATGATTTTTTAACCAATGCCAAACCTGCCCTAACAGATTATCGGGTACGACTTTACCTGGACGCAACGCCAGATAGCGCTCAACCACAATACCCAGTACAGCCACCGAGCACAGCATCAACGGCAGCATTAACCAACCGCCACTAACCAGTAATTCGTACACGCCTGCCCCTCATTTCGCAAAAATTTATGCGCCACTTTACCACAATCACCGACCGTCACTCATGGCGCCAGCCTGGTTAATGCCAATACCTTTGCACCATTTCACGTTGTGCCCGTATGGTCAGCGCCAGATCTGTATCCCAGACAAAACGCAGCGCGCCAGATTCCGCCGTGGACCACAGTTCAGCACCGGTTTGTCGGTAGCGCGCCACTACACTGTCGTGGGGATGGCCGAAATGATGATGGTAACCGGCGGAAAATACCACATGACCGGGGTGCACTGTCTGCACAAAACTGGCGCTCGACGACGTCTTGCTACCGTGATGAGGCGCTACCAATAAAGTAACGTCCCCGGGCCACACCCGCTTTTGCAACAATGCCGATTCCACGGCGGCTTCCATATCGCCGGTCAACAGAACGCTTACTGCCCGATAACGGATCAACAAAATACAGGATTGATTGTTGTCATTCTTTTCGCGCGCCAATCCAGGATGCAACACGTCAATCGTCAAATCTTGCCAAACCCAACGTTGGCCTGCCACACAGGCTTGCGTCGCCAGTGACGCGGGTACTTCGTCGGGTGCAATGATTTCTCGGGGCCGATAATAGCTGAACAGTCCGGCCGCGCCCCCGGCATGATCGCTATCGTTGTGGCTGATCACCAGTAAATCAATGGTTGTAATACCGCTATGTCGTAAGAACGGTGCAACAATTCCGCTGCCCGCATCAAAGCGCTCGCTAAACTTCGGTCCGGTGTCGTACACCAGCACTTGTTCCGGCGTTTCCAGGACTAGCGCCAAACCCTGACCGACGTCCAGCACCGTCACTGCAAGGGCCGGCCGCTGCGGGGGTTGCAACCACAACATCGCCATCAACAACACCCATCCAGAGGTTTGCCAACCAAGCCCCCTGGGCAACAGCAGCACTGCCCCCGCAAACACAAACGACACAATAGCAATCCAGCGTTCGCCACCCGGAGCCCCCAGGCGCGCAGCGCTGGCCTGGTCCGCAACCCATTCGAGACCGAGAGCGAACCACTCCAGTTGTTGTCCGGCCAGCATCCAGCAGACATGGGCCGCGGGTTCGTGAAATGTCAGCAGCATCCCGCCCAGCAGGCACAACGGCACCACCGCGATACTTATCCATGGAATGGCCAACAAATTTATCAGGGGCGCCATAAAATTAATTTCGCCCTGATAGAGCAGCAGCCATCCCGCCAGAGAGAAAAACACTACGCCCTGCGCTAATACTGTACGGCGCCACCAGTTAAGACGCGGTCGCGGCTTAAAATAGGCAACCAGTCCCGCCACTGCCGTAAAGGACAACCAGAATCCTGGACTCAACGCCGCCAGCGGATCAAGGATGCTAACTATCGCCAAAGACCATAACAACCCGGTGCCTGCCGCGATTTTTCGCCGTAACAGAGGGCCCGCCAGAAATACCACAAGCATAATCACCGCCCGCTGCGTGGGCAAAGAAAATCCAGCCAGCAGACTGTAACCTAGTGCCATCATCAGCGACACGCCCGCAGCGACTTGGGTGGCTGGCAGCGTCGCCCCCGCCGCCGCAAGTAGTCTGCCCGCACCAATACCGAGTAACCAGCCACAACCTGCTAGCATGCCGATATGCAGCCCGGACACCACCATCAGGTGAAGGGTTCCGGTCAACTGCAACGTGCGCCACATCGGCGCTGGGATCAACTGTTTGTCCCCAACCGTCAACGCCGCGATAAACCCTTTGCCACCCTCACTCAGCGCTAACCTCCCAATGGACTGCTGCAGGCGAAAGCGCAACCCAGCAACCGACATTCCGGTGTCGCTGTCCAGTAACCTGTTGGTGGGGGCAGAACGGACATAACCCGTGGCCGATACGCCCTCGGATAACAGCCAGGCTGTGTAATCGAAACCACCCGGATTGCTGAAACCACGGGGCGCACGCAGGCGCACGCGCAAGTGCCAACGCTGCCCCGGTTCGAGAGGCGGACTTTGATACCAGCTCAGCCGCAATCGTTGCAACTCTGGTGCGGACACGCCCGGTTGTAAAGCTTCCAGGGTGTGGATATCCAGATAAAAGTTACTACGCAGCGAATCTATGCGCGGCATATCCCGGACAGTGCCGGTTACCAGGTAATCCGTCTTATCCAGATCGATAGACAAGCGATGGTGTAACGACCAGTGCCCCCAGATACTGGCCCAAACTACACCCAACAGTGCAAATAGAATCGGTCGGAGACGCGGGTGAATGCTCAGGGGCAATGCCGTGACCAGAACAGCAACAAGTAACGGCATTTCTGGCAAAAATGGCCAGAACGCTGAAGACAGCACACCGCAGGAGAACAATAAGAGAGGCATCGTTATTCAACATCCGTGTTGATCGCGATAATATTGAGATTCGCAATTATGACTACAATCTTTGCTTTTGGGCGCTAAATTCCTTAGCCTAAGGCAATGAAGCGTTTAATGATAATTTATCATAGCCAGGGGGGTAAAACAGCACAGATGGCGCAAGCCGTATTGCAGGGTGCTCGCCAGGAGCAGGACGTCGAGGTGGTTATGAAGAATGCCTTCGTCGCCAATCTCGACGATCTGTTATGGGCCGACGGCCTGCTGTTTGGCACACCGGAAAATTTTGGTTACATGAGTGGCGCTCTAAAAGATTTTTTTGACCGTACCTTTTACCCGGCCGAACCTCATCACCTGAATTTACCCTACGGGTTGTTTGTCGGGGCCAGCAATGATGGTAGCGGCGCAGTGCGGGAGGTTGAGCGTATCGCGCTGGGCTATCCGCTACGCAAAGTCGTGGAACCGGTTGTCGTCGTCGGCCCACTCGAACCAAACGAATTAGCCCGTTGTGAAGAACTGGGCCTGACCATGGCCGCAGGTATGGCGCTAGGCATTTACTAATCTTCGTGATTGCGACCACCGTAAAGGAAATATTTAATCCCCATGACCACCGCACTTATATTATCCGGTGGCGGCGCACGCGCTGCCTACCAGGTCGGCGTACTCAAAGCCGTGGCAGAACTACTGCCGAAACAGACCCACAACCCGTTTCCAATTATTTGTGGGACATCCGCTGGCGCCATCAACGCCCTGGCAATTGCCAGTAGCGCCGGGCGTTTTCGTCTGCGCGTGCGCAAACTGGAAACGATTTGGCGCACGCTCAAAGCCGAGGATATTTATCGCACGGATCTGTGGGGCGTGTGCAAAAACACACTGCGCCTGGGTTTGTCATTATTTAACCGAGGATCCGGTTTTGGCACGCCAGTGGCATTGTTGGACAACACACCACTGCGCGAATTACTAAATTCCGTGATTCGCTTTCGTCATATTGACGAAGCGCTCGCCAGTGGCGAGCTCGATGCAATCAACATAACTGCCATGAACTACACCAGCGGCGTGTCCGTGAATTTTTTCCAGGGTCGTCAGGATAACTGGCAACGCACAAGGCGTGTCGGCTTACGGACGGGACTGACGATCGATCATCTGATTGCGTCCACATCGATTCCCACTATTTTTCCGGCCACAAAAATTGGCAACGATTATTATGGGGATGGCGCGATGCGACAGTTAAAGCCCATCAGCCCCGCACTACACCTTGGGGCCAACCGGGTTTTTATCGTCGGCGTCAGCGACAACCAACGGGACCGGCCAGAGGCCCAGCCGCAGCAGCACTCCCCTTCAGTTGCCCAAATGATTGCCCACATGCTTAACAGCGCATTTATCGATTCCATAGAAAGTGATCTCGAGTCGCTGAAGACCATTAATCAATTGACCCGTTTACTGCGACAAAAAGAACCGGAGAACGTGCACCTTAAAGACACCCCAAAACCAATTGATTATCTTTGTATCTCTCCGTCGGTCGCGATCAACGAAATCGCCGATGCGCATTTTGACGAGCTGCCAGCCAGCCTGAAACTCTTTTTGCGCGCCACTGGCGGCACCGCAGAAGGCGGTGGCTCCAGCGCCACCAGCCTGCTGTTATTCGAACCGGGCTTCTGTAACGAGTTAATTAATTTGGGCTATGGCGACGCGCTGCAGCAATCCGAGAAAATCACCAGTTTTTTTGCCCTGAATAATCATACGAAAGACGGCGGCGAGCCAGCGTAAAACGCCTGACAGACGCCGAAATATGCACGCGACAAACTGCCACGGCGTAATATTTTTAACGCCGTTTAAGAAAAAAATTAACAACCGATATTAAACCACCCTGCCGCTACGCAGTGTGGCAATGTCATCAGGCGTGTAGCCAAGGGATTCAAGAATACTATCGGTGTGCTCCCCCAAACGCGGTGGAGGTGAATGCATTGCCCCAGGGGTGCGGGACAAACTGACCGGCGTCTCAAGAAAGGGAACCGGTTTATCAATGCCGTCGATGTGCACCTGCGTAAACAGTCCAGCCTGTTGCATATGTGGATGCTCAAGGCACTGCTGGGGCGTGAGAATTTCCCCGGCAGGAATTCCGGCCTGTTCGAGTGTATCCATCGCCTGTTGCGTGGTTTTATCAGCGCACCATTGGGCCATGCGCGCGCTGATTACCTCACCGTTATCCCCACGACATTTGTCGTCCTTAAAACGAGGATCGTCCAGCCATTGAGGTTCACCCATCAGATCAACCCAGCGCTTGAACAACGGATTGCCAAGATTTTGCACCATCATCCAGCCATCCAGGGTTTTAAAGGCGTCCGCCGGAGCTCCACTCTGGCCCCGATTGCCCGTTGCAACCCGATTCAACTGCAACACCGCCTGCTCCATCAGATTCGCATTCGTGACATTCAGAGCTGTCGTGACCAACGAGCCCTCAACTATCTGTCCCTTGCCGCTAGTTAAACGTTCGTACAGTGCCAGAACCGTACCCAACGCGCACAGTATTCCGGTACTTACATCCACATAAGGGCCGTAGGATTTCATGGGTTCGTCGGAATATCCCGACATATGCATATTGCCTGACATAGCCTGTCCGATGCCGTCAAACCCCAACTTGTCCGCATAAGGTCCCCGCGAACCAAAGGCCGAACAAGTCGTGAGAATAATATCCGGCTTGATTGCAATCAGACTGTCGTAATCCAGCCCCATTGCTTTTAGAGCACTGAGTGGCATATTGACCACAACAACGTCCGCCGTTTTTAGCAGGCGTCTGACAACTTCCCGCCCCTCAGGTTTGTTCGGATTAAGCGTTAAGCCCAGTTTATTGCGACTGTTCTGGACAAAATTAGCACCGTGGCCGGATGGCGACAGCGGTGAAAGAAACCGATCCTCACTCCCATCGACTTTCTCAATGCGAATCACTTCCGCACCAAAATCTGCCAATAACGCCGCGCAGTGGGGCCCCGCCACATAGCGTCCAAAATCCAGCACCCGAATACCCTTTAACACTCCCGACATCTGTCACCCCTTAATTTTGTAAAACTGTCTTCAGGTAACACTGCCTGATCAGCGACCGCCCAATTTTTCCATGGCACCAGCCAGCGCAAAATCCAGGCTGGTAATACCACCGGATCGGTGGGTTAACAGATCAATATCCACTTTCGTATACACGTTAGTCCACTTTGGGTGGTGGTCCATACGTTCCGCCACCAGCGCGGCCATGGTCATAAAACCAAAGGCCTCGACAAACCCGGAAAATTCGAATTGTTTATGGAGTTTGCCATCGATAATTTGCCAGGGGACTCTTACCCCAAGATTAAGAGCATCCAATTTTTCCACCAATTGCTTTTCGTCTAACAATTTATCCATTACAGCGCTCCTCAGTGCGATCAGATGTTACCCGAGAGTAAACTATTCATGCCCTGTGGGTCTAGCGCTGCGTTAAACGGGTCTTATCCGGTTCGTATTTACACCCCGGCTACTTTATCATTGACGCCTGTTCGCCCCTTGGTACGCAGTTTTAGAATCGTCAGGACAGTTATGCAGGTACAGTGGTTTCCCGGGCACATGAACAAGGCCCGCAAAGAATTACGGAAAGTGCTCGACCAGGTGGACATTGTGGTTGAGGTGCTCGATGCAAGAGTTGCTTACAGCAGCCAAAACCCCCTGCTAGCCGCCATGGGTGCCGAAAAACCCCGTGTCAGGGTCTTGAACAAAATCGACCTTGCCGACCCTGCCATTGTAGCGCTGTGGCAAACGCATCTCGAACGGGAACAACATTTCAAAACCCTGGCTATCAGCGCCGACCAGACACGCCAGGCCGCCCAGGTTCGTCAGCTGTGTAGACAACTGACGCCTGCGAGTAAAAAAAATCGTAACGCCGTAATACTTATTGCGGGAATTCCTAATGTGGGAAAATCCACCCTGATCAACACCCTGGCAGGACGCGCCATCGCCAGTACCGGCAACGAGCCAGCTATTACCAAGACACAACAGAGAATTAATCTCGGTGACGGTTTAACGCTGCTCGATAGCCCTGGCGTACTGTGGCCCAACATCGAAAATATTGAAAGCGGTTACCGATTGGCCGTGACTGGGGCGATTCGCGAAACCGCCATGGATTATCAGGACACCGCACTATTCGCACTACGCTACCTCAGACAATGTTATCCCGATCGTCTACTACAGCGTTATCAGCTCGATACGCTGTCGAGTATTGATGTCGAGAACCTGCAGGCAATCGGCAGAAAAACCGGCTGTCTGGGTGCCGGCGCACAGGTCGATATCACCCGCGCCGGTACGCGCCTGATAACTGACATCCGTGCTGGGAAACTCGGCCGTCTGTGTTTCGAAACACCAGAGATGATTTCCCTGGAACTGGCCGAATTAGAAGCCCGCAAAGCCCACAAAATAATCCAGGAAAAGACCGAATAGCAAGTGCTGGAAACACCGGACTGTAACCACATCCCGTTGGCCATCCGCACCCCGTACAGTGCAAATATAACCGCTGACTGGCAAGCCAACGTGGTCTTTGCCGTACAAAGAATGTGGGTGTCGAGACACAAAAATCCCTGTTATTGTGTATTTCCTACACAGGCCTTGCCGGAGAGCAACAAACCATGAATAGCGCCCTGGGCGAATCATTGCCAGAAGACATTGCAGCCATTGAAGACGGTATAGAGGCGTTTGTGCGCCGAGAGGTGATACCACGACACCAGCGCCACCAGGAACTGCTCGGCAATCCACGCAAAAAATACAGTGAAGATGGACGTTACAGTCCGGCGGTCGTGGAATTAATTCGCGAAGTACGTATGGCGTCGTCCGCAGCGGGCTATTTCAACATGATTACGCCAGAGTCATTGGGCGGCAGCGCAATGGGCCACCTGGCCTACTATTGTGCCTGGCAAAAGGTCTTCCACACTTGTGGTGGACACCATTGGCTGGGCACTTACGCCATCAGCCATTGGGCATTTGGACCCAGCCCGGTGCTCGCCCACGTTAGCGAACGCGCCCGGCAGGAGATTATCGCGGACATGGTATCCGGCAAAACCTCGATGTGTTTCGGTTTGTCAGAACCCGGTGCCGGTTCCGATGCCGCGATGCTGAAAACCCGTGCGGTGCGTGACGGCAATGGCTGGCGTATTTCGGGCCGTAAGTTGTGGACCACCAATTCGCCCCAGGCGGATTATTGTATGCTGTTTGCCATCACTGACCCGGACAAAGCCGCGCAGAAAAAAGGCGGTATCAGCGCCTTTTTGATACCCATGAATACTCCGGGATTCACAATTGAAAGCATCGTTAAAATGTACGGGCACATCGGTGGCGACGAAGGTGCGCTGTTGCTCGAAAACGTACACGTAGAGCCCTGGCAGCTGGTCGGGGAGCTCGACCACGGCTTTGCTATCGCCCTGTCCGGTGTGTCCCTGGGGCGCGTGTACAACGCCGCCCGAGCTATTGGCCTGGCCCGCTGGGCTTTGGAAATCGGTTTTACCTACATGCAACAACGGGAAACCTTTGGCAAACCTATCAGCGAGTACCAGGGTGTCAGCTTCCCCCTGGCGGAATCAGCCACCGAAGTACATGCGGCGCATCTGGTTGGGTTAAATGCCTGCCGCCTGCTGGATCAGGGTCACGCCGCAATCAAAGAGTTGTCAATGACCAAAGCCTATTCAGTACAGGTGGGCACCAGAGCCATAGACAGGGTAATTCAGAGCCACGGCGCGATGGGTTTTACCAATGAGATGGGCCTGACCGACGCCTGGGAAACCCTGCGCCTCATCAACGTAGCGGACGGCACCAACGAGATATTAAACCGCACTATCGTACAACGGCTGCTGAAAGGTGATGTCGATCTGTAGCGCCGTCCACGCGCTAGTCTTACGTGCTGGATTGTGCCGCTCTGCGCCGGGCGCGTTTCGCAACGCGTTTTTGCTCCAGGCTATTTGCGGCGTCTGCCCCCAGATGAGATTCACCACGCTGTTTCGCCAATGTCAGTTGTTTTTCCCGTTGCGCAAAACGCTGGCGATCCGCGGGTGCGGTTGTCGCGTAACAATGTGGACAGCTAATGCCTTTTTCGTAATGCGGACTCGCCTTGTGGGCATCCGTAATGGGCATACGACAGGCGTGGCACTGATCGTAACGCCCCGCTTCCAGGGCATGGTTGACCGCAACGCGGTCGTCAAACACGAAGCACTCACCCTGCCATAAGCTGTGCTCTTGCGGAACGTCTTCAAAATATTTCAGAACGCCGCCTTTGAGGTGATACACCTCGGCAAAGCCCTGTTCTTTTAGCAACGCGGTGGATTTTTCACAGCGTATTCCGCCGGTACAGAACATCGCGACCCGGCGATGTTTGGCCGGATCCAGGTGTTGTTTTACGTAGTCGGGGAATTCGCGAAAGCTATCAATCTGCGGATTTACCGCATTGGCAAAGGTGCCGACATCCACTTCGTAGCGATTGCGAGTGTCAATCAGTAACACGTCCGGATCGCTGATCAGCTGGTTCCAGGCCTCCGGTTCCACGTACGTCCCCACTACATGCCGCGGATCGATACCCGGTACGCCCATGGAAACAATTTCCTTGCGTAACTTTACCTTGGCGCGCTTAAACGGCGGCGTATACGTGATGGACTGCTTATACTCCAGATCGGCAAGACCTTCCTGTCCTCGCAACCAGCGCATAAATTCGGCAATATTGTCGGCGCGACCGGATACAGTGGCATTAATACCTTCACTGGCAAGCAATACCGTGCCCCGTATATTCTGTGCAGTCATCACTGCCAACAGCGGCTCGCGCAGCTCGCGCCAGCGCTCCATGGCGATAAATTTGTACAAAGTATAGACAGTGTGCTGAGACATGGAATTGGTTATCCGGGCCACCATACGGCGTACGCTATCAGGGGCAAACCGGCATTATAAAAAAATTAGCCCCTCGCCGGGAGAGTTTTTATCGCAATGCTAATCCGCAACGCCCCATTTTTGGCCGCCAGCCTGTGGCGATATCCGCAACATGGCGGTTTGTCGGCAACCTACCACCAACTGATCGGCGCTGTCCCAGATCAAACCCTGCTCCTCGACAACACCATTTTTGATGATATCGCTCTTAAACATACAGCGCAGGGGTCCGGGCGCAGGCAAACCATGAATTTGCACGGTCAACTCCAGGGTCGGCACCCAGCCTGATGGTCCATACAGGGTAAACGGCGGCGGTGGAAACCCGTCCGCAAACAGCAATAGCCCAAACCCGTCGATGGCACTGGCATCAGCAAAGGCTGTCCAGCCCAACCAGCGCCCACTGCCATCTGGCTCACCCTGTAAGGAGCGCACATTGGCGGGCGACATTTTTTGTACCACCCGTTGCCGGTAGGTTAAGCTCGGCGGACAAGGCGCGGACAGGCATTCTTCATAAGTCGGCATTTCCGGTATTTTTTCCAACACACAATCGACGCCGGCCAGCCGCTTACGATCGGTAAAAATAGCGACCAGCTGAACCTTGATTTCACCATTTTGCAGCACCTTCACCATCCCTTGCGAAACGGAACCACCGGTGCGCAATACCTCCACTACACACTGTGCAGGGCCCGGCACCGCGCGGGCCAGATAATAGGCAGTTACTGTCAGAGGATCCTTGTGGGGCAACGCTGCGGACAGTGCCCGTGCCGCCACCGCCATCACATAGCCGCCGTTAACAATTTCGCCGAGACACCAACCGGCACTTAATTCAGCTTCCCAGGTATCATCGCTGACCTGCCATACTGCGCTATCGCGGGCAAATTCCCCCGCGGGTAAAACAACTTCTACATTCAAACGTTAATTCCTCAGTACGCACCGCACACAACCAACCGACACTAACCGTCGATTAACCAGCCTGGCATTATCCCCCAGACAACAGGGCGATGTCCGTGTATTCGACTGAAAATTGTGACCGATGATACCCCACGCCTGACGGTTGCAAGCACAACATGTGTCCCAGACAGATGACTTAAACAGTACGTCCGAAGCGAGTACCCAACTGCACTCCCTGACGCTGCACGATATGTTGAATCAATTGCTCTTCCGTATTTTTATTGAGATCCACAAAATCCAGTCGTAACCAGTACGGCCGCGCATCGTCCTGACGACGCTCGCAATCAATGACGGTACCGATCAATGTCAAATTGACGTTGGACGGTTTCAACGTAATAAACAAATCCAGTACCTGACCGCGCTGAAACGCTTCGGTACACGCAAAACCAATACCACAACCGCTGAGCCCAACCTCCATCTCCTCATGCACCAGTCCATTGACATCATACTGGCAGTCATCCATATCAATCTCCGCGGCAAGTACGGCCAATTTTCTATTCAGCAGGGCTATCGCCGAAGCGGCCACCGGCTGTTCCCGCCACAGTGTATTGATGACGGTATTTAGTTCGCGATCGATTCCCTGCAAAATATGCGGCGCAGTCATCTGCAGCTGCCCGTCGCAATCGGTGGGCACCTGATTAGCATTACCGTCGCTAATACGGTATCTGAGCCCAATCGTATCGTTGATACGGAAATAACGTCGCCTTTCGGAATTAACCACGGATTACGTCCTCTTCTTGATCTGGCGCATTGGGCGCAGCGTCCAGAGTAAGCGAATTCGGATTTTGTTCGAGTTTTAACGAGCGCAGCAACTCTTGCTCCGACTGTTTCAATTTATTCAGTTCCGCAGACGTTTCACCGTCGAGCCCCTGGCGAATGACGATTTCCACCCGACGGTTGCGACCGCGATGTTCGTCCGTGTCGTTGTCCTCCAGCGGCATCGTGTCGGCGTACCCGATAAGTACCATACGTCGGTCGTCGATCATCCCATCGCGCAACAATTCGTGGGTCACGGTCAGGGCGCGGGAGGACGACAGTTCCCAATTAGATCTGAATTGATAGTTTGCAATAGGCACGTCATCGGTGTGCCCCTCCACGGCGATTTTTCCATGAATGTCTTTCAGTACCTCCCGCAGCTTTGCCATCACTGGAATAAAACCCGAATTCAAAACTGCGGATCCCGAAGGAAACGACCATTTTTCACGAATTCTGATAGTGATCGAACGACCGGATGCTACTATCTCAACTTTTCCCGCCTCGACTTCTTCATAGAGTTTTTCGCTTAACTTAAGTGCGTCCTGTGCTGTTTCATCAATCAGACCCTTTAATTTATCCACCAGTAAACGTTTCGCAGATTCACCCGGCGCATCTACCCCATTGCCCTTGCCTACCTGTTCGTTGATACCGGGCTTTTCCACCCGTATATCCAGGGTTTGCTTGGTCGAGTCCACCGTAAACTGGTTGACCACACTCATCGGTGTCGGTGCCGGTCGCCCGGGGCTGAATTCCTGGGCAATAATACTGGTACCTTTAGGTATATCCTTAGCCTTGACCTGATTCTGAACGCCGAACGCCTCCTTCATGGAGCCCGCCACCTGTTTGTACTTCTGTGCATCCATCTCGGAGAATGCCAGCAGTAACACAAAGAAGCACATCAGAAGCGACATCAAATCCGCAAACGTGGCCATCCACGCAGGCAGTCCTGGCGGTTTATCGTCATCATCCCCACCGCCGAATTCAATCATCTCCTACCTCAGTTTCGCGGGCTTAAGCTGGCTGCTCGCTGGACTCGACAGCGCGTTTTGATGGCGCCAGGTAGGCCTTCAACATGGAGTCGATTACACGGGGATTTTTACCTTCCTGAATGGCCAGTACCCCGTCAATACAGATTGCCTTCAACAAGCCCTCTTCGCTTTTACGCAAGGTGAGTTTGTCGGCTATGGGTATGGCCACCATATTTGCAAACATTGCGCCGTAGAGGGTGGTGAGCAGGGCCACAGCCATAGCCGGACCGATCGCCTTGGGGTCATCCATTGCCGACAACATCTGCACCAGGCCAATCAGTGTGCCAATCATACCCATAGCCGGCGCCACATCACCGGTTGCTGTAAACACTTTGGCACCCCATTTGTGGCGCTCCACCGTTTGCTGTAAATCTTTGTGCATGAGAGTTTGAATCACCTCCCGATTGTGACCGTCGATCAGCATCTTGATACCTTCGTCCAGAAAAGCATTGCTGATTTCCCGCCCTTCCAGAGCCAACATGCCTTCTTTCCGAGCGACTTCCGCCAGACTCACGATTTCTGGAATCAACAGTTCGGGAGACTGCTGTTTGGATACAAACGCCTTAAGGGCCACCTTGAATGCATTGATAAACTGGGCGATGCTAAACTTCATCAACACCACCAGGAAGGTTCCCCCAAATACAATAATCAGGGAAGGAATGTTAAAAAATATCAACGGCGAGCCGCCAAGGACAATTGAGGCCATAACCACACCCATCGCCCCCACCAGCCCGACCAAGGTTGCCAAATCCATAGATAGCTCCTTTGCAGTAACCCCGTTATCGGCGTAAAGGGGTAAATCTTGAGTACCAACGGCTATCGAATTTACTTATCCCGACGGTTATTAACTGCGCCCACATTGGGCGTAAGTTAAGGTTCTCACGGGAAAAATTGGCAGCCATAAAGGAGCGGTCGGGGATTTGGGATGAAAAAATGGTATTTCTAAGAGACAGATCGAGGTTTAAATGAACAGGCCCCAATGTTTCGCAAAGATTTGTAGCCCGCTGGGACTCTCAGACAGAAAGGTTAGGCCATCAATAAATCCATAAATTCATGCACCGGAGTTGCCTCCAGCTGAGCCTGATCCTGACACAACGCAAAAATTTCCCTGCACCTTGATGGAGGGAAACAGGTGGCCAGATTACGCTTGAATTTCTCCTCCAGCAGCGGAATTCCCTCAGCGCGGCGACGGCGATGCCCCAGTGGATATTCCACCTCAACCTTTGCTGTGGCGCTGCCATCCTTAAAAAATACCTGCACTGCGTTAGCAATAGAGCGCTTGTCCGGATCGTGATAGTCACGCGAGTAGCGTGGCTCCTCCACAATTTGCATTTTTGCACGTAATTCATCAATTAACGGGTTGGCGGCATGGAAACTGTCCGCGTAGTGGGTCGCCTCCAGTTTCCCGAAAATTAGCGGCACCGCCGTCATGTATTGCAGGCAGTGGTCCCGGTCTGCAGAATTTGCCAGAGCACCGACCTTAGAGATAATACGAATCGCCGACTCGTGGGTGGTGATGACAATTGTTTCGATTTCCTGCAAACGGTCTTTCACCTGCAGGTGCAAAATCACCGCCGCCTCGCAGGCCGTCTGGGCGTGAAATTCCGCCGGGAAGGAAATTTTGAACAGGATATTCTCCATCACATAACTGCCATACCCGCGCTGAAATTTAAACTGCCGCTCTGCTGACGCCTTGAGTTTTAGGTCCACGCAGGTATGACTAAACGCCACATCATAAAAACCCCATTGCCGCGCCGTCAGCACTCCCGGAATACCCATCTCACCGCGCATGCTCATATCCGCCAGACGTACTGCGCGGGAAGTGGCATCCCCCGCAGCCCAGGACTTGCGCGAACCTGCATTTGGCGCGTGGCGGTAAGTGCGCAACGCCGAGCCATCCACCCAGGCCTGGGACAGGGCAGCCATAATCTGCTCCCGGTTCCCACCCATCAATTTGCACACCACCGCCGTTGAAGCTACCCGCACCAGTAACACGTGACACAGTCCGACCCGGTTAAAACTGTTTTCCAGCGCTATCACACCCTGAATTTCGTGGGCCATCACCATCGCTTCGAGAACGATTTTCATTGTCAGCGGTAGTTTGTCAGCGCCTGCATTACACTGGGAAATATAATCGCAGATCGCAAGAATACCGCCCAGATTGTCCGATGGGTGGCCCCACTCCGCAGCCAGCCAGGTGTCGTTGTAATCCAGCCAACGAATGGTACAGCCGATATCCCAGGCAGCTTTCGCCGGGTCCATGCGAAAAGTCGTGCCCGGCACCCGCGCACCATTCGGCACCACCGTACCCTCCACCAACGGACCTAGGTGGCGGACACACTCCGGGAACTGCAACGCCAACAACCCGCAGCCCAGCGTATCCATCAGGCAGTTGCGGGCGGTGTTCATCGCCTCCGCTGAATCAATTTGATAATTGAGTACGTAGTCGGCGATATCCTGAATCACCTGGTCGTAGTCAGGGCGGATATTGTGATCCGCATTAGCCTCAGCCTGTGGACTCATCACCGGAACTCCTGCTCATCTGTTCTCGCCAGTACATTACACTAACAAACCCTTGCCTTAACTTACGCGGCCGTATTGCCGAACGTCAATACGGGTAGGCTTTTCTTCTGCGGGGTTATTAGCGGATCAATCGAGTGGGGTACCGTTAATCTCAAAAGTATTGCACCCTTCAATTTACCTCAAAACGCACAATCATGACGATAAGCGTAAGAAAGCTGATAATCTGGACAAAATAGAATATAAAGCGCGCCACCACCACGGCGTTAGTTTGCACCAGGCACACGTGTATCAACGATTGTACGATGCGCGCCACCAGAATGCCTGCCGATAAATAATTGATGACAGATCCACCGGCGCCACTGGCGAAAAGTGCGAACACAATGACCGCAAATACCGGAAGGTTTTCGACACAGTTTACGTGAGCCCGCATCGCGCGCTTATACCAGTCATCCCCCTCAACGCTATCTGCCCGAAAATTTCGTATCGGCACTCGCCCAGTGAGAATCCGGCTCCAGCGATACACCCCGACGGTAAAAAGCAGCAACACTATCGTCCAGGCCGCAAACCCCAGTAACGCCCACATTGGCACGGTCATAAATTATCCTCCCAGAGGTTATGTGACACATAACCTCTAGTTTAACCCGCGCCGCCGGGGGAACAAACGCGTAGCGCCGCAGGGTTTTTCGAGGTCGGAATTGAGCGATTTTTATATTGCGTTTCTTATGTTGGGTGTCGCTCCAAAAATCGCGACAGAAACAAACTCGCTGAGGCTTGAAACGGACAGAAATTGCTCTCGTGCTATCCAGCGCGAGCTATTTTCAGCTTCTGCCCCGGCTTCAGGAGTGTATCGGTGGATATTCCGTTCCACGCGACCAGTTGCTGCGGTGACACCTTAAAGAGCCGGGCGATGCTCCACAGGGAATCCCCGCGCTTGATTACATATTCCGTAGGGCCTGTTCGAGCCTGTAGGACCGAAGAGATCCTGCTCGCGACCTGCGGCTCCGACACTACATTGCCCGGCAGGATCAGCGTCCTGCCGGCGCGAATAGTGTTGCTGCGCAACCCGTTGAGGGCCATAAGCTTCGACACCGAAGTACCATAGCGTCGGGCGATGGTAGACAGGGAATCACCCGGTGCAATCTTATGTACCAGGTCGGGCTTCTGGTGCGTGAAGCATACTTCGGGGGGCAGCGCGGCTAGCAGGTTATGCAGCGGTTCGCTCAGATGGGCCCTTGGAACTCGGACCCTAAAACCCTGGGGAATGTATTTCTCGCCGCTCCAGATCGGTTCCAGCAGGGCCGGGTTGTGCTGTCTCAGTTCATCCAGGCTGATGCCCGTGGATTGTGCCAGTGCCGTCGCGGGAATATATTCGCCCACGGCAACCATGTCGTAATTGGTCGGCGCATCCAACTGCAGGGGCCCGAAATACCGCTCCGCATTGCGGTCTACTTCCAGCGCCGCCAGGAACGATGCGTAGAAATTGCGCGAAGCAAATCCAAAAGCGGCGCCATTGTATTTTTGTACGATGGCGCCGATGTCCCTGCTGCCAACAAATTTCACTGCGCGCAACATGCCGCCCGTGCCGTGGTTGTAACTGGTCAGGGCCAGCGGCCAGGTTCCGGTCAAGCCGTAATTTCGTTTCAGTAGTTTCACCGCTCCCTCAGTGGCGACGAAGGGGTCCATACGTTCGTCCACCACATGATCCACTTGCATGAAGTCTCGCGCAGTGACGGGCATAAACTGCCACATACCAGCGGCCGCCACCTTGGACCAGGCAGCGGGGTTGAACGACGACTCGACGTGGGGCAACACCTCCAGCTCCGCCGGTAGGCCGTATTCGGTCAGGGTACTGCGAATGTGGGGCTTCCACTGTCCCGAGCGCACCAGGCCCTCCCTGAACCGATCCGCCTGGCCCAGCTGGAAACGCACATTATTCGCAGCCGCAGCGAAGGTTTTGCCTGAGGTTCCCTTCGGCCACGCGGCCAGCACCCGCGCCTCGGTAGCGCTGAGTCCGGAGCGTTTGCCTTGTGCAATAGCAGTGAGCGCCTTGACTATGCGCAATTTGGCGTCGCCGACAAGGCGGCCCTGCTCGGTATTGCTCGCATAGGCCGACAGGTCCACGGTTTCGTACACCACCGACATATCCGCGGCGTCGTGGATGTAGCCCTGGTTGGTGGCGATCTGGGTGTAGACCTTGATCCAGAACTGTACAGCGGGCTCCAGCACCGCTGGTCTGGGGAAATTCTCCGCGCCAGCATGCACGCTGGCATGCAAACTGGCAAAAAGTAACGCAATAAGGAGGACTGTTCTCAAGCTGTTCTCTTTTCGGTGTGATACTGGCGATTTATACCAGAATTCGGTTTGCTAGTAACCAGAAGAATACCGCTATGCTCATACCTAAACCGGGATGTAAACCGCATAAACTAGACACGGACTGAATCTCTCCCGATTTAAGGGAAACCGCAAGCTAGAATCAGGAGATCCGAGAGTATTCGATGACCAAGCGAAAGGAGATAAGGGCTTGAACCTCTTAAATGACCACCTCCTGAGCTAGCAGAAGATGTCCACTAAAACAGGCGAAGTACAACTTATAACGTTTGAACTCTGCCGCCGCCGAAGGAGCGCCAGCGACGTAGGCAGTCGGCAGGAGTGACTTGTTATATGCCACACCCTTCCTTGCTGATAAATGCCTCTATCAACTCACCCATATTTGCGTATCCAGTGAGCATTTGTGGTTCTTTAAAGTTTCCACCTGCCTGCTTGGCATTATTGTAAGTGGCGAGAGCATTTTTATAGTGCTCACAGGCTTTATTAGTTTCACCTCTTAAGCCATAAGCGTTTCCGGCCCCGAGTAAACACTTGGCTTCGCCAGAGCCATCACCTATCTGCTTATATAAATCCTGGCATTTCGAGAAGTTCTCAATCGACTTCATATAAGTTCCATCAAATGTGCCAAGCTCCTTGAATTTTGCCTTCCATCGACCATTTATATAGAAATCATTTTTATACAGATTTCCATAAGCGTTATACGCCTCAGCCATGCCTGGCTTGTCTCCAGCACTCTCAAAACTCACCAATGCTTGACGAATCATATCTTCGGCGAGAAGCAGTCTATCCTGGGACATCAGGGAGTAGGCTTGGTTTATTTTTCGGTTGGGGTCTGATGTGGCGACGTGGCCTACTCCAGAGCAGCCAACCAGAAGTGCGGTAAGAATTGTTATTGTGTGCCGCATAAATCTCTCCATGGCATATAACTATTAATGAACGTCACGTGCGATATATGTGCGGAAAGCGTGCAGATGTGCATGATGTACCCGGATTCGGACATAAACGCGCAGATGCGACATATCATTCCCTGACTGATTCATTATTCGCGCTACAATACCTTGATTTCAAAGGAAAAAGCAACAGGGTAGCGGACCCTCTCAGGATATGACGCGCGTGCTCAATTAAATGGCGTTTTCGCGCTTAACTGAGCACGTGCGATATAGGTTGCCAACACGCGCATCGCCGATAATTAGGTTACTTTTTGAAATATATAAAAATAATTAATTGTGTTTACCAGAGTCCTGGATGAACGCTCAAGATTTAAAGTTCACAATGTTAGATTTACTGTCTATATGCAGTAACCATGCTCAAAAGAAGTTGTCGCGAACAACAGCCCGTTTATGTGTCAATAGCGTCGTCAGGCCCGATTTGATTTTATAAGTTCAAGCTATAACACACCTTAAAACGCATCCCCGGGCACTCGCACCCACCCTTCCATTAGCACTCGGGCGCTGCGGCTCATAATGGCTTTGACCACGGTCCATTCGCCGTCGATTTGACTGGCTTCTGCGCCCACCCGCAGGGTGCCCGACGGATGACCGAAACGCACCGCACTGCGCACACCATCGCCAGCCGCAAGATTTACCAGTGTGCCGGGAATCGCAGCGGCGGTGCCGATTGCCACGGCGGCGGTACCCATCATGGCGTGATGCAGCTTGCCCATGGACAACGCCCGCACCAGCAGGTCCACATCGTCGCTGGAAATTTGTTTACCACTGGAGGAAACATATTCCCTGGGCGGCGCGACAAAGGCTACCTTCGGGGTGTGTTGTCGCCCGGCGGCTTCGTCAATGGTTTTTATAAGGCCCATTTTCACGGCACCGTAAGCGCGGATGGTTTCGAACATGGCGAGGGCTTTGGGATCGCCGTTAATGTCGTCCTGTAATTCTGCGCCGCTGTAACCAATATCTTTGGCGTTTACAAAAATGGTGGGGATGCCGGCATTGATCATGGTGGCCTTAAAGGTGCCAACCCCCGGCACGTCGAGATCATCCACCAGGTTGCCGGTGGGGAACATGGAGCCACCGGCACCGTCTTCGTCGGCGGCAGGGTTCATAAATTCCAGTTGCACTTCCGCGGCCGGAAACGTCACACCGTCTAGTTCAAAGTCGCCGGTTTCTTGCACCTGACCGTTGGTCATAGGTACATGGGCGATAATAGTTTTGCGAATATTAGCCTGCCAGATACGAATCACGGCAATACCATCGGTGGGAATACGGTCGGCATCCACCAGACCACTGCTGATAGCAAACGCGCCAACCGCCGCCGACAGATTGCCGCAGTTGCCGCTCCAGTCCACAAAGGCTTTGTCGATGGCGACCTGGCCAAATAGATAGTCCACATCGTGATCGGGCTGAGTGCTTTTCGACAAAATCACTGTTTTGCTGGTGCTGGAAGTCGCGCCGCCCATGCCGTCGGTTTGTTTGCCGTAGGGGTCAGGGCTACCGATAACCCGCAACAATAAGGCGTCGCGGGCCGGGCCGGGAACCCGAGCTACTTCGGGCAGATCATTCAGGCTGAAAAATACACCTTTGCTGGTGCCGCCACGCATATAGGTGGCGGGGATTTTAATTTGTGGAGCGTGCGCCATACTGAAATTCCTATGCGGCTACGGTGGACTCAAGAAAGTCCTGGGCAAAGCGCTGTAACACACCACCGGCTTCGTACACCGATACTTCTTCGGCGGTGTCGAGGCGGCAGGTTACCGGCACGTCCACGGTCGCGCCGTTTTTGCGAGTGATACGCAGTGTTAATTCAGCGCGCGGGCCGGCCGTCCCAATCACGTCAAACGTTTCAGTGCCGTCGATAGCGTAGGTATGGCGATTGTCACCGGCTTTGAATTCCAGTGGCATTACACCCATTCCTACGAGGTTAGTGCGGTGAATGCGTTCAAAGCCTTCGGCGACGATGGCTTCGACACCGGCCAGGCGCACACCTTTGGCGGCCCAGTCTCGCGAAGAGCCCTGGCCGTAGTCGGCACCGGCCACAATAATCAGCGGCTGCTTGCGTTCCATATAGGTTTCGATGGCTTCCCACATGCGGCTGACTTTGCCCTCTGGCTCAATGCGCGCCAGCGAACCCTGTTTCACCTTGCCGTTTTCCTGAACCATTTCGTTAAACAGTTTCGGGTTGGCAAAGGTGGCACGCTGGGCCGTGAGGTGGTCACCGCGGTGAGTGGCGTAGGAATTAAAATCCACTTCCGGCAGGCCCATCTTATTCAGATAAGCGCCAGCGGCACTGTTGAGCTGAATGGCATTGGAGGGCGACAAATGATCGGTGGTGATGTTGTCACCCAGCACCGCCAACGGACGCATACCTTTCATGGTGCGCTCACCGGCCAGCGCTCCTTCCCAATAAGGGGGACGACGAATGTAAGTGGTCTGCGGACGCCAGTCGTAGAGCGGGCTGACTTTCTCGCCGTCGTCGTCCTTTACTTCAAACATAGGAATATAAATTTCGCGAAACTGCTCCGGTTTTACGCTAGCCGCGACAATGGCATCGATCTCTTCATCGCTGGGCCAGATATCCTTAAGGGTGACGGGATTACCGTCCAGGTCGATACCCAGCACATCTTTCTCTATATCAAACCGAATCGTACCGGCGATCGCATAGGCTACGACTAAGGGCGGCGATGCCAGAAAAGCCTGTTTGGCGTAAGGGTGAATACGGCCATCAAAATTGCGGTTGCCGGACAATACTGCGGTGGCATAAAGGTCGCGGTCGACCACTTCCTGCTGAATAACCGGGTCCAGCGCACCGCTCATGCCGTTGCAGGTGGTGCAGGCAAAACCGACGATGCCAAAACCCAGTTGCTCCAGTTCCGACAAGAGCCCGGCGTCTTCCAGGTACAGTTTTACGGTCTTCGAACCCGGTGCCAGGGAGGTTTTCACCCAGGGCTTGCGGGTCAGGCCGAGTTTATTGGCATTGCGGGCGATAAGCCCCGCCGCAATCACGTTGCGCGGGTTACTGGTATTGGTGCAGCTGGTAATGGCCGCGATAATCACCGCGCCATCCGGCATCAGTCCCGCTTCGTTTTCCACCACACCAGAGATGCCACGAGCCGCCAGCTCGGAGGTCGGCACGCGCGCGTGGGGGTTGGACGGCCCAGCGATGGTGCGGACCACGGAGGACAAGTCAAAATGCAACACACGGGGGTACTCGGCGTTCTTCAGGGTGTCGGCCCACAGGCCGGTGTGTTTGGCATAGGTTTCAACCAGCTTCACCTGCTCGGCATCGCGGCCGGTCAGCTTGAGATAGTCGATGGTTTGCTCGTCGATGTAAAACATCGCTGCGGTTGCGCCAAACTCCGGAGTCATATTGGAAATAGTCGCGCGATCACCCAGGGTCAGATTGGCGGCACCTTCGCCGTAGAACTCAAGGTACGCCGATACCACTTTGGCGTTGCGCAGAAATTCGGTCAGCGCTAGCACAACGTCGGTAGCGGTAATGCCGGGCTGGGGCTTGCCACTCAGCTCGACGCCAATAATATCCGGCAAGCGCATGTAGGAGGGCCGACCCAGCATCACCGTTTCGGCTTCGAGACCACCGACTCCGATAGCGATCACACCGAGGGCATCCACGTGGGGAGTATGACTGTCGGTGCCTACGAGGGTATCGGGGAAAGCCACGCCGTCCCGCGCCTGAATCACCGGCGACATTTTCTCCAGATTGATCTGGTGCATGATGCCGTTGCCGGGCTGAATCACGTCCACGTTCTTGAACGCTTTTTTGGTCCAGTTAATAAAGTGAAATCGGTCGTCGTTGCGACGGTCTTCAATGGCGCGGTTTAGCTCGAAGGCGTCTGCTTCAAAACCCGCGTGTTCAACTGCCAGCGAGTGATCCACAATCAACTGGGTCGGCACCACCGGGTTCACTTCCGCCGGGTCACCGCCCCGCTCCGCAATCGCGTCCCGCAAACCTGCAAGGTCAACCAGAGCGGTTTGACCGAGAATGTCGTGGCACACTACCCGCGCCGGGTACCAGGGGAAATCGAGATCCTGTTTGCGCTCAATGATTTGTTTTAGTGCATCCGTTAGCGCGGCGGGATCGCAGCGCCGCACCAGATTTTCGGCATAGACACGGGAAACGTACGGCAGTGTCTCGTAGGCACCGGGCTGGATCGCATCGACGGCGGCGCGAGTGTCGAAATAGTCCAGGTCGGTACCCGGTAAAGCTTTGCGGTAGTCAGTATTCATAACGTCGAAATTACTCGCAATATGTTAAGGGGGATAAGCAAAAAAACGCGCCAACCAGCACTTGATCAACGCGCAATTCACACGCTAATTGCACTCAGTCGATACCCGATGGGTATGGGATGAGCAGGCCAACGACGCGACCTGCTCCCCGTTTAACTGTCAGCGCCTGCCCTGGCAAATGCGCCTCATTACGCAACATTGCAAAGGCAATGTGCAAACTGCGGACAAACACTCAGCGTTGTGCGATCGGCACCACTTTGCGTAGTTCCGGGCCGGTGTAATCCGCGCTGGGTCGAATAATTCGATTGTCCGCACGTTGCTCAAATACATGCGCCGCCCATCCGGTGAGCCGGGACATAACAAATATCGGGGTAAACAGTTTGGTGGGGATACCCATAAAGTGGTAGGCCGACGCGTGGAAAAAATCCGCGTTACAAAACAGTTTTTTCTCGCGCCACATCACTTCTTCGCAACGTACCGACACCGGATACAACACCGTATCGCCGACGTCCTGCCCGAGTTTTTCCGCCCAGGATTTGATAATCGCATTACGCGGATCTGACTCGCTGTAAACAGCGTGCCCAAAACCCATAATTTTTTCCTTGCGTGCCAGCATGCCAAGCATGCCCTGTTCGGCGTCGTCCGGACTGGTAAAGCCCGCAATCATATCCATCGCCGCCTCGTTGGCGCCGCCGTGCAACGGTCCGCGCAGGGTGCCGATCGCGCCAGTGATGCAGGAGTGTAAATCCGACAAGGTAGAGGCACACACTCGCGCGGTAAAAGTCGAGGCGTTAAACTCGTGTTCGGCATACAAAATCAACGACACGTGCATCACTTTTTCGTGCAGGTCGTTGGGTTTTTTGTCGTGTAGCAGATGCAGAAAATGGGCGCCGATGGAGTCCTCGCCAGTGTTGAGATCAACCCGGACGCCGTCGTGACTGAATCGATACCAGTAACAGATTATCGAGGGAAACGCGGCCAGCAACCGTTCCGTGCGCGCGCCCTGTTGACTGAAGTCGGTTTCCGTTTCCAGGTTACCAAGAAAAGAACAGCCGGTGCGCATGACATCCATCGGATGTGCGTCGGCGGGTATGCGTTCCAGCACGTCTTTTAACGTTTGCGGCAAACCACGCAGGTCTTTGAGACTGGCTTTGTAGGCCGCCAGTTCTGCCACGGTGGGTAAGTGCCCGTTGAGAATCAGGTGTGCGACTTCCTCGAACTCGCAATTTTCCGCCAGATCTTTTACATCGTAACCGCGGTAGGTCAGCCCGGATCCGGACTTCCCCACAGTAGAAAGCGCGGTTTTACCTGCGACCTGTCCACGCAGACCAGCACCGGAAAGTTTTTTTTCAGCCATGGTTTATTCCTTATCGATAAATTTTTATGAACTCGCGTTATTTGCTTTTGCTTTGCGCAAACAACGCGTCCAGCTTTTGTTCGTAAGCGTGATAGCCCAGATAGTCGTACAACTCCATACGGGTTTGCATGCTATCTACGACGTCCTTCTGGTCACCTTTATGGAGGATTGTCGTATACACCTGTTCGGCCGCCCGATTCATGGCGCGAAATGCCGATAGCGGATACAGCACAATATCTACGCCCCAGGCCGCCAAATCGCTCTTATTGTACAACAGTGTCTGTCCAAACTCAGTAATGTTGGCCAGTAGCGGTGCGCTGAGTGCCGCGCGAAATGCCCGGTAGTGTTGTTCTTCGTTAATTGCTTCGGCAAAAATGCCATCTGCTCCCGCCTCTATGCATGCTTGCGCGCGCTCGACGGCCTTTTCCAGCCCCTCCTGGGCAAAGGCATCAGTGCGCGCCATAATGAAAAATGAATCGTCAGTGCGCGCATCCACTGCCGCCTTGACCCGATCCACCATCTCACCTAGAGACACAATTTCCTTGTTCGGACGGTGCCCACAGCGTTTTTGCGCCACCTGATCTTCAATATGCACGGCTGCGGCACCGGCGCGGATCATTTCCTTCACCGCGCGGGCAATATTAAAGGCCCCACCCCAACCGGTATCTATATCTACTAATAATGGCAGTTGAGTCGCACCGGTAATGCGCCGCACGTCCTGCAACACGTCCTCGAGCCCGGTAATACCCAGATCCGGCAAGCCGTACGATGCGTTGGCTACGCCTGCGCCGGACAGGTAGATGGCCTGATGACCAATTTGCTCGGCCATCATCGCGCAGTAGGCATTCACGGTACCAACTACCTGTAAGGGCTTGTTGTTCTCAAGTGCGCGGCGAAAGCGAGCTCCGGCTGTTGTCGATTCGTTCATTAGTGATTGACCTCCTGAAGTGTGTGCATGTTGCGCTCAATATTTAGTCGCGATGCGCGAATATGGCGACGCATCAACATTTCCGCCATTTCCCCATCCCGATCGGCGATGGCCGCGACGATGTGTTTGTGTTCCGCAAAAGCATCCCAGGCACGGGGGCCCGTCATGCCAAACTGGTAGCGATACATGCGTACCTTGGCATACAGTTCATCGCACAATAGGTGAATGATTTTGGCATTCTTACTACCCTGGACCAGGCGAAAATGGAAATCCAGGTCCCCTTCTTTCTGATAATAAGCCCGCCCGCTTTGTAGCTCGCTGTTGAGCATGTGCTGCTCGAGCAGCTGGCGTAAATCTGCGATTTCCTCGACACTCATATTTGCGGCAGCGAGGCGGCATGCCATGCCCTCCATCGCTTCGCGCACCTGATAGATTTCCAGCAACTCCTCCATACTAAGGGTTACCACACGGGCACCGGCATTGGCCTTGCGTACTACCAGATAGGCCGACTCCAGGCGTCCAAGGGCTTCACGCACCGTGCTGCGACTGACGCCGTAGGCCCGAACCAGCTCCGACTCGCTGATTTTACTGCCCACTTTAATTTCCCCATGAATAATCGCACTACGCAACCGCGCATACAGCTGATCTACAGCGCTGTTGTGGACACTGAATTCGGGTGTAAATGTAGCGTCGGAAACGCTATGGCTAGTCGGCATGGGAAAAATTTATGTAGGACAATAGGCTGCTTTATACTCACTTGCCGCGATAATATCAACCATTTTGCCTGACAAACTCCCAATTCCGCACTGTTTTCCTCAGTTTTTAGCACCTCGGCACCTACTCGCTCCGAAGCAAAAATTTGGTTATCCCCCAGGTCTAATTTCTAGAGTCGTTGCATAAAAACCGGCATAATGCCAAACGCACACGCAGTCTGGAACGCTACTCATGCCACGCAAATTCATTCGTCGTTGGCTACCCTCCTCAAGTACCGTCACCGAACACAAAGCTCTACGCTGGATGGGTCCGATACTGCACGACCCCAACTTGTTCCACCTCAACCGCGACTCCGTATCGAAGGCGTTTCTGGTGGGGTTGTTCTGTGCGTTTTTGCCCCTGCCCGGACACATGATTATCGTTACCCTGGCTGCGCTATTGGTGCGCAGCAATTTACCCATCAGCCTGGCCCTGGTATGGATTAGCAACCCGCTAACCATCCCGCCTCTGACAGTTGCGAGCTACTGGATTGGCCAATGGGTACTGGGGGCAACGCCAGTAGCGATCAACTTTAAATTTACCTGGGAATGGTTTCTCGACCAGGGCCAGCATATTTTACTACCGGTAGTTATCGGTAGCCTGCTGTCCGGGATTGTGCTGGGCACGGTGAGTTATTGGGCCGTGCGTGTGTTGTGGCGCTGGAAAATCACCAGCGATTGGCAACAGCGTAAACTGCGGCGGCATCCGCCGCGCTGATAGCGACGCGATGACGTTATTCGTAACGCAAAACTTCTGCCGGTCGAACGCGTGCCGCCTGCCAGGCGGGATAGAGGGTTGCGAAAAAATTCAACGCGAGTGCCACCCCAACCACCGCTAGCACATCCGACGCACGCAGATCAGATGGCAAATAATCGATGGGATAAATCTCTGAACTGAGAAACTGAAACTGAAACAGGTGCTCCAGCCAGCGCACTACGTCGGCCACATACCAGGCACCGAGCACGCCGAATACGATCCCAAGCAACGCCCCAAACAGGCCAATTAATGTGCCCTGCACTAGAAATACCGTCAGGATTCCCCGGTTGGTTGCGCCCAGTGTTTTAAGAATCGCAATAGCCGGGCGTTTTTCCACGACCGTCATCACCAACATTGCGACGACATTAAAAACCGCGATGGCAATAATCAAAAATATCAGCATGCCCACCAGGTTGCGGGACATTTGAATGGCCTGATAAAGATTGCCGTGGGTTTGTGTCCAGTCGACAAAACTGTAGCCTGGAGGCAACTGAGCGACCAGCGCAAACCCGGTGTCGCGCACAGCAAATATATCGTCGACTCGTACGCGTAACCCCTGAGCATTAGCCCCCAGGCCAGCAATATCACTGGCCGCGGACAGCGTAATTAATGCCAGAGAATTATCAATAGTGGTATGGGTATTGATAATTCCCACCACGTCTAAAATACGAATATCCGGCGCCACGCTTCCCCCGGGTCTCTCGCCCCGCGGCACAAACAGGGTTACGCTCTGACCCTCCTGAACACCTAGCTTAGCAGCGACCACCGCGGACAGTAGAACGCCGCGGTCAGTGAGTTTATTCAGCATCGCGGGGGATAGCACGTCGCTTACCACCGCAGCAAATAGTTCGGGCACCACGCCCTGCATCTCCACTGCCTCCACCATTCCGCGAAAATTTAGCATGCCGCTCACGCGGGTGAATGGTATGGCATCGATCACCCCAGGGGTCCGCGCGACCGCACCGGCCGTTGCTTGCCAGTTCGCGATACCGCCGTCCTGGTACAGTTGTATATGCGGTACCACACCGAGAATGCGTGTGCGCATCTCCCGGTCAAAACCATTCATCACGGACAGCACCACAATCAACAGGGCAATACCTAGCACCAGCCCCGATACTGTCAGCACCGAAATAAATGACACCAGCCGACTACCAGTCCCGCTGAAAAAAAACCGCGAGCCGATAAAAACCAAATAACTGCGACTCAAGGCGCACCATCCACGTCGTGCAAGCGACCATCGTGCAGGCTGACCACCCGGTCCATGCGCGCGGCAATTTGGCGGTCATGGGTGACAATGACAAAACTGATGCCAGATTCTTCGTTCAGCTTGAGTAATAACTCCAGAACGGTTTGCGCTGTAGCAGGATCGAGATTCCCGGTGGGTTCATCCATCAACACACATCCGGGTTCCGTCGCCAGAGCCCGGGCGATGGCGACCCGTTGCCGCTCGCCACCCGACAAAGCCGCAGGTTTGTGACTGGTGCGTGCCGCCAGACCAACTTCCGTCAATAACAGACGGGCGCGTTCACGGGCAACCGCAGGTGCCACTCGGCCGATTAACAACGGCATGGCAACATTTTCCAGTGCGGAGAATTCCGGGAGTAAATGATGGAACTGATACACAAATCCCAAATGTTGATTGCGCCAACGCGCCCGATCCGACTCCGACATGGGCGCTACCGCTGCGCCCTGGATCCAGACCTCACCGGCGGACGGATCATCCAGTCCACCGAGCATATTCAGCAATGTGGATTTTCCGGAACCCGACGCACCGACGATGGCTAATTTTTCGCCGGCGGCCACAGTGAGATTGACGCCGCTCAGTACCGCGACCTGTTCACTACCTTGCCGATAGGACTTGTGTACGTCGCGACAATGCAAAACCGCGGTATGGTGCGCCATAGTAATATCAGTATCAGTGGTCATAGCGTAGTGCCTCGGCAGGCTGTACCTGGCCGGCACGGGCCGCCGGATAGAGCGTCGCTAACAGACTCAGCACGACACCCGCAGTGGCGATTAACGCAACGTCCTGCCACAGTAATTGCGAGGGCAGGCGACGAATAAAATACAGACCCGGGTCAAATAAATAAAAGCCGAACAGACTCTCCAAGCCGGCCACTATAGCGCCAACATTAACGGCGACCACGCAGCCAATCAGCACCCCAGTTACGACTCCTACAATACCCACCACGCCCCCCTGTATACGAAATACCGCTGTGATCGTCGACGCGTCCGCGCCCATGGTACGCAATACGGCGATATCCTTGCGTTTGTCGTTTACCATCAACACCAGACTGGCAACAATGTTAAAGGCCGCCACGCCAACGATGACCATCAACAGCAAACCCACCACCATTTTTTCCATGCGAATCGCCCGAAACAGACTACCCAAAGATTCCTGCCAGGTACTCATTTCGATATGTTCTGGCAACTGCGCTCTAATGGTAGCCGCAGCGCTGTCGGAAAATGGGTCGGCGAGAATCACCCGTAGTCCTTTGACTCGATCCCCCAGTCGTAGCAGTTTGCGTGCGTCGGCAATATGGATAAAAGCGATCCCCTCGTCCACTTGTGCTCCCACCTGAAAAATACCGACCACCGTAACGCGCTTGACGCGCGGAAAAATACCCACCGGTGTGACGGTTACCTGCGGCAGAGTGAGTAACAGGGTATCACCGGTGATAACACCGAGGCCCTGGGCCAACATACTACCGAGCACCACGCCAAAGCTGCCGGGTTGCAGTTGCTGCATATCACCGAAGATCAAATGCTCGTTAATCGGCATGGCTTCCTGAGGTAGCGCCGGATCAATTCCCTGCAAGCTGATGCCCTGAAAGCGATTGCCGAACGTGAGCATGGCCGGGCCATCCACAAACGGCGTTACCGCGTTGACGCCCGGTACCTGTGCCAGCTTGTTCGACCAGCCAGCCCAGTCCTCTATGCCCCTGGAGTTCTGCAAAGTGATATGGGGAATGATGTTCAGAATCCGCGTCTTGATTTCCCGATCGAAGCCGTTCATCACCGACAATACGACAATCAACGCCATGACACCCAGTGCCATAGCACAAAATGAAAACAGCGACACAAAGGAGACAAAGCCCTCGCGACGTTTGCTGAAGATATAACGCAGTCCGATAAAAAAGGGTAGATTGATAAACATCGGTGGATTAAATCTAAAACTTGTCACCAGAACAAGCTTTCCCGGTGCGCCAGCGCCAACTTTAATTTTTTACTCCGGGCAATGCATACTGTGAGGGATGAGCTCTGGTTCGCACGCACCCGTAAATGGGGGTTTGTGAACCATCCGACTCTGTGACGCTAAAGTGGCATCGCAGTTGTACTTGTGGCTGGATTGATGACTATAATCGACGGGTCGCCACAATAAATCTGGAGGGAACACACTGTGAAACGCATGCTGCTCACCCTGCTTGGTGCCGCGCTGGCAACCTTGTCTTTGGTGGTTGTCGCCGAGGAAATCAAATTACCGGTAGGCCAACAAGCTGCGGGGCTACAGACTGTCGAACGCCCATCTCGCGGCATGTCCCCACAGCAGGTCGAAGCCAGATACGGCGCTCCGCTGAACAAATACGGACCGGTGGGCACACCGCCGATTAGTTCATGGGAATACGCGGATTATCTGGTGTACTTTGAATACAGCCATGTGCTGCACACGGTTCTCAAGCATCGGCCGGTTAGCGAATAACGGCCCCCGTTTAAGCTCCCGCAAGCCCCGCGCTGCGCGTCGCCCGACTGACCCGGTTAAGCCCGGCGATAGCAGCCACCCGATAGGCCTCCGCCATGGTCGGGTAGTTAAATGTGGTGCGACTAAAATATTCAATGGAATTCGCCGCTCCTTCCTGATTCATGATCGCCTGTCCGATGTGCACAATTTCCGCGGCCTCTGCCCCGAAACAATGAATGCCCAGAATCTGCAATGTGTCGGGGTGAAACAGAATTTTCAACATGCCGGTATCGTCCCCGGAAATTTGTGCGCGAGCGATACTTTTAAAATAGGCGCGCCCTATTTCGTAGGGAATTCCTTCGCGGGTTAATTCCCGCTCGTTTTTGCCCACAAAACTGATTTCTGGAATGGTATAGATACCGCTGGCGACATCTTCCACCACTCGCCGCTCGCCAATATCGCACATATGGGCGGCCGCGAAATGCCCCTGATCGTAAGCAGCACCGGCCAGAGACGGCCAGCCGATAACGTCCCCAGCCGCGTAAATATGCGCAATCTCAGTTTGATAATTTTTGTTCACACTCAACAGCCCACGGTGATCCGCGCTGAGTCCGATGGTGTCCAGCCCCAAACTGTCAGTATTACCGGTGCGTCCGTTGCACCACAACAACGCTTCTGCGTGTACTTTCTTGCCCGACTTAAGCTCCATTGTGACACCGCGACCGTGTGGCGTTACCCGAGCGTATTCTTCGCGGTGCCGCACCAACACACTGGTATCACGCAGGTGATAGCTCAGCGCGTCTGATATTTCGTCGTCCAGAAATTCCAGCAATCGATCCCGTGTATTAATCAGATCAACCCGCGAGTCGAGACCGGCAAAGATCGAGGCGAACTCACAACCAATGACCCCGGCCCCGTAGATAATGATATTGCGCGGCGTGCCGTTTAAACCAAGAATGGTGTCGCTATCGTAGATATTGGCGTGGCTGAAATCCACATCCTCGGGATGGTAGGGTCGCGATCCAGTGGCTATCAAAATATGGGTACCATGCAACTGTTCAAACGTACCGTCCGCCGCGGTTACTCGCAGGGTATTTGTGTCAACAAATTTGGCAGACCCGGTGTGCAGAGCGATACGGTTGCGCGAATAATAGCGCGTGCGCTCCTCCACCTGCCGCGCGACGACGGTTTGCACCGACTCCATGATCTGTGGAAACGAAAACCAGCGGGGTTCGCCGATAGCGCGGAACATCGGCATACTGTTGTACTGAATAATTCGACGCACATTATTACGCAGTGCCTTGGAGGGAATCGTGCCCAGATGAGTGCAGTTACCGCCGACCAGACGCCGCTCATCAACTACGGCAACCAACCATCCCTTTTTTACTGCGGTCATGGCCGCGCCTTCACCCGCAGGCCCGCTGCCAATAACAATTAAATCGTAGTTAAGGGTTGCCACAGATTACTCCCTGAATACCACCAGCTCCGAGGGCCGCTACAAACCCCGGGTCCAATTGCTGGAAAGTGATGCCTGATTGCAGACACTGTTATTGGGCGACACCCGCGGATGGCTAACGGTTTGTGGCGCGCCCGCTAGCTTCGTAACCCAGTTGACGGCCGTCGGGCGCTTTCGCTTTGTTATCCACAGGGGATTCTTCGTCGCATTTACTGAGATCACCGCCACAGATGTCGCAGCCCGAGCCCATATTCAGCGCTGCCATACCGCCGCAAGTACCCTTGATAGGTTGACGCCCAAATATAACGCCCACGGACATCGCTCCGACCAGTGTGAGGATAACAATAAACGCTAATCCTAATTCCAGCACGATTAATTCTCCAGCCCGCTGCCCGCGTTCAAGTAGGTGGCAAATGCCTGATTGTAGAGTTCTTTAAATACACCTTCGCGCCTGACCAGAAGGAATACCGGAACGCCCAGTTCACCTGCGATAACTAGCGCGCGCTCCGCGCCAAGTACGTCAAACCCGGTCGCCAGTGCGTCAGCCATGGCTGAAGTCTCCGCGATCACGGTAACAGAAGCAAGTCGGTGGATAATCGGTTTGCCCGTGCGCGGGTCGATAGTATGACTATAGCGCCGGCCATCTTTCTCGAAATAATTGCGATAATCACCAGAAGTGGCCATACCACGGCCGGTAACGGCAATAATTTTTTGTACATTGCCCTGCAACAGCGCTGGCATCTCAATGGCGATTCGCCAGGGCTCATCGGCGATATTCAAACCACTCAGGGCAAGTTCCCCGCCAATTTCAATCATATAGCGATCAATGCCGTGTTCGCGCAATAAATGCGCCACCTTGTCCGCAGCGTAGCCCTTGGCTACAGCAGACAGATCCAGGTGCAGGTTATCGGATTTGATCACCGTGCGGCGGGTTGCGTCGCGCAACAGTTTATTAAATCCGATTTGTGCAACTAACTCTTCAATTTCCGCCTCGGACGGAACACGATCCCCGGTATCGACCGGACCAAAGCCCCAGAGATCTACCAACGGCGCGACGGTTGGATCAAATGCGCCGTTGGTGAGGGTATACACCGTCGCTGAAATATCGAGCACTGCCCAAAGATCTGCACTAACCGCAAATGCCTCACCGACGGGGTGCCGATTCAGGCGATTGAGTTCAGAATCGGGTTTGTAGGTGCTCATCGACAGATCGACGGCGTCCAGGACACTCTGCACCTGGGTTTCGATGTCTGTCGGCAGCCCCCCACCCTCCACCACCACCTTAACGTGATAGGTAGTGCCCATAGTATGGCCGGCAAAGATGACTTCCCGGGCGGCTGGTTCACACCCAACCATTGCCAGGAGTGTGACAACTATCGCCCCCACAAATAAAAACGAGGCCACCCTGGGCCTCGTTCTCGATACCAATGGCATTATCAGGTCAGCCACCAAAATCGTCCAGGAACACCTGGTCGTCTTCAACCCCCAGGTCTTTAAGTAACTTAATTACCGCCGCATTCATCATGGGTGGACCACACATATAGTATTCACAGTCTTCCGGTGCAGGGTGATCCTTCAGGTAATTTTCATAAAGTACATTGTGAATAAATCCAGTGTAGCCGCTCCAGTGATCTTCCGGTTGCGGTTCCGAAAGCGCCACGTGCCACTCAAAATTTGTGTTCTCAGCCGCCAGGGAATCGAAATCTTCCACGTAGAACATTTCGCGCAAACTGCGGGCGCCATACCAAAAGGTAATTTTACGGTCGGTTTTTAAACGTCGTAGCTGATCAAATAAATGTGAACGCATGGGCGCCATGCCAGCGCCACCACCGACAAATACCATTTCCTTGTCCGTATCCTGGGCAAAAAATTCGCCAAATGGTCCGTACACCGTCATTTTGTCGCCGGGCTTCAAGCTAAAAACATAGGACGACATTTTTCCCGGGGGTAGTCCCTGGGTGCGGGGTGGCGGGGTGGCGATACGAATATTGAATTTAACGATGCCCCGTTCTTCCGGGTAATTGGCCATGGAATAGGCACGAATTACCGCTTCGTCAGTTTTTGATTCCAGGTCAAAAAATTTAAAATGCGCCCAGTCACCGCGATACTCTTCTTCAATATCAAAATCCCTAAACTTGACGTGGTGGGGTGGCGCTTCGAGCTGTACATATCCGCCCGCGCGAAAATCCACATTCTCGCCTTCTGGCAAGCGCAGGGTAAGCTCCTTAATGAAAGTTGCCACATTGGGGTTGGACTCCACCGTACACTCCCACTGCTTGACCCCAAAAACTTCCTCCGGGACAACGATTTTCATATCCTGCTTAACCGGCACCTGACAGGACAACCGCCAGCCCTCGCGAATTTCGCGACGGTTAAAATGTGTCTCTTCCGTAGGCAAGATAGAGCCGCCACCCTCAGAAATAATACATTTACATTGGGCGCAGCTACCACCGCCGCCACAGGCCGAGGCGAGAAAAATATCGTTGGCCGCAAGAGTCTGCAACAGTTTGTCACCGGCAGTGACATCGATAGTTTTTTCGCCATTAATTTCGATGTTCACCTGCCCGGCGCTCACCAGTTTTGAACGGGCGCCGAGAATAAAAAACACCAGGGCCAGCACGACCGCGGTAAACATGCCGACGCCGAGTAAAATCGTAATATTTTCCATACTCATAATGTTTCTCTACGTCCCGCCCTTACAGGTCGATACCACCGAACGACATAAAGCCAAGGGACATCAGTCCCACGATCATAAATACGCCGCCGAGGCCGCGCAGGCCTTCCGGCATATCGCTGTACTTCAGTTTTTCTCGAATACCGGCTAACGCGACGATGGCCAACGCCCAGCCGAGACCTGCGCCAAAACCATAAACAGCGCTTTCTCCAAAATTATAATCCCGCTCGACCATAAACAACGCCGCACCCAAAATTGCACAGTTAACCGTAATCAGGGGCAAAAATACGCCCAGGGCGTTGTACAGGGCCGGCACGTAGCGATCGAGGAACATTTCCATTATTTGCACGATGGCAGCAATCACGCCAATGTAACTCAGCAAACCGAGGAAACTAAGGTCAACCAGCTTAAGACTTTCAATTCCGGTCCAGCTCAGCGCCCCTTCCACCAGTAAATATCGGTAAATCAAATTATTTACCGGAACGGTGATCGATAACACAACGATTACCGCAATGCCCAACCCAATGGCGGCCTCAATTTTTTTGGATATCGCTATAAATGTGCACATACCCAGAAAAAACGCAAGTGCCATATTCTCGATAAAAACCGCACGTACCAGCAAGCCCACATAATGTTCCATCAGGCAGCCTCTCCCATTTTTGTATTCGGCGCCATTTTATATTCTGACGCTTCTACCTGTTCCCGTTTGAAGCTGCGCAGGGCCCAGATAAACCCCCCGATCAGGAAAAAGGCTGACGGTGGCAGTAGCAGCAGCCCATTGGGCACGTACCAGCCCCCGGCGCTCACTACCGAAAAAATTTCGTGACCAAACATTTTCCCAGAGCCAAATAGCTCCCTCACTACCGCCAGACTCATTAAAATCGCGCTGTAACCAAGTCCGTTGCCGATCCCGTCCAGAAAACTGGCAACCGGGGGATTTTTCATTGCATAGGCTTCGGCGCGCCCCATCACAATACAGTTGGTGATAATCAGACCCACAAACACCGATAACTGCTTGCTGATGTCGTATGCAACCGCCTTTAGAATCTGATCAACCACAATCACCAGCGATGCAATAATGGTCATTTGTACGATAATGCGAATACTACCGGGAATATGATGTCGGATAATGGATATAAAAAAATTTGAAAACGCAGTAACCACCGTCAGGGCCACACACATCACAAATGCAACCGACATTTGCGAGGTCACCGCGAGGGCCGAACAGATACCTAATATCTGCAACGCAATCGGATTATTATCCAGAATCGGTTTAAGCAGGATGTCTTTAGTTTTGTCCGTCATGGTTACGCCTCCCCTGCACGCAGATTAGCCAGAAACAGAGCGAAGCCTTTATCGCCCATCCAGAACTGAATTAAATTATGTACACCACGGCTGGTCAGCGTCGCGCCGGACAGTCCGTCAATTTGATACACGGCCTGCGGACGGGAAGTATCCACTTCACCCTTGATCACCGATAGCGCCGTATCGCCTTCTTCAGAATACACTTTCTTGCCGACCCACTTGGCCTTCCACAACGGATTATCGACTTCGCCACCCAATCCCGGCGTTTCAGCGTGTTCGTAAAAACCCACGCCAACCACTGTATTAAAATCCTTATCGAGTGCTACAAAACCATACAGCGTCGACCACAGCCCGTAACCCTTGATGGGTAGAATGACTTTATCTATAGCCTCACCATCGTTAACGATATACACCAGCGCGTAATCTTCGCGACGATTTATACTCGCCTCATCCTCTTCATCCGATAGCGCGACAGACAGTTTTGGATCTTTGCTCGCCTTGCGCTGATCATAGGTCGCCACATCGAGTGCCTGACTAAATTTACCGGTATCCAACTCCACCAGGCGCGTATCAATTTTGGCAAACTGCGTATTTATATCCACATTGGGTTGTAACAATCCAGCGGCCGCCAAAATATTTTTTTTGCGGTCATTCAGTTTGTTGGCCTGTTGTTCGGGACGCAGCAAAACCGCTGCAGCCGAAACAAACACAGAGCAAACCACACACAAAATCAGGGCAACTCTGACAGTTCCCCAAATCGAATTTTTATTAGCCACGGGCCAGCCTCCGTTTTATGTTGGACTGAACCACAAAGTGGTCGATCAACGGCGCAAACAAGTTGGCAAACAAAATTGCCAGCATCATGCCTTCCGGAAACGCCGGGTTAACCACCCGAATCAGAACGACCATCACCCCAATCAATACACCAAACCACAGCTTACCCGTATCGGTCATCGACGCCGACACCGGATCCGTGGCCATAAATACCATGCCGAACGCAAACCCACCCAATACCGCGTGCCAATACCAGGGCATGGCGAACATTGGATTGCTCGAGTCAATTGAGTTGAACAGGGTGGATAACGCCACCATACCCAACATCACACCGAGCATAATGCGCCACGACGCAATGCGCATGACCAGCAAAACCACCGCGCCGAGTAAAATTGCCAGCGTAGATACCTCGCCTACGGAGCCCGGCATACGTCCGATAAAAGCGTCCATCAGACTGAACTGGTTTTGCAGTGCCGCCATACCGTCGCTCGCGGCAACCGACAGGGCGGTAGCACCAGTAAAACCATCCACCGCCGTCCACACTGCATCGCCAGACATGGCAGCTGGGTAGGCGAAAAATACAAATGCTCGCCCCGTTAGCGCCGGGTTCAGGAAGTTCTTCCCCGTACCGCCGAAAATTTCCTTGCCAATAACCACGCCGAAACTGATCCCCAATGCCACCATCCACAGTGGCAAATCGGGCGGACAAATCAGTGCGTAGAGAATAGAGGTGACAAAAAAGCCCTCGTTAATTTCGTGGCCCCGCACCATCGAGAACAAAACTTCCCAAAAACCACCAACGATAAACGTCACCATATAAATAGGTACGAAAAATACCGCACCGTACCAGAAACAATCCCAGATACTTGCGGGGTTGTGACCCGCCAGTAGACTAATGAACGGGCCGTGCCAGTCGCCGACCTGAGTCAGCCCCATAGCCTCCATCGCGGTGTTGGCCTGAAAACCCAGATTGTACATACCGTAAAACATAGCCGGAAATGCCGCCAGCCATACCGTGATCATGACGCGCTTGAGATCAATTCCGTCGCGCACGTGAGCGCCGGTTTTAGTAACCGACGACGGGGAATAAAAGATGGTATCCACCGCCTCGTATAGGGCATACCATTTTTCGTATTTCCCGCCTTTGTGAAAATGCGGTTCCACACTATCGAGAATTTTTCGCAGTCCCATAAGGCTTAGCCCTCCTTCTCAATACGGGCCAGATTGTCGCGCAATATGGGGCCATACTCATACTTACCCACGCAAACGTAGGTGCAAAGCGCAAGATCTTCTTCGTCGAGCTCCAGACATCCCAGTTTTTGTGCCATTTCCGTATCGCCAACCACCAGCGCACGCAATAATTGTGTCGGCAAAATATCCAGGGGCATGATCTGCTCGTAGTTGCCGAGCGGGACCATAGCGCGCTCGCTACCATTGGTGCTGGCATTCATGGCAAACAATTTATTTTTTTGCAGTGCAGAAAGATAAATGGGCAGTGCCGAGTGGCGGTTGGCGCCAGGGGAAAGATAACTCAGCAAGCGTCGCTCCCGTCCCTCCTCCAGTACCGATACCTGATTGTGGTAGCGACCCAGATAGTCCGACGGTCCTGCCGCGCGATGACCCGACATCACTGAGCCGGACACGACGCGATTGTCACCATCCAGTGTTTCAGCGGCCACCAGTTCGCTCAAACAGGCACCAGGACGAGTGCGTATCAGGCGCGGCTGACGAACCTGAGGGCCGGCAACGGCCACCACACGGGATGTATCGATGCGCCCACTAGTAAACAGCTTGCCGTAGGCCAGGACATCCTGATAGCCAATATGCCACACGCTTTTGTGTTCATTTACCGGGTCGATAAAATGGATATGCGTGCCAACTAACCCTGCTGGGTGCGGACCGCTAAAATCATGGGTGGTAACGCCGTCGCAAGCCTCTATCGAGTTGACCCCGGCAGCGCGACACAAGTGCACCGATCCCTGGGTCAGGCGCGTTAGAATACGCAGGCCGTTAGTGAAATCCTGCGCCCGCTCCGCAATAATCACAGCCGGATCGGCAGCCAATGGATTGGTGTCCATGGCGGTGACAAAAATTGCGCTGGGCACCGCGTCCAGCGCAGGCACTCGCGAATAAGGTCTGGTACGCAATGCAGTCCATAATCCGCTAGCCACCAGATTATCGACTACCGCCTTGCGCTCCAGGGTTGCGAGTTGTGCTACGGGGTGCTCAGCAAAGGTGATTTCATCATCACCTTCGATCGCAATCACCAGCGACTGAAAAATGCGCCGTTCGCCACGATTGATGGCCGTCACAACACCGGCGGCAGGTGAGGTAAAACCCACGCCCTCATTTTTCTTGTCCGTGAACAGTAGCTGCCCCAGTTTGACTCGATCGCCCACTGCTACGGCCATGGTCGGCTTCATACCAGGATAGTCGCTACCGAGTAGCGCAACGGAACCGACTGCGGGGCCGTCGTAAACAACCTGCTCGGGCGCTCCGGCAATGGGTAGATCCAGTCCGCGACGGATTTTAATCATAGAAAGTTCTCACACCGTAATATCAATCACCGGCCGGGCACTACTGCCTGACGCGTGTCGGTTAAGCCCGCTTCGAGAGCGCCGGGATTATAAAGAGCCACACGCCTTTTTACCAGCGACCCACCCACTGCGGCCGACTAAAAACGCGGAACTACGATTTGCGGCCAGCATCTACACCCCTGGCCACCCCCGTGCGGTGGCAACACATCAGCGCAATATGTGCCAGCCATCACTCGAACACCCTTCAGTCCGCTCGGGGGAACATCAACCACTCGACGCCCGCCATTTTCTCCAGACAGCGCAGCACCTGACAGCTGTAACCGAATTCATTGTCGTACCAGCAGTACAGCACGCAGTTGCGGTCATTGACGATGGTCGCCTGGGAGTCAAACACGCAGGCATGCCGATCTCCAACAAAATCCGTGGACACCGCCTCGGAAGAAATGGTGTAACCAATTTGCTGTTGCAGTGGAGAATGCAGGGCGGTTTCGCGCATAAACTCGTTAAGCACATCACGGGACACCGCACTACCCAGTTGCAGGTTGAGGATGGCCATGGACACATTGGGGGTCGGCACGCGAATCGCATTGCCCGTCAATTTGCCGGACAGCTCTGGAATGGCTTTGGCAACCGCCTTGGCCGCACCAGTTTCGGTAAGCACCATATTCAACGGCGCACTGCGCCCCCGTCGCGCACCCTTATGGTAGTTGTCAGTCAAATTCTGATCGTTGGTATAGGCGTGCACCGTTTCGACATGCCCCCGCTCGATACCGTATTTGTCGAGTAATGCTTTTAAAACAGGGACAATGGCATTCGTGGTGCAGGACGCAGCCGATACAATTTTGTGCTCGCCGATGTCATCGTGATTAATGCCGTACACGATGTTTGGAATAGCACCTTTACCCGGCGCGGTAAGAATCACTTTGCTAACCCCGGGGCATTTCAGGTGCTGACCAAGCCCCTCTTCATCGCGCCATACTCCCGTGTTATCTACCACTATGGCATTGGCAATACCGTGCTCGGTGTAGTCTATTTCCGCCGGGGAGTTGGCGTAAATCACCTGAATTTCGTTGCCGTTGCACACCAGCTTGTTTTCGTCCGCTAGTACACGAATGGTGCCTTTGAAGCTACCGTGTACCGAATCGCGACGCAGCAGGCTGGCGCGCTTCTCCAGGTCGTCGGCATTGCGATTTTTGCGCACCACAATGGCCCGCAGCCGCAACAGATCGCCGCCACCTGCCTTTTCCACCAGTAAACGCGCCACCAGTCGCCCGATACGACCGAAACCGTACAACACCACATCCTGAGGAGCAGGTAAGGGTTTACGGGTACTGCCTATGTCGTCGCCAACCATGGCTTGCAGGAAGGTTTCTACGTCGCCGCCGTTACCGTTGTTCTGATATCTAACGGTGAGCTTGCCAACGTCGATATGGGCCGGCCCCAGATTCATCCTGGCCAGGGTCTGGATCATCGGAAAGGTTTCAAATTCCGACAGTTCATTGTGTTCAATCTGACGCACAAAGCGGTGAATTTTCATCAGGTCGGTAACGGCCTGATTCACCAGGTTTCTACCGTACATATAAAGAGAAACGTTATTTTCCCTGTAGAGCTTGCCTATGAGTGGAATCATGGCCTCGGCCAAAGCTTCCCTTTCTTTCCAGTCCCTAAAAAAATCAGTAGGTTGCGGTCGATTCACAAGCATTTACCTGTCGTTGTGTCGCTGGGTTATCTAGAAGGGTCGCTATTATCGTGATTCGCCCTCTCCAGCGCAACCAGACCGAGGCCCGCATACCCCTACAAAGGAATAAAAGCCATGCTCGCCAGGGTATGGGTAACCACATTTATCAAGCGTTTTTGCTTTTGCGCAATAATTCTGGCCAACATATCCTGCAGGGAAATCAATTTGCCGAAACGCCGCTCAAAACTCAGATTGGGAGATTCCCCAGGTAAACTATTGGTCAACAACAGGGGTTTACCGCCGCTGTCCCGGCGCGTGCTCAGGCGCCATACCAGGATTTCGATATTGCGAGCGCTGTGATACAGCTTTTGCTGGTCCAGCTCATCGAAGATAAAAAATTCACTTTTGTCGCCATAGGCCTCCCTTAACATCGTATTGAGGCCAAACATGGTGGCAAACACCCGATCACCGTTGTAATCTGGATCGCTCGCAAGTTCCATCGCGGCGACACTACGGCTGCCGCGCAACTCCTGGAATTGCTGAACACCGTGTGTCGTAAATAATTGCGCAACCCGTTGCTCTACAGTCGCCCCCGGCGTTTTAGCGAGTTCCCGGGGGTTGCGCCGATACAGTTTAACGGTGAGGTCGCGTAGCAATTGCTGGCTGGTCTGATAGTGAGCGTCAGCGACCAGGTCGATATCCGTCTTGGCGAGATTTTTTACGGCGAAGTTGCCACTCTCGCAGCCGAACAATCCAAGTACTGTGACAACCAGCGCGGCCTTGAGAACCGCGGACCCTGCGTACGACTTCATTGTCATAGATGTTCGATACCTCCGTGCCCCCCGGCTCGTCCCTGCAATCACAGCGCAGCGGCGATGACTCAGCGGTGCAGCATCGGTACAATACCATATTTGGTCATTCCCTAATCCCATGTGCCCATCCGTCCTTTCCATTCCCGCCATTAATACTCCAGGTCGGCAACAGCACTGGGGTGGTCTCCAAGGGGCCGCCCGCACCCTGGCCCTGAGCGATAGCGCGCGGTCACATGCGGGCCTGACTCTAGTGATTGCCGCATCCCCGAAACAGGCCTTACGCATTGAGGACGAGCTGCGTTTTTTTTGTGCCATGGCAGACGGCACTAATGGGGACGTACTGCCGATATTGCATTTTCCAGACTGGGAAACCCTGCCCTACGATATCTTTTCGCCCCACCAGGATATTGTTTCCGAGCGCCTGCGTACGCTGTATCAACTGCCGCGCCTGCAACAAGGAGTACTGGTAGTTCCCGCAACAACCCTGATGCACCGGTTATCGCCACCGGAATTTATAGCCGCACACAGCTTCGTCCATCGCACCGGCGAGCGCGTCAGTATCGACAACCTGCGCCGTCAGCTCAATGAAGCTGGCTACCGCTGTGTGGACACGGTTTACGAGCATGGCGAATACGCCGTGCGTGGCGCACTGGTGGACATTTATCCGATGGGCAGCGACACACCGTTTCGCATTGATCTGTTCGACGATGAAATCGACAGCTTGCGCAGCTTTGATCCCCACAGCCAACTGACCATCGACAAACACGACGCAATCACCCTGTTACCGGCTCGGGAGTTTTCTCTTGAAAAGGACGCGATCAAACACTTTCTCGACAGCTGGCACGCGCAGTTCGATGTGGATCCGCGCCAGTGTGCCATTTATCAGGATATTCGCGACGGTCATCCCTCCCCCGGTATCGAATATTACCTGCCTTTATTTTTCGCACATACCGCCACCCTGTTTGATTATCTGCCAGCGAATACTCAGGTGTTTATCGACGGCGATGTCACTACGGCTACGGAAAACTTCTGGAACGAGTGCAACGAGCGCTATCGCAATTACGGCGTCGACCCCAATCGACCGTTACTGGCACCCACCCAGGTATTTATACCCGTCCCAGATATGTTCGCGGCGCTGAAGCAGTGGCCGCAAACCATTCTGCACTCGGACCCTGTGAACCCGGGAGCTGGACAACACAACTTTGCTTGTCACGGGCTACCGGATATCAGGGTCGACTCCCGGGCCACCCACCCGTTGGCTCGCCTCGAAACCGCCCTGCAAAAATTCGACGGGCGCGTGCTGTTTTGTGCTGAATCTCCGGGGCGACGCGAAGCACTGCTGGAGCTGCTCGCTAGCGTCGCCATCAGACCCCAGGAAGTTGCGACCTGGCAAGAGTTCGTACACTCCGACCTGGCCCTCGGTATTACCCTGCATCCCCTTGAGCAGGGTATGGCCATAACGACACCACCCCTGTGGGTTATCAGCGAAAGTGAATTATTTGGCGAACAGGTGCTGCAACGGCGGCGGCGCGTGCGCGCCCAGGATGGCAGTGAGCAGTGGATCAAGAATCTCGCGGAACTACAGGTAGATGCGCCAGTGGTACATATCGACCACGGCGTTGGACGCTACCAGGGGCTCCAGACCCTTGCGGTCGACAACGAAACGCAGGAGTTTCTGACCCTGGGTTATGCGGACGGTGCCAAACTCTATGTCCCGGTTGCGGATTTACATCTCATCAGTCGCTATAGCGGTGGCGACGCAGCACTCGCTCCCCTGCACCGCCTCGGCAACGAGCAGTGGCAAAAAGCCAAAGACAAAGCGGCACAAAAAATTCGCGACACTGCGGCCGAGTTGCTCGATATTTACGCGCGCCGTGCCGCGCGAATCGGCTTCTCTTATAAAAACCCCGAGGACTACCGAGCATTCAGCGCCGAATTTCCGTTTGAGGAAACGCCAGACCAGAGCGATGCCATCGCTGCGGTGCTGCGCGATATGACCAGCCCGCAACCTATGGACCGCCTGGTATGTGGGGACGTGGGCTTTGGCAAAACCGAAGTGGCCATGCGTGCGGCATTTATCGCAATCTCCAGCAACCGACAAGTGGTCATTCTGGTGCCCACCACCCTGCTTGCCCAGCAGCACTTCGAAAATTTTCGCGATCGGTTCGCCAACTGGCCCGTGAGCGTGGAGGCGCTATCTCGTTTTCGCTCGACCAAACAACAGGCGGATATTCTGGCGCGGGTTGCGCAAGGTAAAGTTGACATTCTAATCGGCACCCACAAACTCCTGAATAGCAGCGTCAGCTACCACGATCTGGGATTATTAGTCATCGATGAAGAACATCGTTTTGGGGTGCATCAAAAGGAAAAGTTGAAGGCGCTTCGAGCGGAGGTCGATATTCTGACATTGACCGCCACGCCCATTCCCCGCACCCTTAACCTCGCCATGGGCGGTTTACGCGACCTGTCGATCATTGCCACCCCGCCGGCTCGGCGCTTATCGGTCAAAACCTTCGTGCGACAACACGACGCCCAGGTAATCCGCGAGGCTATTTTGCGGGAAATTTTGCGCGGCGGTCAGGTCTACTACCTGCACAACGACGTAAAAAGTATCGACCGCGCGGCGCGGGAACTTGAGGAGCTACTGCCTGAAGCCCGTATTAATATCGCCCACGGACAAATGCGCGAGCGCGACCTGGAAAAAGTCATGTCGGATTTTTATCACCAGCGTTTTAACGTGCTGGTGTGTTCCACCATTATTGAAACCGGTATCGACATCCCCAGCGCCAATACCATTGTCATCAACCGCGCCGACAAGCTGGGGCTCGCGCAACTGCATCAGTTACGCGGTAGGGTGGGACGCTCCCATCACCAGGCGTACGCTTACCTGCTGGTGCCCGAACCGAAGCAGATGAGTGACGACGCCCACAAACGACTGGAAGCCATAACTTTTGCCGACCACCTCGGTTCCGGATTTACGCTGGCCACCCAGGATATGGAAATACGCGGCGCGGGTGAACTACTGGGCGACGACCAGAGTGGGCATATTCATAGCATCGGTTTTTCACTGTATATGGAACTATTGGACAAGGCGGTGGATGCCATTCGCGCCGGTAAAACGTTTGACGTGGACAGCGCCCTGCGCCGCGCAACAGAAATCAATCTGAATATTCCCGCGCTGATTCCCGATACTTATCTGGCGGACATCCACACGCGGCTACTACTGTATAAACGCATTGCCAGCACACAAAATAATGAACAACTGCGCGAGCTTCAGGTTGAAATGATCGATCGTTTCGGACTGCTACCGGAGACGTTAAAAAACCTGATTCAGGTCACCACATTGCGCCAGCAGGCGGAGCGCCTGGGTATCGTTCGACTCGACGCCAATGCGCAGGGCGGTAAAGTGACATTCGGCCGGGATACCCTGGTGGCCCCTGTAACAATCGTGCAAATGGTACAGCAGCAGCCGGATATCTACCGCCTGGTGGGTGGCACCGTACTGGCGTTTACCCGTGCAATGCCCACTGCTCGACAGCGCCTCGACGAGGTGTCCACGCTGCTCGGCTTACTCACACCCAATCAGCAGCAGGTAGCCTGATGCCACGTCACATTGTGCTTATTTCGATGTTTTTAATCGCGCTTTCAGCCGCCGCCAATGGCGCCGAAAATTGGTACCAGGTGGAAGTACTGATCTTCTCGCAACAGGACAGCTACGGGAACGAGCTGCCTTATTACAACGTAGTGTTAGGCTATCCGACACCGCTGACCACATTTTCCGCAGACTCCGCCGCCACTCAGGATTCGCCCTACCAGCAATTGGACAAAGGCGCCCGACAACTGAACCCGGATGCCTACACGCTTAACCGTAGTGGCCCCTATAAAGTCCTGTTTCACGAAGCCTGGCGCCAACCCGGTCTGGGTCGCGCACAGACCCCCTGGTTGCAGATCGCCGGCGGCAGGCGGCTTGGTAACCACTGGCAGCTGGAGGGCAGCCTGCGCCTGTATCTGGAAAGTTATCTGCACTTGCAAACCCACTTGTGGCAAGTCCGCTTTGCCACCCAGCATTCAGATAATAATCCCTGGCCTCCACTGCCGCCACCGCCGGGCCTGGTTGGTTCCCAAATAGACGGCGAGGGTCAACCCCCCATCGACGAAATCAATACCCTGCGCCAGTCTCAGCGCTTGCAACTTGGTAAAATTTACTACCTCGACCATCCAAAAATGGGTGTTTTGGTAAAAGTCATTCGCGATCCTCAGAGCACTGCAGATCTTAGCGAAACACCGTGAACATGGAGCTGGCCTGCGCCTGGCGATAGTTGAGGCCTATACCCAGATGATCATAAAAAGAATCTGTGGCCTTATCGAAGGCCAGCACGTAATGGGCGAGATTCATATGGCCGCTGTAATCCACCCATGCACTCTCGACAGATACTATCTTTTCAGGCATCTGTATGGCGATGGTGCTACTGCTCACAATGTTGTCCTCCCTGATACCATTTACCCAAATCCCACCGGAGTTGAGCGCGGGATTCGGTGTTTGTCAGATAAACGACATCAATAAGTGGCCTTGCACCGGCCATCAAGCAACTATCTCGGTGGTGGTAGCTGTGGTGCAGGAACTCAGTATGTTCTGTTTTACGTTAATGGGTGGAATAGCGACCCCAACGCCCATACAATATGCGCAAAAATGGCATACAGTCCGCTAGCGTTCTGGATGCGTCATGACTGTACCACCTTCTCGCCACCAGGAGCCCGCCAGTGAACACCCTTACTTCCCCAGAGTGGTCCGTCGAGAGGGCTGCACAGCATTACGGTATCAACGATTGGGGCGCAGGCTATTTTCGAATTTCCGAGGCGGGCGAAGTCACGCTGCGCATCAGCACAACAGAAAATGGCGGCAATAGCGATACCGATGCTAACAATAGCCAGGTGTCGTTGTTGGAAATTGCGCGCGGCCTGAAACAGCGTGATCTGGATATGCCGCTGCTGCTGCGGGTGGAAAATATTCTCGATGCAGGTATTCGCCAGCTGAACACCGCGTTTGCCGATGCCATTGCCGCGCTCGGATATCAAAACCACTACCGTGGCGTGTTCCCCATAAAAGTTAACCAGCAGTGCCACGTGGTTGAGGAAATCGCTCGATTTGGCAAACATTTTCACCATGGTTTTGAGGCGGGTAGCAAGGCCGAGTTAATTATCGCGATGGCCTCGCTACAGGATCGGGACAGCCTGATCGTGTGCAATGGCTATAAAGATTCGGAGTTTATCGATCTCGGCTTGCGCGCGCGTCAACTGGGAATTCCCTGCGTTTTTGTTATCGAAACCCCTGCAGAACTGCCGATCATTATTGAGCGCAGTCGCGTACTGGGCATTGAACCGATGGTCGGCCTGCGTTTGAAGTTAATGACCAAAGTGGACGGCCACTGGAGTAACGATAGCGGTGATCGCAGCCTGTTCGGGCTGACCACCACACAAATCATCGAAATTATCGACGGGCTAAAGGCAGCGAATATGTTGTCGTGCCTGCAGCTGTTGCACTTCCACCTCGGATCTCAGATTCCAAATATCCGCGACATTCGCGCTGGTGTACAGGAGGCATGTCGTTATTACATTGATATTATCGGCGAGGGCGCACCGCTCGGGTACCTGGATCTAGGTGGCGGCCTGGCGGTCGATTACGATGGCTCCCGCAGCAACGACACCCATAGCCGCAACTACAATTTACGCGAGTACTGCACAGATATAGTGGAGGCAATTCAGGAAGCCCTGGATCCAGAGTCGGTTCCGCACCCGGTTATTGTGACCGAATCCGGACGTGCCACCGTGGCATATACGTCCGTACTACTATTTAACGTGCTTGATACCAGCACGTTCAGCCCCAGCAACGTGCCGCAGGTGTTGCCGGAAGACAGCAACGAACAGATCAAAAATTTGTGGACAGTGCTGGGACATATTGCCCCCCGAACGCTGCAGGAATGCTACAACGACGCCATTCATTATCGCAGCCAGCTCCAGGAATTATTTCTACGTAGCGAAATTAATTTGCGCACTCGTTCGTTAGGGGAAAACATCTATCTCAATGTACTGCAAAATATCGCCGCTCACCTGCCGCATCTGGAGCGCATACCGGCAGAACTTGAAGACCTGCAAGGATTATTGGCGGATATTTATTACGGTAATTTTAGCGTTTTTCAATCCTTGCCAGATGCCTGGGCGATCAAGCAGGTGTTTCCGATCATGCCAATTCATCGCCTTGATGAACAACCAACCCGCGAGGCTATCATCGCTGACCTGACCTGTGACTGCGATGGCAAGATTGATCATTTCCCTCACCCCGAAGGACCACTTAATACGCTGTCGGTACATCCGCTGCGCGATGGCGAGGAATATTATATGGGCGTATTCCTGGTGGGGGCCTACCAGGAAACCCTGGGCGATCTGCACAATTTGTTTGGCGACACCAATGTCGCCAGCGTGCGCATAAACAACGACGGCAGTTTCGATTTCGTGCACGAGCTCGAAGGGGATAGCATCGCCGACGTGCTGAGTTACGTTGAGTACGATCCGAAAATCATGTACGAACGCTTTCGCGCCACAGCCGAGCAGGCCGTGCGCGAAGGTAGAATTACGGTATTGGAACGACAAAAAATGCTCGGTGCGTTTACCGAAAGTTTGCGTGGGTATACCTATTTTGAACGCTAACTTATTTTGACACGGAAAAACTATTTTGATATTTCTGGGCGCGAAACGTCGAGGACATTGATCCCCGCGCCAAATATGGCTCGTTAGTCACCAGTAGCGGAGAACACAGTAATGGCAAAAGTATTGATTATCGGCGCCGGAGGCGTCGGCGCCGTCGTCGCCCATAAATGTGCCCAGATACCCGAAGTTTTCTCCGAAATTATTCTGGCCAGTCGTACCCATGAAAAATGTAAAAAAATCGCTGCGCAAATCAAACGACCGATTAGCACAGCGCAGGTGAATGCAGACAACGTGCTCGAATTGGTAGCGTTGATTAATCTCGAAAAACCGTCCCTGGTAATTAACGTCGCCCTCCCCTACCAGGACTTGACCATTATGGACGCCTGTCTGCAAACCGGTGTTCACTATCTCGATACCGCCAACTACGAACCACCCAACGAGGCGAAATTCGAGTACAGCTGGCAGTGGGCCTATCACGACAAATTTAAACAGGCCAATCTAATGGCACTGCTGGGTTCCGGCTTCGATCCCGGGGTTACCAACGTATACACTGCCTACATTAAAAAACACCTGCTCGATGATATTCACGAACTGGATATTATCGACTGCAATGCGGGCGACCACGGCCAGCCGTTTGCCACCAACTTTAATCCAGAAATCAACATTCGCGAAGTAACCGCCGAAGGACGCTACTGGCAGGACGGCGAATGGCAGACCACGCCGCCCCTGTCGGAGTCGCGCGAGTTCAATTTTCCGGCCGGCATTGGCCCGAAAAAAATCTATCTGATGTACCACGAAGAACTGGAATCCATCGCCAAACATTTCCCTGGCATCAAGCGCGCTCGGTTCTGGATGACATTTTCGGACAATTACCTGAAACATCTTGAAGTACTGGGCAATGTTGGTATGACGCGCATTGACCCGGTGATGTACGAAGGCAAGGAAATTATTCCACTACAGTTTCTCAAGGCACTGCTGCCAGATCCTTCTAGCCTGGGTCCTTTGACAAAAGGTAAAACCTGTATCGGTTGTGTCGCTACCGGGGTCAAGGATGGGCGCAAAAAAATTGTGTACATTTACAATATTTGTGACCACGAAACCTGCTATCGGGAAGTACAATCCCAGGCTATTTCCTACACCACCGGCGTACCCGCGATGATCGGCGCAAAAATGATGCTCGAAGGCAAATGGGCACGGGCAGGTGTGTGGAATATGGAACAGCTCGAACCAGATCCGTTTATGGAAGACCTGAATCGCTATGGCCTGCCCTGGGAAGTCGTTGAGCTCGATCACAACGGACTGGGCGACTAAGCGGTGCGGCGTCATGAGCGTTGCACATCCCAGCCACGGATCCTGCACCGTTGAGCAACAATCCTTTTACGAATTTTGATCCTGCCCGGGTACCGAGCCCGTGCTTTGTGGTTGATCGAGCCGGGGTAGAACGTAATCTACGTATTTTGGCCCAGGTGCAGTCCGCCAGCGGCGCAAAAATTCTGGCAGCACTCAAAGCGTTTTCCCTGTGGCGTTTGGGACCACTAATCTCCGACTATCTATCTGGCACCTGTGCCAGCGGCCTACACGAGGCACAACTTGGCGCGGAACATTACGGTGGTGAAACCCATGTGTTCTCCGCCGCCTATACGGAGGCAGATTTACGACAAATTCTCGGCTTTGCTCACCACGTCGTATTCAATTCTTTTGCCCAATGGCGGCGTTTTCAACCGCTTATCGACACTGCGCGGCAGCAACGGCCCCAACTGGAATTCGGGCTGCGTATCAATCCAGAACATTCCGAAGGCGCAGTGCCCATTTACGACCCCTGCGCGCCCGGTTCGCGCCTCGGTATTCCACTTGCGGAATTCAGCGGCCAATCCCTTGAGGGCATCAGCGGTCTACATTTTCACACCTTGTGCGAACAGGATGTGCCGCCATTACAACGCACATTAAAGGTGGTTGAGGAAAAATTTGGTCACCTGTTGCCGCACATGCGGTGGGTTAATTTTGGCGGCGGCCACCATATCACCCGTGCCGACTATCAGGTGGACGATCTGATTGCTTTGATTCAGGACTTTGCCGCGCGGCACAACGTGCAAGTGTATCTCGAGCCGGGCGAGGCAATCGCTATTCACACTGGCGTGTTGGTGACGGAAGTGCTGGATACTCCCTGGAGCACCATGCCCCAGGCCATTCTCGATACCTCTGCTACCTGCCATATGCCCGATATTCTGGAAATGCCCTACCGGCCGCAAATTTTCGGTGCCGGAGATGCCAACCAGCATGCGCACCGTTATCGCCTGGGAGGTATGACCTGCCTGGCGGGCGATGTGATCGGCGATTACAGTTTTACGCAGCCATTGCAGATCGGTCAACGGCTGATGTTCGATGACATGTCCCACTACACCATGGTGAAGACATCTACGTTTAATGGCATCAAACTACCCGCCATAGCACTGTGGGATTCGCGCACGGACGAACTCGAGGTTATTCGCGAGTTCGGCTACACCGATTTTAAACAACGCCTGTCCTGAGCCCGGCTCACACACCACCGAGTTACCGCTAATAGCCGCACTTATACACATCAAATGCCTGGGTGCTTTGCGTGCGGGTTTCGTTTTTGGCGATAATCGAATCGCCCCCCATCACCGCCGCCTGGTTTTTTGCCATGGCCTGTAGCTCCTCGGTGACCTTGTGCTCCGGGCGATTCAGATTGCCAATCGCCCCTTTGACCGTCGAAGTTGTGACGCCTATAAAGCGACAGTTACTCACGTTGGCTGGTTTAACCAACATCACTTCCTTCCCGGCCGGACTGGTATCCACCCAGGTGCAACCCGCCGTGCCTGACAATAACAGTCCCAATAGCACTACTCGGTATAACATCGCTAAACCTCCTGCGAATTTAGTTGCCAAACAACATTTGCCCGACATTGTTGAGGATTAAGCCAGAACGCGCGCTATTATCGGAGCAAACGCAAATGTCTGCCAACTATTTTCTCAAGCCAAAAGTAACCCGACGACACCCTGCCTACTTGACATCACCGCCCCGCTCGCCAGTAGATACCGAATCGCCGCCAGCGCTACGCCGCGTCGCCATCCATCCGATTAGCAGGGCATAAAGACTCGCCAGGCCAATCATCAGTACCCCGCCCCACAGGGAAACTGGTAACAGATAGGATGTATCACTCCCGTCGGTGACAATCAAATAGATCCATTCATCCAGCGCCAGACTTAAACCGACACCGAACAGCAGCGCCGCGATGTCCAGCCACCGACTTTCACCGTCGCACAGGGCAAGCGGCATGCCACCGCCTGTAATCAGTAACAGGCCAACAAACAGGTGGTGAATATTGTAACCAGCCAGGTCGAAATTAGTCCCGGGAAACTGGTGTAAATACACCCGCAACGCAATAAATGTGATCAACAGGGAACCCAGTACCAACGTACCGCGCTTGCGATTAACGCCCACCTGAACCTCCTTTATGTAGCGACGATAACGCCCAGCAGTACCACTGTAACCGGTCGCCAGATTACCCGTGCTACTTGTTAGCACAGCGGGTTAGTAGTCGATCCAGATGATTGGCAAATGTCTGGCGATCGCCCTGACTGAGGGACGCAGGGCCACCGCCATGCATACCACTGCCCCTCAGCGTATCCATAAAATCCCGCATATTGAGTTTTGCCTTAACGTTGTCCTGCGTATACACCTCGCCGCGAGGACTAAGCACGTGCGCACCTTTTTCAATCACTTCGGCGGCGAGGGGAATATCGCTGGTGATAACCAAATCGCCATGATTAACCCGGCGCACGATTTCATCGTCCGCCACATCGAACCCCGACGTCACCAGCAGGGTTTTAATAAAGCGCGACCCGGGGACGCGCAACGGCTGATTGGCCACCAGCGTCAGCATCACCCCGGCGCGCTGCGCTGCCTTGAATAAAATATCTTTGATCACTACCGGACAGGCGTCCGCGTCCACCCATATTTCCATTACATGCCACCGCGTAAAAAATGCCGTCGGTGCGGGGTGGCATTATGCATCGGAATTTACCACGGCCCACTGTTGCGCCAAATATTCTTTATAGACAATATTATTTTTTCCGGATTTTTTAACCTCGTACATTATCTGATCCGCTATACCCAATGCCGTATCAAGACAGGGGGGCGCAGGGTTAAATATCGCAGCACCTATACTGAATCCGATGGGCCACTGGCGAGCAGCAGCGTCGGCTACCAGTTCCAGGTGTATTTTATTAAACACTATCTCCGCCGCAGCGCGATCGGATTCGGGCAAAAATACCGCGAACTCGTCCCCGCCGATACGGCCCACCACATCGCTGGCGCGTACACAGCGGGTCAACACCTGGACCACCGACTGCAGTACCCGATCCCCTTCCCCATGACCGAATTTATCATTGATGGCCTTAAAGTGGTCGATGTCTATGTAGGCCAGTACAACGGACCGACCGCCACGGCGCGCTAACAACAGCAAACGCTCACAGGCGTCGCGCAGGGCGCGCGCATTCAACGCGCCGGTCAGGGCATCGGTGCGCGCCAGTCGCTGCTCGATGCGCAAATGCGCTTTTAACTCCACCAATAAATATGCCGTTACCACAAAGAAACCGAAACGCACCGTCGTGTTCCAGAACGGAATGAACATATTACTGTAACCCGTGCCGGAGGTGATTTCGACCAGACACCACACAAGAGCCGATAGGCCGCAGAAGACGAATCCGGCCCAGGCTTGGGCGTACCAGGCCACCAGTACAATGGGTGCCAGATAGAACACCGAGAATGACAGTTCGTACCAGCTAAAATAATCCGCCGTACCCACCAGTGCGATTAGCCCAAGGCCAATTAACATAACTTGTAGGGGAGATTTGGTACCGATCATTTGTTGCAATTTACCGAGCATAAAACAGGTCCGTCGCGAAAACTTGCGTAATATGCACAGCAATCAGGGCACCGTAACCTGCGTGCATCGCGGGGCGCTTACTTGCATTCGGATCGCAATAAGGAGTCACCATCCGCTGACGCGGCGGATTGTCTCACGAAAATAGACGGCTCCCAATCGACATTAGAGCGAAGACAGACTGGTTGCGGTGCCAGCTACACGGCCAGATAACGGTAGTAGAGAATGAATTTCCCCAGTTGTCGCATCCCCCAGCGGCCTCAATCTGGGTGTGTTGATATTCCTCCAGTAACGCCAGGTGTCATCCATGCCCGCACGACTGACATTAGCTCAATGTTCGTTGTAGACACTAAGCATGGCAAACCGTTTAGTGGGAGAATTACTTTTATATGCGGGAGTAAATATGATGTGTTAGGGGGAAATTTGCCAATCACAGGGTTCTGGGGAAGCCAGTTGTTGGCCTCTGGTATTTATTAACCGTTTTCGCGCGAATCACCGAAAGTGAGCTACGGTGACATCGCTTAGGTCCTCACTTAACAGGCATCGGGATCAACGCACAGGTAAACCTGTCGATAACACCGGCAGTGTTCATAAACGTAGCGCTGTCGCTTACCAATATTTTGCCAACTGGATGCTAAGACCAATATTTTCCTGCTGGGCCCAGTTTTATCCGATCACGTTAGCCACAATAATCGCGGCGAACATGACCACTACCAACGCCGCCACGGTCATTACAATACCCATCCAAACTTGTTTATCGCTAATTGTTGCACTCATAACTCCTGCTCCACATTCCAATATCAACGGCAGCAGATTACGACAAGACGAGGTTTTCACACTTGACCGATATCAACAAAAAACGAGAAAGCGACTACGGGAATCGAGTCACTGTACTACCAGGTAAAAAAGCTCGAGGGTTACGTCTTTTTGGCGACAGATTGCCATACGTGCAGACGTATCCGGGGCAGGCTAACCGCCTCCTAAAGCCTGCATAATCGACATCACTTCCTGTTCGGACGCCACCAGCATATCTTCTGCAATCGCGGGTGTTAATTTGAGCCGCTCCATGGACGGAAATGATGCCCAGTCCATTAAACTTTGTCCTTCCTGCCACGCATGTGCCAACAGGTTGGCAACAATCACCACATCGGTCAAATCCGCACTGCCGACATGAGATCGCTCGATAATTTCATGTTCATCAGCCACCATGACCAGGGCTTCATCAAAATTCCAGGCTTGCAATATGGCGGAACCGACCCCGGTGTGCCAGTTTTCCAACACCTCCTCGAGAGCCTGCGGGTTGGCAAATAACTCTGGATGTTGCCGCGAACGACTCAGAATGTATAACTTGCCTATGTCGTGTAGCAACCCGGCCAACATGGCTTCATCCGGCTTAAGTTTAGTTAATTTCCTTGCTAACACCTGGGACAAGGCCGCCACTTCAAGGCTATGTTGCCACAGGCTTTCCATATGCGTGCGCACCAGATCGTCACCGCCGCTTTTGACCGCCATCAATTGCTCCATGGCAATCGACACCGCCGTATTGCGCGCCATGGTGAACCCCAGGCGCGTAATCGCAGTGCGCACATCTTTGACCCCTTCCCCACTGCGATTGGGATAGGCCGCCGAATTAGCCACTTTTAACAACCGCGCGGAAAGCACCGGTTCAGAGCTAACGACCATGGCCACCTGCTCGGCAGAAACATCAGGTTTGTCCAGTATTTCCTTGACCCGCAGGGCGATATCCGGAAACGCGGGCAACTCGAGCTCTCCGGAAGACAACTCGACACTCAGCGCCTGTACAAACGCAAAACCCGTCTGCGCTGTAGTTGGCATAGCTGGTTTACCCACCGCACTGTGTGTTGCGCTAGACATAATTTTTACCTGTACCACTAGAGACTGATAACGGGGTTGTTGGATAACGCCAGCAACGCTTGACCGTTATATAACGGTGGTCGTCTTTACCCGTTATCGGCATTGTTGGTAAAAACTGAACCTCCTTGAAAAGCTTAGCTATCCAGGTGACAAAATATTTTATTGCGCCCACTTTGTTTGCATTTGAGCAACAGGTCGTCGGCTCGTTTGTACACAGTCTCAGCAGTATCGTCGCGCTGAAAGTCTGTGAAGCCGATTGAAATACTCACGCCGACTCTTTTCCCCTGGTAACCAAAACGGTAATTTTCGATACTTTTGCGTAAGTTTTCGAGGGACGCTCGCGCCTGTCGAGCGTCGCTATCAACCATCACAATGGCAAACTCTTCCCCGCCAATTCGGCCAAAAAAATCCGTGCTGCGCGTTTGTTGTTTAATCTTACTGGTAACCGCTTTTAACACCGTGTCACCTACCGGATGTCCGAAGTCGTCATTGATACGTTTGAAATGGTCGATATCTACGATAGCAAGAGTGCGGGGGCGTGCGTTGTCTCGCCATATCGATAGCTCTTCACCAATACGTTCATCGTAAGCGCGTCGATTGGGCACCCGCGTCAGGCTATCCAACCCCACTTCTGCCTGTGCTTTTTCCATCGCGACACGCATCTCGCTGGCCTGGGCTTCAAGCGCCCCCACTTTGTCCCGTAATGTCTCGGCAACTGCCTGGGCTTGTTGCGCACGCGCGGTTTCTGCCTGCACAAAACTCGAAACGCTATGATCAATGCTATTCAGGCGGCTTTCGATGGCTTTTTGTAAGGTATCAAGATCATCAGCCGCGGCAACAGACGCCCTGATATGTTTGACTTCGTAGCCGACAGTGTCGCTGAAATGACTGCGCTGCTGACCACTTTCCTGGCGCAGATCATCCCCTTCCAGCAACGACACCGTTAACCCGTCCAGGCGCGCAACAATATTTTCGAGAAATCCCGAAAGTTCTCTTATCTGATCATCCCGGTCGTCCATCAGCAGCAGGATACCGGTGCGAATACGCGCGCTGGTACCCAATAGTTGTTCCGCATCATCGGCGTCGCTAATGGCCTGTTGCAAACTTTCCTGATCGAGATGTCGACTCAGTTCCGCAGGCAATTGTTCGAGCAGGTACGATAGTACTTGCCTGGCAGATTCCAGAGGATCTACAGCGGATGTAACGGCGGCGTCGGTATCTAGCAGTAAATTTTCGCCATTGGCATGTAACGTGGAATTTGGGATCGCACTGAGCAGTTCATTGATGTAAGCCAGTTTTTTAGCGGGTAACTGATCCTCCTCCAGGCGCACCGGCAACAGGCGGATGGCGTCACCCAGTTCTTTGGTGGTGTCGCGAAAATTGGCGAGAATCGCGGTGGTTTGTGCGTACAACTGGTTAATAGTGTCCCGCGACTGTTGTTGCAACTGGTCAAATTCACCCAGTAAATGGCGATATTTATCCTTGTAGTCCTCAGACATGGTTCAATTCCGCAAAGGGTATCAACTGCCAACCGCGGACCGCCCGGCCTAACGGTCTGGCACGGCGCCACGGCAAGACCTGTTCAGGCCTGCTTACGGGTTATCGACCACTTCGCGGAAAAACTTAATGGGATCGTGCTCCGGGCCCGGCCAATGGGCATGATTGCCATCGGCCTGGCAAAACAATGTGCGCCCCCCAGGGGCGCACTCGGCGTATTCTATGCAGCCCTTAAACTGGCTGGGGGCAGTCTGTGTTGAACACTGATTGCAATTGGCCCACCACTGCGCCACCCCCGCCCCGTAATCGCGAAAATGATGGTCGCCCTTATTGTGCATCAACATTACCGGCAGCGGCGTGGGGCACGCATATTTTTCCATATCGACCTGGCGCATACCCATAGCGCTGGGGGCAATAGCCGTAGGTCGTGCGGGTAAATCTGGCATCACGGCAAGTGCGTTGGACACCGTGCCGCCGTCGGAGTGGCCCGTGTAAAACACGGCATTTTTGTCAACACACCAACGCTCCTCGATCAGCGCTGGGATACTGGCCATCGCTGCCAGCGCCTTGAAACCCAGGGGCACGCTACCGACGTGTACGATAATAAAGCCCTGCGTGGTCGCCGACTGTGTCAACCCGGTAAATCGCTCGGAGAGGGACTGATTAAATCCAGAGGGCGCCCACACCACCAATAATGGATGTCGAAAATTTACACGGTAGTTACTGGGCGTCGTAACGTTGAAACGAATTCCCTGTTCACTTTGCATGGATTCGTGATCGGCCACACCCCCAGGAAGCGTTGCACAGGAATCAGCTGAGGCCCGCGGATAATCGTAGGCACCGGCCACCAGATATTCCCCGCTATAGGTATAGGTTCGGTACAAATACACCAATACCGGCACAGTGACTATGGCCAAAATAATATAGGTCATTTTTACCGCAGACATACCACGCACTTGAACTCTTGCAGATATTTTATCCATCGGGTGTCCCTCCTGCCGTGCAGTTAGCGGATCAGCATGCAGCACGTTTTTATTGCCGTCTTACGCACTTGCCTGCCAGGCCGCCTGACAATTTGTTTTTAATAAAGCCCCGCCAGATACACCAGCATCGTATAGCGCGCGGCTTTGCCCACAAACATGGCAAGTAGCGCCGCCAACCAGGGGACTCGTAGCCACCCCGCCGCAAGACACAAACCGTCGCCGATCACCGGCAACCACGAAAATAATAGCACCACATAGCCCCATTGTTCGGCCCAGGCCAGCGCACGAGGGTGCGGTTCGTTAATACGCCTGGATTTGACCAGCCCCAGCGCCAGGCCATAGCCAATCAAATAGGTCGACAACCCTCCCAGCGTATTGGCCACGCTGGCCACCGCCAGCAGGGACATCGGTGCAATCTGGCCGTCCCGTAGCAACAGCAACAACACCACTTCGGAACTGCCGGGTAGCAAGGTCGACGATAAAAAAGCCGACAGCGCGAGCCCACTCAAGCCCATTCCGTCGCTGATGGCCCACGCGCCAAACAGACCGTCCATCAGCTTTATTGCTCCGTTAACTGAACGCAGGCCATGGACAGCAGCGCAATCGCCCGCGGCATATGAGCAGCCATGACTGCGTCGATATCCGCCATACTGATTTCTCCATCACCTAACCCGGCCGCGGGATTGACGATCAGGCAGAGACTCACGTAGGGCATTTGTGTTTCCCGTGCCAGCGCGGCCTCGGGCATGCCGGTCATACCAACCAGATCGCAACCATCCCGGGCCAGCCGTACTATTTCTGCCGCACTTTCCAGACGCGGCCCCTGGGTGGCGCCGTACACGCCGCTAGCGTGCAACTGACAATTACTTGCTACCGCAGCGTTAATCAATAATTGGCGCAAATCGCGATCGTAGGGGTAAGTAAAATCCACATGTAACAAGGGTACCTCGCTGGAGTCGGCAAAGGTGTGATCCCTGCCCCAGGTGTAATCGATAATTTGATCGGGCAACACCAGATCCCCCGGCACGAACCGTTGGTTAATTCCGCCGACTGCGTTAAACGCCATAAGGTGGGTTGCGCCCAGCTCCTGTAACGCCGCTACGTTGGCCCGGTAATTAATGCGGTGGGGTGGAATCACGTGACCATCTCCATGGCGCGACAGAAATAAAATATCCGCACCCTGTACCTTGCCCCTTATCACGACGGATGAAGGCTGACCCCAGGGCGTGGCTATTTCGATGCGCTCGATAATATCCAATGTCGTGAACGTTTCCAGACCGGAACCACCAATAATTGCGGGAAGAACGCCTGTTGCCATGACCACCTCAGAAAATAACCTCGTAAAAACTCTTAGCGGCGGTACTTCCGTCCACTACCGTCATTTTGAATCTTACCACCGTTGCCGTTTTCCATCCGTGCATGGCAATCAACCGGGCTACGTTGCAAATTCCTGCGTCCGGCCTAGAATAGGTACAACCCTGTCGTCCCGGTGAATACCCATGCTGCGCAAGCTGGTGTTAACCACATTGTTCCTCGCCCTGCCCCTGTACGGACTGGCTGCGGTGGTGCTGCCCGAGCAATGCCCGGACGGCGACAGCAATATGCAGATGGAGTCTCACTCAGCGGCCGTGGCAATACCCTGCGATCAATCTGCTGAGGTCGATCATCCCGTAGACGACAGCCATTTGTGTAAAGACGGTCTGAAATGCCAGAGTCGCGTTTGGTCTGAACCTGGCGTACAGGTCGTACCGCAATCTGGCCCCTTCACTTCTGACGGCCTCGATATCTACCACCACCCCATTCTGCCACGCCGCCCGCTCAGCGCGGTGTGGCGCCCTCCCCGCTCCGCCTGAGTACTGCAAACTAATCACCCTCCGGTTGTCCCGGCGGGTGTTTTCTGCACCGTACGAAAACGGAGTTTTTCATGAAGCGTACATTCGCGCTAATCATCTTATGGTTATGGTCAACGTCGCTTGTCGCGTCACCTCAGATCCCAGCGGCGACTGCAGGCGCCCCTGCAAAATCAGTATTGAGTTTTGCAACGGCTCTACAGCTTGCGGAGCAAAACGCACCTGTTCTCAGGGCCCGCACCGCCGCAGTGAACGCCGCAAACTTTGCCCGCCGTCCCGCCGCCGCCCTGCCGGACCCGCAACTTGTTCTTGGTGCCAGCAATGTTCCGGCAACTGGTTCCGAGCGTGGTCGCCTCGATCAGGACCTGATGACCATGCAGCGTATCGGCATCATGCAAGAAGTGCCCAGCCAGGCTAAACGGCAGGCACGGTTGGCACTGGCCAGGGCGCAAGTGAGTGAAGCCGAGGGGCACCTGGAGGTAGAACGGGCGAACGTCCTGCGCGAAGCTGCCGCGGCCTGGCTCGATCTTTATTATCTGAGCCGCCGACTGCCGCTGTTCGACGAACTGGAACGGGAACTGACACTACTGACTAACGTCAGTCAGGCACAGCTCGCCACTGGCACCGGCAGCGCGATTGAGACGCTCAATGCTGCCGAGCAAGTCGCAGCCCTCGCCGACTGGCGCGACGACACTCAGCGCAAGATCAGCGCCGCACAGGCACGCCTGCAAAGTTTAATCGGCGACCAGGCTTTTTTACCACTGGCAACCACGGCGCCGGCCCTTACTGTTGAGCCACCGCAATTGCGCGCGCATCTGCATCATCACCCGGAACTCGCGCTGTACGAGCCATTAACGGAGCTGGCAAAAGCCCGGGTGCAAAATGCTGAGGCGGAGAAACATTCGGACTGGAGTCTCGGCGTTGACTACCAGCACCGCGCTGCGCCCTACGACGACATGGTCTCCATGGAAGTGCGCTTTGCTCTGCCGTTATTCCCCGGCACCCGACAAAACCCGCGCATCGCCGCCGCACGACAACGCCTCGAAGCGCTGCACAGCGAACGGGAGGCAATGCGCCGCGATCACGACGCGGCACTGGCTACCGATCTGGCGGCCCATCAGGCACTTGTCCGGCAACTGGAACGTATTGCCCAGAGCTGGTTACCCCTGGCGCAACAAGCTGTAACCCTTGCCACCACTGGGTATCGAACCGGTCAGTTGCAGCTCGGCGACACCCTCAGCGCCCGCCGCAACCTGATCAATGTGCGCCTCCGGCAAATTGACCTGCAACATCAACGGGCGGTTCTCGCTGCCAACTTGATTTACGCCTACGGAGCACCACAGCAATGAATACTGACGCAGGGAAAAAGACATGGGTATTAATGACGTTGTCGCTCATTGGCCTCGCTCTGGCGGGTGGTACCGGGTACTGGTTCGGCACCCACAGTGTAGCGTTACCCTCCACAACCGACGCACACAGTAACGATGCTCGGGAGAGTGATCGAGTGGTGCTCTACTGGTACGACCCCATGGTGCCGCAACAACATTTCGACCAACCTGGCAAGTCGCCCTTTATGGATATGGAGCTACTACCACGCTATGCGGAGCAGGTCGACAAAGACGCAATACCCGGAATTCGTATCGATCCGCGCATCGTACAAAACCTCGGCATAGTCGTTGCGCCCGTGAGCTACGGCCAGCCTGAGTTGTCCATTTCGGCAGTGGCTAAAATCGCCTATAACGAACGAGAATCGGCAGTCGTGCAAGCGCGCACCGATGGTTTTGTGGAGCAAGTTTACCGCCTGGCTCCGGGGGATGTGGTTACGCGCGGCACGCCTCTGGTGGATATTCTGGTGCCCACCTGGACCGGTGCGCAGAAAGAATTTCTGGCCATACTCGCCACTGGGGACAGCGCGTTGGCGAACGCGGCCAGAGAGCGTCTGCAACTACTGGGAATGCCAGACGGGACAATAAATAACGTCGCAAAAACTGGCGTAGTGCGTCCCGTGTTTACCGTTACCGCGCCCTTCACCGGCGTGTTGGAAACCCTGGATGTGCGCCCTGGTATGTCAGTGGTAAACGGCGCAACGCTCGCGCGTATTAATGGTCTGGCGAGCGTCTGGCTGGACGCAGCTGTGGCGCAATCACAGCTCGGTGATATCGCCATCGGCGCAGCCGTTACAGCGCGTATGACTGCTTTACCCGGCGCTGAAATAACCGGTCAGGTGGTGGATATATTACCCAGCCTGGATAGCGTTAGCCGCACTGTAACGGTACGCGCGCTGTTGCCCAATTCTCAGGGTGAGCTGCGGCCGGGCCAGTATGCTCAGTTACGTATCGCGGGTGCCATACAGCCCGCACAAATATTGGTTCCGACCCAGGCTGTGATACGCGGTATCGGGAACGATCGGGTAATACTGTCTGAAAATGGTTATTTCCGCCCGGTGACAGTCAGCGTGGGCAGAGAATACGCAGAGCAAAGCGCTATTCTCTCGGGTCTTGAGAAGGGCCAAAACGTGGTGGTTTCCGGACAATTTTTAATCGATTCGGAAGCTAATCTGACTGGCGCACTAACCAACATGGCTGGCAACGCTGGGAACGATACTCAGGTGCCAGAGACGAAAAAGACGGTGCCCCGGGGAGATCAACCGTGATTGCGCGCCTGATTCACTGGTCCATTGCGCAACGGCCCATCGTGTTGCTGGCGGCGGTGATTTTCGCCGGCTGGGGAATCTGGGCACTGCGCACCACTGCGGTGGATGCCCTGCCGGATCTCTCCGATGTCCAGGTCATTATCCGTACCAGCTACCCTGGCCAGGCACCGCAGATTGTGGAGAATCAGGTCACCTACCCGCTGACCACCACCATGCTTGCAGTCCCGGGGGCCAAAACCGTGCGCGGATATTCCCTGTATGGCGACTCCTTTGTTTACGTGTTGTTTGCCGATGGTACCGATGTCTACTGGGCGCGCTCCCGGGTACTTGAATACCTGAGTCAGATACAGGGTCAATTGCCGACTGGAGCCAAGCCCCAACTGGGGCCAGATGCCACGGGCGTCGGCTGGATTTATGAATACGCGCTGGTAGACCGAACCGGCAAGCACGACCTCGGGGAATTGCGCGCCTTGCAGGACTGGTTTTTGAAATACGAACTGAAAACCGTGCCTGACGTAGCCGAAATCGCCAGCTTGGGGGGCATGGTCAAACAATATCAGGTGGTGGTCGACCCATATAAATTACTGCACTACAACATCACTCTGGAACAGGTGATCACCGCCGTGCAGCAGGCCAATCGAGAAACCGGCGGCGCGGTGGTTGAACTCGCCGAAACCGAGTTTATGGTGCGCGCCAGCGGCTATCTGGCGACAGAGGCCGATTTTCACGCTATTCCCCTCGCATTACGCGACGGCGTACCTATCACCCTGCGTGACGTTGCGCATTTAACCATCGGTCCGGAGATGCGCCGCGGTATCGCCGAACTTAATGGTGAAGGCGAAGTGGCCGGTGGCGTAGTGATATTGCGCAGCGGCAAGAACGCGCGCACCGCCATTGCCGCCATCGAACAAAAACTCGCCACGTTAAAGCAGAGCCTGCCAGCGGGGGTGGAAATTATTACCACCTATGACCGCTCGCAATTGATCGACCGGGCGATTGGTAATTTAACGGAAAAACTCCTGGAAGAATTAGCCATAGTCGCACTGGTTTGCATTATTTTTCTCGGACACATACGTTCTTCGCTGGTTGCCATACTGTCCCTACCGCTGGGTATATTAATGGCGTTTGCGGTGATGCGTCAGCTCGACATCAATGCCAACATTATGTCCCTCGGGGGTATCGCCATCGCCATCGGCGCCATGGTTGACGCCGCCGTTGTGATGATTGAAAACGCCCATAAACATATTGAGCGCTGGCATGTGAAACATCCGGGACAAGTGCTTAGCGGCACCGCCCACTGGCAGACCATTGCCAACGCCGCGACGGAAGTCGGACCCGCGCTGTTCTTCAGCTTGCTGATTATCACTTTTTCCTTTTTGCCGGTTTTTACCCTGGAAGCCCAGGAGGGGCGATTATTTGGACCTCTGGCGTTTACCAAAACGTTTGCCATGGCCGCCGCCGCTATACTGGCAGTGACGGTGGTGCCAGTGGCCATGGGTTACTGGATTCGCGGGCGACTGCCCGCGGAAAATGCCAATCCCATCAACCGTTTTCTAACGGCCATTTATCGTCCGGCGCTCGACTGGACTCTGCGCCAACCCGCTCTGACATTACTGTTTGCGGCGCTAATTCTGGGCAGCGCACTGTGGCCGTTGTCCCGCCTGGGCGGCGAATTTATGCCAACACTGGACGAAGGCGACGTGCTGTATATGCCCTCCGCCTTACCGGGATTTTCAGTAGCCAATGTCGCCGAACTGGTGCAGCAGACCGACCGCATGATCAAAACAGTGCCTGAAGTTGCAACCGTATTTGGTAAGGCTGGTCGTGCCGAAACTGCAACCGACCCAGCACCCCTGGAAATGTTCGAAACCACAATCCAGTTTAAACCCCGCGACCAGTGGCGACCGGGGTTGACACCCGAGCAACTTATCGACGAACTGGATCGAATTGTCACGGTGCCGGGCCTGACCAATGTGTGGGTGCCGCCGATTCGCAACCGTATAGACATGCTCGCGACCGGCATCAAGAGTGCCATTGGGATCAAAGTATCAGGCGGCGATCTGCTCACCATCGACAGTGCCGCGCAGCACATCGAACAGGCTGCACGGCAGGTTCCCGGAGTCAGTTCGGCGTTTGCAGAACGTCTCAGTGGTGGCCGTTACATCGACATTGTTCCACAACGGGGCCGTGCTGCGCGCTACGGCTTAAACATTGACGATGTGCTCCGCATCGTCGCCAGCGCCATCGGTGGCGAGAATATTGGCGAAGTGATCGACGGCCTGGCGCGTTTTCCAATTAACGTGCGCTACCCGAGGGAACTCCTTGATTCCATCGAAAAATTGCGCATATTACCGGTGCTCACTGCGAGCGGCGAGCAGATCACACTAGGCGATATCGCCGACATCAAACTCAGCCATGGTCCGAGCATGATCAAAAGTGAAAATGCCCGTCTCTCCGGCTGGGTGTATGTGGACGTCCGGGATCGAGATCTGGCTGCCACCGTCGCAGAACTGCGCACGGTGATTGCGCGAGATGTGTCCTTACCGGTCGGCGTCAGCGTCAGTTACTCGGGACAATTCGAATTTATGCAACGTGCCAACGCCCGGTTGCGCCTGATGATTCCGATAACACTGCTAATTATTTTCCTGTTGCTGTACACCACTTTTCGCCGTTTCGATGAAGTGTTACTGCTGATGACCACACTGCCTTTCGCACTGTCTGGCGGTATATGGTTCCTCTATTTTATGGAATTTAACTTGTCCGTGGCGACCGGCATCGGCCTGATCGCACTGGCCGGGGTGGCCGCCGAATTCGGAGTCGTTATGTTACTGTATCTACGCCGTGCCCTGGCTGGGCGGGAGATGGATACGCCGCTGCAACAATCCACCACCAGCTACCTTGCCGGACTAGACGCGGCGATACGGGAAGGCGCATTGCTACGGGTTCGCCCCAAAGCAATGACGGTTGCTGTGATACTCGCGGGCTTACTGCCGATTTTACTGGGCGAAGGTACCGGTTCGGAAATCATGAGTCGCATCGCCGCACCGATGGTGGGCGGCATGATTACCGCACCTTTGCTGTCCATGCTGGTATTGCCCACCGCTTACCGACTGCTATGCCGGGCGCGTTATCGACGCCAGAGCTAACCCTGTTGATTACGCGGGCTCAGCGCTGCGCTGTGTGTCTGAAGGTTCTTCGTCTTCTGCGGGCCCATCCTGCCCCGCCAGATAAACCGTGGACGTTGGGAAGGCAATCTCCGCGCCGTGCTCGGCGATAATGTCAGTAATCTTCAGCAAGATGTCCTGCTTGATTTCGTGGAATTCTTGCCAATTGGTGGTACGAGTAAACGCATAAATAAAGAAGTCGAGGGAGCTTGGCCCGAACTGGTTGAAATTAACCATAAGCGTCTGCCCCGTATCGATGCCTGGATGGGCCTCGAGCATCGCCTTAACCTGCTCGACGATGGAACGCATTTGTGCAACATCCTGATAGCGCAAGCCAATGGTTTCGTGAATTCTGCGATTCCACATACGCGAAGGATTTTCGAGGGTAATAGTGGTAAATACCGCATTCGGTATATACAGAGGTCGTTTGTCAAAGGTGCGAATCCGGGTCAGGCGCCAACCAATATCCTCCACCGTGCCTTCGATTTCCTTGTCGGGAGAACGTATCCATTCTCCCACCGCAAATGGCCGGTCCATGTAAATCGTCAACCCGCCAAAAAAATTTGCCAGCAAATCTTTCGCCGCAAAACCCAGCGCCAGGCCACCAATGCCCCCGAACGCCAACACCCCGGACACGCTGTAACCCATGGTTTGCAGGGCGATCAACACTGCCGTAATCACCACCGCGATACGCACCAACTTGCCGATGGCGTGCACGGTAGTCGGATCCATCGGCTCCGCCACATACTCAGAATGAGTTAGATTGCGTTCCGCCCGTTGCACCAGATTGACCAGAAACAACGCCAGCAGAAATATTACCGCCAGGCGATTAATCGGCTCTACCAGCTCTCCCCAGGGGGATTCGAGTAATCGCGCGACGATGCCGGCCGCGAAATTAATACCGACAATCCACACCATCCACACCAGTGGCTTGCGGCACGCCTCGAGTAACGCATCGTCCCATACGCTACGTGTGGTTTTAGCTCTCTGTTGCAGCAACAAAATAGTTTTGTTAAGCACATATCCGAGTATCAGTGCCGCCAGCACAATGGCAAATATTTGCAGCCACCACACGTAGGTGCTACCGACAATACGGGTAAACCAGTTTTCCAGATATTCGAACATTGTCAGTGACTATCCCTTAACTTAAGTGAATTAGACGAGGTATTGTAGTTGTTCAACAGCGGCCAGGCGGCGCGGGTGATCCGCCAACTCAACCCACGAACATCGTTTTCGCACTTTCATCGAGCCCAGCCGGGTAGACGGCGGCACCGAGTTATTTTCGAGATAATCCAGCGCTTCCAGAGCACCTGCTCGATTATTACACACCAACACCATATCGCAACCAGCGCCCAGTGCGGCAGCAGTTTTCGCCGCATAACCTCCTTCAACATCGGCACCTTTCATGGACAGGTCGTCGCTAAAGATAACGCCCCCAAAGCCCAGTTCCTTCCTCAGAATCTGCCGCAACCACACAGAGGAAAAACCGACTGCGCGGCTATCTACCTGTGGAAACACCAGGTGCGCCGGCATAACACCGCCGAGTAATGGAGCAAGTTTCGCGAACGGAATTAAATCCCGCGCCCGCAATTGCTCCAGACTGCGCCCGTCGTAGGGTGTTTCCAGATGGCTGTCGCCACGCACGCCACCGTGACCGGGAAAATGTTTGCCCGTGGCGACCATACCTGCTTCGCGCATGCCGTCGATAAATAGCTGGGCGGCGCAGACAATCCGCTGTGGATCATCGCCAAACGACCTGTCGCCAATGACCTCACAATATGCGCGGTCGACATCCAGCACTGGAGCAAAACTAAAATCGACGCCACTGGCGATCAGTTCGCTCGCCATTAGCCAGCCAGCATCCACAATTATCCGCGACCCCCTAACGGGATCCTGCGCAAACAAATCCCCCAATAACTGCATGGCCGGCAGACGGGTAAACCCGTCGCGCAGGCGCTGCACCCGCCCGCCCTCCTGATCTACTGCCAGCAATAATTCGGGGCGAAGCTGCGCAATTGCCGCAGTCAACTCGATAAATTGTTCCCGGGACTGGAAATTTCTGCTAAAAAAAATCACTCCACCTACCTGCGGATGACGCAATAAATCCCGCTCATCCGCCGTCAGCATGGTCGTTTCGAGGTCAAGCATTAATGGGCCGGGAACCATGGCATATCCTCGGGCGCGGCGCCCGTAAGCTGAAATTAAAAGTTTAACATCAAGGCCATTGGGATTCTGAAATTTAAAAGGCAAGAGGATTGTTAGATAATTTTTTCATTTATAAAACATTTTATATCTCCACAGGCAATAATTATAAACGAAATTATTGTTTGTAATTAGCGGGTTAGTGATTTCCAATGGGGTACGACCGAATACCACTTTTATGGATGACACTGACTCTGTCAAGCCACCCTAGTGCAACCGTCCAGTAGCGGTGCTATGTTGGGACCGTTAAAAAGGTAAAGGTGATTATTGTGGCAAAGCACAAGCCCCAGTTGAATGCCTGGTATCAGGATGCACAGGAAGATCAGATATTCGAAGTGATCGCCATTGACGACGACGATGGAACCATCGAAATACAGTACTACGACGGCGAGGTTGCGGAACTGGATATTGATACCTGGAAGCAGATGGTGGTAATTCCCGCCCAGCCGCCGGAAGACTGGCGCAGCTCCTACGAATTGAGTGACGACGACAATAACGATACCGACGATATCTACGTACCTGATAACTGGGATGACCCGCTGGCCAATATTGAGCCCGATATGGCGTTCGACAGCGACGACTTTTAGCCTTTGAGCAGCGCGTAGCTCATCCACGCCCCGAGGTTATCCGGTTAAATCGTTTCGGCGAACACCGATTTTTCAGCTTGTCATTCTACATATGCTGGATATAATTACAGTACTATCGTCACGAAACATAGCATATGACTACCACGCTAACCGCTCGCCAGAATCAGGTCCTGACATTAATTCGTCGCGCCATTGAAGACACGGGCTTTCCGCCCACGCGCGCGGAAATTGCCAACGAGCTGGGTTTTCGATCTGCCAATGCGGCAGAGGAACACTTGCGCGCATTAGCGCGCAAAGGTGTGATCGAAATGGTGCCCGGCGCTTCCCGCGGGCTACGCCTGTTGCACCAACAATCCGGACTCCCTATCGTCGGTCGCGTCGCGGCGGGCAACCCCATTTTGGCAGAGGAGCATATCGAGGACTATTGCAGCGTTCCCGCTTCCCTGTTTCATCCCAGTGCCGATTATTTACTGCGCGTTAGCGGCATGAGTATGCGCGACGTCGGCATATTGGACGGCGACCTGCTCGCCGTACACCGCACCACAGTGGCCGAGAACGGACAGATCGTGGTGGCGCGCATAGGCGATGAAGTTACCGTAAAACGTTTGAAAAAAACCCGCAGCCGCTACGAAGTACTGCTAGTACCCGAAAACGAAGATTTTGAGCCGATTTTCGTCGATCTCAGAACTCAGGAATTTGCTATTGAGGGTTTGTCGGTGGGGCTTATCCGCGCCTAGGGCAGCTCTGATAGAATCCCTCTCAGACCCGCGATTTTTAAACATTCGATCTGACCTGAAATCCTGGTGACCCTGGCCGCGCTCTTGCCAGGGGCCTGGCAGCTTACACACTTATAAACATACCTGGCCGAGAGTACAGCGGCTAGTGCAAAGTCCGGTCGCCATATTTGGCAACCTCACCTTCGTCGAGCTGCCCCTCGGAACCGAGCTGTTCCACCAGATCTATACCCGCATCAATCATCGCCCGCGCAACATCCATGCTCGCGTCGCCCAAAAAGTATTTGGCTTCATCGGAGAAAGCGATACGCACCAGCGGTTCGCCGGACACATCAGAGCGCTGCAGCACCACTTCGCCATCGGGCAGCATGAGAATTTCGTAATGGGATGAGGACATTGCACTTCCAGGGTAGCGACCAGCGGGTATTATATCAGCAAAATCCGCGATTTAGCATTCGTACATAAGATCCCGGTGACGCTCGACCATCTCGTCCAGTGCGGCTGTCCACTCAAGTAAATCGGCGGCAGTAAAATCTCGCCCCTCAAATAACTGGTGAGACGCTATCAACTGATTATCCATGCGAGTCGTCGACTCCTCCACCTGAGACAGGCTGCGATGGGCAGCCAGCATACGCGCCAACCAGCCCTGTGGGGATCTCTCGAGGTCCAACATCTCCTGCGCCTCACCCGGGGTTTTACCTGTCACGGCCAGGGTCTGTTGGAGGGTTTGCGCGTCCACAATGTCTGCGACACCCTGGCACTGATAGTTCTCCGCCAGCGCCTGCAGGTGGTACCGATATACGCTTTGTATCTGGTATAGCGCGCTTTCAGCAAGCGCATCCTGCATTATCTTTTCCGACGCGCGCCCCTGTTCGGCGAGTAGTAATCTGGCGTACTGAAGCTTGCGATTGACCGCGCCAAGATACGGGTTTGCCATTCGCTTAACTACTCCGCCATGTCGCGTATGCACTTCTCATAATCAATTTTGCCAATTGGTGGCCACTGTCATTTACGTTTGTCTTCCACCTGCCATGCACCACCCACACACAGCGCTCGCCAACCCGATGGTTTGCCATTTACCTCGGACTGTACGTAGTGTTCGCCACTTTTTCGACTGTAGCGAATAATGGCGGGGTTGCCATCGGGATCCTTGAGCGGCGCCTTCAGCAGGAAATGATATTTGGGGTCGATCTCCGCCCTATGTGGCAGTAACTCACTTACCAATGGCGCACGGGTTTCACGATGACGGGGAAACTTGCTGGCGGCCAGAAACAACCCGGCAGCGCCGTCGCGCAGTATGTAGTGATCCTCTACTTTCTCACAGGCGAGCTCCGGCATCGGCACCGGATCCATTTTCGGTGGTGCCGCCTGGCCATTGCGCAGTAATTTACGGGTGTTTTTGCACTCGCTGGCTATACAGCCGAAGTATTTACCAAAGCGTCCAGTTTTAAGTTGCATGTCCTGACCACATTTATCGCACTTGATAACCGGGCCTTCGTAGCCTTTGATCCGAAAGCTCCCCGACTCGAGCTCGTACCCCGAGCAATCGGGGTTATTACCACATACATGCAATTTGCGCTGTTCGTCAATCAGGTAACTGTCCATCGACGTATCGCACAGGGCGCAACGATGCTTGTGCAGCAGCAATTTGGACTCCGCCTCGTCGTCGTCATCCACATTGACTGCCTCGTCGCCGGGCACCAGGTTTAGCGTTTCCTTGCAGCGCTCTTTGGGGGGCAGTCCATACCCCGAACACCCTAGAAACACGCCGGTGCGCCCGGTGCGAATCAACAGCGGTCGAGCGCACAATTTGCAGGGTATATTTGTTTCAGTAGCCGCATTGGGGCGCATACCCCCATCATCACCCTGTGCCTTTTCCAGCTTCGCGCTGAAATCCTGGTAAAACTTATTGAGTACATCCTGCCAACCGAGGCGACCTGTGGCGACATCATCGAGCTGTTCCTCCAACGCTGCCGTAAAACCATAGTCCATCAGGTTGGAGAAATTTTCATCCAGTCGTGCGGTCACAATATCGCCGATTTTTTCGGCGTAAAAACGTCGATTCTCCACGTGCACATAACCGCGATCCTGAATCGTGGAAATAATTGCCGCGTAGGTGGAAGGTCGTCCAATTCCTTTTTTCTCAAGCTCTTTAACCAGGGCGGCCTCACTGTAACGCGGTGGCGGCTTGGTAAAATGCTGACGTGGCAGGAGATTAATCAATGTGAGCGTCTCACCCACCTGGTATTCCGGCAATTCAATATCGTCCTTACTGCGCAGCGCCGGAATCGCCCGTAAGAATCCATCAAACAGCACCACACGCCCACGTACGCGGAGCTCGTAATTGCCGGCGCTCACCACCACATTAGTACTGGTGAAGCGTGCTGGCACCATCTGGCAGGCAATAAACTGCTGCCAGATAATTTCGTACAGCTTTCTGGCATCTTCCTCGACACCCTCCAGTTCTTTCGGGGCAACATCCACATTAGACGGGCGAATCGCTTCATGGGCCTCCTGCGCGCCCGCTTTGCTGGAGTACACATTGTGTTTCTCAGGTAAATATTCAGCGCCAAAACTGCGATTGATAAACTCCCTGCAGGCGCTTACCGCATCGACATTTAAATGGGTCGAATCGGTACGCATATAGGTGATGTATCCAGCCTCGTACAATCGCTGGGCTAACATCATGGTTTTCTTAACGCCGTACCCGAGCCGCGTACTGCCGGCCTGTTGCAGGGTCGACGTAATAAACGGTGTCGGTGGCTTAGTTTGGGTTGGTGTGTCCTGCCGCTCCGAAACAAGATACTGAGCATCTCTCAGCTCAGCCAGCGCCCGATCCGTGTCGGTGCCGTTGTTGGGGCGGAAATTTTCCCCGCCGACAGCACGCACTTCAAAGCGTACCTGCTCAGCCGCCGCATTATCGAGGTCAGCATGTACCGTCCAGTACTCGACGGGCAAAAAAGCACGTATTTCCTGCTCCCGCTCAACCACTAACTTGACCGCCACAGACTGCACGCGCCCCGCTGACAACCCTCGGGCAACTTTTGCCCACAGTAATGGGGATACCATAAAACCCACAACCCGATCTAGAAAGCGGCGTGCCTGCTGGGCATTTACGCGATGCATGTCGAGCTCGCCTGGTTGCGCAAAGGCTTCCTTGATGGCTTTTTTAGTGATCTCGTTAAACACAACCCGCTTATAGCGCTGGTCATCACCGCCAATCGCCTCTTTTAGATGCCAGGCAATCGCCTCTCCTTCCCGATCAAGGTCAGTAGCCAGATAAATAGTGTCGGCAGTTCTGGCAATTTTGCGTAACTCTTCGACGACTTTTTCCTTGCCGGGCAGTACCCGGTATTCCGCCTTCCAGCCCTGCTGTGGGTCGATACCCATACGATTGACCAGTTGCTGGTGCGCCTTACGCACTTTTTCCGCAGCCTTTTTTGCTGGTGATAATTTTTTAGTGCTTTTAGCGGGGCGGCCCTTGCCAGCTGCGTCCCGACTGGCCGCGTCGGTGGGCAGGTCGCGAATATGACCAATGCTGGATTTGACCACAAAGTCTTTACCCAGATACTTATTAATGGTTTTCGCCTTGGCGGGCGATTCGACGATGACCAGTGATTTACCCATGAAATCCTTCAATGTTTAACGTGGATGGCGATAAAAAATTCCGCCAAGCGGACCAAAAGGGCGAATATATACGGACTGCGCGGGACAGGGTCAAGCAGTTTCTAGTTTCGACAGGTGTGCGGACGATCCATCGGGTGACTCTCATTCAGGTTCATTGCGGATATCAAAACAAAGTATATTTAACGTTAGATAAATTGTGTAACATAATGTTATATATATATTTTTCTAATATTTTTTAGTTCGTCAAGAAGACGCTCGACGGCCTCCACACCCCCCTGCTCACCCCAGTAGACAGCCACACCTGAGCGATCGCACTGCACCGCTGCTGCGTCGTTCGGCAAACTTCCCAATATCTCCCCCAGCCTGGCGCTCACCAAATCTGGTGCAGGCAAGTCCTGCCAGCGCCAACCGTTCCATGGAGACTCCCGCCCTCGCGCGACACCGTATACCAGCGCCCAGGGGGTGAATCCCGCTGCTCCGGTATCGAAATTCAGGGGCCAGTGCAATAAATAGCGCACTACCGGCGCCCCGGTCGACCTGTCGCCGCTCCACGGCCCACGTACTAATTCTACCCGTAAGCCCGCTTCCCGCCCGCGCGCGCGCGTGGCAGCGAGCTGTTTTTCCCGGCGCGGAGTGTGCAGGTGCGTCAATTTGGCGGCCAGCGCCAAAATAACGATTAAGATGATAAAGTATTCCACTGTCTGTCTATGTTCCGCGTTCTCGGTATACACTGCGCCGAAGCTGCCGTGGGCTTTCAGGCAGTGCATAATAACCCAAGTACTGGAGTGTCATTATGTCCTACTATCACCACATTCTCGTGGGCCTTGATCTGTCCGCCGAATCCCAACAGGTAATCGACCGAGTCAAAGATTTATTTGGCGAACGGGATGTGCGCATCAGTCTTTTGCACGTGCAGGAGCCCCTGTCCTTTGCCTACGGCGGAGACATTCCCATGGACCTGAGCGACGTGCAGACCCAGATGGAACAACAGGCCCACAGCCGACTTGAGGAATTTTGTCGCGAACTACATATCGGCAGTGCTGAGCAGCATGTTATTATCGGCCAGCCCGCCCAGGAGATGCACCGCTTTGCAAAGGAAAACAGTGTCGACCTGATTGTCGTGGGCAGTCACGGTCGCCACGGGTTGGCTCTAATCTTCGGATCCACCGCCAATGGAGTCCTGCATGGCGCCACTTGCGACGTACTCGCGGTCAGGATACAGGAGTAAAAAATAGTGGGTTTCCAATTCTGATTTGTGTAACGGACGCTTATTTACCACGGCATCCATGAACAGGGGACAAGGGACTTTCAAGATTCATCGTCAATAGCGTAAATCAGACACATTATTGAAGAGGTATTTGGTGGGCGCGGCACTGACAGGTAACCTAATCGCGCTTCGCAGCGCTGCTTTTGCGATTATCTTCGCGGCCTTTTTTGGCAGCACTCAATTTACGCTGGCGTACGCTGACGACATCGAACAACAGCGCAAACTTTATCAGGATGCCAGACGGGAACTGGCAAAGGGTAACTATAGTCAATTCAAGCAACTTACGGCGCGACTACAGGACTACCCGCTTTACCCCTACCTGGAATACGCCGATCTTGTCGCCCACCCCACGCGTATGCAATCGAAGTCGGTTAGCCGATTTCTCAAACACTATGGCGACACCCCGATGGCCGGCAAATTGCGCAGTAACTGGCTCAATCAGCTACGTGGCCGTGGCGACTGGAAACGCTATGTGCGCTATTACAGCCCGCAATTGACCTCGGTGGAGCATGCCTGTAATTATCACTATGGATTGTATCGTCTCGGGCGACATCAGGAGGCTATCGAAGGCGGACTCAAGCTATGGTTGGTGGGGAAATCTCAACCGAGCGCCTGCGACCCCCTGTTCGACGTGCTGGCCAAAAACGGAGCTATTACCGAGCAGGTGGCATGGCAACGCTACACCCAGGCCGTGCTCAATCACGAGTACCGTTTAGCCAATCATCTGACAACACTTTTTACCACACCCGAATTACAACAGCGTGCCCGCAACTATATCGAACTCGACCAGCAACCCACCCGCGTCTCACAGTACGACAGGTTCGCGGAGCACACACCAGAAGTAAAGGCCTTGATCGAACACGCTATTTCGCATCTGGCACAAAAGGACGCTACGGCTGCCCTTAAACATTGGGCGCGCTACCTGCAAACTGCAAGCTTCGATAACGCCGCCCAGGGCCGCGTATTGACTCAGATTGTGCAAGGTCTGTTTCGTCAGGGCCATCCACAGGCGGCATACGGCTATATGGAAGATCGTCTGGACGTGGCGCAAACTGATTTGCTCGAATGGCGGCTGCGTCTGGATCTGCGCGCCCGGGACTGGCGCGGACTGGCCGACTGGACGGGCAAATTACCGGCCGAGATACGTTTGCAGCCTACCTGGAATTACTGGCACCCGCGGGCCCTGAGTCTGGCGGCCGGCACCACCAGCCATGACGCAACTGTTCTTGCCGATTACCAAAATCTTACCCAGTCCCGTAGCTTCTACGGTTTTTTGGCGTGCGACTGGATCGGCGTGCCCTATGCCATGCAACATCAACCGGTGGCGGTAACCGACGCCGAGGTAGATGCCCTCGCGGACAAACCGTCCATGCGACGGGCGCGGGAATTTTTGCTGCAAAACGAACTACTGGATGCGCGCCGCGAGTGGTATCACGCCGGACAAAATTATACTGCTCACGACTGGCAGGCGGCGGCGCGTCTGGCCCAACGCTGGCAGTGGCACCAACAGGCCATTCTGGCCATGACCCGAGCGCCCCACTGGGATGATCTAAATATCCGTTTTCCAGTGCCATTTAAACAGGAGTTTGATCGCAATGCGCTGAAACACGGACTGCCCCTGCAATTACTCCTCGCTGTGTCTCGCCAGGAAAGCGCTTTTGCTCCCGATGTTGTCTCCCCGGCCGGAGCCAGGGGGTTAATGCAGTTAATGCCGGCGACTGCCAAAATGGTAGCCAAACAACACCGGGTAAACTATCGCCAACTGCACGACCTTGAAAATCCCAGTATTAACGTGCAGCTCGGTAGCCATTATTACAAAGATATGATCAAAAAATTCAACGGCAACCGCATCCTTGCCACCGCTGCCTACAACGCCGGTCCACACCGCGTCAGTCGTTGGCTCCAGGACAGCGGCGGGCTAATGCCGTTTGATGCCTGGATCGAAACCATTCCATTTAAGGAAACCCGCAACTACGTACAAAATGTGCTGGCGTTTTCGGCGATCTACAGCTACCACCTCGGCAATCAGGACAAAATTTTGAGTGCCCGGGAGAGGGCTGAGTTACTGTGACATGTGCCGCGTCTGGCAACAGGATGCAGTTGATCGATATCGGCGCTAACCTCACTGACAAAAGTTTCGCCAGGGACCAGCACGACGTACTGGCGCGCGCCGTGGCCGCCGGTGTCACCACCTGTATCGTCACCGGCACTACCGCACACAATACCGCAGCAGCAATTGACCTGTGTCGACTGGTTAAAGCAACCAGCGGATACGACCTGTACGCAACCGCGGGACTGCACCCTCACCACGTGCAGGACTGGACCACCGACAGCGCCGCCGCATTAGCACAACAGGCCAGCGCCGACGAAGTAGTGGCCATTGGCGAAACTGGTCTCGATTTCTACCGGGATTTAGCGCCACGCCTGGCCCAGGAGCGCGCTTTCGAGGCACAACTGGAGATCGCTGCAAACCTTGGCTTGCCCGTATTCATGCACGAACGTGATGCCCACGATCGGCAACTGGCTATTCTGCGCAACTCCCGCCACCGACTAACCGACGGGGTCATCCACTGCTTTACCGGGAATCGGCGCAGTCTGTTTAATTACCTCGACCTGGATTTACACATTGGGATTACCGGCTGGATCTGCGACCCGCGTCGCGGAACAGAACTGCAGCAACTGGTCAGCCAGATTCCAGTTAATCGTTTGATGCTGGAAACTGATGCTCCCTATCTGTTGCCGCGCAACCTGCAACCGCAACCAAAAAGTCGCCGCAATGAGCCGGCCTACCTGCCCTGTGTATTGCAAACCGTAGCGGCCTGTCGTCACGAAGACGAAGTCGTACTAGCCGCTGCGACCACCGCTACCGCCAGACAATTTTTCAGGCTTACCGACGCTCGGTAAGCATTTTTCCTGTTCAACTAACAGCCAATCTACTACGCTAACCAGCACCGAAATCAGCTTCGTTTCACTCAAAGCTGACCTACCGCAAAAGGGGGTAACAGATTGTGCGCCAGAATATAGAATTTAAAGCTAACCATGTGACGCTACGTGGCTGGTTCTACACACCGGACAATGAAACTGGCCCTTTTGCCACCATCGTTATGGCCCACGGTTTCTCCGCGGTGAAGGAAATGTACCTGGACGCCTACGCCGACGTGTTCAGCACCGCAGGCTTTGCCGTGCTGGTGTACGACAATCGCAATTTAGGTGCCAGTGAGGGGGAGCCCCGGCAGGAGATTGATCCGTGGCAACAGGTACAGGACTATCGGGATGCCATCACGTATGTGGGCAGTCTGCCTCAGGTGGATGACAGGCGTATCGGCATTTGGGGTTCGAGCTACAGCGGTGCGCATGTGCTGGTGGTTGGCGCCATCGATCGCCGTGTAAAGTGCGTCGTTTCACAGGTGCCTCTGATAAGCGGTTTACGCAATGTGCGGCGCCTGATCCGCGCCGATATGTTAGCTCCCACCCGCGCCCTGTTTGACGAGGATCGTCGCCAACGTTACGCCGGCGGCGCACCGGCGATGATCCCGGTGGTCTGCGAGGATCCTCTGCAACCCTGCGCTCTGCCTACGGCGGACTCCTGGCAATGGATGACCACTACCGGGGCCAGTCGGGCGCCGACCTGGCGCAACGAAGTGACATTACGTTCGGTGGAAATGTTCTCCGAATACGAACCGGGAACCTATATTCCCGCCATCAGCCCAACCCCGTTACTGATGGTGGTCGCGCGGGACGATCACTTAACCGTCGCCGACGAAGCGCTGGCGGCTTTTAATCAGGCTCTTGAGCCTAAGAAATTAGCCCTGCTGCCGGGCGGACATTTCGATGCCTATGTGGCCGGCTTCGCCCAATCCAGCGGCGCCGCCCGGGACTGGTTTATACAACACCTGTAATTGTGGGAATCGGTACAACCGCGAAGCTGCGTATAAGAGCGCACGTGCACTTAAAGCGTGTCCGGGTTCTCCAACATTAGCCGCCGCACCTGGCCGACGGAAAAGGGCCAGCCCTTCTCCCGACCATCCGGAGTGACCACCACCGGAATACGCGTGCCATAGCGCTGCACAAGGGCATCATCCCCATCGATTACAATAATCTGCAAACGCCAACTCTGCTCATCAATCAAGGGATAAAGAAGCGCTTGCGCCTGCTCGCACAGGTGGCAGTCGCTGCCGCTGTATAACCTCAACACGTTATTCGCGGACATCGGATTTACCGTGGGTGAGCAACCAGCAATTGTGAATGCGAGGATTGCGTTCGAAATCCTTATCGATGGTTGCCGCCGTCACGTCCTCAACCTGAAATGTCTCCACCACGGTCGGATCCATTTTGAAGTGACGAAAATTATTGGAAAACACCAGCACACCATCGTCGGCAAGCAACCCCATCGCCTGCCCAAGTAATGCGGCGTGATCCTTTTGTATATCCAGTACACCCGCCATTTTTTTTGAATTGGAAAACGTGGGTGGATCCAGCAGAATAATATCGTACTCGCCGGTCGCTGCGCCCAGCCACGCGATGCAGTCTGCGCGCAGCAGTTGATGCGCCTGCGGGTCGAGGTCGTTCAACGCAAAATTACGTTGCGCCCACTCCAGATAGGCATTGGACATATCCACGCTCAAACTGTGCTGCGCACCGGTCAGGGCTGCCTGCACGGTAGCGGTTGCGGTATAACAGAATAGATTCAGAAAGCGCACCTGCTTTTGCTGCCCGTGGCGCAAGGTGCACTGCTCGGCAATTAGTCGGCGTACCGGTCGATGGTCCAGAAACAGCCCGGTGTCTATATAGTCGCTGAGATTCACTTCCAGCGCAGCATCGTTTTCGGCAATCGTATAAACGCCAGCCCCGGTGCTTTGTGCCCGCTGATACTGCTCGCTATGACGTTGCCGCCGCCGTTGCTTGTAAAACACTTCCTGCCCCTGGGGCGCGAGCACGTTGTTCACGGCGGCACGCACTTCCCGTAAATGTCGTCGTGCGGCATCCTCGTCAATTGACGTTGGCGCCTGATATTCCTGCACGTGAACGTGCTCACCATAGCAGTCGATCGCCACCGCATACTCCGGCAAGTCGGCGTCGTACAGGCGATAACAGGTCGTTTGCGTACGCTTTAACCAGGGTGCCAACTTACGTTGATTTTTGCGCAACCGATTGGCCAACATTTGCGCACCAGAGGTTAGTGGCTCAGACGGCTTTGCCTCCCGCATCTTCGGTGCGTCGTTACGCGCCGTGTGCTCCCGGATATCAAATAACGATAATTCGCTGGCGATGGTACCGTTAAACAGTTTATAGCGCTTATCTCGCCGCAGACCCAGTTCAAAACCCAGTGTGCTGTTGCCGGTGAACACGGCTGCACGCCATCCTCCAAAATGGTTTTTTAACGCCACGCCCAGTTGCCGATATAAGCCCCGCAGCCCTTCTTCTTCTCCCAGGCGCAGCCCATAGGGCGGATTAGTCACCACCAGTCCAGGAAGGCCGTCCGGGATGGGGTTGCGCAATGCAGCGGCAGCACCGTGACGCACCTCGATAATATTCTCCAGCCCGGCCCGCGCAATATTCGCCGCGCTGGCCAGCACCGCGTTGCTGTCCCAATCGAAGCCCCAGATACGGGTGGCGACCTGCGGCGCTGCCGCATCTTGCAGGTGCTGCAATTTTGCCAACCCTGCACTCTTTCGCGCTTCGGCCTCGACCAGTAATTCCTGCCAACAGGCGGATTCATGACGGTGCCAGCGCAAAAACCCAAAACGCGTACGCAGTAACCCAGGCGCGATATCCGCCGCCATCAGTCCCGCCTCAATCAACAGTGTGCCACTGCCGCACATGGGGTCGATCAACGCGCCGCCACTGGCGGCGATCGCAGGCCATCCGGCGCGGATCAGTATCGCCGCCGCCAGATTTTCCTTGAGCGGCGCCGACATACCCTCTACTCGATAATTACGCCGGTGCAGACTGTCACCTGAAAAATCCAGGCTCAGGGTCGCCATACCCTGAGCAAGCCGCACGTTGAGCCGAATATCCGGGGTCTGTTGCTCGATGCTTGGTCGCTCCCCCGTGGTACGACGAAAGTAATCAATAACCGCATCCTTGACCCGCAATGCACCGTAATGGCTATTATCGATTCCGGCGCCAGTGCCGACAAAATCGACTACAAACGTGGCGTCAGCAGCGAAGTGCTCACTCCAGTTCACGGCGGAAACTCCCGCGTAAATGTCGTCCGCGCTGGCCACCGAAAACGTCGTCAGACGCAATAACACGCGGTTCGCCAGGCGCGACCATAAGCAGACCCCATAGGCATCCCGTAGCGTGCACTGCAGCGCCACGCCAGCCACCGTTTCGCGCCGGCTGTGCAGACCCAGCTGAGCTAACTCGTCTCCCAGCAAGCCTTCCAGGCCCCTGGGACAACTGACAAACCACTCACTAAACACGTTCGCTATCACCTTTGATTACTGTGGGGCATTAAACAGATGGTCTATAGACAAATAAAATCTTCGACACACCCGCTCCAATTTGTTGAACTGTCTGAGGTCTCCATTTCCATCTTGCCACGGCGAAACTCTCGGTCGGTGGCGCTTGCTCGACAGCTACCGATACTGCAATAACAGGAGCTACTCCCTTATGAAAAGGCAAAAACGTGACACTACCCACCGCGCCTACATCAAAGGTTATCAGGTCGGCTTCAGTGGGAGGGCCAACGATAATTGCCCCTATTCCGGAGAAAACCCCCTCAGCGCTGAATGGATCAAGGGCTGGCGCGAAGGTCGCGAGGACCACTGGCAAGGTTATAGTACCTCCACTGGTCAGCAAAAAGTGGTTTCCATGTAACGCCTTTTAAGATCGTCCGTACTCAGGACTCCAGGGCTCAATTGCCCTGATTGAAGCCTCCAACGAGGCTTAAGAATCGGTAGCCGCTAATGCAGCTACCGATTCTTTTATCAAGTCTGGTCCACGATAGATAAATCCCGTGTAGAGCTGTACAAGACTCGCCCCGGCGCGTATTTTTTCCGCCGCGTCAGCACCGCTCCCTATACCCCCCACACCGATAATAGGCATTGCACCGTCCAGATGCCGTGCGAGCGTCGTCACCACCGAGGTGGCTCGTTCCCGCAGTGGCATACCGCTTAAGCCCCCAGCTTCCCGCGCTACCGATAAGCCCTCTATCCCATCGCGGGCAATGGTGGTGTTGGTGGCAATCACGCCGTCGATACGATTTTTAATCAGTAGCGCAGCGAGCCTGGCGAGTTGGTCCGCATCCATATCCGGTGCTATTTTCACCGTTAGAGGTACGTAGCGTTGGTAGCGATCTGCCAGTCGGCTATGCGCCACCTTCAATTCCGCCAGCAATTGCTGCAGGTTTTGTCCAAGCTGTAAGTCTCGTAACCCGGGCGTATTGGGAGACGAAATATTCACGGTCACATAGTCCGCACAAGGGTATACCTTCTCCAGACATTGCCGATAGTCTTCAATTGCCCGGTCCAGCGGTGTATCAGCATTTTTACCAATATTGATCCCCAGCACACCCTCGTAACGGCGCTTTGCCACCTGCTTCACCAGATGATCGACGCCCAGATTATTAAAGCCCATGCGATTGATAATCGCCTGGTGCTGCGCCACGCGAAACAGGCGCGGCCTGGGATTACCGTACTGAGCGCGCGGCGTAACGGTACCAATTTCAACAAAACCAAAACCGAGGGCGCCCAGTCCGTTGATATGGTCACCATTTTTATCGAGCCCAGCGGCCAGCCCGACGCCGTTGGGAAAACGTAAACCCATAACCTCCAGGGATTTGTTCGCGGATGGTTTCTCGATAGCTGGCAACAAACCTAATCGCGCGGCACCACTGATCGCCGCAAGGGACAAATGATGCGCAGTTTCCGGCGGCAATAAGAACAGCGCCTTGCGCGCAAGCTGATACATGTAGACTCCACAATTTCACCGCAGGCAAGAATAAGGCATGACCGCGAGCAAGTCATCCGTTATCCCCTGGTGAAAACGCTGGACCCAAGGCAACAATTGCGGTGCGAAAAATCATTCAGGAACTTTTGAGGTTGTACGCATTCCTAACAGCGGTGCTTTTCCGGTGCAATTGGTGGGAGACGCAATTTATGCGCCCTGCAAAGGCCGTGTAATAGAAGATTTTTAACGTCCATGCCGTCACCTTTTGCAATGCAGCTTTGAGCACGGGTCGACAACCCGCTACAATTCCAACACCTTGCGACATCAACTAACGAGCCACGTGCATGCAGTGTTATACCGAAATCCAGTCGTTACTCACCTTTCTAAATTCTCGTATTGTCGGCCAGCCACATCTCGCGCAGCGCCTGATTATGGCACTATTGGCCGATGGTCACCTGCTGGTGGAAGGCGCTCCCGGCCTCGCCAAGACCAAAGCGATCAAAACCCTTGCAGAAGGTATCGACGGCGATTTTCATCGCGTCCAGTTTACGCCGGACTTGCTGCCTGCCGACATCACCGGCAGCGATATCTACCGCCCCGAAAGCGGTAACTTTGAATTTCAGCCCGGACCTTTATTCCATAACCTGGTACTGGCCGATGAAATTAATCGCGCGCCTGCCAAAGTTCAGTCCGCGTTGCTCGAGGCAATGGCGGAACGCCAGATAAGCGTCGGTCAACAAACCTATGCATTGCCCAGACTGTTCCTGGTGATGGCTACGCAAAATCCCATTGAGCAGGAAGGCACCTATCCTCTGCCCGAAGCACAGATGGACCGTTTTTTGATGCACGTGCCAGTAGACTACCCACATCGCGATAGCGAGCGTCGTATATTACAACTCGCCCGGGACGAGGCGGTCGGCGCGACCTCCAGTAAACCTCCCGGGGTGACCCAGGAAACTATTTTCGCGGCCCGCACCGCAGCCCTGCAGGTGAAAATGGCGGAAAATGTCGAGGAGTACCTGGTACAGCTGGTGCTGGCTACGCGCAAACCCGAAGCCTACAGTAAACAGATTGCCCACTGGATTGAATACGGCGCCAGCCCGCGCGCAACCATCGCCATAGACCGCTGCAGTCGCGTCAATGCATGGCTGGATGACCGAGAGTTTGTGACGCCGGACGATGTCCGCGCAGTGGCCCACGACGTGTTGCGGCACCGCCTGATTCTCAGCTTTGCAGCCGAGACCAGCGGCGCAACCGCCGACTCGATCATTACCAGTTTGATTGATAGCGTTCCCTCGGCCTGATGCAATACCCCGACTCGTCGCATTCCGTCTTTGCCAACGCGGAAACTCTCGTACAGTTGCGCCGCGGTGCTCGCGAACTGCGTTTATTCCCGCGCCACGCGCCGCGCAGCGCCATGGCGGGCAATCACCATTCCCGACAGCGCGGACGGGGTATGGATTTCGACGAAGTGCGACCCTATCAACCCGGTGACGATATTCGCACCATAGACTGGCGCGTCACGGCGCGCACTGGCAGCACACATACCAAGCTGTTTCGCGAAGAACGGGAACGCCCAGTTTTAGTGGTGGCCGATTTACGCCAAAACATGTTTTTCGGTAGCCGCAAACTCAAATCCGTCACCACCTGTGAGATCGCCGCGGCCCTCGCTTGGGCCGGCCTGCACGCCAACGACCGGGTGGGCGGGTTGGTGTTTGGCCCAGACCGGCACAGCGATATCCGCGCACGCCGCAGTCATCACAGTGTCCTGCAACTGATTCACAGCCTGTGCGCTGCAAGTAGTGCGCTACAAAACCGGCAGCCTGACAGCTACACATTGGCCACCATGCTCGAACATGCACGCCGCGTGGCGCACCCGGGATTTACCGTGGTGGTGGTCAGTGATTTTCACGATCTGAATGAAGTAACTGAAAGCCACCTGTTTCAGCTGGCGCGCCACTGCGATGTCAACCTTTGTCACGTCTACGATAGCCTCGAAAAAGAATTGCCGCCCCCCGGGTTTTACCCAGTCACCGATGGGCGACAACGTTTCGCGCTCAACACCCGCGACGCCGCGCTGCGGGCCAGTTTTGCGGATGCCTTCCGTGCACGCACTTTGAACTTGCAACAAATCGCACAGCGCCTGCGCCTGGGGCTTATCGCATTTCCCGGCGACAGCGCAGTGCTCGACGTTTTGCAGCTAGCCTACGGTAAAAATCGCCAACGGAGGCTGTTCTGAATCCATTGCTCGCGCAATTACGGGATATTCACACCCCACCCCCGGTGAGCTGGTGGCCTCCCGCACCAGGCTGGTGGGTGCTGGCATTTAGCGTGCTGGTGATTCTCGGCTGGACCGTCACCGCCGCAATACGCCGTTACCGACGCAGCCGCTACCGCCGCGACGCCAGCGCGCTCCTGAAAGATCTGTGGGAAAACTATGCACGCTCCGGAGACGGAGCACAGTTTGCACGGGAACTGGTAGCGTTGATGCGCCGCTGTGCCATCGCCGGAGCGCCCCAACGGATCGCCAGCGGCATTGCCACTGAAACGCTGCTGAATGCATTACAGGTACTGGACAGCAAACAGGTGCTGAACGTCATTTCGCTACCCGAATTTAGCGCCACACTCTACGACCCAGACGCACCACCGTTGGCCAAAGACCAGGCGCGAGCGCTGTATAGCTGCGCTCAGCGCTGGGTCTCTAAAGGCGCGCCGCTGCCATGTTGAGTTTGCACTGGCCGTGGCTGTTGTTAATCCTCCCTGCGCCGTGGCTGTACCGCGTGTTGCGCAAACCCGCTGCCAGCACGTCGGTGCCACTGTGGGCGCCAATCTATAGCGATCTTAATCATGAACACGGCTCAGGCGGACGTGGCAATGTGCTGGTGATCCTGCTACTCAGTGCTATCTGGTGCGGTGCGGTCTTCGCGGCCGCTCGACCCGTATGGATTGGAGATCCGATCGCTCTACCTACCACGGGCCGCGACTTACTTCTCGCGGTCGATATCTCGGGTAGTATGGAAATTGAGGATATGGACAGCGGCCGTGGGTTGGTGGATCGCTTGCGCGTGGTTAAGGCCGTGGTGGGGGAATTCGTTGTGCGACGCAAGGGCGATCGACTCGGCCTAATTCTGTTTGGCAGCAACGCCTATCTGCAAACACCGCTGACCTTCGACCGAGCTACTGTCAATACTATGTTGCAGGAAGCTTTAATCGGCTTTGCGGGCAAGGGCACGGCCATTGGCGATGCGATCGGCCTGGCGGTGAAACGACTGCAAGATCGCCCCGAAAGTAGCCGCGTGGTGATATTATTGACCGATGGCGCAAATACCGCAGGCGCGATTACACCTCTGCAGGCGGCAGAACTGGCTGCTGCTCACCAGGTTAAAATTTATACGGTGGGCATCGGTGCCGACGAAATATTGCGTCGCTCCTTGTTCGGCGTGCAGCGTATCAACCCCTCCGCCGACCTGGATGAGGACACCTTAACCGCCATCGCAACTACAACTGGCGGCCGCTATTTTCGCGCACGCAATCCGGAAGATCTTGCTGCCGTGTACCAAACTCTCGATCAAATTGAACCCGTGGAACAGGAAGCCGAGACCCTGCGCCCCACCCAAGCGCTGTATTATTGGCCCTTGGCGGCGGCCATTCTCGCCAGTTTTGCTCTCGCCCTGATAACCCGTCTGAGATACACCGATGGCTGACCTGATAATCCAGCTCAGTGCGTTCCATTTTTTACGCCCACTATGGTTACTCGCGTTACCGCCAGCGTGGGGATTTGTCCTGTGGATGGCCTATACAGGAAAAACCGCCGCCGGACCCTGGAACAATGTCATCGCGCCTCACATATTGCCTTTTCTGGTGACCGCAAACGGCTCGACAGCTAGCAAGCGCCTGCCCCTGTGGGCCGCCATCGTCTGGTTATTATTGTGTATCGCGGCCGCTGGCCCAACCTGGCAACAAATTCCATTGCCCATACACAAACAACAACAACCACTGGTCATCCTGCTGGATTTATCCCCTTCTATGTTGAGCGAAGATGTGAAGCCAGATCGCCTGACCCGCGCGCGGCTGAAACTCAGCGATCTGCTGCGCGTGCGCAAGGAGGGCACCACGGCACTGATCGCTTACGCGGCGGATGCGCATACGGTAAGTCCGCTAACCGATGACGCCGCCACCATCGACGCCCTGTTACCTGCCCTGAGTCCCGCGGTGATGCCCACAGCCGGCAGCAACCCCGAAGCTGCCGTACAATCCGGACTTGAGCTAATTATGAACGCTGGCCACCTGACGGGAGATCTCCTGTTGGTCACTGACGGCGTTGCCGACGACGCACAAACTACGATTAATGAATTGCTCGATAGCCTGCCGGGGTTTCGGCTGTCCGTGTTAGCCGTTGGCAGCGATAGCGGCGCGCCAATTCCCGCTGCTGGCGGTGGCTTCGCGAAAGATCGCAATGGCAATATTATTGTCGCTGGCGTCAACCATCACGGATTGCAGCAGTTCGCCGCCCGCAACCAGGGTCGTTATGCTGCGCTGGCCAATAACGACAACGATATACTGTTTATCACCGCCCCATTAGGAGCCGGAGACCTTGCAACCAGCACGCAACTGGAGCGCACATTCGATAGCTGGGACGACCAGGGCTTCTGGTTGATTCTGCTCGCCTTACCCTTTTTGCTAGTCAGCTTTCGCCGCAATCTGATTACGCTATTAATACTCAGTCCCTGCCTCTTTGCCAGCCCTTCTGCGCAGGCTCTGGATTGGCAGGACTTGTGGCTGCGTAGCGACCAGCAGGCGGCCCGAGCCCTGGCTCAGGACGATCCACAGCGGGCCGCCGAGCTATTTAAAGATCCTGCGTGGAAAGGCGCTGCCGCCTATCGCAATAACGACTTCGAGACGGCAGCGCAGGCATTTACTGAAACTAACGACGCTGCGGGGTTTTACAATCTTGGTAACTCGCTGGCCCATGGCAACCAACTCGAATCCGCGCTGGCCGCTTATGAGAAAGCATTGCAACTCAACCCCGAGCTGGCGGATGCCGCATTCAACCGGGATATTGTGAATAAACTACTCGAGCAACAGCAACAATCCGAATCGAACTCAGATTCTGAAAAGCAGCAATCCGATAATCAAGAATCGGCGGATAATTCGGCGCAAAAACAAAATTCAGAACAGGCGCAGAATACTGAGGATAAATCTGCGCAGTCTAAAGACGAAAACAGTGGTAACCAGCAAACTCCGCCCGCGCCGGGAGACAAAGGCAGTCCAGACACCCCACAGACAAAGCCTGATGCCACCGGCAAGCAGGAAGATCCCAATGCCGAAGCCGAAAACGTCAATCCAACGCAGAATAATACCGCTACTGCGGAGACAGCCGAAAATGATCAATCGCGCTCGGCCGATCCGGAAAACCCAGATCAGGAATCACCACCCGAGAGCACAGCCGCACTGCAAGACGACCCCGATGCCGCACCGCTGGATGCCGACAAACAGCAGGCCCTGGAACAATGGTTGCGGCAGATTCCCGATGACCCCAGCGGACTTATGCGGCGCAAGTTTGAATACGAAGCACGACAGCGCGATTACGAACGCGGCAGTCGCGAACGGTTAAACGACTCAGAGCAGGAACGTTGGTAATGGTCTGGAATCGCTATTTTTTTATGACGTTAGTCTTGCTTGCGCAATTCGCAACTGCGGCTATTGCGCAGCCGGACGAATTGCGCGCCGAAGTCGACCGGACGCATATCGGCAGCGGTGAAACCCTTACCCTGACCTTGAGTTACGCCGGCCAAATACGGGAAGACCCTGACTTTTCTTCTCTTAAAAAAGATTTTGAAATACTGTCCAATCAACGGCAAAGCCAGTTTTCCATAAATTCGGGAACCATGTCTTCCGTAACTACATGGCGATTAACGCTACTGCCAATGCGCGACGGCGATTTACTGATTCCATCCCTGCGCGTCAAACAGGCCATCAGCGATGCCATCGCCATCACCGTCGACGAAAACAGTCGTGCCAGCACGTCTGACAAACAGCTGTATACCGAAACCTTACTCGACCAAGACAGCGTTTTTGTACAGCAACAGCTGGTACTGACCCTGCGTTTGTATACCACTGTCTCGCTGCAGGATTTTCAAAGTACCGATCTCGAAGTTCCCGGCGCTCGCCTGATAAAAATATCCAGCACACAATTTCAAAAATCGGTTGCTGGGACTAATTACACCGTAGTGGAAACAAAATTTGCCCTGTTTGCCGACCAGAGTGGTGACCTTGTCATTCCACCCGTGCGTTTTAGCGGTACCGTTCCCGATCCGCGCGATCACTACGGCAATTTATTTTTCAGCCGCGGCGGCAAACCTGTGGTCGTACAGACGGAGCAAAAAACCGTCGCGATCAAACCACGGCCCATCTCCGCTTCCGGTAAAGAATGGCTGCCTAGCGAAAGCGTCAGCCTTACGGAAAAATGGAGTAATTCCACGCAACAGCTAACTGTAGGAGAACCCGTTACGCGCACCATCACGTTAACCGCGCAGGGGCTTACCGGCGCGCAATTACCGCCGCTATCGCTGCCCGAGATCACCGGACTGCGTACTTATCCGGATCAACCACGAATCGAGGATTCCGCCACTGCCGATAGTGTCGTTGGTCAGCGTATTGAATCGTTTGCCCTGGTACCCACCCAACCGGGTACCGTGACAATACCATCCATCACCGTACCGTGGTGGGATACTCAGACTGAAACGTGGCGCGAAACCGTCCTGAAGGGCCACACTTTTACCGTCGTCGCGGCGGACGCAAAGGCTGAGGCTGACACTTCCGTAGCCACGCCTGCGATACCCGCTGAATCTAATCAAATTCCGCCGCAAGAAACTGTCAATGCCGAGACTGCAATTGACTCGAAGACCACCATTATAAGCGCACCTGCCAGCCCGCTAATGTGGATGCTCGTGATTAGTAACGGTGTTTTCATGCTGTGTAGCGGGTTGTTCGCCGTGCTGTGGTGGCGAAGACGTCGCAGCAAAATTACGGCACCCCAAAATGGCCCGGTAACTGCGCCAACCGAACGTGATTTATTTGCACGGATACAGGCGGCCGCAAACCAGCTCGATCTAAGCACTCTACGCTCAACAATTGTGCAGTGGGCGCGCGTTAACTGGACAAAGCCAAATCTATTGACCTTGCAGGAAGTGGCAGATCTGGCAAACGATGTAACGCTCGCCCAATCTTTTTGCGATCTGGACGCGTGCCTGTACAACGGTAGCAACCACAGCGCGGATCAGCTCCAACAACTCCTGCAGCGCCTGGATAGCCACCGGCGCAAAAAAACCGGGCAGTCGACCGAAAATCCTTTTGCGTTACCACCCCTTTATCCGAAATGAGGACTCCCATGGCAATTTGGTTCAGCACTCCAACGCTCGATATGCTAAACAACGACTTTCACGACAGCGCCGCGGCAAATGTAGGTATTTCCTTTACTGCGATTGGCGATGACTACCTCACCGCCAGCATGCCGCTCGATCACCGTACGCAACAACCGTTTGGCATCCTGCATGGCGGTGTGTCCTGCGTACTCGCTGAAACGGTGGGCAGCCATGCCAGCATGCTGTGTCTCGATATGGAAAAACACTATTGTGTGGGGCTGGATATTAACGCCAATCATGTGCGCGCCGCATCGACCGGCCACGTGCACGGCACCGCGCGACCGATCCATATCGGCGGTTCGACCCATGTGTGGAGTATTACCATTGTCGACGACCAGGGCCGCACGGTGTGCGCATCGCGCCTGACGATGCTGGTGAAAGAACGCCGTGACTAAGCCGCGCCGCGTTCTTCAGGGAGAGGGATTACTGTAGCGCTTATGAATCTCTTCGATGCCCGCAACCACTTCTTCGGATAGCCGCGCGTCGATGCTGGCAATATTGGCTTTGAGCTGTTCAAGATTCGTAGCGCCGATAATATTACTGGTTACGAAAGGGCGACTATTGATAAATGCCAATGCCATGGTAGCCGGGTCCAGACTATGCTCCTGGGCGAGAGTGACGTAGGCTTCGGTCGCAGCAATAGCGCGTGGATTTGAATAGCGTTGAAAGCGCTCAAACAATGTCAAACGCGCCCCTTTGGGGCGCCTGCCCTGCAAGTATTTTCCAGACAGTGTACCCATGGCCAGGGGTGAATAGGCCAGCAGCCCCACCTGTTCGCGAATCGCCATTTCCGCCAGGCCCACTTCGAAACTGCGATTCAATAAATTATAGGGGTTCTGGATACTGCGCACCCTGCTCAAATCATTCTCCCGCGCGCAGCGCAAATATTCCGCAACGCCCCATGGCGTTTCATTCGAAATACCGATATGCCGCACCAGACCTTCCGCGACCAGCTCTGTCAATGCTCCCAGAGTTTCCGCGATGGGAACAAGATCGCTCTGCTCTTTATGCACGTAACCGAGCTGGCCAAAAAAATTGGTGGTTCTCTCCGGCCAATGCACCTGATATAGATCGATATAATCGGTCTGCAAACGCCGCAGGGAATCGGTTACCGCCTGGCGAATATGCTCGCGGCTGAGCCGCGGTCCGCCTCGCAGGTGCTTCCAGTCACCCACAGCGTCGGAACGACCCGACACTTTGGTGGCCAGAAAAACATCATCGCGGCGCTTGCGGCGCGCAAACCATTCGCCGATATAACTTTCGGTGCGTCCCTGGGTCTCCGCGCGAGGCGGTACCGGGTACATTTCAGCAGCATCAAAAAAATTGACGCCCACGGACACGGCATAATCCATTTGTTCAATCGCCTGTTCGACCGTGTTCTGCTCACCCCAGGTCATCGTGCCCAGACAAATGGCACTGACCTCTATGTCGGTATCCCCTAATTTGCGGTATTCCATTGATTTCTCCCCGGAAATGATTCTGTAAAGCTGTGACAATGCAACACAACTCTGTACTTTCAGTCTAACTGCAAACAGCTAGTAACAACAACGCCACCAAAAACCATCTGGTGCGCTGTGCAACCAATCAAGACCACAACGACAACATAGAAGGTTCCTTAAGCTATACTTCTCGGGAATCTTAATCGGCGCATTGCACTTAACGTCCGATACAGCCACACCCGGAGAGCATTATGAAAATTGGTGTAAAGCAATTAGTTGAACAGGCCGACCAGCAAATCGAAGCCATTGATCCCAAACAGGCTTATGACCTGCTGAACGACGCAAATTGTCAAATTGTGGACCTGCGCGATATTCGCGAACTAACCCGCGACGGAAAAATTCCCGGCGCCTATCACGCCCCCCGTGGCATGCTCGAGTTCTGGATAGACACTGACAGTCCCTACCACAAACCCCTGTTTGCCTCCGGCAAACGATTTATTTTCTACTGCAGCAAAGGCTGGCGCTCCGCGCTATCGACGCAGACTGCACAAAATATGGGATTGACCCCCGTGTGCCACATTCGCGGTGGATACGAAGCCTGGAAAGCCGCAGACCTGCCGGTGGAGGCCGTGACCGCAAAAGATTGAATGCAACAAACGCTGTCAGGTATCGTCGGTCAAAGGTTCCATTGCATCATCGGTGACGCGTGGCAGCCCATTGTCATAACGCTCATTAAACGCTTCCACACTGTCTGCTGCTTTTCCCAATCGGGAAAATTCAGCAATATGAAACAGCGCTTCGCCTTCGTTTACCAAGGGTATCTGGGCGCGACCTATTACTATCCCGTCAACACTGGACACAACCGATACTTCTTCGGCCTGAAAAGGTACCACCAGGTGCGCAACCACTTCACCGGCCCGAATTCGCTGACCCAGCCCCACATGGCTGATCAGCATGCCATCCTTGTCGGCCCGCAACCAACGACTGCCGGCGGCGATCACAGGCGCCATCTTCCCCAACGATAAATCCAGTTTCCCGGGCAACATTTGCAAATACCGCATCACCCGCAGCACACCACGCACTCCTGCGCGGACCGCGGCTTCACTAAAACGCAATGCCTCGCCCGCTTCATAGATAATCAAAGGAATATCCAGCTCGTTCGCAGCAGCACGCAGGGAGCCGTCCCGCAGTGCCGAATCCAGTATTACCGGTGCGCCGAATGCCTGCGCCATGGCCAGCACCACAGGCTGCTCCAGATTGCCGCGAATTTGTGGCAGATTATCGCGATGCACAGCCGCGGTGTGCAGATCAATAACATGGGTACAGTGCGCCAGTAGTTCGATGCGAATCAGATATGCGAGACGACTGCCGAGCGTTCCTTTGGGACTGCCCGGAAAACAGCGATTTAAATCCCTGCGATCAGGCAGGTAACGGGTTTGTTGAATAAATCCGAATACATTGATGATCGGCACCACCAGCAACGTTCCACGCAAGCGTTTTAAAACCGCCTGGTGGCGTAGTCGCCGACAGATGTCCACACCATTGATTTCGTCCCCATGCAACGCCGCACACACCATTAACACCGGACCAGACCGGCGACCATGTAGCACTTCGACAACAATATCTATCGGCGTATCGGTATACAGTCTTGCGGCGGGAATAGCGACTTGTCGGGATTCCCCCGGTGCTAGCGTAACGCCCGCGATATTGAATGGTTGTGCGCGCACCCCTACTTAACCTTTACCCCGGGTTTTGGTCTTGGAATCCGCCGCATTTTTTTCTAGAAACTCGATAATATTGGCTGCCAGGTCCTTGCCAGTGGCATTTTCGATACCTTCCAGGCCGGGCGACGAGTTAACCTCCATAACCACCGGGCCATGATTGGAGCGCAAAATATCTACCCCTGCCACATTAAGCCCAATGAGTCTCGCAGCCGTAACCGCGGTCAAACGCTCTGCAGGAGTCAATTTAATCAAACTCGCGGTGCCGCCGCGGTGTAAATTCGAGCGAAATTCACCGGCCAAAGCCTGCCGCTTCATAGCCGCGATCACTTTGTCGCCAATCACAAAGCAACGAATATCCGCACCGCCCGCTTCCTTGATATATTCCTGCACCATAATGTTACTTTTTAGGCCCATAAACGCTTCCAGCACGCTCTGGGCCGCCTTACGGGTTTCCGCCAGCACCACGCCAATGCCCTGGGTTCCTTCCAGCAGTTTTATCACCAATGGCGCACCGCCCACCATGTCGATCAAATCGGGAATATCCGACGGTTTGTTGGCAAAGCCAGTGATGGGGAGGCCAACATTTTTCCGGGACAGCAGTTGCATGGAGCGTAATTTATCCCTAGACCTGGAAATAGCGACGGATTCGTTCAGTGGATACACGCCCATCATTTCGAATTGTCGCAACACCGCGGTGCCGTAGAAGGTTACCGATGCCCCGATACGTGGAATCACCGCGTCAAAATCTGGTAGTTCTTCACCGCGCACATGAATCGACGAATGCTGCATATTAATATTCATGTAGCAGCTCAGGGGATCAATCACCCGCACACTGTGACCACGTTGTTCCGCCGCTTCTTTCAGGCGTCTGGTCGAATAGAGGTTTTTGTTTCTGGATAAAATTGCGATTTTCATTTTGCCTCCTCAGGCAATCACCTCTGTGCCGCACTGGCGTTGGGCTGTCTGCCCTTTTTGTCGCCAACGGCTATAATTGTACAGGTCCGTAGGGCAACTAACGAGCCGCTGTTTCAAATACCAATCAGGCAGCGCCACCAATGCGCCGGGGATACCAATCAGTATGTGCGAATTATTGGGCATGAACGCCAGCGTTCCGACGGATATTTGCTTTAGTTTCAGCGGGTTGATACGGCGTGGCGGTCTCACCGGACCGCACCGGGACGGTTGGGGAATCGCTTTTTACGAAGGGCGTGGCTATCGCGCATTTCACGACCCGAGTGCGGGGGCCGAGTCGCAGATCGCGCGGCTGGTAGAAACCTATCCAATTAAAAGTACCAACGTCATTTGCCACATTCGCAAGGCCAACCGGGGGCGAATCTGCCTCGAAAACACGCATCCATTTGCGCGGGAATTATGGGGAGAAACCTGGTCCTGTGCGCACAACGGCCAACTCAAGGGGATAAAAAAATGGCCCCTGACACATTACCGACCCGTGGGCACTACCGACAGTGAATATGCTTTTTGCTGGTTGCTCGATCAGGTACGCAACCGTTTCCCGCAACGCCCTGAACGTCAAGCAGAACTATGGCGCTTTTTGGAAGCGCAAATACGGCGACTCACGCAGCTGGGAGTATGCAACTTAATATTCAGCGATGCCCGCTGCCTGTACGCGTTCTGCAGTACCCACCTGAGCATGCTCACTCGCGCTGCGCCTTTTGGTAAGGCAACGTTGATCGACGCGGATTTAACCGTCAATTTTAGTGAACATACCGGCGCGGACGATGTGGTAACAGTGGTCGCTACCAAACCATTAACTGACAATGAAAACTGGATCGCCCTGCAAAAAAATGAATTTCGCGTATTCCGCGCTGGCAAACCAGTGGCCTACGCGGGTCAAAATTCGTAATTTTTTACCTGTCGGCAAAGGGTCCCACCACAGCCACCATACTATGACGCAGATATTGTTCCATCTTCAACAGCTTGGTAAACACCTCTCGCAGCTTTGTTGCGTCCATGTTCTCCAACATTTCCCGAACGGCTTGTGACACGCACTATCCACACAACTGTTGACCGAAGTAAGGAAAGTGTCGCAATCGGGGTGATACGAAGCCCATCAAAGACTTTTGCTGACAATCTCAAACAGGTCTCGCGATAAATGCTGTGTATCTCGAACCGCCTCCAGAGCGGTGCGCATTTGTGTACTTCGCTGCGCCGGAAATTTTCGCCAACGGGTAAGCGGTATGATTAACCGCGATGCAATTTGTGGATTAAGTTTGTCCAACTCCACAACCTGTCCCGCCAGAAATTTATACCCAGCACCATCCTCACGGTGAAAATTGATCGCGTTATTGGCAAATACACCCAGTAACGAACGTACCTTGTTGGGGTTTTTAAGGTCGAAAGCCCCATGGGTCATCAGGCCCTTCACCCGTTCCAGTCCACCGGGCAACACACAGGATGCCTGTAGTGAAAACCATTGATTGACCACCAGGGTTTCGGCACGCCATTTCTGATAAAAACTCGCCAGCCCCCTGTCGCTGTACTCCCGCGCGATTGAGTTGGGGCAATTAATCAGTGCCGTCAGGGCAGCTTGCACGTCGGTCATATTGTCGGCGCGCTCGAACTGCCGCCACGCCAGTTCGACACCCTCGACGACATCGCCCTGTACCAGATATTGCAATGCAATATTTTTAAGCGTACGCCGTGCAATCTGCTGGCCCGACGGTTGATAAGATTCATCACTGTAGTTGTCATGATAGACCCGCAGAAAATCCTCGTGCAGTGCCTGACTCAGCGTATAGCGCGCCAGCTGCCGAGCCTTGTGAATAGCCTCCACGTGAATAATATCCGCCTCCTCGCTCAGATAGGCTTCGCTTGGCAGTGTTAACATCAGGGCCAATAACGCACGGTCAACTGCGGGATCCCGCAACAGGTCACGATACGCGTCGACCAGATCACGGTCCAGCACCTGTGCCTGGTTAGATGCCAATCCGACAATCATCTCCTGCAAAATATCGAGCGCCAACTTCTGGCTGGCACCCCAACGATTAAAATCATCGCTATCACGCCGCATCAAATGCAACAGGTCCTTGCGGCTATAACTGAAATCCAGTCGCACCGGCGCGGAAAACTGCCGTAACAACGAAGGTACAGGCGCCGCCTCGATGTCTTCGAAAATCAATGTCTGTTCGCGCTCGGTCAGTTCAAAGACTATTTCCCGCGCACCGTCACACACACCGGGGCTGCGCAACGGAATATCGCCATCCTCACCAACCAGCCCTAACCGTATGGGAATATGCAGCGGTGTTGTTTCACTTGCCTGCGGCGTAGCCGGACTGAATTGGGAAAAAGTCAGTTGATAGCATTTACGCGTCGCATCGTAATCCCCGATCACCTGTAAGCGCGGCGTTCCCGGCCGACGATACCACTGCATAAACTGTGTCAAATCCCGCCCACCCGCTTCGGCCATGGCGGCGACAAAATCCTCGATGGTGACCGCCTGTCCGTCGTGGCGGTCAAAGTACAGGTCACTACCGCGACGAAACACTTCAGGGCCCAGCAAGGTATGCAGCATGCGCACCAGCTCCGCGCCTTTTTCGTAAATGGTCGCCGTGTAAAAATTGGAAATTTCCATATATGACGCAGGCTGCACAGCGTGGGCGGTCGGCCCACTGTCCTCGGCGAACTGGGTGGTGCGCAACGCATTGACTTTCTGTATCCGAGTTACCGCCCGCGAACCCATATCCGCGGAAAATTCCGCATCGCGAAAAACGGTAAAACCCTCCTTCAAACTTAATTGAAACCAGTCCCGGCACGTTACCCGATTACCCGACCAGTTGTGAAAATACTCGTGTGCCACCACCGCCTCAATCCATTGAAAACCACCATCCGTAGTGATCTCCGGCCGAGCCAGCACACAGGATGTGTTAAAAATATTCAGGCCCTTGTTTTCCATGGCACCCATATTGAAATCATCGACCGCAACAATCATAAAAATGTCGAGATCGTATTCGCGCCCGTACACTTCTTCATCCCAGAGCATCGCGCGCTGCAGGGACTGCATGGCGTGCGCACACTTATCCAGATCTTTCGCTTCCACAAATATTTTGAGGGACACCTGACGTCCACTCATGGTGGTAAACGAGTCATCAAGACATTCGAGATTCCCCGCCACCATGGCAAACAAATAAGCCGGTTTTTTAAACGGGTCGTGCCAGGTGACCCAGTGCCGGCCGTCGGGCAAATCGCCGCTGGCCTGCGCGTTTCCATTTGCGAGAAGTACCGGGTACCGCGCTTTTTCGGCAATGATGGTGGTGGTGAATTCGGACATCACATCTGGTCGGTCAAGATAATAGGTAATCTTGCGAAAACCCTCCGCCTCGCATTGCGTACAGTACATCCCGCGAGACTGGTACAAACCTTCCAGCGACGTATTGTCCTGGGGTTTAATCGCCACCGTGGACGTTAACTCAAAATTATCCGGCACCCGATGGATAGTCAGTGTCTCCCCATCTTCGACATACTCATCCGCAGCGAGGACACGACCATCAATTGCCAGCGTCAATAACGTTAGTTGCGCGCCGTGCAACACAATATCGCTACCTGTTTTGTCTGCTGCCGGATTGCGTAACACGCTCAACCGCGCTTCTACCCGCGTCTGTTCCTCGCCAAGGTCAATGGTGAGCGCCGTGGTAGCGATTAAAAACTGTGGCGGGCAATAATCCTGTAAGTAAATTGTGGCGGGTTGAGAGCCGTCTTCCGTCATGTTGCTACTTCCTTTAAACTGTTTACTACGCTTTCGTCACCGTAATCAAAGGGTAACTTCGAGACGATACGCGGTGTATTTGCGTAAATTAATGACGCCTGTGTCAAATATCAGATACTGACCCTTGATGCCCAACAGGGTACCTTCCACCAGCGGTTCCTTTTCCAGGTTCAAACTGGTCACTTTGTCAGGATATTCAAGCACCGGATACTCAATATCAAGGGCCTTATGGTCTACTAACTTTTGCACAGCGGTCAGACCGAAACGTTTATCCAACTCCTGCAATTGTGCGGCGCAGCGGGTAAACAGATCGTCGCGAACGGCGGGTAAATCCACCCGTTGCGGTGGACCTTTCAACATGGCCCGCCAGTTGGTTCTATCCGCCACATGCTCGCGTAAAATATCTTCCACCAGGCCGGACTGATAACGAGTTTGTACTCGCGCGATGGGCAAGGCTTGTGCAGCACCTTGATCGATCCAGCGCGTGGGTATTTGACTAGCGCGGGTAATACCCACCTTGATACCGGACGAGTTGGCCAGATACACCACGTGGTCAGTCATGCAGTACTGCTCACCCCAGCTCGGTTCGCGGCAAGTACCCTGTGCATAATGACATTTTTCCGGACTCATTATGCAGCTGTCGCAGCGCGCCAGCGCCTTGAAACAGGGATAGCAGTAACCCTGATTAAAACTTTTACTACTGCGCCGACCGCAGTGGGTGCAACGAATTTCCCCACCATACTGGAGGCGTATCGTTTTGCCGAGGTGTTGGTTGAGCCCTATACGTTGCTCGTCGAGCACCAGTTCGTAACGCACTGGAGCCCCGTGCTCGACGGCCATTTTGTCGAGATGCCCGCTATACGTTTCGCCCATACTCAATGACGCCACTGCAGCGGCTGCCCGGCGCCAGGATTTTCGCCAACCGCTTCCCCGCCATCATCTGCCCTTACCGCGCTTGCGCCGCCAGCGGCCCTCTTAACCTTAGGTGGAAGATAACCCACTCGTGCACTTTCTGGTTTGTGTTCGGCGTCGTAGGCGATCACCGCCTGCAAGCACAGCGCCCGCTGCTCCGCAGTTAAGTGCTTACCATCGGGCCAGCGTCCCAGCTCCACCGCGCGACAAAGATTAGCGTAGATCTGCGGCGTCAGCGCGCTGAGTAATTTATGTAAGTCCATAGGTCCGTCCAGAAGAATAAAGCGAGCCGAAACAATCCCTCAGGTGCGCCGCGGCGTGCCCATGGCAGATAGCGCGCCACACACCAGGCCAACGACCAGGCCCACGACGTGCGCCCCATTGGCGATACTGCCGGGAATGAAAAAATCGACGATGCCCACCAGACACAGCACCAACCACACCAGCATCAATACAACTATGCCTCTGGGCAGTGCCAGAGCCGGGTGCGGTGCCAATTGCTGACGTATCCAGATATAGCCCAACAATCCGTAAATCACTCCGGACAATCCGCCGAACAGGGACGGCCCAGACCACAGGTACTGCCCCACATTAGCCCCGACCGCCAGCACCACAAACACCAGCAAAAACCGTCGACTACCCTCAACTAATTCCAGCCGTCGCCCGAATTCCCACAGCCACAGCGCGTTAAATACCAGGTGGAACAGGCCGAAGTGCAAAAATGTCGGACTGAGTACACGCCAATATTCGCCGCGTTGATAGGTTTCATTCAGGCTGACAAAGCCGAGCGTCGTCGCGTCAACTTCTAAGAAATCCTGGAAGGTCAGCCAATGTAGCCAATCGGGGACCCAGCGCGCCACAAGGGCACCGAGAATTGCCAGCATCAGCCCCGCAAACACCACTGGGAAGCGGGTGACGAGACCTGCCATAGTGGACACCGAAACAGACCCGGACGAGCCCGCCAGATCCGTATCCACCTCGGTTTGTAATAACGACAGCACAGTGGCCGTATCCCGTTCGTTCGTCAGCCACAGCACCTGTTCTGCGCCCTCCACCGCCAGTCGACAGGGAATTGCTCGACGCTCAATTTCCCGCAACAGGGGTTGTAAATCTCGCTCCAAGGGAAACCCGGCGACTCGCGTCCAGTTAAGGTCATCGGCCATCGGGAAATCAGCCCGGCTCTTCGTCGCGCGACGAGTCGAGACGACTACCCCAGCCGAGTTTCGAGCGACACACTTCGTAAAAATTATGATCCGACGGGTGAATCAAACGCAGTGGCGGCGCCAACTTACCAATGCGAATAATATCTCCCGGCTCGGTAGTAACCTCCTGCTGGCCGTCACAGGTGACCCGTGGGTGCAGTTCGTTGCGGGTACCGACACGCACCTCCACTTCGCTATCACCACTAATAACAATCGGGCGGCTGGTCAGGGTATGGGGATTCATTGGCACCAGCACAATGGCATCCAATTTGGGATGCATAATCGGGCCGCCAGCGGACAGCGCATAGGCGGTCGAACCGGTCGGGGTGGACACAATCAGGCCATCGGAACGCTGGCTGTACACAAATTCACCGTCGATATACAGCTCAAATTCCATCATGCGCACCGACTGACCAGGGTGCAGCACCACATCATTCAGGGCAATGCCCCGACCAATTGCAGTTCCGTTGCGGGTCACCTGCATTTCCAGCAAAAATCGCTCGGTCACTCGATAATCGCCATCCAGCACTCGGGCCACACGGGTTTGCATATTTTCCGGCAGAATATCTGTCAAAAACCCCAGCCGCCCCCGGTTAACCCCGAGCAGTGGCACCCCGTAACCCACCAGATCCCGAGCGCCGCTCAGCATACTGCCGTCGCCGCCAACGACGATGACCAGGTCGACGTCTTTGGCAAAGTCACCGTCCTCGCTAACCGTCACGTCGGCATGGTTTAACAGCGCCGCAGTGTTGGGTTCGAGTACCACCGTTACACCACGTTCACGCAAAAAATCCACCAGATGGGCAAGACTGCCCAGTACCTGGGGATGTTGCAGGCGGGCCAGGACCCCGACGCGTTGAAAATGTGCCATTGGCTGTACCGCAAAAAATATAACTACCGATTATACACAAGCACCGCACTGCGGTGACCAGCGTATCCATCCGTGTAGATTCGAAAAGAAATGCAGAAATTTTATCGTGTACAACACATCGCTCAGGCCCCATAAAATACAAAATCGGCCTGGGTGCTAGATTGAATTGGGGACTAAATTGAAAGTCACTTTGAGAACTATTTTGAACACGACAGAAGAAGCTTTGAAGGGGCACTACAAATGGCGGACCGGACGGGACTCGAACCCGCGACCTCCGGCGTGACAGGCCGGCATTCTAACCAGCTGAACTACCGGTCCGTTGTTACACTAAAAAACATTAAACTGAATCTGTGTTGCCTGTCTCAGTCCCTCGCTCAATGAAACTCTGGTGCACTGAAGCGGAAAATGGTGGGTGGTACAGGGGTCGAACCTGTGACCTACGGCTTGTAAGGCCGTCGCTCTACCAACTGAGCTAACCACCCATCGGTTATCCATTGCACGGACGTTGCGACAAACCTGCTACTTTGAAGCCAGGCACTTTTGGAGCTATTTGAAACCAGCGCCAAGCCACCAAAAAGCGAGACGCGCATTCTACCGAAATCTCTTGAGCTGTCAAACGCTTTGCCCGCTCGGACTATACTTTGCATTGGCTGCCCTTTACCATGGGCACCCGTTTAAAACCGGCCACCGAGTCAGCGAGATCATGGAAATTTACAAATCCTTCACCTTCGAAGCGGCCCACCGCCTGCCCAACGTCCCCGCGGAGCACAAGTGCGCGCGACTGCACGGTCACTCCTATCAAATCTCGGTCTATGTCGAGGGCCCAGTGGGCACTGAGAGCGGCTGGGTCATGGACTTTGCCACCATTGGCGAGGCCTCCAAACCCGTATTCGAACAGTTAGATCACCGCTATCTCAACGATATCCCTGGCCTGGAAAATCCCACCAGCGAAAACCTGGCGCGCTGGATCTGGCAGCGAATGCAACCAGCGGTACCGGGCCTCAGCCAAATCGCCGTACGAGAAACCTGCACCAGTGGCTGCATCTACCGTGGTGAATAACGCACCGTCAGCCATTTTAATGCGCCGCAGGCAACCGGTTGATGACCGTCGGCGGCAACATACTCAGCACGAACCCACGGCACGGGTGCCAAAATGCGGACAGTAACAACAACGTACTGCCGACGCAGAGCGCGGTGAGGGCAAAACCGAGGCTCACCACACCGTAAATCTTCAACAGCGAGCTAAATGCGTACAGCACATACGCCAACGCCGAGACCATCAGCGCGCGGCGATCGATGGCCACCGAAACCAACGCAATGGCAATATACAGCGCAAGTACCACGCCTCCCTGAATCACACCGGGCTGCGCGTCGGAAAATGCCACTGCGCTAAATACCGGGTGAACGAGTAAGGGCGCAGCAAGCAGGTGTAGCCAGAACGCCACATCGGACTGGCGTGTCAGACGCATTTTATCGCCAGTGTCCCACCACATAGCCCAGGCAAACACCGCAATGCCCGCCACAAATACAAAGGGCAATAAATAGTCCCTCATTTGCGGCCACGCCACAATCAACAGGCTGATCATCGTGCCCACCACTGCCGCTGTACCAGCGGCAACCGTGACTGGAACACGAAAGCGCAGCCAGTGACACCATGCCGCCAGCGCAGCGCCACCGCTGGCAATATACCCATTCTCTGCGCCCGTCACCGCGTAAATGGCGTAAAAAATATAGCCGACAAATGCCAATAGCAGCACAATCGCCGGTAGCGCCATGCGCCGCTGGCGCACAAAAAACTCAGCGAGCCCCCAGGCGGTACCCGCAGCCCCCAACGGACCCAACCAGGCCGCAAACTCCGCGCCGATCCAGTTCACCGAAACAAGCAGGAGGGCACACGCAATCACCACGAAAATATCATTGAATCCGGTAATCAACCGAAAATGCTCCTCATCCACCGCCGGGGAGTGATCCAGGCTTGCCACGTGTGCCCGAAACGCATCGGCGGTCTGGGCGCTCATGACCCCGGCCTGGACCGCTGAATTAAGATCGTCTTCGTTGTACATCACTTCTCCTGGGAGTTGGCCGGGAATACCTGTCGGACTTGATGCGCCGTAAGGATTTACCCATTGGGAACAATCACCGCCTTTACCGTATCCATACGCGCCACCGCCTCCAGGGCTTTTTGCGTATCTATCAACGGAAAGCGATGGGTCACCGCCTCCGCCATGGGAAATTGCAGGTGGTGGCGCTGCGCCACCTGGATTGCGCCGTACACGTGGGGGGATTGAAACAACGCCGTGCCGATAATGCGAATATTATTGTTATTAATATAGCGCGGCTCCACAGCAACTGTCCCCGGCGCGGACCACAGGCCCACAATCAGATAGCGACCATTTCTGGCCACCAGTTTTATCCCTTCGCCAAAGGCCTCCACAACCCCTGCCGCCTCAATGACCACCTCGGCACCCAATCCATTGGTCAACTCCTGCACTTTTTGCGCCCGCTCGCCCGCGTCTTTCATTTCGGTCAGGTTAATGGTTGCGGTCGCGCCCAGGCGACGGGCCATATCCAGTCGGTGTTGTGGTGCGCCGATAACGATGATTTCTCGCGCACCAGACACTTTCGCCAGCAATGTCGCGGCCAGGCCCACCGGGCCGCAGCCCTGCACCACCACCGTCTGATTGACGTTAATACCACCCAACCGTTCCAGGCCCTGCAACATGGTGGGCATGGCGCAACCAAAGGCGATCACCGCCTCCGACGGCGTATCGTCGGGAATACGATAAAACGGCATACCGGCGGGCAGCCAGGCAAACTCGCTGTAACAGGCGGAAGGCGGCGTGGCGGCATCGCGAAACAGGTCTCCCATGGCGCTGTCGCACAGGGAAAAATCCTTGGTTACCGTACACGCATGGCAGTGATTACAGGGGTGCAACGGCACCCAGTACACTCGGTCGCCCACGGCTAACGGCGTGCCGGCATAATCGGTAGTGACACCCTCCCCCAGTTCCTCGATAGCGCCAATGCCTTCGTGCCCCAGCACCATCGGGCCCGGCAGCTCAACCTCGCCGCGCCAGAAATGTACGTCGGTGCCACACACGCCGCTCATCTGCACCCGCACCACCACTTCTCCCGCCTGTGGAGACGGCACTTCGTGCTCCCAAATTTGCACCGGCTTATGGGGCTCGACCAACACCGCTCGTTTACTGGCTCGACTGGACATTGGATAGTTACCTTCTTGTTATCGGTTAAATTAGCAACTTGTCATTACTTAAAGCATCACCTTGAAAATTATATAAAGAATCTGGCTCCCAGGCTTTAGCGCAAACTAATACTGTCCCCTGTCGACGTCTATCGCGGGTAAACTTCCCGAGCGAAGCAACGGTTACGTACGGCAACAACAGACATATTACGTTGTATCTGCAACGGGGGACAGAATGGCGATTGGCATTGGGCTGGGTATGGCGCGCTTTCCATTTGAGCGCGTCGATAGCTTTTGGCAATGGGTCGCCCTGTGCGAACAGGGCGGCGTGGATTCCCTGTGGCAGACCGATCGCCTGCTATCCGACGAACCCTTCCTGGAGTGCATGAGCGCCATGGCTGCGATAGCCGGCGCTACCAAACGCATTAAATTCGGCATGAACGTCGCCTCCGCCGCGTTGCGCGATCCTCTCGTGCTCGCCAAACAATGCGCCACCATTGATTATCTGAGTGGTGGCCGTCTGTTGCCTGCATTCGGTATAGGCACGGAGAGCGCACCGGAATGGCGGGCCACCGGCCTCGACACCAGGGGGCGCGGCAAGCGCACTGACGAAGCCCTGGATATTATCGCCGGGCTGTGGCGCGGAGACTCGGTGACCCTGCACGGCCAGTATTTTCAGTACACCGACGCAGTTATCGCGCCTCTGCCGGTACAACAACCACTGCCTATGTGGATCGGCGGCAGCAGCGAGGCCGCAATCAGACGCACCGCCCGTATCGGCACCGGTTGGCAGGCGGGGCTGGAATCACCGGAACGCGCTGGCCTCGTTAAACGGGCCATCGTCGCAGCCCTGAAGGAATTTAATCGCACCATCGACGACGAACACTACGGTACCGGTTTCTTTTTCCATTTTGGCTCCCAGGATGATGCCATCTGCCAGCGGGAGCTGACCCGCTTCAGCAAGCTCGCTCCCGATCAGGATTTATCACACACTCTCGCCGTAGGCGCGACACAGATTATCGAACGCATCCATCAGTACGCCGACCAGGGAATTTCAAAATTTATTCTGCGCCCGCTGGGGGAAAACGATCGGGATATGCTGCTGCAAACACAGTGTTTTTTGGACGAGGTTTTGTCTGTGCTGGAAGATTAAATTTATACTTGGTGTTCGCATATCAACTTTGTTTTCTTGCATATTTTTTCACGAACCTCTCTCGTATAACAAGATCTGTCCAGTTTGTCCTTTGTCCTTGTTCTTTTGACCAAAACCTCACAGAATTACCGACAACTCTTACAGCTCCACACAGCTCACTAAAACTATAAGAGGATACATCGAATGAATAACAGGCTCGCAGACAAAGTAGCCATTATCACCGGCGGCGCCAGCGGGATTGGCGAGGCACACGCCCACTTATTTGCACAACAGGGTGCAAAAGTTGTGATCAGCGATATTCAGGAGGAGCTCGGTGCACAGGTAGTCGCGGCCATTCACGGGCAAGGTGGCGATGCGATATTTGTGCGCCACGATGTCACCAGCGAGACCGAATGGGCGGCGCTGGTACAAACCACGGTTAAACATTACGGTGCCATCACTACCCTGGTAAACAATGCCGGGGTCGCCAGCATGGAGGGTGTCGAGGGTGAAACCCTCGAAGCGTTCAATCGCGTTGTTGCCATTTGCCAAACCGGTGTGTGGCTGGGCATGAAACATGTCATGCCTGAACTGCGAAAATCTGGCAATGGCGCTATCGCGAATATTTCCTCCCTGTACGGCATTGTCGGCTCACCCGGCATGATCGCCTACCATGGAGCCAAAGGCGCAGTGCGTCTGCTAAGCAAATCGGCGGCATTGGAATACGCGCGACAGGGCGTGCGGGTTAATTCGGTTCACCCCGGCATTATTAAAACACCACTTTTGTTGGCGTCGTTGCCAGACGAGCAACTCGGAGGCCTGATAGAACACACACCCATGGGCAGAATTGGTCGACCCATTGATATCGCCTACATGTCGCTGTTTTTGTGTTCTGACGAAGCCGCATTTATTACCGGCGCAGAATTTGTGGTGGACAGCGGCCTGGGCGCGCAATAGGAGGTGTTCGCTCCAATGTCCAGGTACTCGGCCTGTCCGAGTACAAAAAAGGTCTGATCAGACCGGAATGGTTAACGCGTCCCGATGACAATAAAACGCGCGCAGAACCTTGAACAGGCCAAACCCATCTTCAGAGCCCGCCAGTTCGCGAATGGAGTGCATGGCGAACGTCGGTACACCGACGTCGAGGGTTGGCACACCAATTTCAGTGGCGGTGATCGGGCCGATGGTGCTGCCGCATCCCATGTCGGCGCGGGTAACAAAGGATTGCACCGGCACATTTTCCTGGGCGCACCACTGGCGAAACAAGGCAGATGTAATACTGTTGGTGGCGTAGCGCTGACCGCTGTTGACTTTGATCACCGGGCCGCGATTAAGAATGGGGCCGTGGTTCACGTCGTGCTTGTCGATGAAATTGGGGTGTACGCCGTGGGCATTGTCGGCGGAAATCATCAGCGACCGAGCAATCACAGTGGCGCGTTGCGCCTGCTCGGGAACCATACTGTTCAATACCGATTGCAGTAACGGCCCCCGCGCACCGCTGGCGGAACCGCTGCCCACTTCCTCGTGATCGCTACACACCAACAGGCTGGTGACGCTGTCGTCCGCATTTAATATGGCCTGCAAGCCGGTGTAACAACTGAGCAGATTGTCGAGCCGCGCGGACGCAATAAAATCGTCGTGCAGGCCGACCAGAGCCGGTGGTTGAGTGTCGTACAGGCTGAGTTCGTAGTCGATGACTTCCACGCCTTTGGCGCCGACACCGGAAAGTTGTTCGCCAACCAGCAAGTCCCGAAAGGTTTTGTAGCGGCCGTCGACCAACGGGAACAACAGCGGCGGCAGATTGATTTGCGGGTTAACGGTTCTGGCCGTGTTGGCGTCGCGATCGAGATGAATGGCCAGGCTCGGAATCACCGCTACCGGTTTTTTGAAATCGATCAACCTTTGGTGTAGTTGTCCGCTATCGGTGTCCCGATACACCACACGTCCAGCGATAGACAGATCCCGATCGAACCAGGGGTTGAGCAGCGCGCCCCCATAAACCTCTATGCCCACCTGAAAATAACCGGCGGTAGTAAGCTCCGGTTGCGGCTTGATCATCAAACAGGGGCTATCTGTGTGCGCACCCACCATACGTATGCCGGATTGCGCTGGCTCGGTTTTACCCATTACCCAGGCAATGATGGACGATCCGTTGTGGGTGGTGAAATAACGCTGACCGGCGCTTAATACTTCGCTACAACCGTTATCGATTTCGTGAAAGCCCGCCTCGCGCAACAGCACGGCGGCATTTGCGACAGCGTGAAACGGTGTCGGAGAAGTGCCGATAAACGTCAGTAATCCGCGATTGAATTCCGCCTGCTCCATAATCACCTCAGATAAACATTACTTTTTGATGGACGGCGAATCTTGCTGCAAGCGCGTGAGCAGACTGGAGGTGTCCCAGCGGCCGCCACCGCTCGCCTGAATATCCGCGTAAAATTGATCCACCAGCGCGGTCACCGGTATTTGTGCGCCATTGCGGCGCGCTTCGTCGAGGACAATCCCCAAATCCTTACGCATCCAGTCCACGGCAAAGCCATGCTCGTATTGTCCGGCCAACATGGTTTTATGACGGTTTTCCATTTGCCAGGATTGCGCCGCGCCCCGGGAAATGACGTCAATCACTTGCTGGGCATCGAGACCGGCCTGGCGTGCAAAATGTAAACCTTCCGCCAACGCCTGCACCAATCCGCCGATGCATATCTGATTCACCATCTTGCATAATTGACCACTACCCACCGGCCCCAATAATGTTACAGCTTTAGCAAAGCGCGCCACTACCGACTGCACGCGATCAAATATCGCGGGGTCGCCACCGCACATCACGGTGAGCGCCCCATTGATAGCGCCCTGTTCGCCACCGGATACCGGCGCGTCGATAAAATGGAGTTGGGCAGCGTGCGCCTGTACCGACAGTTCTCGCGCCAGCTCCGCCGACGTGGTGGTGTGGTCGATAAATACCGCATCTTTTTCCATTGCCGCGAACGCGCCCTGCGCGCCCAGGGTAATTTCACGCACATCTTCGTCGCGACCGACGCAGGCGAAAACCACCTGCGCCCCGCGTACGGCCAGCGCGGGAGTGGCAGCGCTTTTTCCGGCATAGGTCTGGCACCACTGAGCCGCTTTGCTGGCAGTGCGGTTATAGACCGTCACGTTCAGGCCCGCCTTGTTCAAATGGCCTGCCATCGGATAGCCCATGACGCCAAGGCCCAGAAATGCGACATCCGTTATAGCCATTTGTTAAGCACCATTCGCTAAAAATGCCAGAAGTAAAATTCCCATCAACAAACGATACCAGACAAAAGGCATCATGCCGATGCGGTCAACAATTGCCAGAAAGAATCGAATACAACACCAGGCGGTAAGCGCCGAGAGCACTGCACCGAGGAACAGGTCGCCCCAGGGGGCGGCGTGAGCCGCGGTCAATTGCAACGCTTTATATCCGCCGCTAAGAATGATGACTGGAATCGCCAGCAGGAAAGAGAATCGCGCCGCGCTCTGACGGTCCAGACCAAGCGCCAACCCTGCGGTCATGGTAATACCGGAACGCGACGTGCCCGGAATCAACGCCAATGCCTGGGCCAACCCCACCAGCATTGCGGTGCCAAGGGTGAGTGACGCCATATTTCCTGTACGCGCACCTTTTTTGTCCGCCCAACCGAGCAAAACTGCAAACACAATGGTAGTGCCCGCGATTACCGCCACGGAGCGCAAGTGGGTTTCGATAAACCCATCGAACAGCAGACCCGCCAGTCCAACCGGCACTGTCGCCGCTGCCAGAAACCAGGCCAGACGACTCTCCACGGTCGCGGCACCGCCACCAACCTGCCGCAACCAGGCACCCACTATGTCCCGCAAATCGCGACGGAAATACACCATAACTGCGGTCAGCGACCCCACATGCACCGCCACATCAAAGGCTAATCCCTGATCGGGCCAACCCAGCACCTGGGACGGCAAAATGAGGTGAGCAGAGCTGGAAATGGGTAGAAATTCAGTGAGCCCCTGTATCATTGCCAGCACTGCGAGTTGTAGCCACTCCATCACGACACTCCCTCAGCTCTGGGGCCGTAAATGGGTACGCTTTTTCCAACTTACCGTATCCCGTAAATAGACAGGTGTAAGCTGTTCCACGGGTTTTGCTTCACCCATCGCATACTTGTCCAGCGCAAGCATTACCAGATCCTCTGCCGAAGGCTGCCATTCTATTTGCGTTGTTTGCGCTGTAACGGGAAATGCACAAGCGTGCTGCCAGCCATCGCCAACACCCAGGTTAATCACGCCGCCTACAGCGTCGCCTATGCAACCAACTGCCTCTGGAGTATTGAGCGCATCAGCGCAGCAGGCTACCGGTTTGCCGTCGACATTCCGATACAGGCCCCAGTAAATTTCCCCCATGCGCGCGTCAAATGCTGGCAAAATTATGTGCCCACTTTCCACGTCGAAGTGTTTGATCGCCCCCGCAGCCATGGTTTGCAACGTCGACACCGACACCACGGGAATATCCGCGCCAAACGCGAGGCCTTGCACCACGCTGATAGCGATGCGCAGTCCAGTAAACGAACCTGGGCCAATAGTGAGCGCCAACGCATCCAGCTGCCCCGGCGATAAACCCGCCTCTGCAAGCAGTTCGTCTATCATGGGTAAAACCAGCTGGCTGTGCCCTTTCGCCAGTTGCTGGCTACGGGCCAGCACGGACCCGTTGTCGTGCAACGCAACAGAACAGGTTTGCGCTGACGTATCGAGACCAAGAATACGCGTCATTGTGAAGCCCAAACTCCGGGCATAAAAAAATCCCCTGCTGTGAGGCAGGGGATTTTAACCTATTTGCGCATTACTACGAAGAAAGCTTTGGGTAGATACGGCTCAACCCGAAATTTACTTCTTCTTACGCGCGCCACGTGGTGCAGCAGGTTTTTTTGCTACCATTTTTCCGGCCGCTGCTTTGGCCTTAGCGGGACGACCGCGTTTGCCAGCACCTTTTTTAGCCCTCTTGGCTGCGGGTTTTGCGGCAACCGCCTTAGCTTTGCGAGCCTTAGTGGCTTTCTTTGGTGTTGCCTTTTTGGCTGCTTTGGCAACCGCTGCTTTGGCTTTGCTAGCAGCTTTTTTCTGTACCGCTTTTACACGGGCAGCCGCTTTACGCTCGCTTGCCTTAAGCTTCTTGGCATTAGCCGCCGCACGCTTTTTCTTCCAGCGAGCCTCGTACTTCTTGAGCGCCGCTTTCAGATCCGCCGCCGCCTTTTTGGCCATATCCTTGCTGGCCTTTTCCAACTTCGCTTTGGCGTTGGCTTCGGCGACTTTCACCCGGTTCAACGCCGCCGCCGCACGTGCATCCGCTTTCGCGGCCCGTACTTTGGTGCGCAACTGAGTCATCGCTTTGTTGGCGCTGCTAGCCGCCGTTTTAGCTTTTTTCAGCGCAGCTTTGGAGGCCTTGGTGCTCTTGGCCGCGGCGCGAGATTGCGCCTGAGTTAACTTGAGCTTTGCAGCAGCTACCTTTTTAGCCTGCGCAGCCGCCTTCTTCTCAATTGCTTTCAAAGCAGTTTGAGCCTTACTCGTCGGAGCTGCTTTCGCTCTCTTTTTGACAGGTTTTTTTACAGCTTTTTTGGGAGCCGATTTTGCTACTTTAGTTTTCTTTGCAATTCGCGCCATTGCCGTTCTCCTTTATTAGTGAGGAACACCTTGATCCGAAATCTAAAATTTATGGATGGATCAAGGCGGATTTTATTTAAATTTAAACAATTGTCTATAGTAAATAGTGATTTATAACCCTTTTCTTCCAAAATAGACGAAAAAAAACTCTTAATCTCACTTTTTTTCAATTTTCAGTCAAAATTTTTATGGTAATTAGACTTTTAGGCCAAAAATTAAAAAGGGGCTGAATCAGGCTTTTTTTGTAAACCGCAACTTAATTATGCGCAACGGGTAAACCAGAATACGCAGAATATTTTTGTACAAATCCCGATTTTTCAGGTACAAAAAAAGGCTCCTTGCGGGAGCCTTTTTGCTACGTTAAACGGAATGTCTATTATTCGTAATCAGGGCCTTGTTCAGACTCTGGACAGCAACACCTAATTGCCCAGGGTTTGCAACAACCTGCTCTGCACATCGGCCAGAGAACCCACACCATCTACGACCGCGCAGCGCAAACCCTGTGCAGACGCTGAAGCGGCCAAATTTCTATAAAATGCCACCAGCGGTTCCGTTTGCTCGTGATACACGCGCAAACGGTTGCGGACGGTTTCTTCCTTGTCGTCTTCTCTTTGCACGAGAGCCTCTCCGGTGTCATCGTCGACACCCTGTTGTCGAGGTGGGTTGTGTTGTAGATGATAGACCCGACCCGAAGCCGGATGCACACGGCGCCCACTCAAACGCGCAACAATCTGTTCGTCTTCGACTTTTATTTCAACCACCAGATCGATGACCACCCCGGCATCCAGTAACGCCTGGGCCTGGGGGATGGTGCGCGGAAAGCCGTCAAACAGGAAACCATTGCGACAATCGGTCTGCTGAATGCGTTCTTTGACGAGTGCAATGATTAACTCATCCGACACCAGACCACCCGATGCCATGGTATCTTTGACCTGCAACCCCAATTCGCTCCCGGCTTCGACGGCGGCTCTTAGCATATCGCCGGTAGAAATTTGCGGAATCGCAAGGTGTGCGGAAATAAACTGTGCCTGTGTTCCCTTGCCAGCGCCGGGTGGCCCCAGTAGTATCATTCGCATAGAGTTTTCCCCTTTGGCAGAAGGCGTCGATGTGCGCCCCAAAAAGGCGCCGACCTTACACGTATTGGCGCATCATCACAAGTTGGGAGAGGACTGACGCCCGATCGATGCCGGTGCGTCGACGCCCCTCGTCATTGCTCGCGAGTCCGTTTTTTACTCCATTCCCACAACACTTCCTTTTCGGACAAAGGTAAACTGTCGAAATCTGTCCCCCGCTGCTCGGCACGCGTTTCCATGGCCTCAAAACGGGTTTCAAATTTTCGGTTGGCGGTGCGCAGCGCTGTTTCACTGTCCACACCAAGATGGCGAGCCAAATTGACGCAGGAAAACAACAGGTCGCCAACTTCTTCGGCCACTGCGGCCTTGTCGCCATCCGAGACAGCGCCCTCCACCTCCCGTAACTCTTCCTTTATCTTATCGATGACACCGGTAGTATCGGGCCAGTCGAAGCCATGGTTGCTGGCTCGTTTTTGTAGTTTCGCCGCCCGCATCAGCCCCGGCAAACTTTGCGGTACATCTCCCAGCCTCCCGCGAATACCGCGCTCGTCCCTCTGTTCGCGTTTCAGACCTTCCCAGGTATCTTTGAGGGTTTGATCGGTATGTATGTCGGTAGCGTTTCTTTTACTATCGAGGGTACCATCTGGAAATACGTGCGGATGCCGTGCCACCAACTTGGTAACCAGTTGGTGAATTACGTCGCCACAAGTAAATAAACCCTCCTCGTCCGCCAATTGACTATAAAACACAATCTGAAAAAGTAAATCGCCCAACTCTTCGTACAAATGCCCGTAGTCTTGCCGCTCAATGGCGTCGATCACCTCATAGGTTTCTTCGAGGGTGAATGGCACTATGCTGGCGAAGGTTTGTTTGATATCCCACGGACAACCTATAAGCGGATCCCGCAAACGCCGCATGAGATGAAGTAAATCATCCAGATTATATTGCTGGGGATGTGTCACAGCGGATTCTCCTGAGCGTCAATCGTGGAGTCGGGTAACGTCTATCACATTGGGAATTTGTCGCAGTTTGGCCATCAGTGCACTGAGCTCTTGCATGCCAGTTACATCAACCGTGACCTCGGTCATATTACCGCTTTCTCGGCGTTCCGCCGAAGTGAGAGAAACAATGAACAGGCCCGCCTTATCAATGGTTGTGGTGATATCCTTGAGCAAACCTGCACGATCGTAGGAATGAATACCCACTTTCACCGCGTAGGTTTGTTGTGGCGTCCCCCCCCAGTTCACCTGTAATACCCGTTTCGGATCGGTGTTCTGTAAACGTAGCAGGTTGCCACAGTCGGAACGATGAATAGTAACCCCCCGTCCCGCCGTGATATAGCCACAGACTGCATCTCCCGGAATGGGTGAACAACAGCCAGCCAACCGTGTCAGTAGATCGCCGACGCCGTAGATATAAAAGTCAGATTTTCCAAAACGTGCAGCGCGTTTACGCCTGTTTTGTTTGGCCGGCTCGGGCGCGAGTCCTAGTTGTGTCTGCGCTGCGTGAACAACTTGCTCCAGCCCCACATCGCCGGCACCAATTGCGGCATACAGGCCCTCCTCGTTGTGCTTGTTAAAGCGCCCGGCCAAATCCTGGAGGTCGGGTGCGTGAATACCCAACTGACGAAATTCCGCGTTCAACAACTGGGTTCCCGCCGCTACGTTTTGTTCGCGGTGCTGTGCCCGAAACCATTGCTGGACTTTGGCGCGCGCACGGGAGGTATGCAAATAGCCAAGAGATTTAAGCAGCCAGTCGCGGCTCGGTTTGTCCTGCTTACCGGTGATGATTTGCACCTGGTCACCAGTCTTCAGGCCAGTATTTAGCGGTACGATTTTGCCGTTTAGTTTAGCCCCACGACAACGATGTCCGATCTGCGTATGCACGCTGTAGGCAAAATCAAGCGGCGTGGCGCCAAGGGGCAAATCAACTACATGGCCTTCCGGGGTAAAAACATAAATGCGGTCGGGTGAGCTATCGAGGCGTAAAAATTCCTTGACGTTCTCGTCTTCAATTTCTTCGTGCCACTCCAGCACCTGCCGCAACCATGCTATTTTGTCTTCGTAATTGGCGTCAGTGGCATTTTTTGCATCGGTTCCCTTGTACTGCCAATGGGCGCACACCCCGAATTCGGCCTCCTGATGCATCTCGAAAGTGCGTATCTGTATTTCCACCACTTTGCGGCCCGGGCCAATGACCGCAGTGTGTAACGAGCGATAACCATTTTCCTTGGGCGAGGCGATATAGTCGTCGAACTCCCTGGGAATATTGCGCCACTTGCTGTGCACGATACCAAGCACGCCGTAGCAATCGTCAACGGTAGGCACCAACACCCGCACCGCCCTGATGTCGTACACTTGAGAAAACCCAATATCATTGCGATGCATCTTTCGCCAGATGCTGTAAATATGTTTGGCGCGGCCGGTGACGGTTCCTTCCTTGCCAATTTTACGTAGTTCATTTTCGATGGTCGTCGTCACCTCGTCGATATAGTATTGCCGATCGAGACGTTTTTCATCGAGCAATTTGGCTATTTGCTGGTATTCATCGGGCTCCAGATAGCGGAAGGCTAAATCCTCCAATTCCCATTTTAGATGCCCGACCCCGAGTCGATGAGCCAGCGGTGCGTAGACGTCAAAAATTTCCCGGGCGACGCGGATACGCTTGTGCTCCGAAGCAGTTTTGAGCGCCCGAATCGCGCAGGTGCGCTCCGCCAGTTTGATAAGAGCAACGCGTACATCGTCGATTATGGAAACCAGCATTTCCCGAACCTTGGCGGCCTGTAACGCGCTGGCGTGGCCAAACACCTCCCGTTCGGAATCGTTGCGCAGGGTACTGATCACCGCCATACGCAATACGCTTGCGATCAAATCAGCCACCCGATCATTAAAATGCCGCCGCACAACTTCTAACGGCAGTTTTCCCTCGCGCACGGCACGGTACAAAATCGCAGCTTGCAGGCCCTCGTGATCCATGTGTAAATCGGCGAGGATTTCCGCCATTTCCAGGCCCGTACGAAAACTACTGGTTCCCGGCGCCCAGACATTGTCCTCTATAATGGCGCGCTCTTCGGCAGCCCAACCGTGTTCACAGGCCAGTTTGATAGCCGCGACCGCAGCGGGACTCCACTGGTATTTGTGCGCCATGACCTCGAGCCATTCCGGCAATTCAACGGTCGCGCCATCTTTTAACGAATGAACTTCGCGAACTTTAACCATAAAACTTGATTACCAGCGGAGCGGTTTTTGATTAACTCTCAAAAATCAGGAGCCAAACACCCCAGAGGACAGATAGCGATCACCGCGATCACACACTATCGCCACAATTAATGCATTTTCGGTTTGTGCTGATAACTGCAACGCGCCCGCCACCGCACCTCCAGAAGAAACGCCGCAAAAAATACCTTCCTTGCGCGCTAAATCGCGCATGGTGCGCTCTGCGTCAACCTGTTCAATATCGAGAATCTGGTCGACACGATGGGCATCGAAAATTCCCGGGAGATATGCCTGTGGCCAGCGGCGTATACCGGGAATACTCGAACCTTCTCGAGGCTGCAGACCTACGATTGTAATATCCGGGTTCATCTTTTTCAGGTAGCGGGAAACGCCCATGATGGTGCCGGTAGTGCCCATAGAGCTGACAAAGTGGGTGATCTTACCCTCTGTCTGCCGCCATATCTCGGGGCCAGTACCCTCTTCGTGGGCGAGAGGATTGTCCTGATTGTTAAATTGGTCCAGTACCTTACCCTTGCCTTCCGCGGCCATTTGCAGCGCCAGATCCCGGGCGCCCTCCATGCTCGCCTGCTGACTGACCAATACCAGCTCCGCACCGTAGGCGCTCATTGCGTCCTTGCGTTCTGCTGTCATATTGTCGGGCATCACCAGGATCATTCGATAACCCTTGATTGCCGCCACCATGGCCAGTGCAATACCGGTGTTGCCACTGGTTGCTTCGATCAAGGTATCGCCCGGCTGGATATCGCCGCGACTCTCGGCGTGCTGAATCATACTGAGAGCGGGCCGATCCTTGACTGATCCAGCCGGATTATTACCCTCCAACTTAACCAGAATGGTATTGTTGACTCCCGCCGCCAGGCGCTGTAGCCGCACCAGGGGTGTATTGCCGATACATGATTCAATCGTCGCAAAAGTCATAGGGGAACAACGCCTCGGTCACTTTCAGATCGGATATTTTACTCTAGCTGCGCGGCCCGTGCCGACGCGCTGAACGGATGTTAATAATTGTTAGCTATATCGACCTAAGCCACAGCCTGTTGATGCTTGAATAGGTCGATTAGCGTCCAACCGTAAAGTCTAACTGCGTGGCTGTTTAGCGACTGATAACCACAAACGCCAGCGCATACGCTTTTTCATCCGTCAGGCTCACGTGTATGTGGCGAGCGCCGCGCGCTTCAAACAAGCTCAATGCCGCACCGCTAAGCTCCACTATCGGCGACCCTGCGGCGTCGTTAACAACACTGATTTCCTGCCACGATACTTGTCCGATACCCGTACCCAGCGCTTTACTAGCCGCCTCTTTGCCGGCAAAGCGTTTGGCCAGATAAGCCGCTGGTTGATGGTGTTTACTGAATATTGCCAGTTCCTGTGGGGACAGTATGCGCCGCGCGAAACGCTCACCCCAACGTTCCAGGGATTGTTCAATCCGTGCGCGCTGCACCAGGTCCGTCCCCACACCGAGAATCACTGTACAGCACTCCCCTGATTAGAAAGCCCGCGGAAAAATTCCCGACTGCGCAGAGGTCGCCCGCCAAGATGGGCATCGAGTGCGATGCGCAACAAGCGTTTGGCGGTACGTCGGACGTCCTCACTGTCGTAATTACCGAGCGCCATGGCCTGTAGATCAGCCCCGCTGAAAACATTGCCAACATTGCCGTTAGCGCTATCACGGGTGAGAACAAATCCATCTTCTGCCACGAATCGATACCAGCTTTGTGCATCCACTGCAGCACCGGAGAGCACCTCCGCATCAAGGGCGATACCGTATCCTAGTTGCTCCAGCAGCAGTAATTCAAAACGGCGCAACAACGGTTCAACATCCGTGATATTGGGTAGTAAATGCAACAACTCAACATAATGGTCAAATAATTCTGGGTGTGGGTCGTGCTCGGGCACCAGGCGCGCCATGAGTTCGTTAATGTATAAACCGATATACAGTGTCCTGCCGCCCCAAAAGGGTATCGAAGCAATCGGTTCTGCGCTCACCAGCGTTTTTAATTCGCTGCGCCCGCGCCAGTGAGCCACTAGTGGCGTGAACGTCGACAACGTCCTGGACATACCCTTACGTGGCCCGCGGGTACCGTTCGCGATTACCCTGAAGCGACCATGTGTACGGCAAAATAGATCCACCAACTGACTGGTTTCCCGGTAAGGTCGGGTGTGTAATATAAACGCCTGGTCATTTTGCGCGAGGGGCATTAGGTGATGCCTCGTAGTTCCGACGGGCTAATCCCGATACCCCAGACTGCGCAATGCCCGCTCGTCGTCGGACCAGCCACTGCGCACTTTAACCCACATATTCAACATGACTTTACCCGCGAAGAGCCGTTCCATATCGAGACGCGCCTGGCGGCCAATCAATTTGATACGCGCGCCATTTTCGCCGATCAATATTTTCTTCTGCCCATCCCGCTCGACCAGAATCAGCGCGCTAATATGCCTGATTGGTCCACGCTGCTCAAATTCCTCTATTTCCACCGTTACTTGATAAGGCACTTCAGCACCTAGCTGGCGCGTAATTTTTTCCCGTACTATCTCCGCCGCGAGGAACCGTTCGCTGCGATCTGTGATCTGATCGTCGGCAAAGAAAAATTCGCCTACGGGAATATGTTGCCGAATAACCGTCTCAAGTTTATTCAGGTTCGTATTTTGCAGTGCAGATAACGGAACAAATTCCGCAGCGGGTAATAAATTCTTCAGAGTATCGATATGTGGTAACAATTCACTCTGATCCGTCAGGCGATCAATTTTGTTAAGCGCCACCACCACCGGAATATTAGTCGCACTCACGGCCGTTGCTACGGCAATATCCGCCGCTGTCCACACCAGGCGATCGACGACAAATACGATAACGTCAACGTCGCGCATTGCACTTTGCGCTGCGCGATTCATATAACGATTGATGGCTTTGCTCTGCTCGCCATGTAAACCGGGTGTGTCGACAAACACCAGTTGACAGGAACCCTCCGTTTTGATGCCACGTACCTGATGGCGCGTGGTTTGAGGTTTGCGCGACGTAATACTGAGCTTAACGCCAAGCAGGTGATTGAGCAGTGTGGATTTACCCACGTTGGGACGACCGACGATGGCAACAAAACCGCTATAAGTGGTCTCGCTAGTCATCGCTTTCCCCCAGCAGGCGCAGGACCTGCGCAGCCGCTACCTGTTCTGCCTTACGGCGACTCGACGCAACTCCCTGAACGGGTTTGTTCATGCCCGGAACGATGCAACGCAACGTAAAACTTTGCTTATGGGGCTCACCGCTCACGTCGACTATTTCGTATTGGGGCAAGTCCTGCCCCCTGGCCTGCACATATTCCTGCAGTCGCGTTTTGGGGTCTTTGTATTTTTTTTCAGCCTGAATTTCAATAAAGTTATCGGCAAACCAACGCATTATGCACGCACGAGCACCGGGCACGCCGGCGTCGAGATAAACAGCACCGATAATCGCTTCCAGTGTATCGGCGAGAATTGCATCCCGGTGGCCACCGCCAGTTTTGGCTTCCCCGCGACCGAGACGCAGATGTTCAGTAAGATTGAGTGTGCGGGCGATGCCAGCCAACGTGCCCTGCTTGACCAGTTGCGCCCGCAAACGACTTAAATCGCCTTCATTCGCCGTCTTAAATCGGGCATACAAATACTCGCTGATGACGAGATCGAGCACTGCATCGCCGAGAAATTCGAGGCGCTCATTGTGTTTCGCGCCGCTACTACGATGCGTTAATGCCTGCTGTAATAATCCCTCGTCGCTAAAACGATGTCCGAGGGTATCGCTAAAAGCCGCCAGAGCAGTGGCCACTTATTAGTCGCGCCCCACAGTGTCATAGACATTGTTAAACTTCACCACCACATCAATATTGCCCATAAATGGCACCCGTTTTTCGTAGGCCATGCTGACAATGGTGTGGGTTTTCTGGCGATCGACCTTTACCTCACGTGCGGTAATATCGCGCACGCCATTAATAGTGAACAATTTATCCAAAATACGTCTTATCTGTGCATCGGATATTTCGTGGGTTTTTTCATTTTTTAAAGACTTGATTGAAGCGGCCACAAAATAATTATCGAGATACAGCGGACCTATTTTAAATAATGCCGTCAAAAAAAACCCTATGACAGCGAGCAAAACCAACATGCTCAAGGACGACATGCCGTACTGACACCTTCCTTTCATCGTAGCACCCTCCCGATTGTCCTGATGCGGACTAACTCAGTGAATTTTTCCCGCGCTATCAAACCCCGGCAAACTCAGCAGGTCTTCCCAGTGCATCCACACCACGAAAGCCTTGCCGACGACATTCTGTTCCGGGACCGGGCCCCAGGCGCGACTGTCGTAACTGTTATCCCGATTATCACCCATCATGAAATAATGCCCTTCGGGAACGACTCTGGTGACGTTGCGCCCAAATGCCGTGGGCGGAATACGTTTACGCATCAAATGCACCACCCCATCGAGGTTTTCCTCCATGGTTCGATAGCCGAGCTCCTGTTCACCGACATTACCCGCCAGCGTCTGCGGCATCTTCGTTCCGTTAATATACAGATTATTATCCAGTATCTGCACCTCATCGCCCGGTAACCCGATCACTCTTTTGATAAAATACCGATCGTCGTCTGGCGGAAAGAATACCATTACATCGCCCCGTTGTGGCTCCCCGATATCCACTACTTTAGTGCCCAGTACCGGCAGGCGTAAACCGTAGGCGAACTTGTTAACCAGTATAAAATCGCCAATTCGCAGGGTAGGAATCATCGATCCGGAGGGAATCTGGAACGGCTCGACAATAAAGGATCGCAATATCAACACTACCAGCAGGACTGGGAAAAACGGTGCCGTGAACTCCACATAAAAAGGTACCGCAGCGTCATCGCTACCGTTGTTATAGCGCATTTTACGCAGTACAAGCTTGTCCAGCAGCCACACCACACCCGAAATGGCGGTAAGCACGACCAGTACCAGCGGAAAATCAATATTCATACCCAAGCTATCCCCTTTATTCGGTGATTAATCCTTTCAGCGACTCAACCTAACCGTTGTCCGTTTGCAGTACCGCCAAAAACGCGGCCTGGGGAATTTCTACGCGCCCCACCTGCTTCATGCGCCTTTTGCCCGCCTTCTGCTTCTCCAGTAGTTTCTTTTTACGGGTGATGTCGCCTCCGTAACATTTGGCCGTCACATTTTTTCGCAACGCCTTGACCGTGGTTCGCGCGATAATATGTCCACCTAACGCCGCCTGAATAGCCACATCGAACATCTGCCGCGGAATCAGCTCCTTCATTTTTTCGGTGATTAATCGCCCTTTCTGCTGAGCCTGGTCACGGTGTACGATAAGCGCCAGCGCGTCCACTTTCTCGCTGTTAATCAATATATCCAGTTTAACCAGTGGTGCGGCTTGGAAACGCTCGAAATTATACTCCAGGGACGCAAAACCTCGACTCACCGATTTCAATCGATCGAAGAAATCCATCACCACTTCGTTCATCGGTAATTCATAGCTCAGTGACACCTGTTTCCCGGAAAACTGCATATCCTTTTGCACCCCCCGTTTTTCCACACACAGAGTAATAACATTCCCCAGGTGGTCCTTGGGTACCAGAATGTTGGCAACGCACAGCGGTTCGCGTATTTCGTCAATGGTGGCTGCATCTGGCAAATTGGAGGGATTCGACACGTACACACATTCGCCACGGGTAGTTGTTACCTCGTATATAACCGTCGGCGCGGTGGTGATCAGATCCAGGTCGTACTCGCGCTCCAGGCGTTCCTGCACAATTTCCATGTGCAACAGGCCAAGAAAACCACAGCGAAAACCAAAACCGAGCGCATCGGAGCTTTCGGGTTCATAAAATAGCGACGCGTCGTTGAGTGTCAACTTTCCGAGCGCGTCGCGAAAATCTTCGAAGTCGTCGGAGCTAACCGGAAACATGCCCGCGTAAACTTGCGGTTTTACTTTCTCGAAACCCGGCAACGCCGGCACTTCGGAAGTGCGAGCGTGGGTAAACGTATCCCCCACCGGCGCACCGAGAATATCCTTGATGCCCGCCACCAGAAATCCAACCTCACCGGCACACAACACGCCAGTTTCCTTGCGTTTGGGGGTGAAAACACCCACAGCATCAACCGTGTACGCTTTGCCAATAACCTTGGAAATAATTTTGTCTTTGGAACGTAGAGTGCCTTGCATCACCCTGACCAGCGACACCACACCCAAATAATTATCAAACCACGAGTCGATGATCAGCGCCTGTAATGGCGCCGTCACGTCGCCCTGAGGTGGCGGTATGCGCGCCACCAGTTGTTCGAGGACGGCCTGAATGCCAAAGCCCGTTTTCGCGCTACAATGTATTGCTTCGCTAGCATCCAGACCGATAATATCTTCAATCTCCGCCGCCACTCGCTGCGGCTCCGCCTGGGGCAGATCGATCTTGTTGAGCACCGGAATAACCTCCAGGCCCAAATTGATCGCCGTGTAACAGTTGGCAACAGACTGCGCTTCAACCCCCTGGGCCGCATCGACCACCAGAAGTGCACCTTCGCACGCCGCCAGTGATCGGGAAACCTCGTAGGAAAAATCGACGTGACCCGGTGTATCGATAAAATTCAGCTGATAGGTTTTACCGTCCAGCGCGGTGTAATTCAAACACACACTCTGTGCTTTGATGGTAATGCCACGCTCGCGCTCAATATCCATGGAATCGAGCACCTGCGCCGCCATCTCACGGTCCTCGAGTCCACCGCAAAATTGTATGAAGCGATCCGCGATGGTGGATTTTCCGTGGTCAATGTGGGCGATGATCGAAAAATTTCGAATATGATTGAGGGTGGGCACGTTGATGGTTTCTTTCCGTAGCAAAGGGGAGGATGCGCGACGACGCGAAGTCTAGCGCATTTGCCCCGGAGGCGCTACGAACGGCCCACACACTCAGACGCGTTGCGACCTGCGATCAGTTTATTTCAATGGTGCGGAAGATAGACCTGCCACGGCGGAAAAAGCGAATCGCCACCGGCGTTTTATTGGGTAACTCTGCCAATACTTCGTGGTAATCGCCGATGTCCGAGATCACCTTATAACCGAGTTGCACAATCACGTCCCCAGATTGCAGTCCAGCGCCCTCAGCGGGCGTATCCGGATAGACCTGATTGATGGTGACCCCCCCGGTTATATTCCAGTTCTGGCGTAAATTATCCGCTACCGGCTCGACTTCCAGGCCGATGCGATCGCCAGCGACACTCGTGGCCAACGTTGGGGGCTCATCCTCACCCGGCCGTTTGCCCACCAGCACTGTCACCTCGCGTTTGCGTTCCTTGCGTATAAGCACTGCCGTTGCTTTGCTGCCCGGCGACATCAACCCGACGGTATGCGGCAAGTCACTTGCATCAACCACCGCCTGGTTATTAAACTCAATCACTACATCACCCGCCTTGATTCCCGCTTTCTCCGCCGGCCCGTCTTTTTCAACCTGGGCGATCAGCGCGCCCTGGGGCTTACCCAAACCTAAAGATTTTGCCAGATCCCGATCCACGTCCTGAATATAAACGCCCAACCAGCCGCGATCCACCCGCCCCTTGGTTTTCAGCTGGGCGACCACCTCCTGGGCAACGCTGGACGGAATCGCGAACGACAACCCGATGGAGCCTCCCGAGCGCGTGTAAATTTGCGAATTGATGCCCACTACCTCGCCCTCTAGATTAAATAGCGGACCACCAGAATTACCGGGGTTGATCGCCACGTCACTTTGAATAAAAGGGACATAATCCTCGCCCCGCTCAGTGGGGATACTCCGACCGATAGCACTAACAATGCCCACGCTCGCCGAATAATCCAGACCAAAGGGGGAGCCGATGGCCACCACCCATTCGCCGACTTTTAACGTGTCCGCCGCAGCCAGTTCAACGGTCGGCAAATCCTGCGCGTCAATTTTTATCAACGCCAGATCCGAACGTGGATCGACCCCTATCACTTTGCCCAGAAATTCGCGGCGGTCCAGCAATCGCACATTGATCTCGCTGGCCCCGTCAATCACGTGGTTATTGGTCAAAATATAGCCGTCGCGGGAAATAATGAACCCGGAGCCCATGGAGTACGCCTTGCGCTCGGGCATGCGCCGCTGTTCGAAAAAGTCACGAAAAACATCCGGCATATCCGGGGGTAGCTGTTGCCCTCTGCGCAACGACGTTTTTTCCACCGTATTTATCTTAACTACAGCCGGAGAGCTTTTCTCAATCAACTGCGTAAAATTCGGTAACTCGGCACCGGCGGGTGCTACCCACAAAACCGCCAGCAACAGCGCCATGCAAAACTGTCTAATCATCATTCTACTTCTCCTGACAATAGGGCTCGCACACACAAGAACGCTAAGTCATGCTAATAAATAGTTACGCAGAGCGTAAAAATCAAGCTCCGAGGTGTCAACATTTGTCGATTTCTTCAACGGCAGGCAGCGGTCCGCCTATCAGCGGACTTGCCTGCCAACAGGACGGGTTGCAGATTGATCTGGTTGCGCGCCAGCCAGGCGAGGAAGCGCACGCCGACACCGGCGGCCAATAGTCCCGCGACCGCCATCAGTGCCACCCAGATGTCGTGAACAAACAAGCTTTGCCCAAGCCAGGCGCCACCCAGCAACCCCGCCAGTGGTGCGCTATAAATCAGCAACGATCCTCGCACCACCACACTTTCCGGGATGCCGATACTGACTACTTCGCCCACGCGCTGTAACTGGTTGGCATGCGCGCCTGTCAGCACGCGTATAAGCGTTGTTTTTCCGGTTAATTTACTCAACAAGCGCTGCCCGCAGCCGTGTTCACCAGCACAGGCCGCGCAGGCCGAAACTTGTATGGTTTCTACCCAGACGTGGCCGGCCCCCAGCGCCACTATTTTTCCTTCCTCTTCAATCATTACTTTTCCTTCACGGCCCCAACTGCACTGACTCGGCAATTTTCTGAGCCGTTAACTTGGGAATTTCCCCGACTACACAGACATTATAGGATCGACCCGCAAATTGAACTCGAGACATGTGCGCCACAGTGGCTCCCCGTTGCGCCTGGACCACTGGCACGTCGGCGGGCGGCTCGGAATCGATAAAAATTGAAAAAGCCGCCAGCCCGTCGGTATACAGTGCCGATTGGGTAGTTTTGACGTCCTCCGCTCCCGCCAGCACAAAGCCGGGGGGAACCCAGTTACCGCGCCAGCCAACCGCCGACGGTGCTTTAGCGATGGCATCCGCTGCACTGGTCTTACAAGGCCTGCCATCCAGTTCGGCAACAGAGCGGTTCGACTGGCCAGCGGACAATTCCCTGTCGCTAATTGATGCCCCAATCTCAATATCCGTAAACTGGAAACGTTCTAACGCCCTGTCGCCGTTTCCCACCAGAATGAGCTGCATCAACAAACCGGTTTGCGCGTCCAGCCCTATAATATAGCCGTAGCGAAACTCGTCCCTTGGCACCAGGTGAATAACGGTTATCTGCCGATTCGCGATACGATCTTCACCGCGGTGAAATAAATTGTAGTGTCCGGCAAGATGTTGGTGAGTCTTGTCCCTGATGCCCAGCGCCGCACCACGCAACAACACGTCGCCAATGCGCCGACAGTCAACCGCATTACCCCGCCTGATAATTTCCCGAGGAATACCGTTGAGATGGACAAGGCGTTCAAATTCCCGCCCCTCTTTTACGCCGTGGACTATCCTGACGGCTTTGAGAGCCCCGCCGTATTCGTAGGTGAAAGTTCCGCGATAATTGAGGGTGCGACCGGCCTCGGCCATTTGCGCGAGTAAACCCTCGACGGAGTTTTTATCGCTAACTGCCCAAACCGGTCCAGTAGCGGCACCAAACACAGCCACAGCCACAGCCACAGCAAACCATCGCCGCATGTGCAAAGGCTTTCCTCGGTACAGGTTCAATAAACAGGCGTTAGCGGCCATCCTGCTGTTGCGGCAGACGCGCAAAAGGCAGCATACCCTGGCTCGAATTGAGTGACGCTTGCTCCGTATGGGCCTGCATCATCTGGTTGAGATATTGCTCTATTTGTTGCTCGGTCAATGCATCGGGGCGCGGTTGGTTTATCACCAACAGGGCCCGTGGTTGATTGGTGTTTGCAACAGATCCGGTACTAACATTGCGTGCACTGACTGTGGGCGTTTGAAACCCGGCCGGTAACTGGTATTCAGGGCGATACTCGCTGCTCGCGCTATTAGTAGCTTCGGCCAGCGTATTATCCCCGAGCTCGCTGGTTGCGGGATTAAAATAGAGATGCTGACTGGCCACAATCGCCACCACTGCGACTGACGCTGCGATAGCGACACGACTAACGGGAGAGAGAAACTTTCTGACCGCGCCTGTGGATAACTTTTCAGCCTCTATTGCCGCACTAATCTGACTCGAAAAATCCACCAATTGCACAGGCAGCTCCCGGCGCATTGCCTGCGAGGCCAAATGGTAACGATGCCATGAGTCGCGCAACTGCGTATCGACAGTCAAGTTGTGTACAACGCGGCGAGCCTCCAGTTCGTTAGTTTCGCCATCCATCAACGCAGACAAGGATTCACGGACATTGTTATCAGGCTGGCTCATTGGTTATTTACCTCTTCAGTCAAGCGCAATAGCGGTGTCGTCAATAGTGGCACTTTGTAAAACACTCAGCCTGGCAAACGTTCGGCACGGGCGTTCTGTACATTATTTGGCCAACGAGAACGGCCTGGCAGTCACTCATCTAGCTGGTCAGACCGGTCAATCTCAAAAAGGTTCAACAATTTACAATATGCCATCCTGCAGGGATTTTATTTGTATTTCAATAGCTTCCCGTGCGCGAAAAATTCGCGAGCGCACTGTGCCCACCGGACAATCCATTACCGCAGCGATATCTTCGTAACTGAGCCCATCAAATTCCCGCAAAGTGACAGCCGTGCGCAGGTCCTCCGGTAAATTCTTTATCGCGTCATCCACCACCTGCTCCAGCTGATCCCGCGCCAGCAGGTTCTCTGGAGAATCCACATCTCGCAGAGCGTCTCCTCCCCCAAAAAATTCGGCATCGGCCACATCGACGTCACTACTCGGCGGGCGACGATTGCGGGATACCAGATAATTTTTTGCGGTGTTGACAGCGATGCGGTACATCCAGGTATAAAACTGGCTGTCACCACGGAAGTTGTGAATGGCGCGATAGGCTTTGATAAACGCCTCTTGCACCACGTCAGCGACTTCATCCCGATCGCGCACAAAGCGGCCCACAATAGCCTGCACCTTGTATTGATATTTCAATACCAATAAATCAAACGCTCGCTTGTCGCCTTTCTGGACGCGAACGACCAACTCATTATCCGAATCCTGGGGCTTGTCGACACCCATTTACATCCCCTTATCCTTGTTGTGTGCGAACTCGGCTATCGCCAAACAAGTGAGACTAGACAATCAAAGCACCGTTTGGTTCGCGAACACCCAAGCGACACCATGTAGGTTTTTATCGGCGCCTATACTATCATGCCCCACCCGGAGTTAAGGGACTCGCCGCGTGCACAGCAACAAAACTTATTATCATGATGTGCTGGTCGTTGGCAGCGGCGCGGCTGGCATGACGCTCGCATTGCATCTGGCCGATAAATACAGCGTCGCCCTGATCAGTAAAGACCAACTACGCACCGGTTCTACCTGGTTCGCCCAGGGCGGCATCGCCGCCGTCCTCGATCCAGCCGACAGCATCGAAGCCCACGTACGGGACACCATGCGGGCCGGTGCCGGGCTCTGCCATCAGGACGTGGTACATTTCACTGTGTCCCAGGGTCCCGAAGCTATTCGCTGGCTCATTGAACAGGGGGTGTCCTTCAGCCGCGATGAAGTCACTGGCGACTACCACCTCACCAAAGAAGGCGGCCACAACCACCGGCGTATTCTGCATACCGCCGACGCTACCGGGAAAGCCGTATCCGGCACCCTTGCCGAACAAGTGCTGGAGCACGCCAATATCCAGGTGTTCACCGAGCACGTTATCGTCGACCTCACCACCCAGGCGGACGCCAGCTCCCGGAAATTGCGTTGCAACGGAGCCTATGTGCTGGACCGAACCTGCGATGAAGTTTGTCTGTTTCAGGCTAAAATCGTTGCTCTGGCAACTGGCGGCGCCAGCAAGGCGTATCTATATACCAGCAATCCAGACGGCGCCAGCGGCGACGGTATCGCCGTTGCCTGGCGACGGGGTTGTCGGGTTGCCAATATGGAATTCAACCAGTTTCACCCTACTTGCCTGTTCCATCCACGCGCCAAAACCCTCCTGGTCAGTGAAGCGCTGCGTGGCGAAGGCGCACTGTTACGCCTCGCCAGCGGCGAGCGCTTTATGCCGCGCTTCCATCCCGACGCCGAGCTTGCTCCCCGGGATATTGTGGCACGCGCCATTGACCATGAGATGAAACGGCTGGGTAACGATTGCGTGTTTCTCGATATCAGTCATAAGTCCGCAGATTTTATCGAAAACCATTTTCCCACCGTGCGTGCGCAATGTCTCGAATATGGCATCGACATCTGCAAGGAGCCCATTCCGGTGGTTCCGGCAGCCCATTACACCTGCGGCGGAATTGTGGTGGATATGCAGGGTCACACGGATCTTGAAAATCTCTACGCGGCCGGCGAATGCACCTTCACCGGCCTGCATGGCGCCAATCGCATGGCCAGTAATTCATTACTGGAGTGCATAGTGTTTGCCCGTTCCGCAGCGGCGAGTATTAACGCGCGCATCATGCACATAGACAAACCTAATTACGTCAAGGAATGGGATGCCACCCGCGTCACTCACTCGGACGAGGATGTGGTGATTTCCCACAACTGGGACGAATTGCGACGCTTTATGTGGGACTACGTGGGCATCGTGCGCACCCGCAAACGCCTGGAACGCGCCGCGCATCGTATCGATATGCTCAAACGAGAAATCCAGGAGTACTACAGCAATTACAAGATCAGCGCCGACCTTCTGGAGTTGCGCAACCTGGCGGTGGTTGCCGACCTGATGATTCGCTCCGCTTTGCAGCGTAAGGAAAGCCGCGGCCTGCATTTCACCCTGGATTACCCAGATGCTTCTCCCGTGGCGAAAGACACCATTCTGGTGCCCATGAATTTCGCCGATCAGGAAATCATTGTCAGCAAAAGCTGATCACTCGCAGGTGATCGCGCTGGGACTAAGCACCGACCGTGCGCAACCACAGCGCGAGGCGACGAAAATCATCCCCGCTACAACCGTCCCGAAAAACTGGTAGACGAATCACACGTCGACCCGATTCCTTAACTCTGAGCACGATCAGCCAATTGCTCAGGTACGCGACATCGCATTTCTGCAGCGGCCATACTCGACCCGCCCGCACCACCGACCAACGCCCACCGTGACAGGCCAGGCGTCCGATACGCCGCACTGAGCACAGAGGATATAGCGCCATAACCAGCCCACAACCCAGCGCTGCCAACAACCCCCAACGCAGCGCCGTGGGTAGCGACAACAGTAGCAACAAACTGACGGACACAGCGTAGACACTGATGAGCGACCCCAGATAATAGCGGGATGGCTGGAGTTTGATTTCAAGACTGGCGTTCACGGGCAACGCGGATAATGTCGACGATACGGCGTGTATCGGCGTCTTCGGGAGTATTCTGTTGCATGAGCCAGCCAAATAAATCCTGGTCCTCGCAGGTCAGCAACTCGACATACCGGGCCTGGTCCTCCGGCGACAACGATGGGTAAACCTGATCGACAAAGGGTTGCAGTATCAGGTCGAGTTCCAGCATACCGCGGCGGCTAGCCCAAAAAAGTTTATTACGGTCCATTACGAGCATCGTTCCACGGGAGATATCACCATAGGGTTGAATTGCCATAGCGGCAATCTTAACTCAGCCAGAAACGCCATACCGTCCGCTCATTGCCAAGTCTCGTTCCGCTAGCCACACTATCCGAATCCGCCTATTCTTTCACTCAGACTATTGCGAGATCGCCAATCAGGTCCAATCCAATTATAGTGGCACTGTAAAGGGCAACTGATTACCATGTCGATCCTGTTTTAATCTGGCGCTTATGAATAGCTGGCACCAATTTCTCGCCCAGCGCGGCGGACAACTCGATAACGATATTATTGTTTCGTTCGGCGAAGCAGCGGGCGACTATACCACGCTGGGCACCACAACCACGCTGACAGACATTGGCGATCAGGGTCTGTTGTCCCTCAGCGGTGCGCAGAGCGCCCAGTTCCTGCAGGGACAGGTCACCTGCGATGTTAACGCGCTCAATGCAGGCACCAGTATTTGCGGTGCAATCTGTAATCTCAAAGGTCGCGTCACCACCAGTTTTCGCCTTATTCGACCTCACCCCAATGCAGATGAGGCGGAAAAGCTACTGATGCTGATGCATCGCGAACTGGTGCCGTCAACGCTCGCCACCCTGAACAAATACGCGGTGTTCTCAAAAACCTCTCTGCATGACAGCAGCGGGGAATATCGACTATTTGGCGTCGCCGGACCGGATCCATCGACCGCCCTCGCTACGCTTTTTACCGAAATACCAGACGCGACCAACCAGACTATACACAGCGAACTCGCCACGCTGATACGTGTTGATGCCGAGCGTTTTATTGCCCTCGTTCCGCAGGTCAATGCCGAAGCCGTCTGGCAGAAACTTGCCGCGAACACCACCGCAGTCGGCCTGCCATTTTGGCATCTCCTCAACGTGCGCGCCGGGGTTGCCGCCATTGACCCCGACACCAGCGGAGAATTTGTGCCGCAAATGCTCAATTATCAGGCGCTCGGCGCGGTCAGCTTCAAAAAAGGCTGCTACACCGGCCAGGAAATTGTGGCGCGCATGCAGTACCTGGGTAAACTCAAGCGCCGCCTCTACCGGCTCGCGGCTAACAGCGTTGCTGTGTGCCAGTCAGGCGCCGCGATCACTTTGGTCGACAGCGCACAGGACGTCGGTCAGGTGGTACTCGCGGCGCAGGCTAGCGGAACCACCCAGGAAATACTCGCCGTACTTACCGAAGAAGCCGCGCAACAGCAGCAACTGACCATCGCCGGCACGGCCATGTCGATAACGCTACTGTCCTTGCCCTACGCTCTGGAAAAGCCTTGATTGAGTGGTTTGCTCAACATCACGCGTTGCTGGCATGGATGACCAGCGTATCGATTGTCACCTTTATCGCCAGCCTGTTAACCCTGCCGTGGCTGGTCAGTCGTATTCCCGAAGATTATTTCCTGCGCGAAAAACGTCGGCCTGGCCCCTGGAAACAGACCCACCCCGCGATCCGCCTGGGCATATTAGTGGGCAAGAATGCTCTTGGCGTAACACTATTCGTCGGAGGAATACTGATGCTGTTTCTACCCGGCCAGGGACTGCTTACCATGGCCATGGGAATACTCCTGGTCGATTACCCGGGAAAATTTAGGTTGGAGCGCAGGGTCGTGCAAGTGCCCCAGGTATTTGACAGCCTTAATTGGTTGAGAGCTAAGCGGGGAGTAGCGCCACTCGAAGTGGACCGCGATTAAAAATCGGCTTATCCCGCCAGACCGTTAGCGATGTTGCAGCGACAGCAGCTCAATTTTGTACCCATCTGGATCTTCGACGAACGCTAGAACCGTGGTGCCGTGTTGCATCGGACCGGGCTCGCGCACCACGCTACCACCTTTGGCCTTAATCGCCGCACAAGTGGCGTAGACGTCTTCCACCCCAATTGCAATATGACCATACGCAGTACCCAGCGCGTAGCTGTCAGTGTCCCAGTTGTGAGTCAATTCCAGCACCGTATGGTCGGACTCTGGCCCATAACCGAGAAATGCCAGGGTAAAACGCCCCGCTGGAAAATCTGTTTTACGCAACAACTGCATCCCCAGCAGTTCGGTATAGAATGCCAGCGAACGTTCCAGATTCCCTACCCGCAACATCGTATGTAGTAGTTTCATCGGTTCTTCCTGAATGTTCGGTGAGTAAATTTTGGCAAGTAAATTTTGGTAAGTAAGTAATAGGGGGCGTTCGGTCAATCGACAAATACCGGCGTCGCGATATATTCCCAGACAATTGCCGTACCAACCAGCACCACAACCACATACACCAGCGCCACCGTAAACACCGCGCTGGCGTACAGAAAACCCCTGTCCCAGGGTACTTTCATCATCACCGGCACGCCCACGTACACCAGGTATATCGCGTAGGTAGACGCTGCGATCGCCAAAACAATATCCAGCCACCAAATCGGATAAGCAGCAAAAGCGCCAGCCAAAAAAACCGGCGTACAAGCATAGCCCATCAGCACTACGCCCTTAATTGGAAAAGATACGGTCTGATAAGTTTGCGACATCCAGTCCAGCATCAACCCGATAAACACCACGGCTCCAAGCACTGCCAGGTAAAAAAGTACAACCAGCGGAATCGCGCTACTCTCGGTGATCCGCACCGTCTCGACACCGGAGATACTCCAGCCGATCTTGGTTGTACCCACATAAAAACCCAACGCCGGCAGTAACGCCATTACGATGGGGTAGGGAAGCAAACGTTTAATTTGTACATCACTCAAAGCTGCGATAGCTTTCCACTGTGCACGCGGACGAAATAGTAACCCCGGTATATGGCCAAACATAAGCACGCCTGTTCAATTGTTGTAATAGTTGAAGGTGGTTTATAACGCCTGTATGGCGAGAGCGCATTGACGAGCATCAATTTTCGCCCCGGGAAATTCGCACCCAGTTGCGTCGCGTCCGCCGCGCTTGTCCCTGATCATGAAGACTAATGGCCCCAGTGGCCCAGGACTACCGCGAGCAGTGTCCAGACCCCGTAGCTCACCAGTAACAACGCAAACACACGGCGTAATTGTACGCTTTGCAGCTGACGCGCGAGTGCGCCATTGGCAAAGCCCGTCACGAGCATCGCTGGCAAGGTCCCCAATCCGAACGCCGTCATTTGCGCCATGCCCCCCTGCGGCGATCCCGCCGTGCTGGCAAATGCCAGTGCGCTGTACACCAGCCCACAGGGCAACCAACCCCAGATTAATCCCAGCGCCACCGCGCCCATGGTCGATCGCACCGGCAAGACCCGTTGACCGAGGGGCTGCAGTCGCCGCCACAATACGCGGCCGCCCTTCTCCAGCCAGGTCAATCCACGCCACCAGCCAATCACATAAAAACCCACTCCGATCAGCAAACATCCCGCAATTATCCGTAACACGGGGCCCGCCGCGAGGTAATTTGCACCCAACGCACCCACACTCGCCACCAGCCCGCCCGCCATGGCGTAACTGCAGACACGGCCCAGATTGTAGCCCAGTACCCAACGGCCAGCACCGTTGTCGCTCGCAAAGCCCAATGCCGATGCTATGCCACCACACATGCCTACACAGTGACCCGCGCCCAGCAACCCGATACCGAACATGGCCATCAGTGACGCCACGACTTCCTCACCCATCCGTTGCGACCGACCGTTTCACCCCAGGATTATTGTCGCACTGCGTCGCACCCATTACCGACTTATCACTCGCCACTCGCGTGTCTGTAGACCGATCGACGTCGATCTCGTCTTCGTCCTCATCAAACAATATTCGTTCGCCGTCGCCGTCCAGGTCATCGTACTGGCCACTTTTAACCGCCCAGAAAAAACCCACAAGACTTGCCGCCAGCACGACAATAGACAGGGGAATCAATAAATACAGACTTTCCATGGGAATACCCTTCGGGGTGCATACATCTCTAACCTCAGGCCACCACTGCCGGTACTGGCTCGACTTCCTTATCCAGCACGCCCCGATGGACCTTGCCACCGTGCAAGCGCAGGGCATTGACTACCACCAACAGGGAGCTGGCCGACATGCCAATCGCCGCCGCCCACGGCGGCACCCAGCCAATTACCGCGAGCGGTAACGCGCTCAAGTTATAAAATATTGCCCACAACATATTTTGGCGCACAATCAGGGCGGTTTTATGCGCCACATCAACCGCGTCCACCAGCGTACCCAAATTCCCGGTCATCAGTATGGCATCAGCCGCCAGACGCGTGAAATCCGTCGCGTCTCCAACCGCAACAGAAATATCAGCGCCACTGAGCACCGGCACATCGTTAATGCCGTCGCCAACCATCAATACCACATCCCCTGCGGCCTGCTGGCTGCGAATGTGCGCCAGCTTATCCGTCGGCGAGCTATTCGCATACCATGCGCTGATACCCAGCGTTGTGGCCAGCTCGGACACATTTGCAGTTCTGTCGCCACTTAACAATTCAACGGCAAGCTCACGCTCTGCAAAGCGTTGCACAACGTCGGCCGCACCAGGACGCAGGGCATCGACAAGAATTAGCGCCGCCAACAGGCCGCGGCGACTGGCCAGAAATACCGTAATTCGCGGTCGGACGTCGCAAACTTCGTCACCGACCTGACCGGCACTTTCCAGCTCCAGGGACGGCAGTGTCAGGCCCAGCGTCCGGGCAATAAAATCCGGTTTGCCAAGGGCGTACAGTTCGCCATCAATCACGCCACTCACACCACCGCCGACAGTATGCTTAAGTTGTCGCGCGTGCATCAGCGTTGCGCGACCATTTAACGCCATGGCGATCGGGTGACGACAACCCTGCTCCAGTGCCGCGACGATATCCAGAATTCTAGCGTCGAGCGGCTCGATTACCACATCCCACTGGGCGGACGAATGCGGCTGTGGATTACCTGAGGATGGAATCAGCACCTTTTGTATTGCCAGCTTTCCGGTGGTCAGGGTGCCGGTTTTATCCAGTATCACTCGCGTCACCTCATGTAACGTTTGCAATACGTGCCCGCGACGCACCAGGAACCCCTGTCGTTGTAAGCGACCCGTGGCCACCGCCAACGCCACCGGTGTCGCGAGCGATAGCGCGCAGGGACAGGTCACCACTAATACCGACAATGTCACCCACAAAGCGCGCTCCGGTTGGAACCACCACCACACCATAAACACCAACGCGGCCACCACCAGCACCAGGCCCACAAACCAACCCGCCAGCCGGTCCGCCACAGCAACTTGCCGGGGCTTTTGCGCAACAGCTGTATCCAGCATGGACAAAATGGCTGACAACCTGGTGGCCCGGCCGACCGCACTGACCTGTACCCTGAGGCGGTTGGTAGTATTTACGGTGCCAGCGCTAACGATGTCACCGCGCCCTTTGCTAACGGGTTGTTGCTCTCCGGTCAACACCGCTTCCACTATGTGGCTGCGTCCCGCAATAATTATCCCGTCGACTGGCAGTGTGTCGCCCTCGCCGATCTGAATAATCTCACCCACACACAGTGATTTTACCGGCACCCGTTCCAACGTCGCACCGGTTAACCGCAGAGCGGTAAGTGGCACTGAACGCCGCACACGTCCAGTCGCCAATTCATTGCGATAACGGACGCGCATCTCAAAAAAACGGCCCAGCAATAAAAAGAATGTCAGCATCGACACCGCGTCAAAATAAACCTCCCCGGCATGCGTAATGGTTGCCCAAAAACTCGCCGTGTAGGCCAACGCTATTGCCAGAGCAATAGGTACATCCATGGTTAAATGCAGGCAGCGCACGCTGCGCCAGGCTCCAAGAAAAAACGGTTGTGCCGAATACACCACCACCGGCGTGGCAACCAGTAAACTGATCCAGCGTAAAAAATTCACCCATTGCTGTTCGATGCCCTGAAAAGCGCCTGCGTACAACGCAATGGCCAGCATGCCGGCCTGCATCATGCCAATACCGGCAACGCCAAGTCGCAAAACATAACGCCGTTGCTCAACTGCAATTGATGTCAATGCGCTGGATTCGTCGGCTGGTTCAACCCCATAGCCAATACTCGCGATAGCAGCCAGCACTTTGCTCAGGGGCAAGTTCGCAAGGCGCCACTGCACCCGGCAGCGATGGCGTGTGACGTTCACCGAAACCGCGGACACATCGGGCAGTTTTTGCAGCTGATGCTCAATAAGCCAGGCGCAAGCGGTACAGGTGATGCCGGAGACGGCCAACTCCACGGTGGCCAGACCCTGCGCATCGACGCTGATTAAATCTTCATACACCGCAGGCACATCGTAGCCGCCAAACTCCGCGTCGACCGCAGTAGCGCCACGCTGGGCAGGGCGCGTTCGATAACGATAAAATTTTTCCAGCCCACCATCGACAATCGCGCTTGCCACCGCCTCACAACCAATGCAACACATTGCTCTTGGCACGCCGTCCACCACCAGACTGATATCGACGCCATTGGGTACGGGCAAGTGACAATGAAAGCACAGGTTATCGGACATGGTCTGGATCACTGGCCTTAATTATCGTACCTTTTTCGGGCGGCAGAATACTGTCCCGCGTGCCGAGAAAACTCGTATGTTCCTGTGCAAAATTAATTTCGCCGTTCAATCGCCATGCAGCTGCATTATAGGCGTCGCGACCAGCTAGTGGACCTGGCATCAGGCGCAGATAAAAACGATAAGCGGGCCGTACCGATAAATGACCTCGATAGACACCCGCGCCCGTGGCTGTAGCCACCAGGGCACGATCCCCATGGGCGTCTGTCGGATGTAGCAACAGCAGCGTCAGCACATCAGGTAAATCGGGATGATCTGGCGCTGCGCTCGCGTTTAAGGTGATGCCGACTGTCTCGCCATCTTCGGCAAATTCAATACGCGCGGACAGACCCAGCGCCCGGGCACGTTCGTCCTGGGACAGGCGCTCGTTTATAGCCAATCCATCCCGATAATAATTGTCACTGACCAATGGGTCGCTATAGCGAATGGCCAGAACCAGGGTGTACAAACTTGCACATACCACCACCGTTGGCAGGGCAATCAAAAACCAGGGCCAGAATTGACGGTACCAGGGTTCGCTCGACACGCCGTCGATACCAATGCTGCTTTTATGCTCACTCGCCATTGATTGTTATCCCACCCTTAAGATCACGTACAAATCAACAAAAATATGTCGCGTCAGCTCACCATTGAGAAGCATATAAATTTAACTAACGCCTGAAAGGCCCGATAAACCGGCTCTCTTCGCTGTCGGCAATACGCTCGTCCTCGGTCGCTTTGATCGCAAAGGTAACATCACTGGTGGCCGACTTAAGAAAGCCGGGATCCAGTTGCAATCTAATCACGTGTAAAAATACTTCTCCCGCCGCTACGCGCACCGAATTGTCACCGATAAATTTAAAATCGTACTCACCACTAATCGCAATTTGATAGCGATGATCGCGATTGTCCATATTGCTAATGCGTAACGTATAAATATTGTCAATCAAGCCGCGCGTAGTTTCCCGGTACAACATTGCGCGATCACGAACAACATCGAGCTCCACCGGCGTACGGGTAAGCAGCGCATAAGCAAACAGGGTAATCATTAACAGTAACGCTACGCCATACCCCACCAGACGCGGTCTGAGTATTTTCGTTACGCCCTTCTGCAACTGATTTTCGGTGGTAAAACTGATCAGGCGGCGCGGGTACTCCACTTTGTCCATGATGGCGTCACAGGCATCAATGCACAAACCGCAGCTGATACATTCCGACTGCAATCCGTCGCGAATGTCGATACCCACTGGGCAAACCTGCACACACAGGCCGCAGTCGACACAATCTCCCAGCCCACCAGCGCGATGATCGATGCCTTTTTTACGCACGCCGCGGGGCTCGCCACGCGCACTGTCATAGGACACTATCAACGTATCCTGATCAAACATGACCGCTTGAAAACGCGCATACGGACACATGTATTTGCACACTTGTTCGCGCAGATAGCCCGCGTTCATGTACGTCATGCCCGTAAACAAGAAGGTCCAGAACACCGTGGCCGGATCGGCGGAGAACGTTAAAAATTGTGGGACCAATTGCCTGACCGGGTTAAAATACGCCACAAACGTAAAACCGGTCGCAAGAGCAATTAGCAGCCAGGTAATATGCTTGCCACTTTTGCGCCACAGCTTGTTGAAACTCCAGGGCGACAAATCGAGCTTGATACGCCGATTTCTATCCCCTTCAAAAAAATGTTCAGCACCCATGAACAGCATCGTCCACACCGTTTGCGGGCAACTAAAGCCACACCACACCCGTCCGACCAGTACCGTAACGGTAAACAGGGCGAACGCTGCGATAATCAGAAGCCACGCCAGCAGCATAAAATCCTGCGGCCAAAATGTGACCCAAAAGATGTGGAACTGACGTTCCGGCAGATTAAACCAGACCGCCTGACGACCGTCGATTTGTATCCACGGCAGCAGGAAATACCCTAACAACAACGGAATGCCACTACGTTTTTTTAACTTGCGAAAAAATCCGACGAAGCGCCGCGCATATATTTTCCTGCGCGTTTCATACAGATAGAGAACATGATGCTCATCGCTGGCAGGTGGCTTACCTTGTCCCGGTGCAGTCATCGCACTTTCACACCATTACTGTCTCGACAAACTGTACACGTAACTGGCTAACAAGCGAATTTTACCTTCCCGTAGTTGTTCACCCTGGGCTGGCATCAAGCCCTGCCGCCCACCCCGTATAGTCGTTTTTATAAGTTCCGGCGAACGACCATAGAGCCATACATCATCGGTTAAATTGGGCGCACCCAATGCCTGATTGCCACGCCCGTCCGCACTGTGGCAGCTGGCGCAATAAGTCGTAAATAGCTGCTCGCCCTTACCGGCCAGAGTAGCATCGTGCTCGCGAGCGCTTATTTGCAGAACATATTCGGTTACCGAGCCGACCCCATCCTCGCCGATTATCGCCGCCCAACCGGGCATCGCGCCGCGCCGCCCATGGGTGATCGATGCCTGGATTGCCGCAGCTGTGCCGCCATACAACCAGTCGTCGTCGGTCAAATCCGGAAACCCGTAACCGCCACCACCATCGCTGCCATGACACGCGGCGCAATTGTTACCAAACAAGCGACGACCTATTTTGAAAGCAGCGGGGTCGAGCGCCAGTTCTTCTATGGACTGATCCTTGAAGTTAGCATAGGCCGCCTCGAACCGATCATCCGCCTTTTTTTCCTGATCAAGCCACTGCCCACTCGATGTCCAGCCCAGCACACCAGGAAAATTGCCCAGCCCCGGATACAGCAGCACGTAAACAATTGCAAACACCACCGTAGCCACAAACGATTTGAACCACCAGGCCGGCAACGGGTTATCGTATTCCTCAATTCCGTCGTAGACGTGCCCAGTTTTTGGGGGCTCCCCATCTTTCGGTTTTTCCCGCAACACCACGCTGCGATTGGCAACCAGAATCCAGCACACACCGACCAGGGTTACGGTAAAGATTACTATGACCCACCAACTCCAGAACGTGCTCATTCGTTACCCCGTAGCTTGTCGACTTCGGGCCTCTCACCCAATTCACTGAACGTCTGCGGCGGCGTGTCTTGCGCAGACAAATCATCTGCAAAGGGTAGACGAGCGGCCTCTTCAAAGCGTTCCTTGTTACGCCCGCTGTAAGCCCACAGGCAAATAGCAATAAACGCCAACATCGCCAATAATGTTCCAATCCCCTGCACAGTGCCCTGATCCACGAATCCCCCCTGGCGTCCGTTAACGCTTTTGCTGAATTAACGTACCCAATTGTTGCAAGTAGGCCACCAATGCATCGACCTCCTTAACATCACCGCCTGCGAAGGGCGCGGCGGCCGCTGCGATATCCCCATCAGTGTAGGGCACACCGACTCGGCGCAACGCCGTCATTTTCGCCGCAGTATCTTTGCCAGTGACAACATTCTGAAACAGCCAGGGGAATGCAGGCATATTAGACACAGGCACAACGTCCCGCGGATTGTAGAGATGCGCGCGATGCCACTCGTCACTATAGCGGCCACCAACCCGCGCCAAATCCGGCCCAGTGCGTTTTGAGCCCCATAAAAACGGATGCTCGTAAACTTGCTCGCCGGCCACACTGTAGTGCCCGTAGCGTTCGGTTTCAGAACGAAATGGGCGAATCATTTGCGTATGACAAACATGACAGCCTTCGCGAATATAGATATCGCGCCCCTCCAGCGCCAGTGCTGGCAGCGGCATCAAACCCGCAATGGGTGTGGTGGTGGATTGGGTGAAGAACAGGGGCACTATTTGCGCCAGACCGCCAAAACTCATGGCCACCAGCGTCAGCACAATTAACAGCGCGACGTTTTTTTCAACAATGTCGTGTTTCATCGTATAGCGCCCTACGTCGTTGCAGTCGCGCGAGAAGTCGGCTCGGCCGCAGGCCTGGCGCCGCGACAGGTTTGCCAGACGTTATAAGCCATCACCAGCATGCCGAGGAAAAACAACCCACCACCCAGCAGGCGCACATAGTAGCCCGGCATACTCGCCTCAACTGATTCCGCAAAGGTGTAGGTCAGGGTGCCGTCGGCGTTAAACGCGCGCCACATCAGGCCCTGTGCGATACCGTTCACCCACATGGATGCGATATATAGCACCGTGCCAATGGTAGCCAGCCAAAAATGCGTATTGATCAATTTAACGCTGTACATTCCGGCTCGTTCAAACAGGATGGGAATAAGGTGATACATGCTGCCGATGGAAATCATGGCCACCCAGCCGAGCGCGCCAGAGTGCACATGCCCAATCGTCCAGTCCGTGTTATGTGAAAGCGCATTGACGGTTTTGATCGACATCATAGGACCTTCAAATGTCGCCATTCCATAAAACGACAGCGACACAACCAGAAAACGCAGCGTTGGATCGGTACGCAATTTTTCCCAGGCGCCGGACAGGGTCATAATGCCGTTGATCATCCCGCCCCAGGAGGGTGCCAGAAGAATAATCGACATCACCATACCGAGACTCTGCGCCCAGTCCGGCAAAGTGGAGTAGTGCAAATGGTGTGGGCCGGCCCAGATGTAGACCGCGATAAGCGCCCAGAAATGCACGATCGACAATCGATAGGAATACACCGGCCGACCGGCCTGCTTGGGCACGAAGTAATACATCATGCCGAGAAATGCCGCCGTCAGAAAAAAGCCCACGGCATTGTGGCCATACCACCACTGCACCATCGCATCGATCGTACCCGCATACACCGAGTAAGATTTAAACAGTGACACCGGAATCGCTGCACTATTGACCACATGCAACATCGCTACCGCAAGTATAAATGCCCCAAAAAACCAGTTTGCGACGTAAATATGGGAGGTGGTGCGTTTGACCAAGGTGCCGAAAAAAACCACCGCGTAGGACAGCCACACCAGCGTAATGAGAATATCGATCGGCCATTCCAGCTCTGCGTACTCCTTACTGGTGGTCAGGCCCAGTGGCAACGTTATAGCGGCGGCAACAATCACCAGTTGCCAGCCCCAAAATGTAAAGGCCGCCAGTCCGGGGGCAAATAGACTTGTCCGACAGGTTTTCTGCACGATGTAGTAAGACGTTGCGAACAGTGCGCAACCACCAAATGCAAAAATCACCGCGTTAGTATGCAGGGGACGCAGACGCCCGAAATGAAACCACGGCAAACCCATGCTCAGATCCGGCCAAACCATCTCTGCCGCCAGGATCACCCCCACCAGCATGCCGACAATGCCCCATACAACAGTCATAATCGAAAATTGTCTGACCACTCGTAAGTTGTACACGGGTGGTGCACTGGTCGGTCCGTTATCACTCATTTTCTGTTTCCTTGACGAGCCCGACTAACCGGGCAGTTTTCCCGCGCGCATTATTAAGGATCGGGGCCTCGTGGCGAATGACCTACATCAAGCGTCGCGGGATCGACGCAAGACCGGAAGGTTAGTTTGAAGCTGATCTGGCGAATGGCACGCGCTAATTCAGCGTTTTCTATCCGCTGCGATGCGCAGGCGCAGGGCATTGAGCTTAATAAACCCTTCCGCGTCCTGCTGATTGTAGGCCCCGGCATCATCGTCGAACGTGGCAATTCGCGCATCGAACAGGCTATCGTCCGATTTGCGCCCGACGATAATGACATTGCCCTTGTACAACTTCAGGCGTACCACGCCGTTGACGTACTGTTGGGATTGATCAATCATCGTTTGCAACATGCGACGTTCCGGCGACCACCAGTAGCCGTTGTAAATCAGACTCGCATAGCGCGGCATCAACTCGTCCTTCAAATGCGCCACTTCCCGGTCCAGGGTGATGGATTCGATGGCGCGGTGCGCGCGCAGCATAATGGTGCCGCCCGGCGTTTCGTAACAGCCGCGGGATTTCATGCCGACGTAACGGTTTTCCACCAGATCGAGACGACCAATACCATTGGCACCGCCGACCCGGTTCAGTTCGGTCAGTACCTGTGCCGGTGACATGGGTTTACCATCCAGCGCAACAATATCGCCACCGGCGTAGCTCAATTCCAGATACTGCGGTTGATCCGGTGCGGCCTCCGGTGCCACGCTCCAGCGCCACATGCTTTCCTCCGCCTCGGTCCAGGGGTCTTCAAGCATGTCGCCTTCGTAGGATATGTGCAGTAAATTGGCATCCATCGAATAGGGAGATTTTTTCTTGCTGCTGGCAAAGTCCACGGGGATAGCGTGGGTCTTGCAGTACGCCATCAATGTCTCCCGCGACGTCAAATCCCACTCCCGCCACGGCGCGATTACCTTGACACCGGGCTTCAACGCATAGGCCCCCAATTCAAACCGCACCTGATCGTTGCCCTTGCCGGTGGCACCGTGAGAAATGGCGTCCGCCCCGGTGGCATTAGCGATTTCCACCAGACG